>NZ_JBIVID010000007.1:0-340923 GCF_044749525.1 Pseudomonas sp. NPDC089395
GGCTTCGATGGCAGACAGCTTGAACTGCTTGGAATACTTGGTCATGTAAAACACCCCGGTGTTGGATGGGTGTCCAACATCCGGGGCGCAGTTCAGAACCCTGTAGGAGCGGATTTATCCGCGATCGAGGGCAAAGCCCTCGCCAGCATTTTGGGCGTTCATGCCCTATGGAGTCCACTCACACCGCTTGAGTGCCATCCCCTTTAGGCTGTTCCACCGGAATCAACTGCTGCTTGCCGCCGGTGGCGTCCATCAGGAACACCTCGACCTGGCGCACCGAAATCTTGATGTCGTGCGCCTTGAACTCGCGGCTGATGTAGCGGTTGATCTCGTCCAGCGTCGGGTTGCGGTCGCCCAGGTCGCGCACGTGCATGCGCAGCTCGTGGTCCAGCGAGCTTTCGCCGAAGTTGAGGAAGTACACGATCGGCTCCGGGTCCTTGAGCACCCGTGGGTTTTCGTGGGCGCCCTTGAGCAGCAGATCGCGTACCAGGTCCAGGTCGGAGCCGTAGTCGATGCCCAGTTTCAGCGTCACCCGGGTGACCGTGTCGGTCAGCGACCAGTTGATCAGCTGGCCAGTGATGAAGGTCTTGTTGGGGACGATGATGTCCTTGCGGTCGAAGTCGGTGATGGTGGTGGCGCGGATGCGGATCTTGCTCACCGTGCCCGACAGGTTGCCGATGGTGATGGTGTCGCCGATGCGCACCGGGCGTTCGAACAGGATCATGATGCCGGAGATGAAGTTGGCGAAGATCTCCTGCATGCCGAAGCCCAGGCCCACCGACAGCGCTGCGACCAGCCACTGCAGCTTGTCCCAGCTCACCCCGAGGGTCGACAGGGTGGTGACGATGCCGATGCCGACGATGATGTACGACAGCAACGTGGTGGTGGCATAGGCGCTGCCCTGGGCCAGGTTCAGGCGCGACAGCACCAGCACCTCCAGCAAGCCCGGCAGGTTGCGGGCCAGGGCGAAGGTGATGCCGACGATCACCAGCGCGCCGAGCAGGTCGCCAAGGCTGATCGGCACCATGCTGGCCGCGCTGCCGGTGCCGCTGGTGTATTCGTACAAGGTGAAGTTGTTGAGGTAGGCGAACACCGAGATCAGGTCCGCCCAGACCCAGTACAGACCGGCAATGAAACCACCCAGCAGGGCCAGGCGGATCAGGCGCAGCGACTGCTGGTTGACCTGTTCGATATCCAGCGTCGGCTCTTCGGTGATGACCTCGCCATCCAGCCCTTCCTTGGCCGCCGCGCGCTTGCTCAGGGCGCGCTGATAGGCCAGGCGCCGCGCCGCCACCGACAGGCCGCGCACGAAGGCGGCCTCGATCACCAGCCAGAACAGCAGCAGGTACAGGGTGTAGATCAACCGGTCGGTGAGCTTCAGCGCGGTGTAGTAGTAGCCGAAGCACACCGCCACGAACAAGGCGATCGGCAAGGCCGTGAAGGCGACCCCGACAGCGCGGCGGAACAACGAGGTATCACGGTGAGCGGGGCTGCTCAGCAACAGGCGGCTGAGCAACCAGGCCATCAGCGCATAGCAGGTCAGCACCACACCGATGCCCAGCACGTCGTCGGCCAGCGCCGAAGGCTGGTGCTCGGCCACCGCCACCACGCCAACCAAGGCCAGCACCACGGTGCCCAGCCGGCGTACCCAGCCACGCAGGAACTCGACTTGCGGCTTGTGCCAGCGGAAGTGGATTTCCGCCACCCCGCCGGGAGCGAGAATGCGGTAGGCGGTATAGAACACCAGCCAGGCCTGGGCCAGCTGCCACAGCGCCGCGCCAAGGTTGGCGTTCTGCCCGCGGGCGTCGATCTGCAAGGCGTAGCTGCACAGGGCAAGGCCCAGGCTGACCGGCATTGCCAGCAGGATGTTGATGAGGATGGCCTGGGGCGTGTGCCACTGGCTGTCACGGCGGAAATGGCCAATGTCCTGGTGCACCTTGCTCAGCCGCTGGTACAGATACTTGCGCCGCCACAGCAGGGCGCCGATCACCAGCAGCAAGGGCAGGAACAGCAGTGGGCGCTGGCTCAGGCCGTCGGTCAGCTCCTTGAGGCCGGAGCCCCAGGGCAGGTCGGCGACCTGCTTGGCGAAGCGTTCCGGCACATAGCGCAGCCAGTCCCAGTCCAGCGGTTTGTTGCTGGGGATCCAGAACATCTGCTCGTCGAGGGTGGTGCGCAGGCCCTGGGCAGTGCCCAGCAGCTGCTTCTGATTGAGCTGCAGGGTGATCGATTCGTTGAGCAGTGCCGACAGCTCGCGGTTCAGGCGTTCGAGCAGGTCGCTGCGGGTAATGGCGACTTCCAGCAAGGCCTTGCGCAGCGCCGGGTTCACGTCTTCCTGCGGCTGGTTGGCCAGCAGCTTGTCGACGTAGGTCACCGGGCTGCTCATCTGCTCACGTTGCTGGTTGACCTCGAACTGGTAGAGGCGGATGTCGGCGATCTGGTCGGCCAGGTCGCGGTCGAACTTCAGGTGCGGCAGGGCCTGCTTCTGCTTGTAGAGGATCTTCGACAGCAACAGGCTGCCCTTGAGCACGCTGATCTGTTCGTCCAGAGCCTGGTCGGCCTGGGTCAGGCTGTCGAGCTGCTGCTTGGTGCGCAGGTTTTGCTGGGTCAGTTCGTTGAGGCGGTCGGTACTCTTGAGCAGGTAGTCGGAAAGCTTGAGGTTGGCCGCGCTTTCGCTGGCCAGCAGGGTGCTGCCACCGGCCTTCTGCGCCTCGATCGACTGCTGGGTGACGGTCTGCTGGGACTGGGCCAGGCGCTTTTCGTTGATCAGTGTCTGCAGGTCCTGAATTTCCTGCTCCAGCCGCGCGGCACGGTCGATCAGCAGGTCGTGGCGGGCATTGCCGAGATCTTGCAGCACGCCGTTACCGGCCAGCTCCTGGCGGCGCAGCAGGGTCAGGGCATTGAGCGAGGCCAGCTCGGCGGTGAGCTGGTTGCGCTGGTCGGCATTGATTGCCTTGCCGCCGTCCTTGCCGCTCTTGAGGATGTTGTTGATCTGCTGACTGCGAGTCTGGTTGCTGCTGATCTCGGCCTGGGCACGCTCGGGGCGGGTTTGCGAGTTGATGATCAGGCTGTTGGCTTCCGACAGCGCTTTTTGCAGTTCACCTTGCAGCGTGTTGCGCTCGCTGAGCATCTGCTCCAGCTGCGGCACGCTGAGGTTGGCGTAGCGCTGGGCGACCGGTTGCGGCTTGCTGTCCTTGAGCTTGGCCAGCTCTTTCTGGCTGTCGCTGGTTTCTTTCGGCGCGTTGGCCAACTGTTGCTTGAGCGCAGCGAGCTTCTTCTCGCTGTCTTCCTTGCTGGCCAGCAGCGCAAGGGTTTGCTCCAGCACTTGCTGCAGGGCTTTCTGGTCGGCTTCGGGCAGTTTGCGCTCGGCGATCTTGTCGAGGCTGTTCTGGATGCTGGCAGTGGTCGGGGTTTCGGCCGCGGCAGCCGCGAACGAAAGGGACAGGCACAGCCCGAAGAGGGCTGTGCGAAGGTACACGCGCAGGGACATAGGCAGACTACTTGTGACTCGAGCGAAAACGGAGTTTAGAGGAACAATCCTGGTCCGGGTCGCGTTCCTTCGGGGAATCTGACGCCCACTTTCTGGATCTTGTTCCCGTCCATGGTCGCCACGGTCCAGATCGTGCCGTGCCATTCGACCTGGTCGCCTACTACTGGAGCGCCTCCGACCTTCTGTCGGATGAACTGCGCCAACGGCATTTTCGCGTCCAGGCCGTCGAGTTTCAGGCCATAAAGCGCGGCCACCGCGCCGAGTTCGGCATCGCCTTCGAGCACGAAGTCGCCGAAGAAGCGCAGGTCCAGGCCACGCTGCGGTGCCTGGCTGAACAGCTTGCCCAGGGCAGACAGGTTATGTTCGTGGCCGATCACGCAGAGCATGTCGCCGACCTCCAGTACGGTACTGCCCGACGGGTGCAGTAACTGCTCGCCCCGGAACAGGGCGGCGATGCGCGTGCCTTCAGGCATCTTCAACTCGCGCAGGGCGGCGCCGATACACCATTTTTCCGCGCCCAGCCGGTAGACGAACAGCTCCCACTCGCTGGTGACGTGCACCTCCAGCGCGGAGCGCGAGATGGGCGCCGGGTCCGGCGGTACCGTGACCTTCAGCAACTTGGCCATCCACGGCAGGCTGGTGCCCTGCACCAGCAGCGACACCAGCACGATGAAGAACGCCAGGTTGAAGAACAACTGGGCTTCCGGCAGCCCGGCCATGAGCGGGAACACCGCCAGAATGATCGGCACCGCGCCGCGCAGCCCGACCCAGGAAATGAAGGCTTTCTCGCGGCCATGGAAGGCCTTGAACGGCAGCAGCGCAGCGACCACCGACAGCGGCCGGGCAACCAGGATCATCCACAGCGCCAGGCCCAGCGCCGGCAGGGCGATCGGCAGCAGGTCGTGGGGCGTGACCAGCAGGCCCAGCACCAGGAACATGCCGATCTGCGCCAGCCAGGCCATGCCGTCGAGCATGTGCAGGATGCCGTGTCGGCTGCGGATCGGCTTGTTGCCCAGCACCAGGCCGCACAGGTACACGGCGAGGAAGCCGCTGCCATGCAGGGCGTTGGTCAGCGAGAACACCACCAGGCCGCCGGCCACCACCAGGATCGGGTACAGGCCGCCGGCCAGGTTGATTCGGTTGACCAGTTGCAGCATCAACCAGCCACCCCCCAGGCCGAGCAGGCCGCCAATGCCGAATTCGCGCAACAGGTGGGTCAGCAGGCTCCAGTGCAGGCCGGTCTGGCCGCTGGCGATCATGTCGATCAGGGTAACGGTGAGGAACACCGCCATCGGGTCGTTGCTGCCCGACTCGATTTCCAGCGTGGCCGTGACCCGCTCGTTCAGGCCTTTACCGCCGAGCAATGAAAACACCGCCGCGGCGTCGGTGGAGCCGACGATGGCGCCGATCAGCAGGCCCTGGATCAGGCTCAGGTTGAACAGCCAGGCCGCGACCAGGCCGGTCAGGGCAGTGGTGATCATCACCCCGATGGTGGCCAGCGAAAGGGCCGGCCACAACGCTACGCGAAAGCTCGCCACCCGCGTGCGCAGGCCGCCGTCGAGGAGGATCACCGCCAGTGCCAGGTTGCCCACCAGGTAGGCGGTTGGGTAGTTGTTGAAGATGATGCCGCCACCATCGACCCCGGCGACCATGCCGACAGCGAGGATGATGACCAGGATCGGGATGCCCAGGCGCGACGACAGCGAACTGACCAGGATGCTTGCGCCCACCAGCAATGCGCCGATCAGGAACAGGCTGTTGATGGTGCTGGCATCCAAAGGCAGGTACTCCGGTACATCGCGGGGGAAGGGACTTGCGAGAATGAACTAGCAGGTCGCGTGCCAATTGATTCTAACCTGATGAATTGGCAGGCTGTAAAGCGTTTCTGCAGATGTAGAAAAGGCACCGCGGAGGGTGCCTTTTCTGAGTTGTCGCTGTTGCGAGGGCTGCGCCCTCGATCGCGACGCAAGGCCGCTCCTACAAGGAGTACGTGGATCCCTGTAGGAGCGGCCTTGTGTCGCGAAAGGGCCGCAAAGCGGCCCCAGTGCCTTACCCCTGCTTCACTTCACGCATCGGCTTGCCTTTCACCGGCGCACCGTTAGCCACGTAGTACTTGGCGGTGCTGCGCGGCAGCGACTTGCGGCCACGGATCTTGTCCGAGATTTTCTCGGCGATCATGATCGTGGTGGCGTTGAGGTTGCCGGTGATGATGATCGGCATGATCGACGCATCGACCACACGCAGGCCCTTCATGCCATGCACGCGGCCTTCGTTGTCGACCACCGCCATGTCGTCGGTGCCCATCTTGCACGAGCAGGATGGGTGGAAGGCGGTTTCGGCGTGCTCGCGGATGAACTTGTCCAGCTCTTCATCAGTCTGCACGTGCTCGCCCGGGCTGATCTCGCGACCACGGTACGGGTCCAGCGCCGGCTGGGCCATGATCTCGCGGGTCAGGCGGATGCCGTCGCGGAACTCCTGCCAGTCCTGCTCGGTAGCCATGTAGTTGAACAGGATGCTTGGGTGCTGGCGCGGGTCCTTGGATTTGGCCTGGATACGCCCACGGCTTGGCGAACGCATCGAGCCCATGTGCGCCTGGAAGCCGTGTTCCTTCACGCCGTTGGAGCCGTTGTAGTTAATGGCCACCGGCAGGAAGTGGTACTGAATGTTCGGCCATTCGAACTCAGGGCGAGTGCGGATGAAACCGCCGGCCTCGAACTGGTTGCTGGCGCCGATGCCGGTACCTTTGAACATCCACTCGGCACCAATGGCCGGCTGGTTCCACCACAGCAGCGATGGGTACAGCGAAACTGGCTGGGTGCAGGCGTACTGCAGGTACAGCTCCAGGTGGTCCTGCAGGTTCTCGCCGACGCCTGGCAGATCGTGGACCACCGGGATGTCGAGGCTTTCCAGCAGGGCGCGTGGGCCAACACCGGAGCGCTGCAGCAGCTGCGGCGAAGCGATGGCGCCGGAGCTGACGATGACTTCCTTGCGGGCGCGGGCTTCGACGCGCTCTTCGCTGTCGCCGACCAGGTAGGTCACGCCAATGGCGCGCTTGCCGTCGAACAGCACGCGGTCGCTCAGGGCGTGAGTGACGATGGTCAGGTTCGGGCGCTTCTTGGACTGGTCCAGGTAGCCGCGTGCGGTGCTGGAGCGGCGACCTTGCTTGGTCACGGTGCGGTCCATCGGACCGAAGCCTTCCTGCTGGTAGCCGTTCAGGTCTTCAGTGCGCGGGTAACCGGCTTGCACGCCGGCTTCGACCATGGCGTGGAACAGCGGGTTGTTGCCGGCTTTCGGGGTGGTCACGCTGACCGGGCCTTCGCCACCGTGGTAGTCGTTCGGGCCGATGTCGCGGGTTTCCGCCTTGCGGAAGTACGGCAGGCAGTCCAGGTAGGTCCAGTCTTCCAGGCCTGGCAGTTTTGCCCAGCCGTCGAAGTCCATGGCGTTACCGCGGATGTAGCACATGCCGTTGATCAGCGAGGAGCCACCCAGGCCCTTGCCGCGGCCACATTCCATGCGGCGGCCGTCCATGTGCGGCTCCGGGTCGGTCTCGTAGGCCCAGTTGTAGCGGCGGCCCTGCAGCGGGAAGGCCAGGGCGGCTGGCATCTGGGTGCGGAAGTCGAAGCGGTAGTCAGGGCCGCCAGCTTCCAGCAGCAGCACGGTGACGCCGGCGTCTTCGGTCAGGCGGGTGGCCAGGGTGTTACCGGCGGAGCCTGCTCCGACGATGATGTAATCGAATTCTTGGGACATGTAAGTACCCTCGTTTGGCGGTGATCAGGGAGCGAAAACGCCCGTGCGCGGTGGCACGGGCGTGGCTAGACAGGGTTTAGAAAACCGAGTTGTAGCCGCCCAGCTCGACCTGGACCGACTTGATGCGAGTGTATTGAGCCAGCGAGCTGACGCCGTTCTCACGGCCGACGCCCGACTGCTTGTAGCCACCGACCGGCATTTCGGCCGGCGATTCACCCCAGGCGTTGATCCAGCAGATGCCGGCTTCGAGCTTGTGGATGATGCGGTGGGCACGGGTGATGTCGTTGGTGCACACGCCCGCGGCCAGACCGTATTCGGTGTCGTTGGCGCGGCGGATCACTTCTTCTTCGGTCTCGTAAGCGAGGATGCTCATTACCGGGCCGAAGATCTCTTCCTTGACGATGGTCATGTCGTCGGTGCAATCGGTGAACACGGTCGGGGCCACGAAGGCGCCCTTGGCGAAGTCACCGGCGGTCAGACGCTCACCACCGCACAGTACGCGGGCACCTTCTTCCTTGCCCTTGGCGATGTAGCCCAGCACGTTTTCCATGTGTGGGAAGCTGACCAGTGGGCCGAAGTTGGTGTTCTCGTCTTCCGGGTTGCCGACACGGATGCGGGCTACGCGCTCGGCGATCTTGGCTTCGAAGGCGGCTTTCATCTCGGTAGGGATGAACACGCGGGTGCCGTTGGTGCAGACCTGACCGGAGCTGTAGAAGTTGGCCATCATGGCGATGTCGGCAGCCTTGTCCAGGTCGGCGTCGGCGCAGATGATCAGTGGCGACTTGCCGCCCAGTTCCATGGTCACTTCCTTCAGCGAGGAGCTGGAGGCGCTGGCCATGACTTTCTTGCCGGTGGTGGTGCCGCCGGTGAAGGAAACTTTTTCGATGCGCGGGTGCTCGGTCAGCCAGGTGCCGACTTCGCGGCCGCTGCCGGTCAGGACGTTGAACACGCCGTCCGGCAGGCCGGCTTCGGTGTAGATCTCGGCCAGTTTCAGGGTGGTCAGCGAGGTGACTTCCGACGGCTTGAAGATCATCGCGTTGCCAGCGGCCAGGGCCGGGGCGGATTTCCACAGGGCGATCTGGATCGGGTAGTTCCAGGCGCCGATACCGACGGTCACACCCAGCGGCTCGCGGCGGGTGTAGACGAAGGAGCTTTCACGCAGCGGGATCTGCTCGCCTTCGATGGCCGGTACCAGGCCTGCGTAGTATTCCAGCACGTCGGCGCCGGTGACGATGTCGACGTAGCGGGTTTCCGAGTACGATTTGCCGGTGTCCAGGGTTTCCAGCATGGCCAGCTCGTCGTTGCGCTCACGCAGGATGTCGACGGCGCGGCGCAGGATGCGCGAACGCTGCATGGCGGTCATCGCTGCCCAGACTTTCTGGCCGCGCTCGGCGCTTTCGACGGCTTTTTCGACATCGGCCTGAGTGGCACGTTGCACGTGGGCGAGGACTTCGCCGGTAGCCGGGTTGATGGCTTCGAAGGTGGCATCGGTGCCAGCGTCGACGTATCCGCCATCAATGTAGAGTTTTTGCGTTCCGAAACGGGCCATAGTGTCCTCGCAAGTGCAGTGTGTGAATGGCGTATCCGTCACGCTCCTGCCGTGTTGGCAAGCGCCGTGCGCGGTGATTCAGCGGCCTGGTCGTCTGTTGCCAGGGTGTGCTGTTTAGCCAGTTGTAGATCCATGTATTCGTAAGCAATCCGAATCGCCTGATCGGTGTCGAATGCATCACCCGACAGCGCTCCACGCAACCACAAGCCATCGATCAGGGCTGCCAGGCCGCGGGCTGCCTTGCGTGCATGGTAGAGCGGCAAGACGCGGCGGAACTGGCAACACAGGTTGGAGTACAGGCGGTGGTCGTTGATCCGCTGCAACCTGTGCAAATCGGGCTGGTGCATGCTGGAAGCCCAGAAGGCCAACCAGGTTTTCATTGCCGGGCCGTTCACCTGGCTGGCATCGAAGTTGCCCTCGATGATCACTTTCAGGTGGGCTCGCGGGCTGTCATCGGTCAGTGCCTGACGACGCGCCCTCACGCCCTCGTTGAGCATGCTCATGATGTAACCCATCGTCGCTGCGATCAGGCCGTTCTTGTCCCGAAAGTAGTGACTGATGATGCCGTTCGACACGCCGGCCAAACGGGCAATCAGCGCAATGCTGGCGTCCCCCAGTCCGACCTGATCGACCGCTTGCAGCGTGGCTTCGATCAATTGCTGGCGGCGGATGGGTTGCATACCGACCTTGGGCATCTTGCTATCTCCTCAGGCCTGCGAGCAGACGACGGGCGGCTGACTCGGCGAAGGCCAGTCTATTTTGTTTTGATTGAACGTTCAATCAATAAAGAATAAGCTCTGCGACAATTTGTGCCATTGACAGTTTTTCAGGCTGCTTCGAAGGCACGAACTGACACCCCAGGAAATCGTGTAACCCCCGGAATACAAGGCGTTGACGGGCTAGTGCGAAGCAAGATTCAGATTCTGCCCAACGGTCATTGACCCGGCGGCGGGCCCTTGGAGCGGGCGGGGTGCTCTGTGACGAATGCGCGCACCTCCTACGAGGCGTGGCATTTTTTGCAGGCCACCTGTCTGTTTTTTTGCAACGTATCGATTCGGGATCACGGTTTCCAGGGTGCTTTTATAACACCTGTAGCAGTGGGGCTATTGCACCAATTGCTCGGGAAAAGACTGATTAGCCTCCAAAGCCGTACTGCCCGGAGCATTCGTGCAATGAGTTCTGCCTCCCTTACCAAACCCCCCGCCGAGAGGGTACGGGTCAACCGCGTCGTGTTCTTCATCTCCGCGCTGATGATCCTTGTTCTGACTGCCTTGCTGATCGCTGTACCCGAAGCCGCAGGCCAAGTGCTGGGCGTGGCCCAGAAGTGGCTGACGCGCACCTTCGGCTGGTACTACATGCTGGTGATCTGCAGTTACCTGGTGTTCGTCGTCTACCTGGCTTTCTCCGACTACGGCAAGCTCAAGCTTGGCGGCAAGGACGACCAGCCCGACTTCAGCTACGGCGCCTGGGCCGGCATGCTGTTCTCTTCCGGTATCGGTATTTCGCTGCTCTACTTCGGCGCTTCCGAGCCGCTGGACCACTATTTCAACCCGCCGGAAGGCACCCCAGCCAGCCTTGAGGCCGCGCGCCAGGGCTTGCAGCTGACCTTCCTGCACTGGGGCCTGCATGGCTGGGCGATCTACGCCTTGGTCGGCCTGGCCGTGGGTTATTTCGCCTACCGCCACAACCAGCCCCTGGCACTGCGCTCGGCGCTGTACCCGCTGGTCGGTGAGCGCTGGGTCAAGGGCGCCGCTGGCAATGCCGTGGACATCTTCGGCATGTTCGTCACCCTGCTGGGCCTGGTGACCAACCTGGGTATTGGCTCGATGCAGGTGTCTTCGGGCCTGGAATACCTGTTTGGCATGGACCACAGCAAGACCAACCTGCTGGTGGTGATCCTGGTCATGGCCGGCGTGGCCACCGTGGCTGCGGTGTCGGGTGTGGAGAACGGTATCCGCCGCCTGTCCAACCTGAACATCATGCTGTTCAGCGGCCTGCTGATCTTCGTCCTGCTGGGCGGCGAAACCCTGCACCTGCTCAACGGCTTCGTGCAGAACGTCGGTGACTACCTCAACGGTATCGTGCTCAAGACCTTCGACCTCTATGTCTACGAGGGCGAAGCCGGCAAGTCCGAGCGCTGGCTGGGCCTGTGGACCGTGTTCTACTGGGCCTGGTGGATTTCCTGGGGCCCGTTCGTCGGCATGTTCATTGCCCGTATTTCCAAGGGCCGCACCGTGCGCCAACTGGTCAGCGGCGTGCTGCTGATCCCGCTGGGCTTCACCCTGGCCTGGCTGTCGATCTTCGGCAACACCGCGCTGGACCTGGTGATCAACCAGGGCGCCGTGGAACTCGGCAAGACCGCGCTGGAACAGCCGTCGATGTCGATCTACCAGCTGCTGGAATACTTCCCGGCCGCCAAGATCGTGATCGGTGTGGCGGTGTTCGTCGGCTTCGTGCTGTTCCTCACCCCGGCCGACTCGGGCGCTGTGATGATGGCCAACCTGTCGTGCAAAGGCGGCAAGGTCGACGAAGACGCCCCGCACTGGATGGTGGTGTTCTGGTCGGTGATCATCACCCTGGTCACCATCGGCCTGCTGTTCGCGGGTAACTTCGAAGCCATGCAGACCATGGTGGTGCTGGCCGGCCTGCCGTTCTCGGTGGTGCTGGTGCTGTTCATGTTCGGTCTGTACAAGGCCATGAAGCAGGACGTGGCGGTAGAGGGCGAGCGCGCCGAGCTGGCCGCCCGTGGCCGTCGTGGCTTCAGCGAGCGCCTGGGCCAGCTGGAGCTGCAGCCGACCCAAGCGGTGGTGCAGCGGTTCATGGACAAGCATGTCAGCCCGGCGCTGAAAGAAGCTGCCGCGCAGTTGCAGACCCTGGGCTTCGAGGTGGAAACCCGTGTCGGCCAGTCGCGCAACATGATGGGCCTGCGGGTGATGATGGATGAGGGCAACCCGTTCGTCTACGAAGTGAGCCTGGACGGCTATATGGCCGCGCCGAGCGAAGCGCCGGTCGAGGGCGAGCCGGAGGTACGCCAGCGCTTCTACCGCGCCGAGGTGTACCTGCACGATGGCAGCCAGGAGTATGACCTGATGGGCTTTGCGCCTGAGCAGATCGTGCGTGATGTGCTCGATCAGTTCGAGAGCCACCGGCAGTTGCTGGGTCGCGTCTACAGCTGAGCTGCACGACGGTGACAGAAAAGGGTCCCGCCGCAATGGCGGGGCCTTCGTTGACTTAGATACCCCCTTGCCTGCGTGGGTGCTGAACATCCTTGTGAATTACCTTCACCAGGAGCCACCCGCATGCCTTCTCAGCAAATAACCAGCACGGACCTGCCAACGGCTGTCCGCGCGATGTTCGCCAACCGTCCCACTTTGCGCCAGGTGGTCGACCAGCAGCTTATGCAACTGGTCCAGGCGCACTACCCGTCGATCGCCAGGCGTCGACCTCAGTTGAAGTCGGCCGAAGCGCTGTTGCTGCTTGCGCCGCACGGCCCTGCACGGCCGTTGCTGGATGTCGTGCTGCAAGCCATGCTCGAGGCGAGGCCGCTGGATTTTTCCAGCGTGAATGGCGCCGACTACAGGTTCCAGGGGGAGCCGGCCGAGGGTGACGTGGTAGAGCCAAAGGTGCTCGCCGCCAGCCTCAATCAATTACTGCCATGGCTGCCCGAGCACTTTTACCAGGCGCAGATCGCTTTCTGGAATGGCAGCGGTGAGGACATCGACCGCGACCTCTGGCTGCAGCAGATGTTGCGTGCGAGCCTGTTCGACAGTTTGCGCGCCG
This sequence comes from Pseudomonas sp. NPDC089395, assembly GCF_044749525.1. Lineage (NCBI taxonomy): Bacteria > Pseudomonadati > Pseudomonadota > Gammaproteobacteria > Pseudomonadales > Pseudomonadaceae > Pseudomonas > Pseudomonas sp. NPDC089395. The sequence goes on from NZ_JBIVID010000007.1 coordinate 12,564, forward strand.
CCAACCTGGGGGGCGACGAGCGCACCTGCCTGCAAGATGTACTGTTGGGCAGGCTGGCGGGCATCACCGTGCAGGCCGTGCGGGTGCACTTGCACGCTGGGCCAACGACATACAGTGAAATCTTGCCCGATCTCCTGATCACCGCCAGCGATGAAGTACGCAAGATGATCTTGAGCTGCATACCGGGCGGCCAGGTAAAAAGCTTTAACTCTCTGGAGCAATGGGCGTTCGCCTTGCAGCGGCGCATGGGCCAGCGCTTTGCCTTCGAGAGCATGAGCTGGGAGCTGTTCACGGGTGATGGCGATGCGTTCGCCCTGCAGAGTGCACTCTTGCTGGAGTGCCTGTTGGCAGATGTCGCGCGGCTGCGGCGCAGCCGTATAACTACGGTTGCCCAGCTGGAGCAGTTATATGCCCAGGCGAGCGAGCCTGCGAAATTCTTTGCGCCGCTCTCGCGTGATGCCGATGCGTTGCCAGCCTTGCGCTTTCCGACAAAGCTCAGAGAGGCCGAGCAGCAGGTCCGGACAGCCGTTGCCCAGGCTTTGATCGACCTCACGGTGCTGCAGTCGGCGTTCAAGACTGACGACGACCGGCTTCTGGTCGAAGACCTGAAAACCTACGCTGCGCGGCGCCTGCGCGAAGAGATGCTTGCTGATCATCCGGTGGATGCCAACTATTTTCCCGATGACCTGTTGCTGACGGTCGACACCTTCGTCAACGACCAGCATGACCTGGGCATCGGCCAAATGATCGACAGCAAAACGATTACCTTGACCGAATTGGCCATTGCTCGGTTGATGGCAACGAATGACGGCGTGATTGTCCATATCGGGCACCGTGAAGACCAGTTGATCATGGACTGGATGAACACGCGCTACGTGCACGAATTGGTGAGCCGGATCGACATCGGCAGTACCTACCCGATCTATGTCAAAGGGTTGCTGGGCGACGAGGCGCTGCGCGAGCAGCGGATTGCCAGCTTTGCCGGGCAATGGCGGCTTACGCTGCTGTTCGATGGGTTGCGAGCACGGGTACTCAACCAGCTCGACCAAGCCAGCTATCACGCGCTTGGGCGCTTCTGTCGGCAGGGCGCTGATGATAGTGCCGGCGTCAGGGTCGCACCCTTGGCATTCAGGCGCTCGCCCACCTCCCAGTTTACCGAGCGCGTGCACGGCATGTATGTGATCGAGGTGCGCGAAGTACCGGCATTGTTGCTGTATTGCCCATTGCTCCCGAACAGCCTCTTTCAGTTCGAGGATGCCAAGACCTTGCTGGCCGCCATCTGTGAGCCTGGCAATCTGCAGCGTGCGGTGCTGGTGTGGTTTGAGCAGTCACAGCGGGCGATCTACGACAATGGCGGCTTCAACGAACCGCATTTACCGAACCTGTCGCTGGACCCGTTCAGTCCGTCGGACAAACCAGCGCCCGCCGTGCTGCAGCTCGATTACTGGGACACAGAGCTGGACACGTGCCTGTTCTGCGCCCGGCAGGCGCTGTTGCTCGAGATCGCCGACCGCAGTGCCATGAGTAATAGCCAGGAGCGCTGGGGCTTGCTTGGCCAATTTGCCTGGAGTCTGTTCCACGTTGTCACGCCTGTGTTGCCAGGTCCGTTGGCTACGGTGATCTGGTTGTATGCCGGTATCGAGGAGGTGATCAGCGATGTCCAGGCTTTGAGCGAAGGCGGCGAGCCGATGCTCGAGGCGATCGTCGATGTGCTGGGCAACAGTCTGATGGCGGTGGTTCATCTGCAGGTGCCGGAACTACGACCTGCCGCAGCCGCTGAGCCAGCCCTGCAACCTTGGCTCGATGCGCTGCCAGGCGCTGACGGCCCCGATGTGCGTGTGCTGCCAGCGCCCACGCCGGGTGAGACCGCACCCCTGGCAGAGTTGCAGGCCAAGGCCGACACCTTGCTGGACTTTTCCTGGTGCGGAGTGGGAGGCATCAACGGCCTGTCGCCGTCCCAGCGCGGCAGGCTACGCCAGCTGACCGCGAAGATCTCACTCTCGGGTCTGATGCCCGTGCATTCGAGCCGGGGGGCCGGGTTGTACCAGCAGGGGGCGCATTACTATGCAAAGTTGGGTGGCGATGTGTACGAGGTACTGGTCGAGGACGATGGCGTGCGCATCGTCGGCACGGATCAGACGGTTGGACCGGCATTGGTGGCTGAGCATGGTGTCTGGCGCGTCAAGGCCGGGTTGTTCGGTGGTAGTGGCAGGGGTGTGGGAGAGCGTTTGAGTCGAAAGCTCGAACAGCGTGTGACCGGTCCGTTGAAAGCATTGCAGCGCCATGTACTTGCCATCAAGCAAAAGGAATCGGGTTATGAAACGCTATCCAGTGAGCTGAATGAGTTGCATGCTTCGTTGAGAAAGCTCAAGCCTCTGCTTGAGCAGGAGCCACCGTTGCAACCCGTTGAACGCGAGAAATTCGACAAGCTCCAGGCGCTTTACCGCGAGAAGCAAGCGCAACTTGAACAGCAAGTGCTGAACAAGCGGCGTCAACGGCTGGAGTTGGTGAAGCAGCTTGAAAAGGAGCACCTCGGCGCCGAGCAGGCCCTGGTAGCGCTGCACGACAACCCGAACTACATTCCGAAGCCCGCGCGGGCTGCACAGGAACGCGAGACGCTGACAGGGCTGCGACAGAACCTCATCGCCTACCAGATGATCATCATCGACGAAATGGTGGGCCTTGGTAGTTTCGGGCGATATGGGCCGGCATTGGATGCCTACCAGGCCGCACCTGAGCAGCAGAAGCCCGCTTTGCTGCAGCGTGCGCGAGCTGTGCTCGAAGAAGCGGTCAATGACCTGCCTGCGATGATCGATGCGTCCCTGCAACTCGATCGTTTGATTGCGCTCAGTGATGGCCAACTGCCGATCCCCTACACAGGGCGCAGAATCCCGCTTGATGAGCTCCTCCCGAAAAGACAGAAATCGACAGTGGCGCTTTGTTACCTGCAGGCGATGCACCTTGCCGAGCTTGGCTTGCAGATGCGCAAGCTCAGCAATGAGCAGTTTCTCGGCCTGCGCGACGCGGTCGCGAGCAAGCGCTTGCGTGTGGCGGCCAGCGCGCACGACTTGTCGTTCTACTGCAACCTGCCGGTGGCCGAACGAATCGAATTGTTGCAGACGGCCTGGGAGGAGTATGTCGCGGCCTGGCTCAATGTCGAACGGCTCAAAGGTTTGAGCAAGCAGGTGGTTGATATCAAGTGGCTGCTGGCCTACCAGCAGCAGATGCAGCAATTGAAAACGCTGGCGGGGGACGCCCTGGTGGCAGCCATGCGTGAGCAGGCCTCAGGGCAAATTGTGGCGCCGCCCCGACCGGTGTACGCACGCATGGCTCTGCAAGTGGCACATACGCGGGATGGGCAGATTGTTCTCGGTGTCGAAAAGGTGGTGGGGGGGCAGGCGCAATTGCAGGCCAGCGATCCGCTTGGGACAGAGATTCTCCACCGGTTCCACCGTGAGCACGGGGTATGGGTCGAAGAAGTGGCGGTTGAAGAGGCCGAATCGCAGGACCCGTTGCCAGAGGTCGATGCAATGACCGCAGCTGTTGCCCAAGAGCTTCTGCAGGGTAACGGCAAGGTTATCGAGCGCGCTGAAAACATGGCCGAAAACGATGCGGACGACGGGTCGCTGACCGACACCCTGAACGGGCAGATCAGCGATCTCGAGCATTTCGCTCGGCTGCTCGACGCTGATAGCCAAAGAGCGGAGCTCGTACATGAGCTGCACGAGGGCGTTGCCGCACTGCGTCAGAAGCGAGTCGATCTGCTGGAGAAACTCTACACGTGCACCGCCTATCCCAGTGCGCGAGGGCTGCGCTTCCTGCATGAGCAAGGTTTGATCACTGTCGAGTACGTAGGGCCACGCCAGCAGGACTCGGATGGCTATCTGGACGAATACAGAATCAGCCAGAAGGGCAAGCCGGGTAGCAAAGGCAGGTCGCTATGGGCGGCGCATTTTCATTTTGCCGAGGCGCAGGCTGCGCCTACGGATTTCGAGAAAGGCCATCTCAAGCTATGGAGTCAGCGCCGCCAAGGTTACAAGGATCAGATGATCGCGGCGCAATCGGGGGAAGTGCTGAGGATCTACCGCGGCAACCTGACGCTGCCCCAGGCCATCGGCATCATTCCTTTCTAAACGTTGGGCTGATGGCTGAAGCAAACCGGTAGGTTCACCGGTTGCTGTAGATACCATGCCTGCCGTGTCCTGGCATGGCTTGGTTACTGCGTTCAGCGATCATCTGCTTGAGGCCGATCAGGGTGATGCCCTGGCTCCGGAGCCGGGGCAGTTCCTGCTCCAGAATGGCCAGCGTCTGCGGATAGGGATGGCCGATCAGCACGGCCGAACCCTGGCGTCGTGCCAGCTCCACGCCGAGCCGAAGTTGCCCGGCGATGGCCTCGGGCGTGCGTGTGTCGTCAAGGAACACATCGCGCGAGACGTGGGCCAGGCCGGTGCGCTGGGCTTCGGCGGCGGCCACGGTGGCTGCGCTGGTACGGCTGTCGACGAAGAACAGATGCCGCTGTTGCAGCTCGCCCATCAACCAGGCCATCGGCTCGCGCTGGGCGGTCATGCGGCTGCCCATGTGGTTGTTGATGCCAGCCGCATAGGGGACTTTGGCCAGGGCGGCCTGGAGCCTGTTGGCAAGTTCGGGCAGCGGCGTGCCGGGGTGCCAGGCGTAGGGGCCGGTGGCCGGATCCATCGGCATGTGCAGGATCACCGTCTTGCCGGCCTTGTGCGCCTGCCGGGCGAAGTCGCTGGCATGCGGGGTGTCGGGCATGATCGCCATGGTGACCGGGCCGGGCAGGGCCAGGGTGCGGCTGTCCCGCTCGCTGCTTTGCCCCAGGTCGTCGATGATGATGCTCATGTAGGCCTTGGCTGGCGCCGCATGCGCGGTGCCAGCCAGCAGGCAGAACAGCGTGAACAACAGATAACGCATGGCAGGTATCAGTGGCCGCCCTTGGTGATGTTCAGGCCCTTGAGCAGGCTCAGCGCCTGGCTCAGCTGGAAGTCATCGTCCTGTGGCCGCTCCTTGCGCTTGCTGCTGCTGGTCGGACGGTCGGCGCCGCCGTTGCCGTTGCCCAAGTGGCCCTGCAAGTCGGCTTCCTTGAAGTTCTCGGTGTCGGCCTCGGCCGTGAGCTTGGCGGGGCGTACCTCGATGTCCGGCACGATGCCCTGGGCCTGGATCGAGCGGCCGTTGGGCGTGAAGTACAGCGCGGTGGTGAGTTTTAGTGCGCGGTCGTTGGCCAGCGGCAGCACGGTTTGCACCGAGCCTTTGCCGAAGCTGTCGGTGCCCATCAGCACGGCGCGTTTCTGGTCTTGCAGGGCGCCGGCGACGATCTCCGAAGCCGAGGCGCTACCGCCATTGATCAGCACAACCAATGGCACACCGTCGCTGGCATCGGCCGGGTCGGCGGAGAAACGCAGCTCGGAGTTGGCGATGCGGCCCTTGGTGTAGACGATCAGGCCTTTGGTCAGGAAGTGGTCGGCCACTTCCACCGCCGACTGCAATACGCCGCCTGGGTTGTTGCGCAAGTCGAGCACAACGCCGCGCAGTTTCTTGCCGTTGTCCTTGCGCAACTTGGCCAGGGCCTTACCCACTTCCTCGCCGGTCTTGACCTGGAACTGGGTGATGCGGATGTAACCGTAGTCGTTTTCCAGCAGCTGGCTCTTCACGCTCTTGACCTGGATGACCGCGCGGGTCAGCGTCACGTCGAACGGATTGCCGCCGTCCCGCACCAGGGTCAGGGTGATCTTCTCGCCAACCTTGCCACGCATCTTGTCCACGGCTTCGGTCATGCTCTGGCCGCGGGTCGGGGCGCCGTTGATCTTGACGATCAGGTCGCCCGCCTGGACGCCGGCACGCGAGGCCGGGGTGTCATCGATGGGCGAAACCACCTTGATGAAACCGTCTTCCTGGCCGACTTCTATCCCTAAGCCGCCGAACTCGCCGCTGGTGCTTTCCTGCAGTTCCTGGAAGTCTTCAGGGCCAAGGTAGGCCGAGTGTGGGTCGAGGTTGCTGAGCATGCCCTTGATGGCGTTTTCCAGCAGGGTCTTGTCATCCACAGGTTCCACGTAGGCTGCTTTGATGCGGTCCAGGACCTCGGCGAAGGTGCGCAGCTCTTCCAGCGGCAGCGGCGCCTTGGAGGTCGCCTCGGTAGCCGGCACCGCGGCAGGCTTGGCAGGCTCGGCGGCGTTGGCCAAGGGCGCGCCGACCGACAGGGCAATGGTCAGGGCCAGCTGGGTGAGGCGAGGCGAGTGCAGCATGTCGAACGAACTCCTGATCCTGTAGACGCTCCCTGGGGAGCATCGGCGCAGCGCCTGGCGCTACGCCGTAAAAAATGAACTCAACCTCTGCACCACTGCGCAGGGTCGGTGGGCCGGCCCTGCTGGCGGATGGCGAAGTACAAACCCGCGCTGTCCTGGCCACCGCTGTCGCCAACGGTGGAAATGGCTTCGCCGGCCTTGACGATGTCACCGGCGCTCTTGAGCAGACTCTGGTTATGGCCATACAGGCTCAAGTAACCATTGCCATGGTCGAGAATGACCAGAAGTCCGGCGCCACGCAACCAGTCGGCGAACACCACGCGCCCGCCGTGCACGGCGCGCACCTGGGTGCCTGGGTTGGCGCTGATCATCACACCGTCCCACTTGGCGCGGGCATCGCTGCCGCGGGCATCGCCGAAGCGCGCCAGCAATCGACCATTGACGGGCCAAGGAAGTTTTCCCCGCGCGGCGGAAAATGCACCGCCGTAGCTGGCGCCGTCGCCGGAAACAATCGGGCCGAGGGTGGTGCGGGCCTTTTTCGGTGGTTCGTCTTCGTCGCGGGCGGCCAGGGCTTGTTGCTGGCGACGCTTCTCGGCTTCCTGCTGGGCGAGCAGGGCTTTCTTGCGTGCTTCCTCGGCCTCGCGGGCCTGGCGGGCCAGGGTTTCCTCGATGGTCTTGAGTACTTTGCCCAGATCGGCCTGGTCCTGTTCGCGGGCCTGCAGCTTAAGGCCGCGGTCCTTCACGTCGCTGTTGAGCTTGGCCAGCACTTGCTGGCGCTTGCTGCGTTCGGCCTCCAGGGCCTGGCGGCGGCCGTCGAGGTCGGCGCGCTGGCTCAGCAGCTGTTCTTGCTGGCGGCCGATGTCCTGTTCGACGTTGCCCAGCTGGCGCAGGGTCTCGTTGAAGGCGCGCAGTTGCTCCGTGCGCGCCTTGCTCAGGTAATCGTAGTAGGAGAGGGTGCGGGCGAACTTCTCGGGATTCTGCTGGTTGAGCAGCAGCTTGATGTATTCCTCGCGGCCATTGTTCTGGTAGGCGGAACGGGCCTGGATGGCGATCAGTCGCTGCTGTTCAATACGGGCGCTCTGGAGTTTTTTTTTCTCGGTATCAAGGCGCTCCAGCTCGCCCTCGGTCTTTTTTAGTTCTTGCTGCAGTGCCTCCACCTGCTTTTCGAGGTTGCCGATGTCGGTCTCGGTGGACTTGAGGTCTTTCTGCACGCCGGCCTTTTCTTCCTGGAGCTTGCCCAGCATCTTCTTGAGCTCGGCGATGTCCTGGCGGGTGGCGTCCAGTTGTTGCTGGGTCTGTGCGCGCTCATCGGCAAAGGCCGGACTGAGCAGGCAAGACAGGGCGAGTAGGATCAGGGCGCGGAGCATGGGGTTTGGCGTACCAGGGATGGAGACTGGCCTAGTATGCCCGCGCGGGCCTGCAAAAAAAACGCCTCGCTGCGGGTGCGGCGAGGCGTTTGTCCGGAATTCATCTGTATGGGGGCTGCTTTGCAGCCCATTCGCGGGGCAAGCCCGCTCCCACAGGGACTGCACAAGACGTGAATGCTTTGAAGCACCTGTGGGAGCGGGCTTGTCCCGCGAATGGGGCGCAAAGCGCCCCCAGTGCCAATCAGGCGTCGACCAGAATCGAAGTACCGGTCATTTCCACCGGCTTCTCCAGCCCCAGCAGCTCGAGCATGGTCGGTGCCACGTCGGCCAGCACGCCGCCTTCGCGAACCTTGACCTTGCGCTTGCCGACATAGATGAACGGCACCGGCTCGGTGGTGTGGGCGGTGTGCGCCTGGCCGGTGCACGCGTCTTCCATCTGCTCGACGTTGCCGTGGTCGGCGGTGATCAGCGCTTCGCCGCCCACCTTGTCCAGCGCCTCGACGATGCGCCCGACGCAACCGTCGAGTGCCTCGACCGCCTTGACCGCGGCATCGAACACGCCGGTGTGGCCAACCATGTCGCCGTTGGCGTAGTTGACCACGATCACGTCATAGCGCTGCTGCTCGATGGCCTCGACGATACGGTCGGTGACCTCAGGTGCGCTCATTTCTGGCTGCAGGTCGTAGGTGGCGACCTTCGGCGACGGGATGAGGATGCGCTCTTCGCCTTCGAAGGGTTCTTCGCGGCCGCCCGAGAAGAAGAAGGTGACGTGGGCGTACTTCTCGGTTTCGGCGATACGCAGCTGGGTCTTGCCGTTCTTCGCCAGGTATTCACCCAGCACGTTGTTCAGGCTGGCAGGTGCGAAGGCCGCAGGGGCCGGAATCTTCGCCGAGTACTGGGTCAGGCCGATGTAGGCCGCCAGTTTCGGCAGACGCGCCCGCGGGAACTCGTTGAAATCGGCCTCGACGAACACACGCGACAATTCGCGAGCGCGGTCGGCGCGGAAGTTCATGAAGATCACGGCGTCGCCGTCTTCGACCTTGACCGCTTCGCCGATGCGCGTGGCTTTGACGAACTCGTCGCTCTCGTCACGTGCATAAGCCGCTTCGAGGCCGGCCACGGCGCTGTCGGCGCTGTAATCGGCAACGCTGTCGACGATCAGGTTGTAGGCGGCGCTGACGCGGTCCCAGCGGTTGTCACGGTCCATCGCGTAGTAGCGGCCGATCAGGCTGGCGATACGGCCCTTGCCGAGCTTGGCGAAGGCCGCATCGAGCAGTTCGATGGACGACTGAGCGCTACGCGGTGGGGTGTCACGGCCATCGAGGAAGGCGTGCAGGTAGATGTTCTCGGCGCCACGCTGCGCGGCCAGTTCGGCCATGGCGACCAGGTGGTCCTGGTGGCTGTGCACGCCGCCGTCGGAGAGCAGGCCGAGGATATGCACGGCCTTGCCGGCACCCACAGCCTTGTCCACCGCGCCGGAGAGTACCGGGTTGTGGAAGAACTCGCCGTCGCGGATGGCCTTGGTCACCCGGGTGAAGTCCTGGTAGACGACGCGGCCGGCGCCGAGGTTCATGTGACCGACTTCGGAGTTGCCCATCTGCCCGTCCGGCAGGCCGACATCCATGCCTGAGCCGGAGATCAAGCCATGCGGCTGGCTGGCGCGCAGGCGGTCATAGACCGGTGTGTTGGCGGCATAGATGGCGTTGTATTCGGGGCTTTCGCTGTGGCCGAATCCATCCAGGATGATCAGCACCAGGGGTTTGGGCGTACTCGTCATCAATCAAACTCACGGTTGTTCAAAGATGATAAAGACACGCATTTTAGGGCAAATACGCCACCTGCGGCGAATAATCGTCCTATCGCCTGACCGGCGAGCCCTGTCTGGAACATGAAGTGACTCTCCCGCCCGGCCTGTCGGGCTTTGGCGGTCATGGGGGGCTGTGTATACTGGCCGGCATTTTCAATCGCCTGGAACACCGCTGATGGTTGCTCACCTGATTCAATTCGCGACAGATCACTACATCCTGGTTGCCATCTTCGTCGTTTTGCTGGTTGCCTTGCTGGTCAATGAAATTAGCCGCGGCGGCCAGAGCCTGAGCAATGGCCAACTGACCGCGCTGGTCAACGCCGACAAGGCCCTGGTCATCGATATCCGCCCGTCCAAGGATTATTCCGCCGGCCACATCGTCGGTGCAGTGAGCATCCCGCAGGACAAGCTGGCCAACCGCATGGCCGAGCTGGACAAGCATAAAGAGAAGACCCTGATCATCGTCGATGCGATGGGCCAGCAGTCCGGCACGGTCTGCCGTGATCTGCTCAAGGCTGGTTACACCGCCGCCAAGCTCAGCGGTGGCGTTTCCAGCTGGAAAGCCGATAACCTGCCCCTGGTGAAGTGATATGAAGCCCGTCATCGTCTACTCCAGCGACTATTGCCCCTACTGCATGCGCGCCAAGTACCTGCTCGAGAGCAAGGGCGTGGCCTTCGAGGAAATCAAGGTCGACGGCAAGCCGCAGGTGCGCGCCGAGATGAGCCAGAAAGCCGGCCGTACCTCGGTGCCGCAGATCTGGATCGGCACTACCCACGTTGGAGGCTGCGATGACCTCTATGCCCTGGAGCGCGCCGGCAAGCTCGACGCGCTGCTGGCGGCCTGATTTGCACTGCATTCAAAAACATTAGGATAAGGACCTGCCATGACTGACCAACAGACCAACGGCGCAGCCGCCGAAGACAACAGCCCTCAGTTCTCCCTGCAGCGCATCTACGTGCGTGACCTGTCGTTCGAGGCGCCGAAAAGCCCGCAGATCTTCCGCCAGCAGTGGGAGCCGAGCGTTGCCCTGGACCTGAACACCAAGCAGAAAGGCCTGGAAGGCGACTTCCATGAAGTGGTGCTGACCCTGTCGGTGACCGTCAAGAACGGTGACGAAGTGGCCTTCATCGCCGAAGTGCAGCAAGCCGGTATCTTCCTGATCAAGAACCTCGATGCCTCTTCGATGAGCCACACCCTCGGTGCGTTCTGCCCGAACATCCTGTTCCCGTATGCACGCGAGACCCTGGACAGCCTGGTGACCCGTGGTTCGTTCCCGGCCCTGATGCTGTCGCCGGTGAACTTCGACGCCCTGTACGCGCAAGAAATGCAGCGCATGCAGGAAGCTGGCGAAGCGCCGACCGTGCAGTAATTCTGCTGTTAGTAAAAAAAGGCGACCCTCGTGGTCGCCTTTTTATTGGCCGGTACAGGCCGTGTATCAACTCCCGGCAAACCCTTGTTGCCGCCACGCCTCATACACCGTCACCGCCACGGTATTGGACAGGTTCAGGCTGCGGCACCCCGGCCGCATCGGCAGGCGCAGGCGCTGCTCGGCCGGCAGGCTGTCCAGCACTTCGGCCGGCAGGCCACGGCTCTCGGGCCCGAACAAAAATGCATCACCCGGCTGATAGGCCACTTCGTGGAACGGATGCGAGCCCTTGGTGGTAAAGGCGAACAGCCGCGGATTGCCCAGGCTTTCCAGGCATCCGGCCAGGCTTTCGTGGCGCTTGAGCGTGGCATACTCGTGGTAATCCAGCCCAGCGCGGCGCAGGCGTTTGTCGTCCAGCTCGAAACTGATCGGCTCGATCAGGTGCAGGTCGCAACCGCTGTTGGCGCACAGGCGGATGATGTTGCCGGTATTCGGCGGAATTTCTGGTTGAAAGAGGATGACGTGAAACATGCACGGCTCCAAGCATGAAGATGGCGAGCATTCTACCCCTGAAGCGGACCTGCGATCGAAGGGCTTCCCGCGTGTGCTGCTGTCCCTTGCGATCGTCGGCGTGATGGTGGGGCTGATGATCGGTCGCCTGACGTCGCCGGATGAGCGTGTCCTGGAACAGGTGGACGTGGTGCAGGATGGTCTTGACCTGTGGTTCAACGAAGAGCCGAAGCTGCACGGTGAGCATGTCGAGGGGACGGTTGCGGTGTTGTTCGAAGCCCAGGGCAAGGCCCAGCGCGGGCAATTGAGCCTGCAGGGCAAGCCGGTGGGTTGGCGTTTGCAGAAGAGTGAAGAGGGGTTGCTGTTGACCCTGGTGGCCGCGCGCCCCCTGCACGGCGAGTGGGCCGGTGCAGAAGACGCTGGGCGTTGGCGTGTGCAGGTACGGCTGCACGAATAAAAGAGGGGATTTCCCGGCCTGCCTGTACCGAGGTCCCCAAAACTTGCGCGGACTGCGAATAAAAGAGGGGTTCACCCGGCCTGCCTGTACCGAGGCCCCCGAAACTGGAGATGTCTTGGTTATTGCAGGGGGCGTGCCAGTTTTGCAAAGCCCGGGAATATTGGGCTTTTAGGGGGATTTGGTCGGGATTCGGGGGGATTTGTGCCTTGGGGCGGTGCAGGGGGCACAGGATCGGTGCATGGGTCTCAAATGGCTGGGGCCGCTTTGCGGCCCTTTCGCGACACAAGGCCGCTCCTACAGGGACTGCGTTGCTTCTGTAGGAGCGGCCTTGTGTCGCGAAAGGGCTGCGCAGCAGCCCCAGCAATCAAGCTGACCTATCAGGCCTTAATGTTCATCCCCCTCATCATCATCCCCACCATCCACATTCATCCCCAGCTCCTTGATCTTGCGGGTCAGGGTATTGCGTCCCCACCCCAGCAGCACCGCCGCATCACGACGTCGTCCCGCCGTATGCTTGAGCGCGGTCTCGATCATGATCCGTTCGAAACTGGGCACGGCGCTGTCGAGCAGGTTCGACTGTCCGCGTGCCAGGGCCTGGTCAGCCCACTGGCGCAGCGCCTGTTCCCAGTTGGTGACCGGGGCGGCGTCCTGGGGCAGGTTCAGTAGCTCGGGCGGCAGGTCGCCGATCAGCACTTCGCGGCTGGAGGCCATCACGGTGATCCAGCGGCAGGTGTTTTCCAGCTGGCGAACGTTACCGGGCCAAGGCAGGTTGCGGATGAATTCTTCGGTTTCCGGCTTCAGCAGCTTCGGCTCGACGGCCAACTCCTGCGCGGCGCGGCCAAGGAAGTGCCGGGCCAGGGCCGGAATATCCTCGCGGCGGTCGGCCAGCCGGGGGATATGAATGCGGATGACGTTGAGCCGGTGGAACAAGTCCTCGCGGAACTTGCCCGCCTGTACCAGCGACTCGAGATTCTGGTGAGTCGCAGCGATGATTCGCACATCGACCTTCACCGGTACATGGCCGCCGACGCGATAGAACTCGCCATCGGCCAGCACCCGCAGCAGGCGGGTCTGGGTATCGGCCGGCATGTCGCCGATCTCGTCGAGGAACAGGGTGCCACCGTCCGCCTGTTCGAAGCGACCGCGACGCAGGTTGGCTGCACCGGTGAACGCGCCTTTCTCGTGGCCGAACAGCTCCGACTCCATCAGGTCCTTGGGAATAGCGGCCATGTTCAGCGCGATGAACGGCGAGGCCGCTCGTGGGCTGTGGCGATGCAGGGCATGCGCCACCAGCTCTTTGCCGGTACCCGACTCACCGTTGATCAACACGGTGATATTGGAATGGCTGAGCCGGCCAATGGCACGAAACACCTCCTGCATCGCTGGCGCTTCGCCGATGATCTCGGGGGTGCGGGCCAGCGCCTGGGGGACGTCGAGGCCTTGCTGTTCCTGGGCGTGCTGGTTGGCGCGCTTGACCAGCGACACCGCTTCGTCGACATCGAACGGCTTGGGCAGGTACTCGAAGGCGCCGCCCTGGTAGGAGGCCACGGCGCTGTCCAGGTCGGAATGGGCGGTCATGATGATGACCGGCAGACGCGGGTGCTGTTCGCGGATCTGCGCCAGCAGGTCCAGGCCACTGGCGCCGGGCATGCGAATGTCGGAAATGATCACGTCCGGCTGCTGCCGAGCCAGGCGGCCCATTACGCCATCTGCGCTGTCGAAGCTCTGGGTCGTCATGCCTTCCTGTTGCAGGGCTTTTTCCAGGACCCAGCGGATGGAGCGATCATCGTCGACGATCCATACGGTTTCACTTCGGCTCATGAGGCGGTGACTCCTTGTTCCAGAGGCAGGAAGATCGAGAACGCGGTGTGGCCCGCGTGGCTTTCACATTCGATCAGGCCCTGGTGCTGGCTGATGATGTTCTGGGTGATGGCCAGGCCCAGCCCGGTACCGTCCGGGCGTCCACTGACCATGGGATAGAAGAGGGTGTCCTGCAGTTCCGCCGGAATGCCCGGGCCGTTGTCGATGATCTCGACCCGGGCCACCAGGCGGTGACGCACATGGCCGATGGTGAACTGACGCACCGCACGGCTGCGCAGGGTGATGCGGCCCAGGCGCAGCTCGTTCTGCGAGCTGATGGCCTGCATCGCGTTGCGCACGATGTTCAGTACCGCCTGGATCATCTGCTCGCGGTCGATGAGCAGGTCCGGCAAGCTGGGGTCGTAATCGCGCACCAACGTGATGCATCCCTGGCTTTCGGCGTCGACCAGGCTGCAGACGCGCTCCAGCACCTCGTGGATGTTGGTCATGGCCAGTGACGGCAGCTTGTTCGAACCGAGCATGCGGTCGACCAGGTTACGCAGGCGGTCGGCTTCCTCGATGATCACGTTGGTGTAGTCGCGCAGCCCGTCTTCGGGCAGCTCGCGCGCCAGCAACTGCGCTGCGCCACGGATGCCGCCCAGTGGGTTCTTGATTTCGTGGGCCAGGCCACGCACCAGCATCTTGGTGGTTTCCTGTTTGCTCAGCTGGGCTTCTTCCTTGGTGATGCGCAGCAGGCGGTCGCGCGGGTGCACCTCCAGCAGCAGCAGGGTATTGCCCTGGTGCAGGATCGGCGTCACCGCGTAGTCGACGGTGATGGTCTGCCCGGTCAGTGAGGTCAGTTGCGCTTCACGCTTGGTGAAGGGGTGCGCATGTTCCACCGCCTGACGCAAGGAATTGAGCGCCTCGGTCGACTCGGTGAACAGCTCGCTGATGAATTGCCCGTGGCTGCGTTGACCGCTGACAGCCAGCAGCATTTCGGCGGCCGGGTTCATGTACTCCAGGCGCAGCTCTGCGTTGAGCAGAAGCGTGGCGGTGGTCAGGTTGTCCAGAAGCAGACGGTGCTGTGCATCGCTGATGGTCATAAGGCGTCGGTGACCTCTTTTGGCGCTGGCAGCCCCCGGCGTGACCTGGGGCGGGCGCGCTATGGATCCGCAGATGCCAGGAAAATGCAAGAAACAAACCAAGGCTCCGAAAAGAAGCGGAATAAGCCGAAAAAGGCCTGCAATTGCGCAAATTCGGACCAGAATGCCCTGGTTTAACGTTTTTTGTGGTCCATTTTGGGCTGCACCGAAGGTCCACACTCAATCGGATGCACCAATATAGAGCATAGAGGTTTCAGGGTTTATCGCACAGTTGGCCGGTGGCGCGGATCAGTGCGTTGCGGGTCAGGTTGTCCACCGGGCGGCTGGCCAGGGCATCAGCCAGTCGGGCGGCGCAGGCGCGTGGCGGGTGCTGCTCGAATGCGGCCAGTTGCCCTAGCAGCGTGGCCTGCAGTTGATCGAGCTGCGGGCGCAGCTGTTGCTGCAGGTCCTGGCGTGGTGTGTCGGGCGCCACACCCTGGCGATGCCAGCGGGAGAGCAAGGTGTACTGCACCAGTTTGTTGGCTTCGATCTGGTCGGCGAAGAAGGCTTCGGCGCGGTTCGGGACCAGGCCATAAGCGGGTGCGGCCGCGCGGACATGCGCAAGCACCTGCTGTTCGCGCTGCGTTGCCTGCACCGGTTGGCCCTGGTCCCACTTGTGCAGCGCAACGGCCTCGGCCAGGCTCAAGCGTTGTTCGATGGCGTCGAGTAGGGGGACGAGCGCGGGGCTGTCTGTCGAGGTTGTGGTGCACCCTGCAAGGCTCAAGGCGACAAGGGCGACGAGGGGAAAAGGACGCATGGCAAGTCTCCAGTGGGCGAAGCGTCGAGTGTGGAGAAGCTGCCGTGTTTCTCGGGTAGGAACCTTCCGAAATTGCTGAAGGTAGAAACAGAAACGGCCTCCCGAAGGAGGCCGTTTCATGTGACGTTGATCAGCGCCAGGCGCCGATCAAATCAGCAGCTGTAGTACAGCTCGTATTCCAGCGGGTGTACGAAGGTGCGGACCTTGATCTCTTCTTCCGACTTCAGCTCGATGAAGGCATCGATGAAGTCGTCGGAGAACACGCCGCCCTTGGTCAGGAACGCACGGCCTTTATCCAGCTCTTCCAGGGCTTCTTTCAGGCTGCCGCAAACTTGCGGGATGTCCTTGGCCTCTTCAGGTGGCAGGTCGTACAGGTTCTTGTCGGCAGCATCGCCTGGGTGGATCTTGTTCTGGATGCCGTCCAGGCCAGCCATCAGCAGGGCCGCGAAGGCCAGGTACGGGTTGGCCGATGGGTCCGGGAAGCGTGCTTCGATACGACGGGCTTTCGGGCTGCCGACGTAAGGAATACGGATCGAGGCGGAACGGTTGCGAGCCGAGTAGGCCAGCATTACCGGGGCTTCGAAGCCTGGGACCAGACGCTTGTAGGAGTTGGTCGACGGGTTGGTGAAGCCGTTCAGGGCCTTACCGTGCTTGATGATACCGCCGATGAAGTACAGGGCGGTGTCGGACAGGCCGGCATAGCCTTCACCCGAGAAGGTGTTCTTGCCGTCTTTCCAGATCGACATGTGCACGTGCATGCCCGAGCCGTTGTCGCCGTACAGTGGCTTCGGCATGAAGGTGGCGGTGCGGCCGTAAGCGTCGGCAACGTTGTGCACGACGTATTTCAGGGCCTGTACTTCGTCAGCCTTCTTCACCAGGGTGTTGAACTTGACGCCGATTTCGTTCTGGCCGGCAGTCGCCACTTCGTGGTGGTGAACTTCAACGGTCTGACCCATTTCTTCCAGTGCGTTGCACATGGCAGTACGGATTTCGTGGTCGTGGTCGAACGGCGGAACCGGGAAGTAGCCGCCTTTCACGCCTGGACGGTGGCCTTTGTTGCCGCCTTCCACGTCAGCACCGGTCATCCACGAGCCTTGCTCGGAGAAGATCTTGAACATCGAGCCGGAGATGTCCGACTGGAACTTCACTTCGTCGAAGATGAAGAACTCTGGCTCTGGGCCAGCGAATACGGTGTCACCGATGCCGGTGCTCTTCAGGTACTCTTCGGCGCGCTTGGCGATGCCACGCGGGTCGCGATCGTAGCCCTGCATGCTCGACGGGTCGACGATGTCGCAGGTGATGATCAGGGTCGGTTCTTCGGTGAACGGGTCCAGTACGGCGGTGTCGTCGACCGGCATGAGGATCATGTCGGACGCTTCGATGCCTTTCCAGCCAGCAATGGAGGAACCGTCGAACATCTTGCCGACTTCGAAGAAGTCTTCGTCCAGGCCATCACGCGCCGGCATGGTCACGTGATGCTGAATGCCTTTGGTGTCCGTGAAACGCAGATCAATCCACTTGACGTCATGATCTTTGATGAGTTGAACCGACTTCGACATGTTGTCCTCCGGAGGGTCTAGAGCGCGGTGGGCCGCCGCCCTGGAAAAAGGGTGTTGCTGGGCGCGGATAGTCGGCCAAGCTTACCTGCCTCACAAGGGAGCAAATTGCATGCCAGTGCCCGAAAATGGCGAGGTTGGGATAAAAAGGGGCGTTTGCGGGCATCCCGGGGTGTGGGGCTGGCAAAAAATGCACTCTTAAGATGCGGATTTGGGTAGGCGAGCACCAAAAAGGTGCATTCGGTCGGGTTTGTGCTTCCTTTGAGGGCCTCATCGCCGGCTTGCCGGCGATGAGGCCGGTGCGGGCAAACATAAATCCAACCTTCTGTACAAAAGTTGGTCAAATCCTGAGCAATTTCCGATATAATTCGCGCCCCTCATTTTCGGCAGGCCCTGCGCGCGCTGTTAAACCAATGAAACTTATCGTCAAAGTCTTCCCAGAGATCACCATCAAGAGCCGGCCGGTGCGCAAGCGCTTCATCCGCCAGCTCGGCAAGAACATCCGCAACGTGCTCAAGGACCTCGATCCTGAGCTCGCGGTCGATGGTGTCTGGGACAATCTCGAAGTGGTTACCCGCGTCGAGGACGAGAAGGTCCAGCGCGAGATGATCGAGCGCCTCACCTGCACGCCGGGTATCACCCATTTCCTGCAGGTCGAGGAATACCCGCTGGGCGACTTCGACGACATCGTCGCCAAGTGCAAGCAGCACTTCGGTCACCTGCTGGAAGGCAAGCGCTTCGCCGTGCGCTGCAAGCGTGGCGGCCACCACGACTTCACCTCGATGGACGTCGACCGCTACGTCGGCAGCCAGTTGCGCCAGCAGTGCGGCGCCGCCGGCATCGACCTGAAGAACCCTGAAGTGCTGGTGCGCATCGAAATCCGCAACCAGCGCCTGTACGTCATCCACAACCAGCACCAGGGCATTGGCGGCTACCCGCTGGGCGCCCTGGAGCAGACCCTGGTGCTGATGTCCGGTGGTTTCGACTCCACCGTGGCGGCCTACCAGATGATGCGCCGTGGCCTGATGACCCACTTCTGCTTCTTCAACCTCGGCGGCCGCGCCCACGAGCTGGGGGTGATGGAAGTCGCCCACTACCTGTGGAAGAAATACGGCAGCAGCCAGCGCGTGCTGTTCATCAGCGTGCCGTTCGAAGAAGTGGTTGGCGAGATCCTCAACAAGGTCGACAACAGCTACATGGGCGTGACCCTCAAGCGCATGATGCTGCGCGGCGCCGCGCACATGGCCGATCGTCTGGAAATCGAAGCGCTGGTGACCGGCGAGGCGATCTCCCAGGTCTCCAGCCAGACGCTGCCGAACCTGTCGATCATCGATTCGGCGACCGACAAGCTGGTACTGCGCCCATTGCTGGCCAGCCACAAGCAGGACATCATCGACCAGGCCAACGAGATCGGCACCGCCGATTTCGCCAAGCACATGCCTGAATACTGCGGCGTGATCTCGGTGAACCCGACGACTCATGCCAAGCGTCATCGCATGGAGCATGAAGAGAAACAATTCGACATGGCCGTGCTGGAACGCGCCCTCGAACGCGCCAAGTTCATCTCCATCGACCACGTGATCGACGAGCTGGGCAAGGACGTGGAAGTCGAGGAAGTACGCGAAGCGCTGCCAGGCCAGATCGTCATCGACATCCGTCACCCCGACGCCCAGGAAGACGACCCTCTGGTGCTCGAGGGCGTTGAAGTCCAGGTGATGCCGTTCTACGCGATCAACAGCAAGTTCAAGCAGCTGGATGAAACCCGCCAGTACTTGCTGTATTGCGACAAAGGTGTGATGAGCCGACTGCACGCACACCACCTGCTCAGTGAGGGACATGCCAATGTGCGTGTTTATCGTCCGGCATAAGATGCCAGGGCTGTATGGCGGCAGCATCCGCCATCGCCCTCCCGACCGCCGGGCCCGCTGAGCCTTTTAACTTCATATTGGCCGCCTAGACTGGCGGCAACCGAATCCTCTGATCGAGATACAGTTGTGATCGAAAATCTGCGTAACATCGCCATCATCGCCCACGTTGACCATGGTAAAACCACCCTCGTCGACAAACTCCTGCGTCAGTCCGGCACTCTGGAGCGTAACGAGCTCAACGACGAGCGCGTCATGGACTCCAACGACCAGGAAAAAGAGCGCGGCATTACCATTCTGGCGAAGAACACC
Organism: Pseudomonas sp. NPDC089395; assembly: GCF_044749525.1. NCBI lineage: Bacteria > Pseudomonadati > Pseudomonadota > Gammaproteobacteria > Pseudomonadales > Pseudomonadaceae > Pseudomonas > Pseudomonas sp. NPDC089395. The sequence goes on from NZ_JBIVID010000007.1 coordinate 31,764, forward strand.
GCCATCAACTGGAACGGCTACCACATCAACATCGTCGACACCCCCGGCCACGCCGACTTCGGTGGCGAGGTTGAGCGTGTAATGTCGATGGTCGACTCCGTGCTGCTGCTGGTCGACGCCCAGGACGGCCCGATGCCGCAAACCCGCTTCGTGACCAAGAAGGCCTTCGAAGCCGGTCTGAAGCCGATCGTCGTGATCAACAAGGTCGACCGTCCGGGCGCGCGTCCTGACTGGGTTCTGGACCAGATCTTCGACCTGTTCGACAACCTCGGTGCCACCGACGAACAGCTGGACTTCAAAGTTGTGTACGCCTCGGCCCTGAACGGCATTGCCGGCCTGGACCACACCGCCATGGGCGAAGACATGACCGCGCTGTACCAGTCGATCGTCGACAACGTACCAGCACCGGACGTCGACCGTGACGGTTCGTTCCAGATGCAGATCTCCGCACTGGACTACAACAGCTTCCTCGGTGTTATCGGCGTTGGCCGCATCGCCCGTGGTCGCGTCAAGCCGAACACCCCGGTTGTCGCCATCGACACCAACGGCAAGAAGCGCAACGGCCGTATCCTGAAGCTGATGGGTCACCACGGCCTGCACCGTGTTGACGTCGAAGAAGCCCAGGCCGGCGACATCGTCTGCATCAGCGGTTTCGACGAGCTGTTCATCTCCGACACCCTGTGCGCCCCGGACGCGGTAGAAGCGATGAAGCCGCTGACCGTCGACGAGCCGACCGTTTCGATGACCTTCCAGGTCAACGACTCGCCGTTCTGCGGCAAGGAAGGCAAGTTCGTCACCAGCCGTAACATCAAGGACCGTCTGGACAAGGAGCTGCTGTACAACGTTGCTCTGCGCGTTCAGGAAACCGATTCCCCTGACAAGTTCAAGGTATCGGGCCGTGGTGAGCTGCACCTGTCGGTACTGATCGAAACCATGCGCCGTGAAGGCTTCGAGATGGCCGTAGGCCGTCCTGAAGTGATCATCCGCGAAGTCGACGGCGTTAAGCAGGAGCCGTTCGAGAACGTCACCATCGACATCCCTGAAGATTCGCAGGGCAAAGTCATGGAAGAAATGGGTCTGCGTAAAGGCGACCTGACCAACATGGTTCCGGATGGCAAAGGCCGTGTGCGCCTGGAGTACAACATTCCAGCCCGTGGTCTGATCGGTTTCCGTAACCAGTTCCTGACCCTGACCAACGGTGCAGGCATCCTGACCTCGATCTTCGATCGCTACGACACCATGAAGTCGGGCCAGATGTCCGGCCGCCTCAACGGCGTACTGGTTTCGGTCGAGACCGGCAAGGCACTGACCTACTCGCTGGAAACCCTGCAGGCGCGTGGCAAGCTGTTCGTCGAGCACGGTCAAGAGATCTACAACGGTCAGATCATCGGCCTGAACAGCCGCGACAACGACCTGGGCGTGAACCCGACCAAAGGCAAGAAGCTCGACAACATGCGTGCTTCGGGCAAAGACGAAGTCATCGCCCTGGTTCCGCCAGTTCGCCACACCCTGGAACAGGCCCTGGAATTCATCCAGGACGACGAGCTGTGCGAAGTCACGCCGAAGTCGATCCGTCTGCGCAAGAAGATCCTGGACGAAGGCGAGCGTACCCGCGCTGCCAAGAAAGCCAAGAACTGAGTTAGCTCAGGCTGAATGAAAACGCCCCCGGTCGAAAGACCGGGGGCGTTTTTGTTTGCCTTGTGGAAAGTGGCTGTAGGAAGCGGCTGTGTTTTGCGGCTGCATGTTCGACTGTGAATTCAGCCACCTTGTGGCACTTGGACCCGTTGCCTACGTTGCCGGCTCTTTCCCATGGAGCACGGAGCATGAACTGTCGCTATTTGCTGGTAATCCCCTGTCTCGCTGTCTGTTTCCAGGCCAGTGCCCAGCAGGACTGCCGCGGGCTGCGCCCGCAGGAAGTGGCCCGCTGTCATGTCGAAAAGGTAAGGCAGGCGCCGCTGCAGTACCAGCTTGAGCAGAGGACACCCGCGCAGGGCTATACCCTTTATCAGTACCGGATGACCTCGCAGACCTGGGCGCCTGAACCGGTGGTCGAACCCCGCTTGTGGGAGCACCGCGTCGAGCTGTATGTGCCCGACGCTGCCTTGCAGGAAAAGGCGCTGCTGGTGGTGAATAACGGTGTGAGGTTTGGTGAGGAACAACAAACACCCGACTACTCGTCCGAGGCGCTGAGTGCGGTGGCTGTGCAGACGCAGACCGTTGTGGCAATGATCAGCGACGTGCCCAACCAGTACGTGACCTTCAGCGATGCACAAGCGCCGATGCGCGAGGATCATGCCGTGGCCCACACTTGGGCGCATTCGCTGCGCAGCGAAGCCGCCGCGCCGGAGCTACCCCTGCAGGTGCCGATGGCCGCCGCCGCGAGCAGGGCCATGAACCTCACGTCAGCAGCACTTCCCGAGTTGCGCATCGAGCGCTTCATCATCACAGGAGCATCCAAGCGCGGTTGGAGTGCGTGGCTGACAGCCATGGCCGATGAGCGGGTGATCGCCATCGTGCCTGGTGTCATCGATATTGCCGACACCACCGATATGTTGACCGGCTTGCGCAAGCGCTACGGTGGTGCATGGCCGCTGGCGCTTTGGCCCTATCAGGCAGCGGGTGTCTTGCAGCAGTTGGGCAGCCCAGCCTTCGAGCGGCTGATGGGGCTGATGGACCCGATGCAGTACCTGGATGAGCCGGGCGCTCGCCTGGAAATACCCAAGTACCTGGTATCCGCCAGCGGGGATGATTTCTTTGCGCCCGACCACGCCACCGACTACCTGCAGCGCCTGCCGGGCCAGACAAGCCTCAGGGTGCTGCCGAATTCGGACCATGGCGGCGTGCGCGCGCATGTTGCCACTACGCTCGTACCTTTTGTTAAGCGTATCCAGGCGGGTCGGCCTCTGCCTGGCGTGCAGGTGTTGTCGGGCGAGGAGGTGGGGCGTTTGCAGGTGCGCTTATCTGAAGTGCCTGTAGCTATGAAGGTCTGGACTGCGCACAACGGCGAGGACCGGGATTTTCGGCATGCTTGTGGCGTTCGCTACACATCCCAGACATTAGTGCCCAGCGAAGCTTTCAGCCTGGATTGGACTGCGCCGTCGCAAGGGTGGCAGGCGCGGTTCGTGGAAGCGCAGTTTGCTGATGGATTCGTCGCCACCAGCCCGGTGACGGTGTTGCCTGAGACCTTCCCGAGCCATCCGCCGAAGGACAATGGCCAGGCCTGCAGAACCTTCCCCAACTGACCCCGCAGGGTCGCTGTAGGAGCGGCCTTGTGTCGCGAAAGGGCTGCAGAGCAGCCCCAGCAACTGATGCAGCGCTGCCGAGGCCCTGGGGCCGCTTTGCGGCCCTTTCGCGACACAAGGCCGCTCCTACATCGGCGGAGCAGGAAGGAGGGCGCTTTCTGAAACTTCCCCGCTTGCGATCAGCGCATCATGCCCAGCTCAGCATCGTCCAACAGCGCCTTGGCCAATGCGCTCAAGTAGTGCCGTCTGGCAGGTCAAAATGGTGGGGCGGATCGGGGACTAACTTTTTCATTGAGATTGCATGCGGGCCAGTAGGCGCCTGTCGCGACATCTTCAGCGCCCATGAGATCGAGCGCCGCCCGCGCGGCGCTCGATTTACGCCCCGGCACAAAATCCGAGACGTGCGCATGGAACCGTCAACGCCCAACCACTTTCGGCTTGTACGCGCAGTAGCCCGGCCGCGGCCCGATCTTCGGATGGTTCCGGCAGGTATCCGGGCGCTTGTCATAAATGGTGCACAGCCGGCTCTTACGATCCAGATAGAGGCAATCGTCATTGCTCATGCGGGTCAGGGTGAAGATCCCCGACTTCTGGTTGAAGCGCTCGATGATGCCGTCTTTCTGCAGGCGTTTGGCGATGTTCTTCGGCGGCTCGTCCTTCTCGAACTCGTCCACCACGCCAATGCGGATCAGGTCTTTGATCTTCACTTCCACCGGCAAGGTGCAGCACGTCGAATGGCAGCCTCCGCACATGTGGCTGGCATAGCGCTGCCAGGTTTCCAGGCGGTCGACTTCGGCCGCGGCAATCAGGGTCGTTTTCATCGTTATAGAGAGCTGGATCACGGTCTTGGGGCGCGCGATCATACCGGAGTTGTTCAATTTGTGAACAACCTTTTGCCGGATTCACCCAGCAGGCACGAAATCTGCGAACCGTAATCGTCACTCCCTGTCGAAGGGTCTAGTCTCAACACTCTCCCTGCGCTTTCGTCAACTTGCCCGAGGATGCCGCATGTCCCAGGAACCCAAAGCTCGTGACGCCGAGGTGGCCGATTTTCGCGCCGCTGTACTGGACAAGCTGACCTACGCGGTCGGCAAGGACCCCGAGCACGCCTTCGACCACGACTGGTTCGAAGCCATCGCCCTGGCTGCCCGCGACCACATGGTCGACCACTGGATGGACCACACCCGCCGGGCCTATCGACGCAGCCAGAAGCGGGTGTACTACCTCTCCCTGGAATTTCTCATTGGCCGACTGCTGTACGACAGCCTGAGCAACCTTGGCTTGCTGGACGTTGCCCGCGAGGCGCTGCAAGGGCTGGATGTGGACCTGGAGCGCATTCGCCTGCTCGAACCGGATGCAGCGCTGGGCAACGGCGGCCTCGGCCGGCTGGCAGCGTGCTTCATGGAAAGCATGTCGACCCTCGGTATCGCTGCCCACGGCTATGGCATTCGTTATGAGCATGGCCTGTTCCGCCAGGCGGTGGTCGATGGCTGGCAACAGGAACAGACCGAGAACTGGCTGGACTTCGGCAACCCCTGGGAGTTCGAGCGGGCGGAAGTGATCTACCCGATCAGCTTCGGCGGCAGTGTCGAGACGCTGAACGACGCCGATGGCGCCCAGCGTCAGGTCTGGACGCCGGGCGAAACGGTGCGGGCGGTGGCGTACGATACGCCGGTGGTCGGCTGGCGTGGCGCCAGCGTCAACACCCTGCGGCTGTGGCGTGCGCGGGCGCTGGAAGAGCTGCATCTGGAGCGCTTCAATGCCGGCGACCACCTGGGCGCGGTGGCGGAAGTGGCGCGGGCCGAGAGCATTTCGCGGGTCCTGTACCCGGCCGACAGCACCGAGGCGGGGCAGGAGTTGCGCCTGCGCCAGGAATACTTCTTCGTCTCGGCTTCGTTGCAGGATCTGCTGCGCCGTCACCTGAACATGCACAAGGACCTGCTCAACCTGCCCGATGCGGCGGCCATCCAGCTCAACGACACCCACCCCTCGATCGCTGTGGCCGAGCTGATGCGACTGCTGGTCGACCAGCATGAAATCCCTTGGGAAAAGGCCTGGGAGCTGACCGTTGGGACGCTGGCCTACACCAACCACACCCTGCTGCCCGAAGCGCTGGAAACCTGGCCGGTGGCACTGATGGAGCGCATGCTGCCGCGGCACATGCAGATCATCTACCTGATCAACGCCTTCCACATCGATGCCCTGCGGGCCAAGGGCCTGCACGATTTCGACGTGCTGCGCGCGGTGTCGCTGATCGAGGAAGAAAACGGTCGCCGGGTGCGCATGGGCAACCTGGCGTTCCTCGGCTCGCACAGCGTCAACGGCGTGTCGGCGCTGCACAGCCAGCTGATGAAAAGCACGGTGTTCGCCGAACTGCACAAGCTCTACCCGAAACGCATCAACAACAAGACCAACGGCATCACCTTCCGCCGCTGGTTGTACTTGTCCAACCCGCAACTGACGGCGATGCTGGTCGAGGCTGTGGGCCCCGAGCTGCTGGACGACCCGCAAGGTCGCCTGGCCGACCTGGTGCCTTTCGCCGACAAAAGCAGCTTCCGCAAAGCCTTCGCCGCCCAGCGGCTGCACAGCAAGCGCGCGCTGGCTAGCATCATCCAGGACCGGGTCGGGGTCACGGTGAACCCTGAAGCGCTGTTCGATGTGCAGGTCAAACGGATCCACGAGTACAAGCGCCAGCTGCTCAACCTGTTGCATACCGTCGCCCTGTACCAGGCCATTCGCAACGACCCCAGCACCAACTGGGTGCCGCGGGTGAAGATTTTCGCCGGCAAGGCGGCGGCGAGCTACCACCAGGCCAAGCTGATCATCAAGCTGGCCAACGACATCGCCCGCGTGGTCAACAACGACCCGACCGTGCGCGGCCTGCTCAAGGTGGTGTTCCTGCCCAACTACAACGTCAGCCTGGCCGAGAGCATCATCCCGGCCGCGGACCTGTCCGAGCAGATATCCACCGCCGGCTACGAGGCTTCAGGTACCAGCAACATGAAGTTCGGCCTCAACGGTGCGCTGACCATCGGCACCCTGGACGGCGCCAACGTGGAGATGTGCGAACACGTGGGGGCCGACAACATGTTCATCTTCGGCCTGACTGCGCAGCAGGTCGAGGCGCGCAAGCGGGCCAACGATTTTGGTGCCGGGGCCGCGATTGCCAGCTCCCATCGGTTGAACGATGTGCTTCAGGCGATTCGCAGTGGGGTGTTCTCGCCGGACGATCCTGGGCGCTACGCGGGGCTGATCGACGGGCTGGTGGCTTATGACCGGTTCCTGGTCTGCGCCGATTTCGATGCCTACTGGGATGCCCAGCGCAGGGTCGAGGAGTTGTGGCATACGCCGCAGGAGTGGTGGCGGATGGCGGTGCTGAACACGGCGCGGATGGGCTGGTTCTCTTCGGACCGGACCATTCGCGAATATGCTACCGAGATCTGGAAGGCGTTGGATTGACTTACTGGGGCTGCTGCGCAGCCCCAACTGACAACCGGCCTGGCAAGCGCTGAACTACCGACCTATTGTGCCGTCTGACAGCCCAGGCAAGTCTCATCGCTCGCTAGCTTGCAACTCTCCCTGTAAACTGCGGGGGTTTTTCTCCCCCCCAACCCTTTCGGAGCAATACATGTCCCGCGTTACCCTGAGTCGCTATCTGATTGAGCAGACCCGCAGCAACAATACCCCTGCCGATCTGCGCTTCCTGATCGAAGTGGTGGCGCGTGCGTGCAAGGAAATCAGCCACCATGTGTCCAAGGGTGCCCTTGGCGGTGTGCTGGGCAGCATGGGCACTGAAAACGTGCAGGGCGAAGTACAGAAGAAGCTCGACGTGATTTCCAACGACATCCTGCTCGAAGCCAACGAGTGGGGCGGCCACCTGGCCGGCATGGCGTCCGAGGAAATGGACAACGCCTACCAGATTCCGGGCAAGTACCCGAAAGGTGCCTACCTGCTGGTATTCGACCCGCTGGACGGTTCGTCGAACATCGACGTCAACGTTTCGGTCGGCACCATCTTCTCGGTGCTGCGTTGCCCTAACGAATACCTGAGCCAGAACGAAACCCTCAACGAAAACGCCTTCCTTCAGCCAGGCACCGAGCAGGTCGCCGCCGGTTACGCGATCTACGGTCCTCAGACCATGCTGATCCTGACCCTGGGCAACGGCGTCAAGGGCTTCACCCTGGACCGCGAGCTGGGCAGCTTCGTGCTGACCCACGAGAACATCCAGGTGCCGGCAACCACCGCCGAATTCGCCATCAACATGTCCAACCAGCGTCACTGGGAAGCCCCGGTACAGCGCTACGTGGGCGAGCTGCTGGCCGGTGAGACCGGTCCGCTGAAGAAGAACTACAACATGCGCTGGATCGCCTCGATGGTTGCCGACGTGCACCGCATCCTGACCCGTGGCGGCCTGTTCATGTACCCGCGCGACGCCCGCGAGCCGAGCAAGCCGGGCAAGCTGCGTCTGATGTACGAAGCCAACCCGATGTCGTTCATCATCGAACAGGCCGGCGGCGCGTCCACCAACGGTTACGATCGCATCCTCGACATCAAGCCCGAGAGCCTGCACCAGCGCGTGTCGGTGATCCTTGGCTCGAAGGAAGAGGTCGAGCGCGTGACCGCCTACCACAAGGAGTAAACCATGCTCGCACCTTGGCAGCCGTTGCTGGAATGGTGGTTCGGTTGGGGTACCAGTGCCCAGGCCGTGGCTGACGAGCAGAGCACGCTATGGTTCGGCAAGCATCACGATGCCGAAGCCCAGGCGCTGTTTGGCGACTTGGTCGAGCATGCCCTGGCGGGCGGGCTCGACGAGTGGCAGCAGAGCCCCCAGGGCTGGCTGGGTCTGCTGATCCTGCTGGATCAGCTGCCGCGCATGATCTACCGCGACACGCCGCGCGCCTTCGAAGGCGACCGGCGGGCCCAGGTAGTGGCCATGCAAGGGCTGCAGAAGGGCTGGGACTACCAGTTGCTGCCGATCCAGAGGGTGTTCGTGCTGCTGGTGCTGGAGCATGCCGAGGTGCTGGACTGGCAGAACCTGAGCGTCGAGCGTTACCAGATCCTGCTGGACGAGCAGCCGGAAGCGAACCGTCGACTGTTCGAAGGCTTCCTCGATTACGCCGAGCAGCACCAGCGAGTGATTGCCCGCTTCGGGCGATTCCCGCATCGCAATCTGATGCTGGGCAGGCCTAGCACCAGTGATGAGATGGACTTCTTGCTGGAGCCTGGCTCCAGGTTCTGAGTCGTCTGCTTCACCCTCTTCGCGGGACAAGCCCGCTCTCACAGGACCGCCGTGGTGGCCCTGTGAGAGCGGGCTTGTCCCGCGAAGTGCTTTCCACATCCTGAAACGCCCTGCCAGCCGACCAACGGTGTAGAACGAAAGGGGGGGTGGCAGGGAACCAGGGAGGGATTTTCCCGTCGAAGGTCACTGCAGGCCACTCGCCTGTACCCACCTTTCAGGAGTGTTCCTTCATGTCGTTGCGTTCCCTCGCCCTGTTGTCCTTGTGCGTCGTCCTGACTGCGTGCAGCAAGATCAATCAGGAAAACTATTCCAAGCTCAAGGCCGGCATGAACAAGGCCGAGGTCGAGCAACTGCTCGGCACACCTGCCGAGTGCTCCGGTGCGCTCGGCATGAGCAGCTGCACCTGGGGGGACGAGAAGAGCTTCATCAGCGTTCAGTACGCCGCAGACAAGGTGCTGATGTATTCAGGGCAGGGCCTCAAATGACGCGTGTGCACCTGCTGCTGGGGATGTGCCTGGTGATGCTGCTGGGTGGCTGCGCCACCTCGGCCAACGACCCGCTGGCGCCGAAGACCGCCGGCAATGTCGACCTCAAGCGCTATCAAGGCAAGTGGTTCGAGCTGGCGCGCCTGCCGATGCCATACCAGAGTGAATGCGCCCAGTCCGAGGCGCATTACAACCTCAAGCCCGATGGCTCGTATGGCGTCCTCAACCGCTGCCGCACCATCGGCGATGAGTGGCTGCGCGCGGAGGGCCATGCCAGCATCCAGGAGCCGGGGCACACCGATAGGTTGTGGGTGGAGTTCGACAACTGGTTCACCCGAGCGGTGCCGGGCCTGACCAAGGGGGAGTACTGGATCCTGTACGTGGATGATCGCTACCGCACGGCGATCGTCGGCAGCCCGGATCGCAAGTACCTGTGGATACTTTCGCGTACGCCGACACTACCTGCCTGGGAGCGCGAGAACCTGTTGTCCAAGGCACGGCAGCAAGGTTATGACACCAGCCGGCTGATCTGGCGCACGCCGGACCAGCAGATCGTACAGATGCATTGAGGCTGTTTGTGGGAGCGGGCTTGTCCCGCGAGCACGGGCGAAGCCCGTGCCAGGCCACTCCAGTGTCTGGGCCGGCCTCTTCGCGGGGCAAGCCCGCTCCCCCAAAATCCCCTGCTAACCCAGCAACTGACGCAATACCTCAACGAACGCCCGCGCACTTTCCTCTTCCTGTGCATGCCGCCCCTGGCGCACCACCCACTGCCCATTGACCATCACATCGCGCACCTGGCGATCCGAGCCTGCAAACAACCAGCGGTTGAGAATCGCATCGCCCTGGGCCATGGCGATGTACGGATCCTGCCCGTCCAGCACCAGCCAATCGGCACGCTTGCCGACCACCAGTTCACCCACTGGGTGCCCCAGTGCCTGTGCGCCGCCCGACAGTGCCGCGTCATACAGCGTGCGCCCGACCATCGGCTGGTCCTCGCGGTACAGACGGTTGCGCCGCTGGTCCCGCAGCCGCTGGCCATATTCCAGCCAGCGCAGTTCCTCGACCACGCTCAATGACACATGGCTGTCCGAGCCAATGCCCATGCGTCCGCCCTGGGCCAGGTAGTCCACTGCCGGGAAGATACCGTCACCCAGGTTGGCCTCGGTGGTCAGGCACAGGCCGGCCACAGCCCCGCTGCGCGCCATGGCCGAGACTTCATCCTGGTCGGCATGGGTGGCGTGCACCAGGCACCAGCGTGAATCCACATCGACATGCTGGTACAGCCACTGCAGCGGACGCTGGCCGCTCCAGGCCAGGCAGTCGTCGACTTCTTTCTGCTGCTCGGCGATATGAATGTGGATCGGGCATTGCTGATCGCTTGCGGCCAGTACTTCGGCAATCTGGGCTGGCGTTACCGCACGCAGCGAGTGGAAGCACAGGCCCAGTTGCTGTGCCGGCTGTGCGGCCAGCAGCGGGGCGAGTTGTTCTTGCAAGCGCAGGTACTGCTCGGTGGAGTTGATGAAGCGCCGCTGCCCGTCGTTGGGCGCCTGTCCGCCGAAGCCGGCATGGCTGTACAGCACCGGCAGCAAGGTCAGGCCAATGCCGCTGCTGGCAGCGGCAGCGCTGATGCGGCGGGACAGCTCGGCAGGGTCGGCATAGGCCTTGCCGGCCTGGTCATGATGCACGTAGTGGAACTCGGCCACCGAGGTGTACCCAGCCTTGAGCATCTCGATGTACAGCTGGCGAGCGATGACCTGCAAGTGCTCCGGCGTGACCTTGCCCACCAGCCGATACATCAGCTCGCGCCAGGTCCAGAAGCTGTCGTTGGGGTTGCCCGCCACTTCCGCCAAGCCCGCCATGGCGCGCTGGAAGGCATGCGAGTGCAGGTTGGGCATGCCAGGCAGCAAGGGCCCGTTCAGTCGCTCGGCACCCTCGGCGCTGGCATCGGCCTCGATGGCGGCCAGCCGGCCATCGGCAGTTACTTCAAGGCGGACATTGTTGGCCCAACCGCTGGGCAGCAGGGCACGTTCGGCAAAGTAGGCGGGCATTGCGCTATCCTGTTATTGTTTAACTTGTATATACATATACAGCCGTTTGCCTGCCGGGTAAACTCCGGCAAGCTACCGTCAATCAACTCGCACAAGGATCAAACGCCGTGCCGACACCTCCTGTCTCCGCGCTGGTAGCCCAGATGGGCGAGGGCCCGGCGCCGCTGTATGCCCGGGTCAAGCAGATGATCGTCCAGCAGATCGAAAATGGCAGCTGGCCGCCACACCACCGGGTCCCTTCCGAGAGCGAGCTGGTCAGCGAGCTGGGCTTCAGCCGCATGACCATCAACCGTGCCCTGCGCGAACTGACCGCCGAGGGGTTGTTGGTGCGCATGCAGGGTGTGGGTACTTTCGTCGCCGAGCCGAAGACCCGCTCTGCGCTATTCGAGGTCAACAACATCGCCGACGAGATTGCCGCGCGTGGCCACCAGCATAGCTGCCAGGTCATCGTCCTGGCCGAGGAAGCGGCCGGCTCGGAGCGCGCCCTGGCGCTGGACATGCGCGAAGGCCAGCGGGTGTTCCATTCGCTGATCGTGCACTTCGAGAACGGCGTGCCGGTGCAGATCGAAGACCGCTACGTCAATGCGCAGATCGCCCCGGACTACCTCAAGCAGGACTTCACTCGGCAGACGCCCTACGCCTACCTGTCGCAGGTGGCCCCGCTGACCGAAGGCGAGCACGTGGTCGAAGCCATTCTCGCCGAGCCCGATGAGTGCCAGCTGCTGCAGATCGAGCGGGGCGAGCCTTGCCTGTTGATCCGCCGGCGTACCTGGTCCGGTCGCCAGCCGGTGACTGCTGCGCGCTTGATCCACCCCGGTTCCCGTCATCGCCTGGAAGGACGTTTCAGTAAATGAGCCAGTTGCAGTGCTTGCGTGCCCAAGACTACCCGCGAATGCCGTGGAAGAACGGCGGTGGGTTCACCGAAGAGATCACCCGCGATGCCGGCGATGGACTGGACGGCTTCGGCTGGCGCCTGTCGATCGCTGATATCGAGTCGTCTGGCGGGTTCTCCAGTTTCGCCGGTTACCAGCGGATCATCAGCGTGCTGCAGGGCGATGGCATGCAGTTGACCGTGGACGGCGAGCCTGGCCGGCCACTGCTGCCCTTCGATGCCTATGCCTTCAAGGGTGAAAGCCAGGTGAGCTGCGCGCTGTTGGGTGGGCCGATTCGGGATTTCAACCTGATCTATGCGCCTGCCCGTTACCGGGCGCGGCTGCAATGGTTCAACGGTGGTAGCCGGCTGTTCAGTGCGGCCAGTACGGTGCTGGTGTTCAGTGCCCAGGCGGACTTGCAGGTGACAGTCGATGGCCAGGTGCAGTCGCTGGGGTTGTATGACTGCCTGCAGCAGAGCGGTAACGACCGTTTGCTGGAAGTGGCTGTGCAGGGGCGCTGCTGCGTGATCGAGCTGATCCAGATTTCATAGTGGCTTTGCCGGCCTATCGCGGATAAATCCGCTCCTACAGGGTTTGTGATGTACCTGTAGGAGCGGATTTATCCGCGATAGGGCCAGTACAACCACCACAAAAGTTACCCGGTAACGCTTCCAAACGGAGCAGCCTGTTACCGATCGCCCCAAGATGGCGCAACGCCGTCAAACCGCTGATCCACTCCACCAGATCCGCCTCAGATTTTTTTCCCGCCTCCTGATCCCCGGTTTCTCTGGGCTGTACTCCTTTCCCATACCCCGTAATGCCCCCCCGATCAGCTACTTGGCAATTCAATTGCATATGCTTGTATGTACAAGTAAAGCCAAGTGCGCGAAAGTGGATAGGCCGTCCCCATTCGCGCTGTACGCACCCGAGGAGCACTTTTCGTGACTGACAACAAACTGAACAAATTCCGTGACGTCGAGATCCGCGCCCCGCGTGGCAACAAGCTGACGGCCAAAAGCTGGCTGACCGAAGCGCCGTTGCGCATGCTGATGAACAACCTCGACCCGCAGGTTGCCGAGAACCCCAAAGAGCTGGTGGTTTACGGCGGCATCGGCCGCGCCGCGCGCAACTGGGCCTGCTACGACAAGATCGTCGAGAGCCTGACCAACCTCAACGACGACGAAACCCTGCTGGTGCAGTCGGGCAAGCCGGTCGGCGTGTTCAAGACCCACGCCAACGCCCCGCGCGTACTGATCGCCAACTCCAACCTGGTACCGCACTGGGCCAACTGGGAACACTTCAACGAACTGGATGCCAAGGGCCTGGCCATGTACGGCCAGATGACCGCCGGCAGCTGGATCTACATCGGCAGCCAGGGCATCGTCCAGGGCACCTATGAAACCTTCGTCGAGGCTGGCCGCCAGCACTACGGCGGCAGCCTCAAGGGCAAGTGGGTACTGACCGCCGGCCTCGGCGGCATGGGCGGCGCCCAGCCACTGGCCGCGACCTTGGCCGGCGCCTGCTCGCTGAACATCGAATGCCAGCAGAGCCGTATCGACTTCCGCCTCGATACCCGCTATGTCGACGAGCAGGCCACCGACCTCGACGACGCCCTGGCCCGCATCGCCAAGTACACCGCCGAAGGCAAGGCGATCTCCATCGCCCTGCACGGCAACGCTGCAGAGATCCTGCCGGAGCTGGTCAAGCGTGGCGTGCGCCCGGACATGGTCACCGACCAGACCAGCGCCCACGACCCGCTCAACGGCTACCTGCCATCCGGCTGGACCTGGGAGCAGTACCGTGACCGTGCGCAGACCGAGCCGGCTGCCGTGGTCAAGGCCGCCAAGCAGTCCATGGCCGTACACGTGCAAGCCATGCTGGACTTCCAGAAACAAGGTGTGCCGACCTTCGACTATGGCAACAACATCCGCCAGATGGCCAAGGAAGAGGGCGTGACCAATGCCTTCGACTTCCCAGGCTTCGTGCCGGCCTACATCCGTCCGCTGTTCTGCCGGGGCATCGGCCCGTTCCGCTGGGCTGCGCTGTCGGGCGATGCCGAAGACATCTACAAGACCGACGCCAAGGTCAAGGAACTGATCCCGGACGACGCCCACCTGCACCGCTGGCTGGACATGGCCCGCGAGCGCATCAGCTTCCAGGGCCTGCCGGCGCGTATCTGTTGGGTTGGCCTGGGCCTGCGTGCCAAGCTGGGCCTGGCGTTCAACGAAATGGTGCGCAGCGGCGAGCTGTCGGCGCCGATCGTGATCGGCCGTGACCACCTCGACTCGGGTTCGGTGTCCAGCCCCAACCGTGAAACCGAAGCCATGCAGGACGGTTCGGATGCGGTGTCCGACTGGCCGCTGCTCAATGCCCTGCTCAACACCGCCAGCGGCGCTACCTGGGTGTCCTTGCACCACGGCGGCGGCGTCGGCATGGGCTTCTCGCAGCACTCTGGCATGGTGATTGTGTGTGACGGTACCGATGAGGCGGCCGAGCGGATTGCCCGCGTGCTGACCAACGACCCGGCCACCGGGGTGATGCGTCATGCCGATGCGGGTTATCAGATTGCGATTGATTGCGCCAAAGAGCAGGGGTTGAACCTGCCGATGATTACTGGCTGATAGGCCCTTGGGGCTGCTGCGCAGCCCATCGCGCATGAATCCGCTCCTACATGGACAGCGCTGAACCCTGTAGGAGCGGATTCATCCGCGAAGGGCCGCAAAGCGGCCCCTGATCGGCCATTTTTCCTTGCAAGGACTGCCGATTTCCACTTTCAAGTTTGGGAGCGTCACGCAATGAAAACCAACAAGACCTTGCTCGCCTCGCTGTTCGCCCTCGGCCTGCTCGGCGCTGCCGGCAGCAGCCAGGCCGCTGGCTGGTGCGAGTCCGGCAAGCCGGTGAAGTTCGCCGGGCTGAACTGGGAAAGCGGCATGCTGCTGACCGACGTGATGCAATTCGTATTGAAAAACGGCTACGGCTGCGAAACCGATAGCCTGCCCGGCAACTCCATCACCATGGAAAACGCCTTGGGCACCAACGATATCCAGGTCTTCGCCGAGGAGTGGGTAGGCCGCAGTGAGGTCTGGAAGAAGGCCGAGGCCGCCGGCAAGGTGGTCGGTGTCGGCGCCCCGGTGGTGGGCGCGGAAGAAGGCTGGTACGTCCCCCGTTACGTGATCGAGGGCGACCCCAAGCGCAAGCTCGAAGCCAAGGCACCGGACCTCAAGAACGTCGCCGACCTGGGCAAGTACGCCAGCGTGTTCAAGGACCAGGAAGAGCCGAGCAAAGGCCGTTTCTACAACTGCCCGGCCGGTTGGACCTGCGAGCTGGACAACAGCAAGATGCTCAAGGAATACGGCCTGGAGAGCAGCTACACCAACTTCCGCCCTGGCACCGGCCCGGCACTGGATGCCGCGGTACTGTCGAGCTACAAGCGCGGCGAGCCTATCCTGTTCTACTACTGGACCCCAACCCCGCTGATGGGCCAGGTCGACCTGGTCAAGCTGCAGGAGAAAGAGGGTGTGGACAAGTCGGTGTCGATCAAGGTTGGCCTGTCCAAGACCTTCCACGAACAAGCCCCCGAACTGGTTGCGGTGCTGGAAAAGGTCAACCTGCCAATCGACCTGCTCAACCAGAACCTGGCGCGCATGACCAAGGAGCGGATCGAGTCGCCCGCACTGGCCAAGGCGTTCCTCAAGGAACATCCTGAAGTCTGGCAGGCCTGGGTCAGCGAAGACGCTGCCAAGAAGATCAACGCGGCGCTTTGAGCGTCCTCAGCTGATGAGTGGAACCTATGTTTCCTGACAACCTGACATTCTCCATCGCCGACTGGGTCAATGGCTGGGTCGACGCCCTGGTGACCAACTACGGCGATGTGTTCCGGCACATTTCCGACACCTTGCTCTGGGCCATCGTCAGCCTCGAAGGCGCGCTGCGCGCTACCCCGTGGTGGCTGATGCTCGGCGTGGTGGCCCTGATCGCCTGGCACGCCACCCGGCGCATCCTGCCGACCCTGGTCATCACCGGGCTGCTGTTCCTGGTCGGCGCCGTCGGCCTGTGGGACAAGCTGATGCAAACCCTGGCACTGATGCTGGTGGCCACGCTGATCTCGGTGCTGGTGGGCATCCCGCTGGGCATCCTCTCGGCCCGCAGCAACCGCTTGCGCGCGGTGCTGATGCCGCTGCTGGACATCATGCAGACCATGCCCAGCTTCGTGTACCTGATCCCGGTGCTGATGCTGTTTGGCCTGGGCAAGGTGCCGGCGATCTTCGCCACGGTGATCTACGCCGCGCCGCCGCTGATCCGCCTCACCGACCTGGGGATTCGTCAGGTCGACGGTGAAGTGATGGAAGCGATCAACGCCTTCGGTGCCAACCGCTGGCAGCAACTGTTCGGTGTCCAGCTGCCGCTGGCGCTGCCAAGCATCATGGCCGGCATCAACCAGACCACCATGATGGCCCTGTCGATGGTGGTGATCGCCTCGATGATCGGTGCCCGTGGCCTGGGCGAGGACGTACTGGTCGGCATCCAGACCCTCAACGTCGGCCGCGGCCTTGAAGCAGGTTTGGCCATCGTCATTCTCGCGGTGGTGATCGACCGCATTACCCAGGCCTATGGCCGGCCACGCCATGAGGTGAGCAAATGAGCACGCAGGCGATCAGCAAGATCGAAGTGAAGAACGTCTTCAAGATCTTCGGCGACCGCGCCGACGAGGCCCTGCAGTTGATCCGCAACCAGCAGAGCAAGGAGCAGGTGCTGGCGCAGACCGGTTGCGTGGTGGGGGTCAACGACCTGTCGCTGTCCATCGGCAGCGGCGAGATATTCGTGATCATGGGCTTGTCCGGGTCCGGCAAGTCGACCCTGGTGCGCCACTTCAACCGCCTGATCGACCCCACCAGCGGGCAGATCCTGGTCGATGGCGAAGACATCCTGAAGTACGACATGGAAGCCCTGCGCGAATTTCGCCGGCGCAAGATCAGCATGGTGTTCCAGAGCTTCGGCCTGCTACCGCACCGCAACGTGCTGGACAACGTCGCCTATGGCCTGAAGGTGCGTGGCGAGAGCAAGCAGCTGTGCGCCGAGCGTGCCATGCAGTGGATCGAGACCGTGGGCCTGAAGGGCTACGAGAAGAAGTACCCGCACCAGCTGTCGGGCGGCATGCGCCAACGCGTCGGCCTGGCCCGGGCGCTGGCGGCGGACACCGACATCATCCTCATGGACGAGGCGTTCAGCGCCCTCGACCCGCTGATCCGCGCGGAAATGCAGGACCAGCTGCTGGAGCTGCAGAAGACCCTGCACAAGACCATCGTGTTCATCACCCATGACCTGGATGAAGCGGTGCGCATCGGCAACCGCATCGCCATTCTCAAGGACGGCCGCCTGATCCAGGTCGGCACGCCCCAGCAGATCCTGCACAACCCGGCCGACGAATACGTCGACCGCTTCGTCCAGCGCCGCGCGATCGCGGTATGAGGAGCCCCATGTCGCAAGTTGCAACCGTGGTCATCACCGGCGCCGCGCTGCGCTGGCAGGACATCGCCGCCGTGGCCCGCCATGGCGCGCGGCTGGAGCTGGCGCCGCAGGTCTGGGCGCGTATCGACAATGCCCAGGCCATCGTGCGCCACATCGTCGACAGCGGCGAGCGTGCCTATGGCGTCAACACCGGGCTTGGCGCGCTGTGCAACGTGTCGTTGCAGGGTGAGCAGCTTGCTGCGCTGTCGCGCAACACCCTGCTCAGCCACGCCTGCGGAGTGGGTCCGGCGCTGCCCGACGAGCAGGCCCGGGCGATCATTTGCGCGGCCATCGCCAACTACAGCCACGGCAAGTCCGGCATCCAGCGCGGCGTGGTCGAGGCGCTGCTGGCGCTGCTCAACCACGGCATCACTCCGCAGGTGCCGTCCCAGGGCTCGGTCGGCTACCTGACCCACATGGCCCATGTCGGCGTGTGCCTGCTGGGCATCGGCAAGGTCAGCTACCGCGGGCAAATCGTCGAGGCCGCCGAAGCGCTGGCCGCCGAAGGCCTTGAGCCGGTTCAGCTGGGCGCCAAGGACGGCTTGTGCCTGGTCAACGGCACGCCGTGCATGACCGGCTTGGCCAGCCTGGCGCTGGACGACGCCAGCCGCCTGCTGCAATGGGCCGATGTGATCGGCGCCATGAGCTTCGAAGCCTTGCGTGGGCAGATCGCCGCCTTCGACCCGGAAATCATCGCGCTCAAGCCGCACCCGGGCATGCAGGTGGTGGGCGAGAACCTGCGCGCCCTGCTCGAAGGCAGCGAAGTGATCGCCGCCAGCAAGGGTATCCGCACCCAGGACGCCTTGAGCATCCGCTCCATTCCGCAAGTACACGGTGCCGCCCGTGACCAGTTGGCCCACGCGGCCCGACAGATCGAGGCGGAACTCAACGGCGCCAACGACAACCCGCTGTTGCTGGGGACCCCGGACGACTTCCGGGTGGTGTCCCAGGCCAACCCCCACGGCCAGTCGGTGGCCATGGCCGCCGACCTGCTGGCGATCGCCATGGCTGAGATCGGCTCGATCGCCGAGCGGCGCCTGGACCGTCTGGTCAACCCGCACGTCAGTGGTCTGCCGGCATTCCTGGTCAGCAACCCTGGGGTCAACTCGGGGATGATGATCGTCCAGTACGTCGCGGCCTCGCTGTGCGCGCAGAACCGCCAGCTGGCGCAACCGGCGGTGCTCGACAACTACGTCACCTCGGGCCTTCAGGAAGACCACCTGAGCATGGGCACCAATGCCGCGCTCAAGCTGCACCAGGTGCTGGAAAACTGCACCCAGATTCTGGCCATCGAATACCTGCTGGCCGCCCAGGCCTTCGAATTCCTCAAGGCGCAGCGCTTTGGCGCGGGTACCGATGCCGCCTGGCGCTTGCTGCGCGAGCAGGTGCCGGCCTACCTTGAAGACCGCTGGCTGGCCCCCGACATCGCTCGCGCCGCCGCGCTTCTGAAAGCTTCGCAAGGGCCGCAGCCAGTGCTGCCGGCACTGCGCTGATCACGCAAAGGAGTCTGAACATGGAAGCTTTGAATCTGGTTCCTGGCCGCCTGACCCTGGCCCAACTGCGCCGTATCCACCTGGCCCCGGTGCAGTTGAGCCTGGATGCGAGTGCCGGCGCGGGCATCGACGCCAGCGTTGCCTGCGTCGAGCGGATCATCGCCGAAGACCGCACGGCCTACGGCATCAACACCGGTTTCGGCCTGCTGGCCTCGACCCGTATTGCCAGCCATGACCTGGAGAACCTGCAGCGTTCGCTGGTGCTGTCCCATGCCGCCGGCATCGGCGCGCCGCTGGACGACGCCATGGTGCGGTTGATCATGGTGCTGAAGATCAACAGCCTCAGCCGGGGCTTTTCCGGTATCCGCCGCAAGGTCATCGATGCACTGATCGCCTTGGTCAATGCCGAGGTCTACCCGCACATTCCGCTCAAGGGCTCGGTGGGCGCTTCCGGTGACCTGGCGCCCCTGGCGCACATGTCGCTGGTGCTGCTCGGCGAAGGCAAGGCGCGGCATCGCGGCGAATGGCTGTCGGCCAACGAAGCCCTGGCCGTGGCCGGGCTCGAACCGCTGACCCTGGCAGCCAAGGAGGGCCTGGCGCTGCTCAACGGCACCCAGGCATCCACCGCTTACGCCCTGCGCGGCCTGTTCCAGGCTGAAGACCTGTTCGCTGCCGCCATCGCTTGCGGCGGCTTGACCGTCGAAGCCGTATTGGGCTCGCGTTCGCCGTTCGATGCGCGCATCCATGCAGCCCGAGGCCAGCTGGGCCAGATCGATACCGCGGCGTGCTTCCGCGACCTGCTGGGCGAGTCCACCGAGGTGTCCCAGTCGCACAAGAACTGCGGCAAAGTCCAGGACCCGTATTCGCTGCGTTGCCAGCCGCAAGTCATGGGCGCCTGCCTGACCCAGTTGCGCCACGCCGCCGACGTGCTGGGCATCGAGGCCAACGCGGTGTCGGACAACCCGTTGGTATTCGCCGCCGAGGGCGACGTGGTATCGGGCGGTAACTTCCATGCCGAGCCGGTCGCCATGGCCGCCGACAACCTGGCCTTGGCCATCGCCGAGATCGGCGCGCTGAGCGAGCGGCGCATCTCGCTGATGATGGACAAGCACATGTCGCAGCTGCCACCGTTCCTGGTGGAAAACGGCGGTGTCAACTCCGGCTTCATGATCGCCCAGGTCACCGCGGCAGCCCTGGCCAGCGAGAACAAGGCCCTGTCACACCCGCACAGCGTCGACAGCCTGCCGACCTCGGCCAACCAGGAGGACCATGTGTCCATGGCCCCGGCTGCCGGCAAGCGGTTGTGGGAGATGGCCGAGAACACCCGTGGGGTGTTGGCCATCGAATGGCTGGGCGCCTGCCAGGGCCTGGACCTGCGCGAAGGGCTGAAAACCTCGGTGAAACTGGAGCAGGCGCGCCAGGTGCTGCGCCGCGAAGTGCCGCACTACGACCACGACCGCTTCTTCTCGCCGGATATCGAGGCGGCCAGTGCCTTGTTGGCCGAAGGCAAGTTGACCGCGCTGCTGCCGGCTGGCGTGTTGCCAAGCTTGTAGGAGCGGATTTATCCGCGATGAATTCAACACAGGACTTGGCACCGGCTGCGCCGGTGATCGCGGATGAATCCGCTCCTACAGGATCAAACATCGGAGTTTGTGTATGAGAACCCTTTGGCAAAACTGCCACGCGGCAACCATGGCCCAAGGTAGCTATTCGGTCATCGAAGACGCCGCTATCGTCAGCAACGCCGGCCTGATCGAATGGATCGGCCCGCGTGCCGACCTGCCTGCACTGGAAATCGCCCGCACGGTCGACCTCAATGGCGCCTGGGTCACGCCAGGCCTGATCGACTGCCACACCCACGCGGTATTCGGTGGCAACCGCAGCGGCGAGTTCGAACAGCGCCTGCAGGGCGTGAGCTATGCCGAAATCGCCGCCCAGGGCGGGGGTATCGCCAGTACCGTACGGGCCACCCGCGCGGGCAGCGAGGATGAACTGTTCGCCAGCGCCCGCCAGCGCGTGCAGGCGCTGATGCGCGATGGCGTAACCACGATCGAGATCAAGTCCGGCTACGGCCTGGACCTGGCCAACGAACGCAAGATGCTGCGCGTGGCGCGGCGCCTGGCCGACGAGCTGCCGCTGGCGGTGCGCGCCACCTGCCTGGCCGCACATGCTTTGCCGCCGGAGTACACTGGTCGGCCAGACGACTACATCACCCACATCTGCGACGAAATGCTCCCGGCGCTGGCCGACGAAGGGCTGGTGGACGCGGTCGATGCCTTCTGCGAGCACTTGGCGTTTTCCCCCGCGCAGGTCGAGCGGCTGTTCATCAAGGCGCGTGAACTGGGACTGCCGGTCAAGCTGCATGCCGAGCAGCTGTCATCGCTGCACGGCTCTAGCCTGGCGGCGCGTTATCAGGCGTTGTCCGCTGATCACCTGGAGTTCATGACCGAGGAAGATGCCATTGCCATGGCTGAAGCAGGCACCGTCGCCGTGTTGCTGCCGGGCGCCTTCTACTTCCTGCGCGAAACCCAGTTGCCACCGATGGAGGTGTTGCGCCGTCACCGCGTGAAGATCGCCCTGGCCAGCGACCTCAACCCCGGCACCTCTCCGGGGCTGTCGTTGCGGCTGATGCTGAACATGGGCTGCACGTTGTTCCGCATGACCCCGGAAGAGGCCTTGGCCGGTGTCACCGTGCATGCCGCCACCGCGCTGGGCCTGGGCGACAGCCATGGTTCGCTGGAAGCCGGCAAGGTGGCGGACTTCGTCGCCTGGCACATCGAACGCCCTGCCGACCTGGCCTACTGGCTGGGCGGCGACCTGCCCAAGCGTGTGGTGCGCAAGGGCCACGAGATTTCCAACTGAGCGAGGCAAGATGGACAAGGTACTGAGTTTTCACCAGGGCCATTTGCCCCTGTTGATCAGCATGCCCCATGCGGGGCTGAAACTGACCCCTGCTGTGCAGGATGGCCTGGTCGACGCAGCGCGCAGCCTGCCCGATACCGACTGGCACATCCCGCGCCTCTACGATTTCGCCCGTGAGCTGGGCGCCAGCGTGGTGGCGGCAGAGTACTCGCGTTTCGTCATCGACCTGAACCGGCCGGAAGACGACCAGCCGTTGTATGTCGGCGCGACCACGGGGCTGTACCCGGCTACGTTGTTCGAGGGCGAGCCGCTGTTCAAGGAGGGGCAGGTGCCCTCGGCGCAGGAGCGCGCCCTCTACCTGGAACAAATCTGGCGGCCTTATCACGACACACTGCGCAACGAGCTGCAGCGCCTGCGCGAGCAATTCGGCTATGCGCTGCTGTGGGATGCCCACTCGATCCGCTCGCACATTCCGCACCTGTTCGACGGCAAGCTGCCGGACTTCAACCTCGGCACCTTCAATGGTGCCAGCTGTGATGCGCAGCTGGCCGAGCGGCTACAGGCGGTTTGCCGCGAGGCGACGGATTTCAGCCACGTACTGAACGGGCGCTTCAAAGGCGGTCACATCACCCGCCACTATGGTCAACCCGGCCAGAACATCCACGCCGTGCAACTGGAGCTCGCCCAGAGCACCTACATGCAAGAGCAGGAACCCTTCGCTTACCGTGAAGCGCTTGCGCAGGACACCCAGCGGGTACTGCGCAAGCTGCTGCATTCCACGTTGGCCTGGGGGGCTGAACGCTACGGGCGTTGAGTGGGGTCACTCGCTCGCCGAGCGTGGCCTGCGGTCCGGGTCGGCGAAGGCGGTGAGTTCGCGGATCAGGTGTGATTCGCGGACCTGCCGCCTTCGTGCCAAGGCGTTGAACTCGGCCGTCAGGGTATCCAGCGGGCGGTCCGGGTATCGCTCCTGCAATTCGATCACCTGGGCCTGGTAGGTCCTTTCGATCTGCGCGAAGCGCTGCGCGTAGGCCTGGCGCAAGTGCCGGACCCACAGTTCATTGCTGGCGGCAAAGCGCAGGAACGCTTCGCCGAGTTCGCCCCGCTGGACCTGCAACTGCGCATCGATCAACTCTTCGACGGTGGGGTTGATCGGATAGCGCAGGCTGTCCACTGGCTGGCCTAGCTGCAGTGGCGCGTTCAGTTCGCGCAGGTAGGTGAGGCGGACCTCGGCCTCATCACGGCCGTTGGCCTCACGGTTGGCAATCTCGTCCACCGCGTGCAGGCGATACAGGCGGCGCATCTCTCGGTACAGGTTGGCCTCGCTGTCCGCGCCATCGAACTGCACGTGCTCGCTGGCGATGTAGAGCTCGATGCTCTTGAAGGTCAGCAGCGCACCGTCCTGGCAGGTCTGATGGCCGTCCGACTGGGTCAAGGCTTCCCTGGCCTGGATGTTGAACAGCGCCAGATCGTCAGCATCGACCAATGCCCGGACCAGGACCTTGCGTACCCGTTGGCAGAACGCCAGGCGGGTATCGCTGTGGCGGTAGGAGGCGGTGTTTTTCAAGCGGCCCACCAGCGCGAGCAGGTCTTGTGCCTGCCCTGAGTCCTGAAGCTGTTGCCAGGCATCGTGCAGGGCTTGGTTCTCCACCTCGGACGCCAGCAACCAGTCCGTGAGCCTGGGGGTATCGTCGATGACCAGGTATTCGGGGTCGTCAAGGTATTCGTTGAGGATGTCCTCGTCCCATTCATCGGGGGCATCGAACCTGAACGTGAAGCTGCTCTGGCTTTCCGAGACCGCACGAGCCCGGTAGGTGGTCTCGGCCGATAAGGGATTGCCCTCGACGCCGATCCGGATATTGAGGTCGTTGATGTCAACGCCACCCCGAAGGTGCGCGGGCAGCTCGGTGAGATGGTTGTTACCCAGTTCCAGCGCCTGCAGGCGGCGCAGGCTGTCCACCCAGTCTGGCCATCGATCGAGGTCCATGCCGTTGAGGTCAAGGCGCCGCAATGACTGCAACGATGGCGGGGCATGGTCGATAGCCCCTGCGCGGTTGTTACTCAGGTCCAGTGTATCCAGGTTGGGTAGTACGCCCAGCGCGTCGATGAAGTGTTGATCGACCTCCAGGCCTATGTTGCGCAGGGTCAGGTTACGCAGGCCGGGGCACTGCTGCAGCGCCGTCGGCAGATCCTGTTGCGCGCGAACATAGATGTCCAGGGTCAGCTGGGTCATGCGCGGAAAGCGGCTGAACAGGTTTTGCAGCTGCACCGTGGAGCCGCTGACCTGTTCGAGCCTCAGGTGATGTACCCGCTCGGTGAGAAATGCGGGCAAGCGAGTCGGGAACAGCTCGAGCGCAATGTTATCGAAACGTAGCGGGGCAGCGGTCAGGCCGATTTCCTGATTTTGCCAGAACTGCCTGAGCGCCGTGGAAATGCGCGACCTGCCCGCCAGCACTGGCGGGCTGGGCATGGCGGTGGAAGACGAGGCATTGACGTAGTTGTCGAGCAGGTCGTCCAGCTGCCGGCGCAGCGCCAGTTCCTGGTTCAGGCGCTCACGGAAAGCCGCAGGCTGGTCCATCTCGAAGCGTGATCCGCGACCGTCCTGGTTGAGCAGCACGCGTAGCATTTGATCGTCGTTGATGGCATTGCCTTGCAGTGACAGCTGCGGATGTTGGGTGATGCTGATCCTGGCTTCCGCGAGGAAGTCTGGCAGTAACCTGATGGCGTTGCCGCGCAGGCAGATCTGCTGCATCTGGGCGGCAACATCCTGGCCCAGACCGTCCGGCCAGTGCTCCAGCTGCATGTTGTCCAAACCCAGGTAGTCCAGGCTCAAACCGCCGAAATCAGGGGGGTAGTCATCGGAGAAGCGGTTCCCGCTCAGGTCCAGGCGACGCAAGTGGGCCAGGCTCGCGAGGCTGTCGATATCGGCCGTGGAAATCACCAGGTTCTGGTGGGTCAGGCTCAGCGACTGCAGCGCGGGCAAGTGTTCTGCGATCAATGGCAGGCTGAACTGAAAGGGCGAAGGCGGTGCGTCCGGGCGGTAGGTGCGGGTTATTTCCAAGGTCCTCAACTGGGTGAACTGGCGCAGCATGCTGTTCAGGCGTGGGGCATGCTGGCGCACGCCTTCGAACGCTTCGGGCTGGGTCTCGAACAGTTGCAGGTCAGTGATGCCCGCGGTGAAAAAACTCGGCAGTTCCAGCGGAAAGTCGAGCAGGGACAGGCGCTCCAGGCGCAAGGGCAGGGTAAGGTCGCCGGGCGCCGCAAAGGCACGATCGTACCAATACTGCGACACGGTATAGGCCAGTTGCTCGAAGTCATAGGCGGCCTGGTTGGGCAGCAAGGCCGCCATCTGCCGCCAGTTGCCCAGGCTCGTCTGCAGCTGGTTGCGCTGCTCCAGCAGATTGCCGAGCAGGTCGTTGATCGCGTCACGGTCGAGGTTGCGGTTCTCCAGCGCGCTCAGCGTCTGCTCGGCCGGGCGCGGCTGGGGGGCATGCAGGCCGACCTGCCTGATCCTGGCCAGCAGCGTTTGCCGCGAAATGCTGGTGACACGGGGTCGGGTGCCGCCCAAGGGGTAGCCGATACGCCCGTCGGCCAGGCGCATGGGGGAGCGGTAACCAGGCAGCACCGGCTGCATGCCCAGCAGCTGCCTCAGCACCGGGCGTGGTAACCAGGGGGCTTGTTGAACCTGTGTCTTGAGCGCCAGCGCGTCGTCGACCCCAAGCGCCGCGCGTTGTGCTTCGCTGAGCGCTTCGAACAGGGCGCCATGCAGCGAGGGGTGGGCGACCAGCGGCGCATCGGCGGTCTCGCTGTGCATGAGCACGTAGCCGGCCCGGGCGCTGACGATCAAGGTGCTTTGCCCGGCATCGCCGGGGCCGATGCGGGTGTTCTGGTTGGGCGAGTAGCCGCGTTGCTCCAGGGTGATGCTGATGTCTGCAGGCCAGCCGGGCAACTGCCCAAGGGTATGCAGGATCAGTTGATCGGTGTCCCAGTTGCGCAACTGGTCCAGGTAGAGCCCCTCGTATGCACGGTTGAGCCTGACCTGTTGCTGGAGCAGCCGCACTTCATCGGCCAGGCGCCTGGGCACCTTGCCGTCGCCAAGCTCGGCCAGTTCGCTGGCGACGCTGTTGTCCAGCAACTCGTCGATGACCGGCGAGGGGAGCTGCGGGTAGCGCTGGCGCAGCGTCTGGGCGCCTGCTGCCTGGCTTGTGGGTAGGCGCTGATAATGGTGCTGGAAGTCGCGTTGAAGTTGCTCGGGTCCGAGCTGCGCTGTGGATTGCGCGAGACGTTGGTACAGCTCGAAGCGGGCAAAGGTATCGTCCAGCTGGCCAGGTAGTCGCTGGTTGTCGCAAAGCACCTTGCGCAGCACATCCTCATCGATATTGCTTACCCGTAGGATGCGCCGTGCGGTGTTTTCGTCGAACCGCGCCTGACGGTTTCCTGAGCGGCGCAGCAGTTGGCTTTGCGGCCATAGCTCGGGTCTGTCCAGGGGGTGCAGCCAGATGTCGGCGCCGTTGTGACGCAATGGGGGCTGGTAGGCATTGGCCCGGGTCGGGTGTTCGATGTGGTAACCCTCGCCTTGCCCTGAACGGCCGACCGAGTAGCGCTGGCCGTCCAGTTCCAGCCAGGTCCTGCCTTGGTGGTGAAGCAGCCCCCGGTTGTCTGGCGCGAGGGTGTCGGGGATATCGATGACCTGCGCGTAGGGCCTCAGGTCAGCTTGCCAGAGCCGGGTCTGGCCCTGCGCCAGTTCCACCTCGTCGAGCTCCTCGATGAAAGAGGGTGTTTCCACTGGCATTGGCCTGGATGGAGGCGTTTGATCGGACGAGCCACCGACAGCAGCACCCAGGCCGCCCTCGAACGCTTTCATGGCCACGGTGAACGCGGCCATCTCCGCCATGTTCTGCACCACGTCCAGCACATACTGGTAAGCCAGCTGCTGGTCGTCATGGGCCCAGCTTTCGATACCTTCGTAGACTTCGTAAGCCAGTTGCAGTGCACAGACACCCAGCATGACCTCGCCGACCGCAGGTATGAAGAAACCGGCGATATTGAGTGTGGTCAGTGCCTTTTGCAGCAAGTGTTCGCGGTAACGTACCGCCGTGATGGTATCGATGAGGGTTGTCGGTATCGCGTGGAAGGCGGCGTCTTCCTCATGGCGGAAGACGTTCTCCGTGACCAGCCCTTGCAACAGGGAACCACTGAGCTGCCGTGCCTGCAGGTGCACTTTGGCGTGGGGATCTGCGCGGCGTTCATGAGTGCCTTTCACCGTCAGCGTCAATGGCGTCAGCCGGTCGAGCAACTTGGCCTGAAGATGGGCCTTGTCGCGTTCTTTCATGCAGTGATCGAGGTAGCCGATGTCACCCAGCAAGCGATCACGAATCCATTGCTCGCATGCTGACTGCGATTCGAATTCCCTGAGCGGCGTCTCGGCGTCGCCGGGGAGGTAGAGCGCTACCGATGGTTTCCCGTCGCGTGGGCTGTAATCGAACAGGCGGATGCGGGTCAGTTGCACATCCCAGAGCGAAATGACGCTGAACGTCAGGGTCGGGGATTGCGCCGGGACATCCAGTGGCAGCGCGATGGCAGCCTCATAGAGGCGCTGGCTGATGTCGTGCTGCAGCCGGGCAAGGTGCAAGCTTTGCATGAAGGTGCAGCGTTCGAGCTCGGCGATGTGCGCGTAGGTCGTCTGGTTGCTGGTAGCGGTCTGGATGTCGCTGTAATGGATAGCCTGCAGTCTTGCCTGGTACTGGCCGCCAATATCCAGCTTGCGGCACATTTCGGCAAAACGTTCAGGGGCTATGTCCAGCGTATTGGGTATCGGTACGGTGCCCATGAAGCCTCGGTGGTCGAGGATGACCGATTTCTGCAGCAGGGCATTGGCGTTATCCATGCCACCAGGCTGGGCTGCGCTGGCGTCGAAGTTGCGCAGCGCGCTTTCGAGCAGTGAACGGGTGGCGAGCTTGTAGGCCGGCAGGTCCTGCCCGGGTTGCTGATCGAGGGGGCGCACGTCCAGCAGGTAAGTGCCGTTGACATCCACCTCCAAACCGAAAGTTGCCTTGATGGCGGCACCCAGCTGTTGCTTGGCGAAGGATTGCAGGTCCGGCAGCTGCTGATACAGGGCCCGTACCTGGGCCATGGCGGCCTGCAGGCGCGCATGCTCGGTTGCCAGCGCCCTGGCGATCGCAGGTTGGGCCTGGCATGCCTGCTGCAACTCAGCTGCTCGCACGTTCATCACCCGGTTCATCGAGGCATGGGTCGAGGGCGGTGCGTTTTTCATCCAGTCGGGGGTTTTTCCGGCGATCAGCGCATAGGCGATGCCGTTGTCTTGTTCCATGGTCATGGTGAGCCCTATGTAAAGTGAATGGCTCAGCGACTATGTCCATGCGCCCGGCTCGCAGGTGGTAGATATTTTCGTCCGGCAGTTCGGCGAACTTTGACGTTCCTCGGTAGGAGGACATGCTCAAAGCGCAATTCAGGTTTATGATGCCCAACGGCAGTCAATATCCTCACACGGAGTGCGCAATGCAGACCCTCTACCCGCAGATCAAACCCTACGCCCGGCACGATCTGGCCGTGGAAGCGCCGCATGTGCTGTATGTCGACGAGAGCGGTTCGCCCGAAGGTCTGCCGGTGGTGTTCATCCACGGTGGCCCAGGCGCGGGCTGTGATGCCCAGAGCCGTTGCTACTTCGACCCCAACCTGTACCGCATCATCACCTTCGACCAGCGCGGCTGTGGCCGCTCCACGCCCCATGCGAGCCTGGAGAACAACACCACCTGGCACCTGGTCGAGGACATGGAACGCATCCGCAAGCACCTGGGGATCGACAAGTGGGTGCTGTTCGGCGGCTCGTGGGGTTCGACCCTGGCCCTGGCCTACGCCCAGACCCACCCCGAGCGGGTGCATGGCCTGATCCTGCGCGGCATCTTCCTGTGCCGGCCGCAGGAGATTCAGTGGTTCTACCAGGAGGGCGCCAGCCGCCTGTTCCCCGACTACTGGCAAGACTACATCGCACCGATTCCGCCAGAAGAGCGCTGTGACCTGGTCAAGGCCTTCCACAAGCGCCTGACCGGCAACGACCAGATCGCCCAGATGCATGCCGCCAAAGCCTGGTCTACCTGGGAAGGCCGTACCGCCACCCTGCGTCCCAACCCGCTGGTGGTCGACCGCTTCTCCGAGCCGCAGCGGGCCTTGTCGATCGCGCGCATCGAATGCCACTACTTTATGAACGATGCCTTCCTCGAGCCGGACCAGTTGATCCGCGACATGCCCAAGATCGCCCACCTGCCGGCGGTGATCGTGCATGGCCGCTACGACGTGATCTGCCCGCTGGAAAACGCCTGGGCGTTGCACCAGGCCTGGCCGAACAGCGAACTGAAGGTGATCCGTGACGCCGGGCACGCGGCCTCCGAGCCGGGTATCACCGATGCCCTGGTACGCGCCGCCGACCAGATGGCCCGGCGCTTGCTCGACCTGCCCCTGGAAGAAGCATGAAGGGGCTGTTGCAGCGCGTGCGCGGCGCGCGGGTAGAGGTGGCGGGGGACATCGTCGGCGCCATCGACCAGGGCCTGCTGGTGCTGGTGGCAGTCGAGCCTGAAGATACGCGCGAGCATGCCGATAAGCTGTTGCACAAGTTGCTCAACTATCGTGTGTTCAGTGACGAGCAGGGCAAGATGAACCTGTCGCTCAAGGAGGTCGGCGGCGGCTTGCTGCTGGTGTCCCAGTTCACCCTGGCTGCCGATACCCGCAGCGGCATGCGCCCGGGCTTCTCGACAGCCGCGCC
The DNA here is from genome assembly GCF_044749525.1 of Pseudomonas sp. NPDC089395. NCBI lineage: Bacteria > Pseudomonadati > Pseudomonadota > Gammaproteobacteria > Pseudomonadales > Pseudomonadaceae > Pseudomonas > Pseudomonas sp. NPDC089395. Next base: position 61,290 of record NZ_JBIVID010000007.1, read on the forward strand.
GCCGGCACTGGGCGCCGAGCTTTTCGACTATCTGTTGCAGCAAGCCCAGGGCCAGCACCCCGCTGTGGCAAGCGGGCAATTCGGTGCGGACATGCAGGTGCACCTGGTCAATGATGGCCCGGTGACATTCCTGTTACAAATATGAGGTAAAAAAACCCCTTGTTTATAGGAAAACAAGGGGTTTTGTACGATAAATAGTTGGTGCTGCCTGATGCGTTGTAACGCGACGTGCTGGATAATCGCGCGCTGCATGAACCTGCGTTCGCAGGTTCGTTTCACTCTGACTCGAGCATTGTCTGGATCCGTTTGGGGAATCATTACGCCCTCACGGGGTCCGAACAGTGCTCGCCAACCCGGCATTTGTCGCTGGCCGTTGGTTTCATGATCTGTTTTCGGCGAGGGTTGCTCGTGATTGTAAGTCCCCAAAAAGCATCAAGTATCCCCGGCACTCGGCTGCGCAAGGCCCTGATGGCCAGTGTCGCACTGGTTGGCCTGATGAGCGCGGGCCAGCTGTGGGCATTCAATCTTGACGATGTTGCAGCCAAGGCAAAGGATCTGGCCGGCCAGAAGTACGAAGCACCGAAAAGCAATCTGCCGGCAGTCTTCCGCGACATGAAGTTCGCCGACTACCAGAAGATTCACTTCCTGCAGGAAAAGGCCGAGTGGGCGAAGGACAAGACCCCGTTCAAGCTGTCCTTCTACCATCAGGGCATGCACTTCGACACGCCGGTGAAGATCAACGAAGTCACTGCCTCCACGGTCGAGGAAATCAAGTACGACCCGAGCCGCTTCGAGTTCGGTGACGTGCCGCACGACCCGGAAACCACCAAGAACCTGGGTTACGCCGGTTTCCGCGTGCTCTACCCGATCAACAAGGCCGACAAGCAGGACGAGATCATGACCCTGCTGGGGGCCAGCTACTTCCGCGTGGTCGGCAAGGGCCACGTGTACGGCCTGTCGGCCCGTGGCCTGGCGATCGACACCGCACTGCCGTCCGGCGAGGAATTCCCACGCTTCACCGAATTCTGGGTAGAGAAGCCCAAGCCTGCCGACAAGCACCTGGTGATCTACGCCCTGCTGGACTCGCCACGCTCCACCGGCGCCTACAAGCTGATCCTGCGTCCGGGCAGCGACACCGTGGTCGACGTGCAGTCCCGCGTGTTCCTGCGTGACCACGTCAGCCGCCTGGGCATCGCCCCGCTGACCAGCATGTACCTGTTTGGCCCGAACCAACCGTCGAAAGTCCTGAACTACCGTCCGGCCCTGCACGATTCCGAAGGCCTGTCGATCCACGCCGCCAACGGCGAGTGGCTGTGGCGCCCGCTGAACAACCCGAAACACCTGGCCGTGAGCAACTTCAGCGTCGAGAACCCGCGTGGTTTCGGCCTGATGCAGCGTCAGCGCGCCTTCAGCGACTACGAAGACCTCGACGACAACTACCAGAAACGCCCGAGCGCCTGGATCGAGCCTAAGGGCGATTGGGGCAAAGGCACCGTCGACCTGGTCGAGATCCCGACCGCCGACGAGACCAACGACAACATCGTTGCCTTCTGGAGCCCGGAAACACTGCCGGAGCCAGGCAAGCCGGTGGAGTACGCCTACCGCCTGCACTGGACCCTCGACGAGCCGAAGTTCCAGGCACCGGACCTGGGCTGGGTCAAGCAGACCCTGCGTTCCACCGGTGACGTCAAGCAGTCCAACCTGATCCGCCAGCCAGACGGCAGCGTTGCCTTCCTGGTCGACTTCGCAGGCCCGGCATTGGCCGCACTGCCGGAAGACACCGCCGTGCGCAGCCAGGTCAGCGTGGGTGACAACGCCGAGGTGGTCGAGAACAATCTGCGCTATAACCCGGAGACCAAAGGCTGGCGCTTGACCCTGCGATTGAAGGTCAAGGAAGCCAACAAGGCCACCGAGATGCGCGCCGCGCTGGTACGTGACGTACCGGTCGAGCCGGCCAAGCCTGCCCAGGACAGCAAGCAGGACAAGGCCGCTGCCAAGCACGCCAAGCACGAGAAAACTGCCAAGGCGCAGGAGCCAGCCAAGGCCGAACAACCAGCCGCCGATGCGGCGTCCACCAACGGGACACCGGCCACCACGGAAAAAGTGCTGACCGAGACCTGGAGCTATCAGTTGCCTGCCGATGAGTAACTCAAGCGCAAGGCCGGAATCGCTTGGCGAGTACCTGGCCCACCTCCCACTGAGCGACGAGCAGCGTGCGGAACTCGCCAGCTGCACGTCCTTCGGTGAGCTGCACCAACGCCTGGCGGCCAAACCGGCCGCCGATTCCACCGAGGCCGTACAGGCCTCGGTGGGCTCGCGCCTGACCGTTGGCAGCGCCGCCGAACTGGAAGATGCCGAAATGCTCGGCGTCGACGGCAGCGGCCGCCTGTGCCTGAAGATCGCCCCGCCGATCAAGCGTACCAAGGTCGTTCCCGAGCCGTGGCGCACCAACGTGCTGATCCGCATGTGGCGGCGCATGACAGGCCGCCCCAACGCCCCGCAGCCGGCCCAGCGCGAGCTGCCCAAGGCGCGCTGGCGCACGGTCGGCTCGATCCGCCGCTATATCCTGCTGGCCCTGATGATCGGTCAGACCATCGTCGCCGGCTGGTACATGAAGGGCATCCTGCCATACCAGGGCTGGTCGTTCGTCGACCTCGCCGAGGTGGTCAACCAGCCGCTCTGGGACACCGTGGTGCAGGTCTGGCCGTATGCCTTGCAGACGTCCATCCTGATCCTCTTCGGTATCCTCTTCTGCTGGGTGTCGGCGGGCTTCTGGACCGCGCTGATGGGCTTCCTGGAGCTGCTCACCGGGCGTGACAAGTACAAGATTTCGGGCAGCAGCGCTGGCAACGAGCCGATTGCCCCCGAGGCGCGCACCGCGCTGGTGATGCCGATCTGCAACGAAGACGTGCCGCGGGTGTTCGCAGGTTTGCGTGCCACCTTCGAGTCGGTGGCCGCCAGCGGCAACCTCGACCGCTTCGACTTCTTCGTGCTCAGCGACACCAACGACACCGACATCGCCGTGGCCGAGCAACAGGCCTGGCTGGACGTGTGCCGCGAGACCAAGGGCTTCGGCCGCATCTTCTACCGCCGCCGCCGCCGCCGCGTGAAGCGCAAGAGCGGCAACCTCGACGACTTCTGCCGTCGCTGGGGGGGCGAGTACAAGTACATGGTCGTGCTCGACGCCGACAGCGTGATGAGTGGCGAGTGCCTGAGCAGCCTGGTGCGCCTGATGGAGGCCAACCCGGACGCCGGCATTATCCAGACCGGGCCGAAGGCCTCGGGCATGGACACCCTGTATGCGCGCATGCAGCAGTTCGCTACCCGCGTGTACGGCCCGCTGTTCACCGCCGGCCTGCACTTCTGGCAGCTGGGCGAGTCGCATTACTGGGGCCACAACGCGATCATTCGCATGAAGCCGTTCATCGAGCACTGCGCCCTGGCGCCGTTGCCGGGCAAGGGCGCGTTCGCCGGGGCCATCCTCTCCCACGACTTCGTCGAAGCCGCGCTGATGCGCCGTGCTGGCTGGGGCGTGTGGATCGCCTACGACCTGCCGGGAAGCTACGAAGAGCTGCCGCCGAACCTGCTCGACGAGCTCAAGCGCGACCGCCGCTGGTGCCACGGCAACCTGATGAACTTCCGCCTGTTCCTGGTCAAGGGCATGCACCCGGTGCACCGTGCGGTGTTCCTCACCGGGGTCATGTCGTACCTGTCGGCGCCGCTGTGGTTCCTGTTCCTGGTGCTGTCGACCGCGCTGCTGGCGACCAACACGCTGATGGAGCCGCAGTACTTCATCGAGCCGTACCAGCTCTACCCGCTGTGGCCGCAGTGGCACCCGGAGAAGGCCGTGGCGCTGTTCTCCACCACCATCGTGCTGCTGTTCCTGCCCAAGCTGCTCAGTATCGTGCTGATCTGGGCCAAGGGCGCGGTCGAGTACGGCGGACGCATCAAGGTCACCTTGTCGATGCTGATGGAGATGCTGTTCTCCATGTTGCTGGCGCCGGTGCGGATGATTTTCCACACCCGCTTCGTGCTGGCTGCGTTCCTCGGCTGGGCCGCGACCTGGAATTCGCCGCAGCGTGACGACGACTCCACCCCGTGGAGCGAGGCGGTGCGTCGCCATGGCCCGCAGACCCTGCTGGGCTTTGCCTGGGCCGGGTTGGTCGCATGGCTGAACCCGAGCTTCCTGTGGTGGCTGGCGCCGATTGTCGGTTCGCTGGTGCTGTCGATCCCGGTTTCGGTGATTTCCAGCCGCACCCGCCTGGGTCTGGCGGCCAAGGACGAGAAGCTGTTCCTGATTCCCGAGGAATACGCCACGCCGCAGGAACTGCTGGCAACCGACCAGTACACCCATGAAAACCGTTGGCATGCCCTGCACGACGGCTTCGTGCGGGCCGTGGTCGACCCGCGGCAGAACGCCCTGGCTTGCGCCATGGCCACAGCTCGTCATGGTCAGGCAGCAGCGATCGAAGCGCTGCGCGCCGAGCGTGTGGCCAAGGCGCTGGAGGTTGGTCCCAAGGGGCTGGACCTCAATACCCGCCTGGCCCTGCTGAGCGATCCGGTGGCCCTGGCACGCCTGCACGAGCAGGTCTGGGCGGGGCACCATTCTGCCTGGATCGACGTGTGGCGCGCTTCGATCGACAACGACCCGCATTCGCCGTTGTTGCCGCTGCATCCGGAGAATGAAGGCCAACCGGCACTCGTCGGCGCCTGATCGATCGCATTCGCGGGACAAGCCCGCTCCCACAGGTTGAGCGTCACTCCTGTGGGAGCGGGCTTGTCCCGCGAAGCTTTTCAGGGGCCATACAGTCGATTTTTGGCCAACAAAGTCCCCCCCGGCTCTAGGTCCCAGGGCCGCCATGCGTTAGCATCCTTCTCCGATAAAACACGCCGGCCGGTACGGCCGTGCCAACGATAAGATTCGCTACTTTTCTTGCTAGGGGACTTGGTGATGATGAAGAAATACCTTTCGCGCCTGCTGGTGGGCGTCACCGCGCTGGTCGCGGTCGCTTCCGCCCAGGCCGGCGCCATCGACGACGCGGTCAAGCGTGGCACCCTGCGGGTGGGCATGGACCCCACCTACATGCCGTTCCAGATGACCAACAAGCGCGGCGAGATCATCGGCTTCGAGGTCGATATCCTCAAGGCCATGGCCAAGTCCATGGGCGTCAAGTTCGAGGCCGTTTCCACTGCCTACGACGGCATCATCCCGGCCCTGCTGACCGACAAGTTCGACATCATCGGCAGCGGCATGACCCTGACCCAGGAACGCAACCTGCGCCTGAACTTCAGCGAACCCTTCATCGTGGTCGGCCAGACCCTGCTGATCCGCAAGGAGCTGGCGGGCGAGATCAAGTCGTACAAAGACCTGAACAACGAGAAGTACCGCGTCACCTCCAAGCTCGGCACCACCGGCGAGATGGTTTCCAAGAAGCTGATCGCCAAGGCCCAGTACCACGGCTACGACAACGAGCAGGAAGCGGTGATGGACGTGGTCAACGGCAAGGCTGACGCCTTCGTCTACGACGCACCGTACAACGTGGTGGCAGTGGACAAGGCCGGCGCTGGCAAGCTGCTGTTCCTCGAAGAACCCTTCACCTACGAGCCGCTGGCCTTCGGCCTGAAGAAGGGCGACTACGACAGCATCAACTTCATCAACAACTTCCTGCACCAGATCAAGCATGACGGGACCTACGATCGTATCCACGACAAGTGGTTCAAGAACAAGGACTGGCTGAAGGACATGGAATAAGGCCCAGGCCACCAGCCCAGGCTTTGACCCCGACGCGCAGGCAAACCCTGCGCGTTCGCATTTACGGAAGTACCCACGTGATCAAACACAAGAAAGCCCAGTGGCCCTGGCACGCGCTGACCGCGCTGGTTCTGGTGGGCCTGGCATTCAGCCTGTACATGGCCACTTCGATGATTTCCTACGAGTGGCGCTGGAACCGCGTGCCGCAATACTTCGCCTACAAGGCCGAGGAAGCGCAGCGTGCGGCCGGTTACGGCACCGTGCAGGACATCGTCGTTTCCGGTGACAACGCGCGTGTCACGCTGAAGGACGAAAACGGCGATGAGCAAGTACTCGACGTTGCCAAGGACAGCCTGCAGCTGAGCCGCGGCGACGACGTCTCCGAAGGCGACCAGGTCGGCGTGACCCGCCACTGGGCTGCCGGGCCGCTGGCGTGGGGCCTGTGGACGACCTTGTGGATCTCGGTGGTTTCCGGGGCGCTGGGCCTGGTGATCGGGCTGTTCGCCGGGTTGTGCCGGCTGTCCAACAACCCGACACTGCGCGACCTGTCGACGGTGTATGTCGAGCTGGTGCGTGGCACGCCGTTGCTGGTGCAGATCTTCATCTTCTACTTCTTCATCGGCACCGTGCTCAACCTCTCCCGCGAGTTTGCCGGCGTGGCGGCGCTGGCGCTGTTCACCGGTGCCTACGTGGCGGAAATCGTGCGTGCCGGTGTGCAGTCGATTGCCAAGGGCCAGAACGAGGCTGCTCGTTCCCTGGGCCTGAATGCCGGTCAGTCGATGCGCCATGTGATCCTGCCCCAGGCGTTCAAGCGTGTGCTGCCGCCGCTGGCCGGGCAGTTCATCAGCCTGGTCAAGGACACTTCGCTGGTGTCGGTGATCGCCATTACCGAACTGACCAAGAGTGGCCGCGAGGCCATCACCACCTCGTTCTCGACCTTCGAGATCTGGTTCTGCGTGGCAGGCCTGTACCTGCTGATCAACCTGCCGCTGTCGCACATGGCCAGCCGGCTCGAGCGGAGGCTTGCGCAAAGTGATTGAAGTCCGTGACCTGCTGAAAGTCTTCGACACCCGTGGCCATGTGGTGCGCGCGGTGGATAACGTCACCACGCAGGTGGCCAAGGGCGAAGTGGTGGTGGTGCTCGGCCCGTCCGGTTCGGGCAAGTCGACCTTCCTGCGCTGCCTCAACGGTCTGGAGCATTTCGACGAGGGCCATGTGGCCATCGACGGCCTGCGCCTGGACGACCCGAAGACCGACATCAACGCCTACCGCCGTGAAGTCGGCATGGTGTTCCAGCACTTCAACCTGTTCCCGCACATGACCGTGCTGGAGAACCTGTGCCTGGCGCAGAAGGTCGTGCGCAAGCGCAGCAAGGCCGACCGCGAGGCCAAGGCCCGTGCGTTGCTGGAGAAGGTGGGTATTTCGCAGAAGGCCAATGAATACCCGTCGCGCCTGTCCGGCGGCCAGCAGCAGCGGGTGGCGATCGCCCGTGCCCTGGCCATGGACCCGAAGGTGATGCTGTTCGACGAGCCGACCTCGGCGCTCGACCCGGAGATGGTCGGCGAGGTGCTGGATGTGATGAAGACCCTGGCCCAGGAAGGCATGACCATGGTCTGCGTGACCCACGAAATGGGCTTTGCCCGGGAAGTGGCGGACCGTGTGCTGTTCTTCGATCACGGCAAGCTGCTGGAAGATTCGGCGCCGGTGGCGTTCTTCGATTCGCCTAGAGATCCGCGGGCCCAGGCTTTCCTGCGTCAGGTGCTGTAACCGCGCCAGCCTTGTCGCGGATGAATCCGCTCCTACATGAACCCTGTAGGAGCGGATTCATCCGCGATGGGCCGCAAAGCGGCCCCAAAATCTCAGAGCCTGAACCGCCCCACCAGCCCCTGCAAATGCGTCCCCAGCCGCGCCAGCTCGATGCTGGAGCTGGCCGTCTCCTCGCTCGCCGCCGACGTCTGGTCGGAGATATCCCGCACATTCATCACACTACGGTTGATCTCCTCAGCCGTGGCGCTCTGCTGCTCCGCCGCCGTGGCGATCTGCTGGTTCATCGCCTGGATCGACGACACCGTGCGGGTAATGGTATCCAGCGAAGTCCCTGCGCGGCGGGTCAGCTCGACGCTGCTGTCGGTGAGCTGGCGGCTGGCGTCCATCACGCTGGCCACGCGCTGGGTACCGCTCTGCAGGCCGGCAATCAGCTCCTCGATTTCTTCGGTGGACTGCTGGGTGCGCTGGGCCAGGCTGCGCACCTCATCGGCCACGACGGCGAAGCCGCGGCCTGCCTCGCCGGCACGGGCCGCCTCGATAGCGGCATTGAGGGCCAGCAGGTTGGTTTGCTGAGCCACCGACTTGATCACATCGAGCACACTGCCGATCTTGTCGCTCTCGGCCTTGAGCTGGTTCATCGCTTCGCTGGAGTTGACCACCTCGTTGGCCAGGCGCTCGATCTGCGCCACCGCCTCGCCGACCACGCGATCACCTTCACGGGCCTGCTGGTCGGCCATCAGCGCCGCCTCGGAGGCCTGTTCGGCGTTGCGCGCCACCTCATGCACGGTGGCGGCCATTTCGTTCATCGCCGTGGCCACCTGGTCGGTCTCGACCTTCTGGTTGTTGACCCCGGCACTGGTCTGCTCGGTGACCGCCGACAGTTCTTCGGCAGCGCTGGCGATCTGGGTGACGCCGTCGCCGATGCCGCCGATCAGCTCGCGCAGGCCCTGGGTCATGCGTTGCATGCTTGCCTGCAGCTGGCCCAGCTCGTCGCGGCGGGTGGTCGGCAGGTCCTGGCGCAGGTCGCCGTTGGCCACACGCTCGGCAGCGGCCAGGATCTGGCGCAGGGGAATGATGATCTGCCGGGTGATAGCCCAGGCCGCGAGCAGGCCGAGGAACATGGCCAGTGCCGTGGCGCCGGCGAGCATGGCCTTGGCCTGGCGGGCACCTTCGTCACGCACCTGGGTTTGCGAAGCGGTCATGGCCTGGCTGGTCTGCAGCAGCACGGTACCTTGCTCGGCCATACCCTGCAGCGCGGCTTCGATGCGGCCCTGCTTCAGCTCGCTGAAGGCTTGACGGTAGAGGCGCACGGCTTCGAGCTGCTGTTGCAGGCGTTGATGATCGGCGGGCTGCTCGATCTGGCCGAGCATCAGTTGCACTTGCCGTTCGAGGTTGCCCAGGACCTGCTCCAACTCGCTGATCGAGGCGGGGTCCTGCTTGCGCTCATAGTGCTGCCGGGCGATGCGCAGGTCCTGGGTGTATTGCTGGATGACCGAGATGTTGCCCAGCTTGTCACCGCGGTTGATGATGCTGTCCATGCCCATCCACCCGGTCAAGGTGATGGCCAGGGTCAGCAGTAGCACCAGGCCGAAACCCAGCCCCAGTTTGCGATTGACGCTCACATTACCCAGCGATTGGGATACCCATTGGTACATTGTCGACTCCCCGGCAACTTGGCAGCACGGAATTTTGCTGTGTTGCCAAGGCCATCGGCTCGGGCCGGGGAAACTTGATGGGGGAAAGTTGACCCGTCTGTCAGAAAATCCGCGAGAGCAACGCGGTGACTGCGGTTTCCACCCGCAGGATGCGATCGCCCAACTGCACAGGCGCAAGACCTGCCTTGCCCAGCAGCTCGACTTCGTAGGGGATCCAGCCGCCTTCAGGGCCGATGGCCAGCGTTACCGGGCCATCGACGGCACGCGGGCAGGCGGGGTAGGGGCCTGGGTGAGCGACCAGGCCGAGGCTGTCTTCGGCGATAGCCGGTAGGCGGTCTTCGACGAACGGTTTGAAGCGCTTCTCGATGATCACCTCGGGCAGCACCGTGTCACGGGCCTGTTCGAGGCCGAGGATGAGGTTTTCGCGAATCGCTTCCGGCTGCAGGAACGGGGTCTGCCAGAAGCTCTTCTCGACCTTGTAGCTGTTGACCAGGATCAGCCGTGGCACGCCCAGGGTGGCTACGGTCTGGAACAGCCGGCGCAACATCTTCGGGCGCGGCACGGCCAGCACCAGGGTCAGCGGCAGCTTGGCCGGTGGCTGTTGGTCGAAGGCGACTGCAAGCTCGGCTTCGTGCTGTTCCAGGCGCACCACGGTGGCGCTGCCCATCAGGCCATTGATGCGGCCCACCCGCAACGTGTCACCCACCGCCACGCGGTGGATTTCCTGCATGTGGGTAAAGCGCCGATCAGCGAGGACGACGCGGTCGGCCGACACGAAGTCGGCCTCTTCGAGGAGCAACAGGTTCACGGTTGGGTCGCAGGTGGCTGGTCGTTGTGGTCGTCGGTGGCTTCATCGGCGTCATGGCTGCGCTTGCGGATCAGGCCGCCACACAGCACGCCGACCTCGAACAGCAGCCACATGGGCACGGCGAGCAAGGTCTGGGAGAAGATGTCCGGCGGGGTAAGGATCATGCCGACCACGAAGCAGCCGATGATCACGTAGGGGCGCATCTTCCTCAGGTACTGCACATCGACCACGCCGATCCACACCAGCAGCACCACCGCCACCGGGATTTCGAAGGCGACGCCGAAGGCGAAGAACAGGGTCATGACGAAGTCGAGGTAGCTGGCGATGTCGGTCATCATCGACACGCCTTCCGGGGTGGCGGCGGCGAAGAAGCTGAACATCAGCGGGAACACCAGGAAATAGGCGAACGCCATGCCGGCGTAGAACAACAGGATGCTCGACACCAGCAGCGGGATGGCGATGCGCTTTTCGTGGCGGTACAGCCCCGGCGCGATGAAACCCCAGATCTGCTGCAGGATGAACGGGATGGCCAGGAACAGCGAAACGATCATGGTCAGCTTGAACGGCGTCAGGAACGGCGAGGCCACGTCGGTGGCGATCATCGTCGCGTTGGCCGGCAAGTGCGCGCGCAGGGGGGCCGAGACCAGGGTGTAGATCTGCTGGGCGAAGGAGAACAGCCCGGCGAAGATCAGGAAGATGGCAGCCACGCAGCGCAGCAGGCGGGTGCGCAGTTCGGTCAGGTGCGAGACCAGCGGCATGGGCTGGTCGTCTTGCGGAATTTCGCTCATGGGGCTCGCGGCGGTTGAGGCTGATCGGGCTGTTCAGGCGTCGCCGCAGGCGCTGCGGTTGCTGACGTGGGCGCGGTGGCAGGCGGCTGGGCAGGCGGCGTCAGCGGGTTGAGGATGCGCTTGGCTTCCTGCTCCATCTGCAGGATGTGCTCGTTGTGGAGCTGGCGGCGGATGTCGTCGGCGCCGATTTCGCGCTCGACCTCCGTCTTGATCGCATTGAAGCTGCGTTTCAACCGGCCGATCCACAGCCCCGCGGTACGCGCGGCGCCAGGCAGGCGCTCGGGGCCGAGCACCAGCAGGGCTACCAGGCCGACGAGCAGCAGTTCGCTGAAGCTGATGCCGAACATGGCTCAGTCTTTCCGCTGCGGCTCTTGGACCGGCTGGGCCTGGCCCTCGATGGTCTGGCCTTGCGCTTGCGGCGCTGCGGCTTGCTGCTGGGTGGTCTGTACCGGCGGAATCGGCTGCGCAGGCGGCGGGGTCTGCTCGGCCGGCTTGGTTTCTTCGTCGTTCATGGCCTTGCGGAAGCCCTTGATCGATTCGCCCAGGTCGCCGCCGAGGTTCTTCAGTTTCTTGGTGCCGAAGACCAGGACCACGACAACCAGCAGGACGATCCAGTGTTTCCAGTCAAAAATACCCATGGTGCTCTCCTAGAATGCTATTCGGTCAGGCCGACGGCTGACGGGCGGCCTTTTCATCATGCCCGGAGAGGCCGAAACGGCGCTCCAGTTCATCGAGTACGGCTTGTGGATGCTGGCCCAGCGCGCTGAGCATGACCAGGCTATGAAACCACAGGTCGGCGGTTTCGTAGATGACATCGCTGTAATCCTGGCTGACCGCGGCATCCTTGGCGGCGATGATGGTCTCGACCGACTCTTCGCCGAGCTTCTCGAGGATCTTGTTCAAGCCCTTGTGGTGCAGGCTGGCCACGTAGGAGCTGTCGGGCGCTGCGTGCTTGCGCGCTTCGAGTACTTCGGCCAGGCGGTTGAGGGTGTCGCTCATGTCAGTGTCCTGCGCTATAGATGGCATCCGGGTCTTTCAACACCGGGTCGACGGTTTTCCACTGGCCGTCTTCGAAGACGCGGTAGAAACAGCTTTCACGGCCGGTATGGCAGGCGATATGGCCGAGTTGCTCGACGCAGAGGATGATCACATCGGCATCGCAGTCCAGGCGCATTTCGTGCAGTTTCTGCACATGCCCCGATTCCTCGCCCTTGCGCCACAGCTTGCCACGCGAACGCGACCAGTAGATGGCGCGTTGCTCGGCGGCGGTCAACGCCAGCGACTCGCGGTTCATCCAGGCCATCATCAGTACGCGTCCGGTCTTGTGGTCCTGGGCGATCGCCGGCACCAGGCCGTCGCTGTTCCACTTGATCTCGTCCAGCCAGTCTTTCATCGTCGACTCCAAAACCGGGCCCGCTTCTGTGTCGGGCCCTTTGCGCTAGTGTGCCAGCCAGCAGCGCGGCTGGCTATTGGCGCACGATCAGGTACAGGCCGGCGGCCAGCATCAGCCACGCCGGCCAAGCGGCGGGGGCGGCCAGGCTGGCGGCTTCGGCGGCCCCCGCGGCCAGCACCGCACCGCCACCGAGCAGGCCGGCGCCGAGCAGGCGCAGCGCCCAACGGTCGCCCTGGTTGCGACGCCGCTCCGGCAGTGGCAGGTCTTGCAGGTGCGGTTGCGACAGGCGTTCGAGCAGGTCGCGGGTCATGCCGGCCAGGTGCGGCAACTGTTCGGCCTGGCTGTAGATGTTGCCGAGCACGGCCTTGGGGCTCATGCGATCGCGCATCCAGCGTTCCAGGAAGGGCTTGGCGGTGCTCCACAGGTCGAGGTCGGGGTACAGCTGACGGCCCAGGCCTTCGATGTTGAGCAGGGTCTTCTGCAGCAGCACCAACTGCGGCTGAACCTCCATGTTGAAGCGCCGAGCGGTCTGGAACAGGCGCATCAGCACCTGGCCGAAGGAGATGTCCTTCAACGGTTTTTCGAAGATCGGCTCGCACACGGTGCGGATCGCCGCTTCGAACTCGTTGACCTTGGTATGCGCCGGTACCCAGCCCGAGTCGATGTGCAACTGGGCGACGCGGCGGTAGTCACGTTTGAAGAAGGCAATCAGGTTGCGCGCCAGGTAGTCCTGGTCTTCGGCGGTGAGGCTGCCGACGATGCCGCAGTCGATGGCGATGTACTGCGGGCTCCACGGCTTGACGGTGCTGACGAAGATGTTGCCGGGGTGCATGTCGGCGTGGAAGAAGCTGTCGCGGAACACCTGGGTGAAGAACACTTCCACACCGCGCTCGGCCAGCAGCTTCATGTCGGTGCGCTGGTCGGCCAGGGTCGCCATGTCGGTGACCGGCACGCCGTAGATGCGCTCCATCACCAGCACCTTGGGACGGCAGTGGTCCCAGTACACTTGCGGCACGTACATCAGCTCCGAACCTTCGAAATTGCGTCGCAGCTGGCTGGCGTTGGCCGCCTCGCGGAGCAGGTCGAGTTCGTCGTAGATGGTCTTTTCGTAGTCGCCGACGATTTCCACCGGGTGCAGGCGGCGGGCATCGGCCGAGGCCCGTTCGGCGGCCTTGGCGATCAGGAACAACCAGGCCAGGTCCTGGGCGATCACCGGCTTCAAGCCCGGGCGCACCACCTTGACCACCACCTCTTCGCCGCTCTTGAGGCGCGCGGCATGCACCTGGGCCACCGAGGCCGAGGCCAGAGGCTCGACGTCGAAGCGGCTGAACACTTCGCCGACCTTGGCGCCAAGCTGCGACTCGATCAGCGCCACGGCCTTTTGCGGGTCGAACGGTGGCACGCGGTCCTGCAGCCGCATCAGCTCGTCGGCGATGTCGGTGGGCAGCAGGTCGCGGCGGGTCGACAGCAACTGGCCGAACTTGATGAAGATCGGCCCCAGATCCTGCAGGGCCAGGCGCAGGCGCTCACCCCGGCTGAGCTCGGAGGGCTTGCGCGGCAGCCAGCGCCAGGGCATGAGCAGGCGCAGGCTCATCAGCCACCAGGGCAGCGGCAGTTCGAATAGCAGGTCATCGAGACGGTAGCGGATCACCACGCGCTGGATGCGGAAAAGACGGCGGACGGCGAGCAGCTTCATGCGTTATCGCTGGTATCAAGGGATCGGGAGAGGCGCTGCAGGCGCGCCTCGAGGCGTTCTATATCGACCTTCAGGCTGTCGAGTTCGCTGAAGGCGGCTTCGGCTTCGCGCTTGCCCACCAGGGTGCGCGATTCTTCGGCCAGGTATTCGGACAGGTTCTGCTGAAAGCGCGCCAGGCCCTGGCGGGTCCAGCGTGCACGCAGGCGCACGTGGCCGGCGAGCAGCGCCGTGGCGACCGGGCCGAGCCAGCGCTGCAGCTCGTGCTCCCAATCCAGCTCCAGGTCCTGCAGCACGCCGAACAGGTCGAGCAGCACCGCGCTGTCGCCATGCAGCTCGACCTGCGGGGTGTGCAGTACACCGGTCTTGTCCTTGGCCACAGCCAGTTGCAGCAAGCTGCCGGCAGGGGCGCGCAGGCTGCAGTCGACTTCACCCTGCCAGTGGGCGGCGAGCATCAGGCCCTCTTCATCGGGCAGGATGAATACCTGCAGGGCCGGCTGGCGGCAATCGATCTCGATGACCTTGCCTTCCAGCGCAGCCAGACGCGGCAGCGCCGTGCTGTCCATGCGCAGGACGCGGTTCAGGCCATGTTCGACGCTGGCGAGCAGCCCTGCCAGCAGCATCAGGGCTTGATTCCCCGGTGCACGGCGACGATGCCGCTGGTCATGTTGTGGTAGGTGACGCGGTCGAAGCCGGCATCGACCATCATGGCCTTGAGGGTTTCCTGGTCAGGGTGCATGCGGATCGACTCGGCGAGGTAACGGTAGCTTTCCGAGTCGTTGGTGATCAGCTTGCCGGCCAGTGGCATGAAGGCGAACGAGTAGGCGTCGTAGGCCTTGGACATCAGCTTGTTGGTCGGCTTGGAGAACTCCAGCACCAGCAGGCGGCCGCCCGGCTTGAGCACGCGCAGCATCGAACGGATGGCTTCGTCCTTGTGGGTGACGTTGCGCAGGCCGAAGGCGATGGTCACGCAGTCGAAGTGGTTGTCGGGGAACGGCAGCTTCTCGGCATCGGCCTGGACGAACTCGATGTTGCCGGCCACGCCACGGTCGAGCAGGCGGTCACGGCCGACCTTGAGCATCGATTCGTTGATGTCGGCCAGCACCACTTGCCCGGTCGGGCCGACCAGGCGCGAGAACTTGGCGGCCAGGTCGCCTGTGCCGCCGGCGATGTCCAGTACCCGATTGCCGGCGCGCACGCCCGACAGCTCGATGGTGAAGCGCTTCCACAGGCGGTGCATGCCGCCGGAAAGCACGTCATTCATCAGGTCATACTTGGCGGCCACCGAGTGGAAGACTTCGGCGACTTTCTTCGCCTTCTGGCTCTCGGGTACGTCCTTGTAGCCAAAATGCGTGGTGGGTTCGGCGTGGTCGCCTTTGCGCTGGTCGTTCATATCGCTTCACCGGAAAAAATTACCGCCATTCTAGGGCGAACGGGCGGATTTGTCTTGGCGGGGTGTGCCGTAGGGCAGGGGCGGGCATAATGCCAATTATGTCTACATACCCAGGATTGCCCGCATGACCCAGATCAGCGTCGAACGCAAACACACCCTCGGCCGCGAAGCCGCCCGTGCCAAGGCCGAGGCGCTGGTGGACAAACTGACCCGCGAATACGACCTCAAGGCCACCTGGAGCGGTGACCGCGTCGACGTGACGCGCAGTGGCGCCAATGGCAGCGTGCAGATCTTCGATGACAGCATTCGCGTCGAACTGAAGCTGGGCATGATGCTGTCGATGATGAGCGGCACCATCAAGGGCGAAATCGAACGTGCCCTGGACAAAGCCCTGGCCTGAGCCGTCACCTTAGGGTGAAGATTCTAATTTGCCTCTCTACCTTATGCTCTAAGCCCAACCTCCATGGGCGGTCCCTCCCTCCACTCATGAGCATGAGGTACAGAGCATGGCCAAAGTGAATGTGAAGAAAAAGGATGATGCCCAGAGTACGTTGGGCGAAGTGCGCGGTTATGCGCGCAAGATCTGGCTGGCCGGTATTGGCGCGTATGCTCGCGTCGGCCACGAAGGCTCCGAGTATTTCCAGGAGCTGGTAAAAGCCGGTGAAGGTGTCGAGAAGCGCGGCAAGAAGCGCATCGAACAGGACCTCGATGCCGCCAACAACCAGATCGACGAAGCCACCGAGGAAGTCACCCAGGAAGTCAGCCGTGTACGTGGCAAGGTCGAGATCCAACTCGACAAGATCGAAAAGGCTTTCGACGCACGGGTCGGTCGCGCCTTGAATCGCCTCGGCATTCCGTCTAAACATGACGTTGAAGCGTTGTCCATCAAGCTTGAACAGCTGCATGAGCTGCTTGAGCGTGTCGCGCACAAACCATAAGGAGAGCAGGATGGCTGGCAAGAAGAATTCCGACAAAGAAAGCAGCTCCTGGATCGGCGGGATCGAGAAGTACTCGCGCAAGATCTGGCTGGCGGGGCTGGGTATCTATTCCAAGGTCGACCAGGACGGCCCGAAGCTGTTCGACTCGTTGGTGAAGGACGGCGAGAAGGCCGAGAAGCAAGCGAAGAAAACGGCTGAAGACGTGGCGGAAAATGCCAAGTCCTCGACCACTTCGCGTGTGTCCGGCGTGAAGGACCGTGCCCTGGGCAAGTGGAGCGAGCTCGAAGAAGCCTTCGACAAGCGCCTGAACAGCGCCATCTCGCGCCTTGGCGTGCCAAGCCGCAACGAGATCAAGGCCCTGCACCAGCAGGTCGACAGCCTGACCAAGCAGATCGAGAAGCTGACCGGCGCTTCGGTTACGCCGGTTTCTTCGCGCGCTGCCGCGGCCAAGCCTGCAGCCAGCAAAGCGGCAGCCAAGCCACTGGCCAAGGCAGCCGCCAAGCCTGCGGCTAAAACCGCTGCGGCGAAACCGGCAGCCAAGCCTGCCGCTGCCAAGCCTGCTGCAGCGAAGAAGCCTGCGGTGAAGAAAGCTCCGGCCAAGCCTGCTGCAGCCAAACCTGCAGCGGCCAAACCGGCAGCGCCTGCCGCCAGCGCCGCCCCGGCTGCTACCGCAGCACCGGCGCCAAGCGCGGCTCCGGTCAGCAGCGCACCTTCGGCACCGGTTACGGCCACGCTGATCTGATACCGCGTCGCGCCCATCGCCGCGGTTCGTCGCCACGACAAGCCGGCTCCCACAAGTACTGCGCTGGCTTCAATGTCAGCGCAGTACCTGTGGGAGCAACTGTCTTGCTCAATTTCTAAACGTTGACGCGATTCCTGTGGGAGCCGGCTTGCCGGCGATGGGGCCGGCCGCAGCCCCCC
Organism: Pseudomonas sp. NPDC089395; assembly: GCF_044749525.1. Taxonomy (NCBI): domain Bacteria; kingdom Pseudomonadati; phylum Pseudomonadota; class Gammaproteobacteria; order Pseudomonadales; family Pseudomonadaceae; genus Pseudomonas; species Pseudomonas sp. NPDC089395. The sequence continues at coordinate 78,398 of NZ_JBIVID010000007.1, forward strand.
TGAAACTTGAATACCTAACCCTCCAGATACCGCTGCGCCAACGCCTGCGCCGCCTCCCTCGGCTTTTCCTGCAGATGCGGCGCCACCAGCATCATCACCTGATACACCACGACCCCCACATCGGCCTCACGCCCCAGCACGCGTTGATAGTCCAGCGAGAACATCAGCGTCAGGGTGATCTGTTCCACAAGCTGTCCCAATGCCTGCGTTTCGCTGACCACCTGCCCCTGGGCCTTGAGGCTGGCCAGCAACGCCGCCAAGGTACGCTTGAGCCCATTGATCAGGCTGCGCATGCCTCGGGCCAGCTTGGGCAAGCGCCCGGTGAGGTTCGACAAGTCCTGGAACAGGAAGCGGTACTGCGCCATGTGCTCGACGATCAGGTGCAGGAACAGCCAGTAATCTTCGGCACTCAGGCGCACCCCCAGGGGCGGGTCGAGCAATGGCATGAGCGATTCTTCGAAACGCTCGAACAGGCCGTTTACCAGCGGCTCCTTGCCGTGGAAGTGGTAGTAGAGGTTGCCAGGGCTGATCCCCAGTTCGTTGGCAATCTCAAGGGTCGAGACATTGGGTTCGCCCTGCTGGTTGAACAACTGCAGGGCACATTCAAGGATACGGTCGCGGGTTTTCATCCGGGCGTGGTGCTCATCGAGTCAGGACGTAGGTGCCTGGCGCGGGGCCCAGCGGTGGATAGGTTGCGTTGCCCAGCTCCAGGCGCGGCGCCTTGAGCGGGCCGGAGCGCGGCGTGATCCACTCCAGCCACAAGGGCCACCAGCTGCCGTCGCTGCGCTTGGCATCGTAGAACCAGGCACGGGGGTCGCCCGACAGCTTGGGGTTGTCCAGGTAATAGGACTTGGGGTTGCCGGGCGGGTTGATGATGCTCTGGATGTGGCCGCTGTTGGACAGCACGAAACGCCGCTCGCCGCCCAGCAGCAAGGCCGAGCGGTACACCGCATCCCACGGCGTGATGTGGTCGTTGCTGCCGGCCACGGTGAAGCTGTCCAGGTCGACCTGCTTGAGGTCGATGGGCGTGCCGCACACTTCCAGTCCGGTCGGGTGGGCCAGCGGGTTGTGCTTGAAGAAATCCAGCAGATCGCCATGCAGGGCGGCCGGCAGGCGTGTGCTGTCGGCATTCCAGTAGAGGATGTCGAACGCCGGTGGCGTCTTGCCCAGCAGGTAGTTGTTGACCCAGTAGTTCCAGATCAGGTCGTTGGGCCGCATCCAGGCGAAGATCCGCGCCACCTCGGCGCCATCGAGCACCCCGCGCTGATAGGAGCGGCGCTTGGCGGCTTCGATGGTCTGCTCGTCGGCGAACAGGCTGGCAGGGCTTTCGAACTGACTGTCGAGCAGGCTCACCAGGTAGGTGGCACTGCGCACCCGGCGCAGCTGGTGCTTGGCCTGCAGGTGTCCTTGCAGCGCGGCCATGGTCAGGCCGCCCGCACAGGCGCCCATCAGGTTGGGGTCGCGGTTGCCGCTGATGCTGCGGCAGGCGTTGAGTGCCTCTTCCAGGGCCTCCACATAGCTCGACAAACCCCATTCGCGGTGGCGTGGGTCCGGGTTGCGCCAGCTGACCATGAACACCTGCAAGCCGTTCTTGAGCATGTACTGGACGAAGCTGTTGGTCGGCTGCATGTCGAAGATATAGAACTTGTTGATTTGCGGCGGCACCACCAGCAAGGGCCGGGCGTGCTGCTTTTCGCTCATCGGCTTGTACTGGATCAGTTCCAGCAGCTCGTTGCGAAACACCACAGCGCCAGGGGTGGCTGCCAGATTGCCGCCAACCTCGAAGGCGCCTTCATCGACTTGACGCGGCAGGCCGTCGTTGTGTCGCAAATCGTCGAGCAGGTGGGCCACCCCACGCACCAGGCTCTGCCCTCCGGTGTTGAACAGCTCCTTGACTGCCAGCGGGTTGAGCAGCGAGTTGCTGGGCGCCAAGGCATCGTTGATCAGGTTGAACAGGAAGTGCGCGCGTGCCCGGTCGTCATCCTTCAGGTGGCTGTCCTCGATCCACAGGCGGGTCTGCTTCTGCCAGGCCATGTACGCCTGCAGGCTGCGCCGGTAGAACGGGTTCTGGCTCCACGTAGGGTCGTCGAAGCGGCTGTCACGTGGGTTCGGTTGATAGGGTGTGTCACCCAGCATCACGCGACCGAGCTGACCACTCAGGGCCAGCAGATGCCGCGCCGTGAGCAGCGGATTGCGCAGGCTCTGGCGGCCGACACTGCGCAGTGTCGATATCAGGTCGCGGCCGCGCAGGCCGAGAATGGCGTTCTGCACGTTCATGCTGGTGGCGGGAAGCGTTGTCGTTCCTCGGTCCGGTTTTTCTTTCATGGCAACACTCCCTCGTCTTACCAGATTCGCGGGCAGCGACTATCAACCGCCGGAGGCGGGGCGCGGATGCATGACCGCGCGCTGACGTTCTTCCTGGAGAAACTTCATGATGATCGGCGCGACGGCCTCGGCCCGGGTGATCAGGAACAGGTGGCCGTCGTCGATAATGTGTAGCTGGGCATTGGGAATTCGCCAGGCCAGCAGGCGCATGTTGATCAGCGGGATCAGCGGGTCGTCGTCGCCGGCCAGCACCAGCGTGGGCTGCTGGATCCTGTGCAGCCAGTGGATGCTGGTCCAGCCCAGGCCCGCGAACAGTTGCCAGTAGTAGCCCAGCTTGCCGCCGGAGCGCACCTTGGCCGCGTGGTGCATGGCAAGCTCCGGGTCGCGGCGAAAGCCACCGCCATAGATCAGCGGAGCGATGCGGATGACATGGGACGGCTGGATATAGCGCCTGGGGCTGGCCATCAGCCACAGCACCTTGGGCTTGCCCGGCACCATCACCGCGCCGGCCGCCGTGGCCGCCAGCACCAGCTTCTTGCAGCGCTCGGGGTAGTCATGGGCGAACTGCTGGGCCAGGGCGCCGCCCCAGGAAACACCGATGACGTTGACCTGGCCGTAGTCCAGGTAGTCGAGCATGCGCGCGGTCAGCTTGGCCAGACCGGGGAAGCGATAGGGGTGGCGCGGGGTCGAAGAGCCGCCCACGCCTGGTACATCGAAGGCAATCACTTCCAGGTCCGGGTCCAGCGCTTCGATGAACGGAAACACCAGCTCCAGGTTGGCGCCGATGCCGTTGAAGATCAGCAAGGGTGTCAGGTGCGGCTTGCCCGGCCGCACGGCGGTGCGGATGGATTGATCACCCAGCTCGACGGTCCTGAATTTGTAGGGTTGCGGCATGCGCGTGGCTCTGTGATGTCCATAAGCACCGTGGCGCGCCGTTGGGCGGCCACGGCGTTACAACTCAACGTTCGTGAACGTAGGTTCCCGGCGCGGCCTCGCCTGCGGCGTAGGCGCGGTTGCCCAGGCGGGTCGGCGCTTTTTTCAAGTCGCCAGCACGTTCGCCCAGCCAGTTTTGCCAGTGCAGCCACCAGGAATCGGCGTGCTTGTCGGCGTTTTCCTGCCAGGCGACGGGATCGCCCGGGCGGTCGGCACCGGTCATGTAACGTGCCTTGGGGTTGCCGGGTGGGTTGAGGATGCTCTGGATGTGGCCGCTGTTGGACAGCACGAATTCGATCTTGCCACCGAACAGGTGCGCCGAGCGGTAGCACGATTGCCAGGGGGTGATGTGGTCGGTGGTGCCGGCCACGCTGAAGATGTCGCACTTGACGTTCTGCAGGTCGATGGCGGTGCCGCACACTTCCAGGGCATTGGCGCGGGTCAGTGGGTTGTTCTTGAACAGCTCGATCAGGTCGCCGTGGAAGGCGGCTGGCAAGCGCGTGGTGTCGTTGTTCCAGAACAGGATATCGAACACCGGTGGCTCATTGCCAAGCAGGTAGTTGTTGACCCAGTAGTTCCAGATCAGGTCGTTGGGGCGCATCCAGGCGAATACCCTGGCCATGTCGCTGCCTTCGAGCACGCCGGCCTGGTAGGAGTGGCGCTTGGCCGACTCGAGGGTCTGCTCGTCGACGAACAGAGAGACATCGGTGTTCATGGTGGTGTCGAGCACGCTGACCAGCAGGGTCAGGGTGTTGACCTTGTTTTCGCCCAGGGCGGCGTAGTGGCCGGCCAGCGCTGTGCAGGTGATGCCGCCGGAGCAGGCGCCGAGGATGTTCAGGTCTTTGCTGCCGGTGATCGCCAGCACTGCGTCGACCGCTTCCTTGAGCGCATCGATGTAGGTCGACAGGCCCCATTCGCGCTGGGCCTTGGTCGGGTTGCGCCAGCTGATGATGAAAGTCTGCTGCTGCGAGCGCAGGGCGAAGCGCGCCAGGCTTTTCTCCGGGCTCAGGTCGAAGACGTAGAACTTGTTGATCTGGGGTGGAACCACCAGCAGCGGGCGGGCATGCACCTGTTCGGTGATGGGGCTGTACTGGATCAGTTCCAGCACATCGTTGCGGTACACCACGGCACCTTCCGTGGTGCCGAGGTTCTTGCCCACTTCGAAGGCTTCCATGTTGACCTGGCTGGGCATGCCGCCGTTGTTGACCAGGTCCTTGGCCAGGTTGGACAGGCCGTCGAGCAGGCTCTTGCCGCCGGTTTCGAAGAAGCGCTTGACCGCTGCCGGGTTGGACAGGGTGTTGGTCGGTGCCATGGCTTCGGTGAGCAGGTTGATGACGAACTGGCCGCGGCTGATGTCCTGTGGCGACAGGTCGCTGTTGCCGATCCAGTCCTGCAGCTCATGGCGCCAGGCCAGGTAGGTCTGCAGGTAGCGGCGGTAAAGCGGGTTCTTGCTCCAGGCTGGGTCGTTGAAGCGACGATCCTCGCTTGCGGGGGCCAGGGTGGATTTGCCCAGCAGCACGTTCTTCAGCTCCAGGCCGAAGTGCGCCACGTGCTTGGCACTGTGCAGCGGCTGGCGCATGGCCTGTCGCAGTACGGTCCGCGCTGAGCTCAGCAGGTCCTTGCGGCGAATGCCGATGACTGGGTTAAGCCCCAAGGTGTTATCCGAGGCTTGCCGCTGCAACTCATCGTTGTTCTTGCTACTCATCTACGACGCTCCGTTGTCCTGAGACGAGTACCGGTTTGCTGTGGCACATGCACAGTCGACAGCCCGGTACTGCTACTCGGGTGACCAGTGATAAGAAACAGCGGTGCTGCGGGCCGGATGCATTCGGCGATGAGCTGCGGGGGAATCTGCGTGTGAAGACTGCCTGCTTTCGCTCGCGACTTGTACAAACCGGCCATGCCCTGATTGCCTTGATAACGATGCAGGGAACTTGCCAGCACCATTGGTTACCCGACTTTCAAGTAATGCGCAAGACAGCCCATTTTCGAGCTGTCTATAGGGCATTCAAACAGATGAGATTAGAAAATGCGCTCTAAACGCTGAGAGGCCCGAGCTAGAGCATCAGCTTTACGACGGCTTCGGCGGGGTCGCGGGATTTGCCGGCCTTGTGCAGCTCGTCGAGATACTCGTCCCAGAGCTGTTGCTGTCGCAGGCACAGCTGTTCCAGGTACTCCCAGGTGAACAAACCACTGTCATGGCCGTCGTCGAAGATCAGTTTTAGTGCGTATTGGCCGGCAGGTTCCAGGCCGGCAAGGCCGACGTTGATCTTGCCGAATTGCAGGATGGGATTGCCGTGGCCCTGGACCTCGGCGGAGGGGGAGTGCACGCGGAGGAATTCGGCGGGCAGGTGGTAGACCTCGCCGGGGGCGTAGGTGAGGCTGAGGGTTTTAGAAGCTTTGTGCAAATTGATGGCGGTGGGCAGGCGGGCCATGGTCTGAATCTCTCGGGAGCTGATTGTGCAAGCTTCGAGCGATTCGGGTTAATGCGCAAGGGGCTGCTGCGCAGCCCAATCGCCGGCAAGCCGGCTCCCACAGGGTTCTGCAGCGCAGCAGCCAATGTGGGAGCCGGCTTGCCGGCGATTGGGCCGCAAAGCGGCCCCCTACGGTCTTACAGGATGTAACGCGACAGGTCTTCGTTCTGCGCCAGCTCACCGAGGTGGCCGTTCACATAAGCCGCATCGATCTGAATCGGCGTTTCATCATGGGCACTGGCCAGGTCACCGGCACTGAACGACACCTCTTCGAGCAGTCGCTCCAGCAGGGTGTGCAGGCGGCGGGCACCAATGTTCTCGGTCTTCTCGTTGACCTGGTAGGCGATTTCGGCCAGGCGCTTGATACCGTCGGCCTGGAACTCGATGTTCAGCCCTTCGGTCTTGAGCAGCTCGCGGTACTGTTCGGTCAGCGAAGCATGCGGCTCCTGCAGAATGCGCTCGAAGTCTTCCGGGGTCAGCGCCTTGAGTTCGACGCGGATCGGCAGACGGCCCTGCAGCTCAGGCACCAGGTCGCTTGGCTTGCTCAGGTGGAATGCACCGGAGGCGATGAACAGGATGTGGTCGGTCTTGACCATGCCCAGCTTGGTGTTGACGGTGCAGCCTTCGATCAGCGGCAGCAGGTCGCGCTGCACGCCTTCGCGGGACACATCGGCACCGCCAACGTTGCCACGCTTGGCCACCTTGTCGATTTCGTCGATGAACACGATGCCGTGTTGCTCGACAGCTTCCAGGGCCTTGGCCTTGAGCTCTTCCTCATTGACCAGACGGCTCGCTTCTTCGTCGCGAACCATCTTCAGCGCGTCCTTGACCTTGAGCTTGCGGGCCTTGCGCTTGCCCTTGCCCATGTTGGCGAACAGGCTCTGCAGCTGGTTGGTCATCTCTTCCATGCCGGGTGGCGCGGCGATTTCGACGCCCATGTTCTCGGCGACTTCGATCTCGATTTCCTTGTCATCCAGCTGGCCTTCACGCAGGCGCTTGCGGAACAGCTGGCGGGTGTTGGAGTCGCTGCTGGTCTGCGCGGCTTCCTCGCTGAAGCTGGTCACCCGCGCCTGCGGCAGCAGGGCGTCGAGAATACGGTCTTCGGCGGCATCTTCGGCGCGGTGGCGCACGCGGACGATTTCCTGCTCACGCAGCATCTTCATCGCGGCATCGGCCAGGTCGCGGATGATCGATTCGACATCGCGGCCGACATAGCCCACTTCGGTGAACTTGGTCGCTTCGACCTTGATGAACGGCGCATTGGCCAGCTTGGCCAGGCGACGGGCGATTTCGGTCTTGCCGACGCCGGTGGGGCCGATCATCAGAATGTTTTTCGGGGTTACCTCGACACGCAGCTCGGCAGGCAGCTGCATGCGCCGCCAGCGGTTGCGCAGGGCAATGGCCACGGCGCGCTTGGCGTCGTCCTGGCCGATGATGTGGCGGTTGAGTTCGTGGACGATCTCGCGGGGGGTCATGGACATGATCAAAAATGGTCCTTGGACGGAGTGGTGTCAGCGTGGAAAAGTCCCGCCGCGGGCGGGACGCCAAAACAGCTGGTCACTCGGCCAGGTCCTGCTCCTCGATGGTCAGGTTGTGGTTGGTGAACACGCAGATATCGCCCGCGATGTTCAGGGCAGTCTCGGCGATTTCACGCGCCGACAGATCAGTCTTGTTCAGCAGGGCGCGGGCTGCGGCCTGGGCGTAGGCACCACCGGAACCCATGGCGATCAGGCCGTCTTCTGGCTCGACCACATCGCCGTTGCCGGTGATGATCAAGGAGGCGTCCTTGTTGGCGACTGCCAGCATGGCTTCCAGGCGGCTCAGGGAACGGTCGGTACGCCACTCCTTGGCCAGCTCGACGGCGGCGCGCACCAGGTGGCCGGAGTGTTTCTGCAGTTGCGCTTCGAAGCGCTCGAACAGGGTGAACGCGTCGGCAGTGGCGCCGGCGAAACCGGCAATGACTTCACCGTTGTACAGGCGACGGACCTTCTTGGCGTTGCCTTTCATGACGGTGTTGCCGAGGGATACCTGGCCGTCGCCGCCCATGACGACTTTGCCGTGACGGCGGACAGAAACGATGGTGGTCAAGGGGAGAGTCTCCACGCAGCGGGGCGAAAATGCCTGATGCAGACTCATATGGGGGTGGGGGGAAGGATTTCAACCGGGAGGGATGAATGGTTGATTGTTACTTGAGGTCGAGCACAACCGTTGTAGGAGCGGCCTTGCGTCGCGAAAGGGCCGCAAAGCGGCCCCAGCAATCTGTGCGGGAGGCGCAGATCCCGGGGCCGCTTCGCAGCCCTTTCGCGACACAAGGCCGCTCCTACATAACGAGAAGCGTGTCTACTCAGCCCTCGTGGCAAACATGCCCATCGACCAAGGTATAACGCACCGCACCCGGCAGGCAGTGGCCGATGAACGGGCAGTTGTCGCCGCGCGACAACCACTGCTCGCCCGCCACCGTCGAGGCCTTGGCATCGAACAGCACCAGGTCAGCCGCGCCACCTACCTTCAGCTCACCCGCCGGCAGGCGCAGGGCCGCGGCCGGGCCACTGGTCAAACGAGCCAGCAGCGTCGGCAAGTCGAGCAGGCCATCATCGACCAGGGTCATGGCCAGCGGCAGCAGCAGCTCGACACTGCTGATGCCGGGTTCCGTGGCGCCGAACGGGGCCAGCTTGGCATCGCGCTCGTGGGGCTGGTGATGGCTGGAGATCGCCTGGATCACGCCCGACTTGACCGCCTCGCGCAGGCCGTCGCGGTCGGCGGCGGTACGCAGTGGCGGCTGCACGTGGTAGAGGCTCGAGAACTCTCGCAACGACTCGTCGGTGAGGATCAGCTGGTACAGGGCCACATCGGCGGTCACCGGCAGCCCCAGTTCCTGGGCCTGGGCAATCATCCGTGCGCCTCGGGCGCTGGTGATCTGGCTGAAGTGGGCGCGCACGCCGCTCTGTTCGACCAGCAGCAGGTTGCGCGCCAGGGCCACGGTTTCGGCGGTCTCGGGGATGCCAGGCAGGCCGAGGAAGCTGGCCATGGCTCCCTCGTGGGCCAGGCCGCCCTGGGACAGGTCGCGGTCCTGGGAGTGGAACACCACGGTCAGATCGAACGTGGCGGCGTATTCCAGGGCGCGTGCCAGGGTACGGTTGTTGGGAATTTCCTTCAGGCCATTGCCGAAGGCCACGCAGCCGGTATCGCGCAGGGCCACCAGTTCAGCCAGCTGCTCGCCTTCCAGGCCCTTGGTCAGGGCGCCGATCGGGTAGACCTTGCTGTTGCCGGCTTCACGGGCGCGGTCGAGGATCAGTTCGGCCACGGCCGAGGTGTCCAGCACCGGTTTGGTCTGCGGTGGGCAGCACAGGCTGGTGACGCCACCGGCCACGGCCGCACGGGTTTCGCTGGCAATGGTGCCCTTGCGGCTGTAGCCCGGCTCGCGCAGGGATACGCCAACGTCGACCAGGCCCGGCGCGGCGATCAGCCCGTCGGCCTGGATCGTGCGGTTGGCACTGAAACCCGCCGGGGCCGCGCCGATGGCGGCAATGCGACCGCCATCCAGGTGCAGGTCGGTAATCTGGTCCAGGCCGGTCTTGGGGTCGATGACCCGGGCGCCAAGAATGCTGAGGGTCACTGGGCGTTCTCCTGGTCGAATTGACGTTGCGCGTTCTGTCCGCTCATGGCCATGGACAGCACGGCCATGCGCACGGCGATGCCGTAGGTGACCTGGTTGAGGATCACCGAGTGTTTGCCGTCGGCCACGGCCGACTCGATCTCCACGCCGCGGTTGATCGGCCCAGGGTGCATGACGATGGCGTCGGGCTTGGCGCCGGCCAGGCGCGCGGTGGTCAGGCCGAACAGGCGGTAGAACTCGCCTTCGCTCGGCAGCAGGCCACCGGCCATGCGCTCACGCTGCAGGCGCAGCATGATCACAACGTCGACGTCCTTCAGGCCTTCGGCGAGGTCGGTGTAGACCTTCACGCCGTATTGCTCGATACCGATCGGAATCAGGGTTTTCGGGCCGATCACGCGGATGTCCGGGCAACCCAGCGCCTTGAGCGCCAGCATGTCGGAACGGGCCACGCGCGAATGCAGGATATCGCCGACGATCGCGACCGACAGGTTTTCGAAGCTGCCTTTGTGGCGGCGGATGGTCAGCATGTCCAGCATGCCTTGGGTCGGGTGCGCATGGCGGCCGTCACCGCCGTTGATCACCGCGACGTCCGGGCACACATGCTCGGCGATGAAGTGCGCAGCACCGGAGTCGGAGTGGCGCACGACGAACATGTCGGCGGCCATGGCTTCCAGGTTGCGCAGGGTGTCGAACAGGGTCTCGCCCTTGCTGGTCGAGGACGTCGACACGTTCAGGCTGATCACGTCGGCCGACAGGCGCTGGGCGGCCAGTTCGAAGGTGGTGCGGGTACGGGTCGAGTTCTCGAAGAACACGTTGCACACGGTCTTGCCGCGCAGCAACGGGACTTTCTTCACGGCCCGGGCGCCGACTTCGAGGAACGAGTCGGCGGTGTCGAGGATCTCGGTGAGCAGTTCGCGGGGCAAACCGTCGAGCGAGAGGAAATGGCGCAGCTGGCCCTGGTCATTGAGCTGCAGCGGGCGCTTGGCGTCGATTGGCGTCATCGCGAGGGGACTCTTAAAGGGCGGAAGCGGTGGCGAGGTCCTGGCGCTCGAGGGCGAGCGGTGCGGGTCCGGTCAATTTTACCCGTTCATGGGCGGCCAGCGACAGCGTGGCGCCCAGCACGTTGGGGCGGATCGGCAGTTCGCCGGCATCCAGGTCGAGCAGGCAGACCAGCGTTACGCTGGCCGGGCGCCCGTAGTCGAACAGTTCGTTGAGCGCGGCGCGGATGGTGCGACCGCTCATCAGCACGTCATCGATCAGCACCAGGTGCTGGCCTTCGACTTCGAATGGCAGCTCCGAGGGGCGTACTTGCGGGTGCAGGCCGTTCTGGCTGAAGTCGTCGCGGTAGAAGGAGACGTCAAGGGTGCCCAGCGGGCTGCTATCGGCCATTTCCGCCTGCAGGGCCTGGGCTACCCAGACACCGCCGGTGCGGATGCCGATGAAGCGTGGCTCGGTGATGCCGCGGCGGGCCAGATGGGCGCGAAGGTCGACAGCCATCTGCCGGATCAGGTCGGCGGGATTGGGTAGGCTCATTGCGTGTCTCCTGAGGGCGCCGGGTTGGCCCGACGGTGATGCGGAACGTTTAGGTGTTGGCCTCCAGCCAGCCTTGCAGCAGCAGGGCGGCGGCGATGGCATCGACCGGGTTGTCACGGTAGCTGCCGCGCTGGCCGCCACGGGCCAGGCGTTCGCCCTTGGCCTCGAAGGTGGTCAGGCGCTCGTCGTGGGTGTGCACCGGCAGGTTGAAGCGGCCATTGAGGCGGCGGGCGAACTTCTCGGCGCGGGCGCTCATCTCGCTGGGCGTGCCGTCCATGTTCAGGGGCAGGCCGACGACGATGGCATCGGGTTTCCATTCGGCGATCAGTTTTTCCACCTGGGCCCAGTCCGGTACACCGTTCTGTGCCTTCAGCGTACACAGCTCGCGAGCCTGGCCGGTGATCACCTGGCCGACGGCCACACCGATCTGTTTGCTGCCGTAGTCGAAGCCCAGCAGTAGGCGCAGCTCGGCCATCAGGCGTGGCCCGCCTGGCTGGTCAGCAGGCTGAGGTTGATACCCAGGCTGGCGGCCGCCGCTTCCAGGCGTTGATCGCTGGCCAGGCCAAAGATGATTTCCGGGTCGAACGGGCAGTTGAGCCAGGCGTTGTCGGCCAGCTCTGCTTCAAGTTGGCCCGCTTCCCAGCCGGCGTAGCCCAGGGTGATCAGGCTTTTCTGCGGGCCTGCGCCTTCGGCGATGGCGAACAGCACGTCCTGGGAGGTCGACAGCGACAGGCCCTGCAGCTCGACGGTGGCCTGGTAGCTGCATTCGCTGGTGTGCAGCACGAAGCCGCGGTCGGTCTGCACCGGGCCACCCAGATAGATCGGCACCTGCAGGGTGCTGGCGGGTGGTTCCTCGTCCGGGCGCAACTGCTCCAGAATGTCGGCCAGGTTCAGCTCCTGGGGCCGATTGACCACCAGGCCCATGGCGCCATTGGCGTTGTGCTCGACGATGTACGTGAGGGTCTGGGCGAAGTTCGGATCGGCCATGTGCGGCATGGCGATCAGGAACTGATGCTTGAGATAGCTCGGGGCGAGGATTTTCATGGGGGATAGTGTGGCGCCAGGTGGCGAGGCTGACAAGGTGCTGTGGGGGTAGTTTGGGGGCCGCTTCGCGCCCCATCGCCGGCAAGCCGGCTCCCACACCCAGCTCAAGGGCAGCGCCGTCCCTGTGGGAGCCGGCTTGCCGGCGATGGGCTGCAAAGCAGCCCCGTCAGTTACTGGACAACCGATCCCCACGCGCAAACCGCCAGGTACGAATGATCTCCAGCCGGTCGAACTCCGCCAGATCCCCGGTAAACGGCGCAAACGGCGCCGCCAGCCGCACGATGCGCTGCGCCGCCTGGTCGAGCACCGGCTGCCCGGACGATTCCAGCACCAGCACCTCGTACAGCGAGCCATCGCGGTTGATCGACACCATCATCCGCAAGTTGCCGTAGATCTGCTGGCGCCGCGCGTCATCGGGGTAGTTGAGGTTACCCACCCGCTCGACCTTCTTGCGCCACTCCTCCTTGTACCAGGCACCCTTGTCGCGCATGGTCGAGGCGGCATTGAGGCGGTGAATGCGCGGGCGCTTGGCGTACATCTGCTGTTCGTTGGACAGCTCGGCTTCAAGGCTGGCGATCTGGCTCGACAGCTGCGAGCTGTCGAAGTCCGGCGTGGCGGCCGCAGGCTTGGGCTGCGCCTTGCTTTCCTTGGGCTTGGGCTCGACCTTCTGCGGCTTGGGGGCCTTGGTGGCCACGGCGGACTTCGCCGGTGCCGGCGGCGGCACTACCTCGGGCTTGGCGGCCGGCGGCGGCGTGACCTTGTTGATCTTGCTGTCCTGGAAGGGCGCCACTTCGGTGGTCTTGGGCACCGCCTTCTTCTCCAGGGTACCGCTGCCCTGCTGGTTTTCCTGGGCCTGGAAGTCGGCCTTCTCGGGCGCTTTCTCGCTCTTGAAGGTGGCCAGGGTAATGTCCATGGTCTGGCGGATTTCAGCCGGTTTGACCACGGTAAAACCCACGCCAAGGATCAGCGCCAGGTGCACCAGGGCAGCCAGGAACAGGGTAAAGCCAAGCCGGTCCACCGGGCGAATGCGGGGTGGCTGAAAGTCGGCGGGGATGTCGGCGGGCAGCGTCATCAGGTATCCAGCAACCGCGGGGCGGGGCAGCAGCTCAGTCGAATAGGACCGGCATCATACCCCACTCCGCGTCATTGCTCCGCGTTGGCGGTCAGCGCGCCTTGAGCTGGCGATCAATGGCATCCATCAGCTTGCCACCGATATCGGTGTTGTAGGCCGCGTCGATCTCGCGGATGCAGGTGGGGCTGGTGACGTTGATTTCGGTGAGGTAGTCGCCGATCACATCCAGGCCCACGAACAGCAGGCCCTTTTCGCGCAAGGTCGGGCCGACCTGGGCGGCGATCCAGCGGTCGCGCTCGCTCAGTGGGCGGGCTTCGCCGCGGCCACCGGCGGCCAGGTTGCCGCGGGTCTCGCCGCTGGCCGGGATGCGTGCCAGGCAGTAATCCACCGGTTCGCCGTCGATCATCAGGATGCGCTTGTCGCCGTCCTTGATCGCCGGCAGGTACGCCTGCGCCATGATCTGCTGGGCACCCAGCGCGGTCAGGGTTTCCAGAATCACCGACAGGTTGGGGTCGCCCACCCGGTGACGGAAGATCGAGGTACCGCCCATGCCGTCCAGCGGCTTGAGGATCACGTCGCCGTGCTCGGCGGCGAACTGGCGAATGATGTCCGGGCGGCGGCTGACCAGGGTCGGCGGCGTGCACTGCGGGAACAGCGTGGCGAACAGTTTTTCGTTGCAGTCGCGCAGGCTCTGCGGGCGGTTGACCACCAGCACGCCTTCAGCCTCGGCCTGTTCCAGCAGGTAGGTGCTGTAGACGAACTCCATGTCGAACGGCGGGTCCTTGCGCATCAGGATCACGTCCAGTTCGGCCAGGGGGCTGTCCTGCTCCTCACCCAGCTCGAACCAACGCGCCGGGTCGGCGAACACGTTGAGCGGGCGCATGCGCGCGCGGGCCTTGCCTTGGGCCTGGTACAGGTCGCGCTGCTCCATGTAGAACAGGCTCCAGCCGCGGGCCTGGGCGGCCAGCAGCATGGCCAGCGAGCTGTCCTTCTTGTAGGAGATGGACGCGATGGGGTCCATGACAATGCCGAGGCGAACGCTCATGGGGGTGGTTCCTCTTGGCGGCCGGTGGCCGCGACGAATCGAAAGAAAAGTGGCTCAGGGTGGCGCCGCGAACGCCGCGGGTCAAGGGGGCGGCAGATGGAATGGGCTCCGGGAGTGTGCTAAAAATGCCTTCAGCTTCAAGCTCCAAGCCATCCGCGGCTTGCAGCCCACAATGTGCAGCGATGGTAGCAACTTATGGAACAACCCCTGAAGGTGATGGTGATCGACGATTCACGCACGATCCGCCGCACCGCGCAGATGTTGCTCGGCGAAGCGGGCTGTGAGGTGATCACCGCCAGTGACGGCTTCGATGCCCTGGCCAAGATCGTCGACCACCAGCCGCAGATCATTTTCGTCGATGTGCTGATGCCGCGCCTGGATGGCTACCAGACCTGCGCCGTGATCAAGCACAACAGTGCCTTCAAGGACATTCCGGTGATTCTCCTGTCGTCACGCGATGGCCTGTTCGACAAGGCCCGCGGCCGGGTGGTCGGCTCCGACCAGTTCCTGACCAAGCCCTTTGGCAAGGACGAACTGCTCGACGCGATCCGGGCCCATGTGCCCGGTTTCGCCGCGCAGGAACAACACGCACCCTGACCGTGCCCGAGGTGGCGCGGCCTCTCTATTTCCTGATGGGGAAACAGCATGGCCCGAGTTCTGATTGTCGACGACTCGCCGACTGAGATGTACAAACTGACCGCCTGGCTGGAAAAACACGGGCACCAGGTGCTCAAGGCCAACAACGGCGCCGACGCGGTGGCCCTGGCCCGCCAGGAGAAACCCGATGCGGTGCTGATGGATATCGTCATGCCCGGCATGAACGGTTTTCAGGCCACCCGCCAATTGAGCAAGGACCCGGAAACCAGCGCGATTCCAGTGCTGATCGTGACCACCAAGGACCAGGAAACCGACCGTATCTGGGCGCAGCGCCAAGGCGCGCGTGGTTTCGTCACCAAGCCGGTGGAAGAAGACGCCCTGATCGCCAAGCTCAACGAAGTGCTCGGCGCTTGACCACCCGCCCCCAGGGCGCGTCGCTGACCGCCTTCGAGCTGTTGCTGGACATCGACCGGCGCTGCCGCCTGCTGGTGGCCGACCAGCCCCCGCAGGACACCCGCCTGCAGCAATGGAGCGGCATCGGTTTTCGCATCGCCGGGCAGTGGTTCGTGGCACCCATGGGCGAAGTCGCCGAAGTGTTGCGCGAGCCGCGCAGCAGCCGCGTACCGGGCGTGCAGCCGTGGGTCTGCGGGGTGGCCAACCTGCGTGGCCGTTTGTTGCCGGTGATGGACCTGAGCCGTTTCTTCGGCCTCGGCCCGGCGGCCCCGGGCAAGCAGCGACGGGTGCTGGTGCTGGACCACGAGGACCTGTTCGTCGGCCTGCTGGTGGACGAAGTCCTGGGTCTGCAGCATTTCGCCTTGAGCAGCCTGGAACTGTCGCCGCCGCAGCCGCTGCTGCGCGCCGCCGCCCGTTTCGTGCAGGGGCACTTCCCGCGTGAACGCAACTGGGCGATCTTCAGCCCCTTCGCCCTGGCCCAGGCGCCGGGGTTTCTCGATGTGGCGCTATAGGACTTTCGAACGTGAACAAGCCGGCCACCAGCGTCGCCCCCAACAGCATGACCCCGCGCACGCGCAGCATCGTGCAGATCACCGTGCTGTTCGTGGTACTGATCCTGTCGATCATCCTGCTGTTCGCCAATTTCGCCTACCTCAACACCCAGTCCAACCACGACAAGCAGTACATCGGCCATGCCGGCGAGTTGCGCGTGCTGTCCCAGCGCATCGCCAAGAACGCCACCGAGGCGGCGGCGGGCAAGGCCCTGGCCTTCAAGCTGCTGTCGGATGCGCGCAACGATTTCGAGCGGCGCTGGAGCTACCTGCGCGAAGGTGACAAGTCCACCGGCCTGCCGGCGGCACCGGTCACCGTGCGCGATGAAATGGAGGCGGTGCGCCAGGATTGGGAAAACCTGCGCAAGAACACCGACACCATCCTCGCCAGCGAACAGACCGTGCTGTCGCTGCACCAGGTGGCGGCGACCCTCGCCGAAACCGTGCCGCAACTGCAGGTGGAGTACGAAAAAGTCGTCGAGATCCTGCTGCAGAGCGGCGCGCCGGCCAACCAGGTGGTGGTGGCCCAGCGCCAATTGCTGCTTGCCGAACGTATCCTCGGCTCGGTCAATACGGTGTTGGCCGGCGACGACACCGCCGCCCAGGCGGCCGATGCCTTCGGCCGCGATGCCAGCCGTTTCGGCCAGGTGCTTGAAGGCATGCTCGCGGGCAACCCGGCCATTCAGGTCACCCGTGTCGAGGACGCCGACGCCCGTGCACGGTTGGCGGAAATCGCCGAGCTGTTCCAGTTCGTCGCAGGCTCGGTGGATGAAATCCTCGAAACCTCGCCCGAGCTGTTCCGCGTGCGCGAGGCCGCGGGCAATATATTCAGCCTGTCGCAGACCCTGCTCGAAGAGGCCTCGCACCTGGCCAACGGCTTCGAGAACCTGGCCGGTGGCCGTACCCTGGATACGGTTGGCGGCTACGTCCTGGGCCTGCTGGCGCTGGCCTCGATCATCCTGATCGGCCTGGTGATGGTGCGTACCACTAACCGCCAGCTGCGCGAGACCGCCGAAAAGAACGAACGCAACCAGCAGGCGATCATGCGCCTGCTCGATGAAATCGAGGAACTGGCCGACGGCGACCTGACCGTCACCGTATCGGTTACCGAGGATTTCACCGGCGCCATCGCCGACTCGATCAACTATTCGGTCGACCAGCTGCGCGACCTGGTGGCGACCATCAACCACAGTGCCGAGCAGGTGGCAGCGGCCGTGCAGGACACGCAGAACACTGCCCGCCAGCTGGCCAAGGCCTCGGAGCACCAGGCCGACCAGATCAGCGAGGCGTCGGAGGCGGTGGGCGACATGGTCGAATCGATCGACCGGGTTTCGGCCCATGCCTACGAGTCGGCCAAGGTGGCTGAACGTTCGGTGGCCATCGCCAACAAGGGCAACGAAGTGGTGCACAACACCATCAACGGCATGGACAACATCCGCGAGCAGATCCAGGACACTGCCAAGCGCATCAAGCGTCTGGGCGAGTCTTCACAGGAGATCGGCGACATCGTCAACCTCATCGACGACATTGCCGACCAGACCAACATCCTGGCGCTCAACGCGGCGATCCAGGCATCCCTGGCCGGCGAGGCCGGCCGTGGCTTTGCCGTGGTGGCCGACGAAGTCCAGCGGCTGGCCGAGCGTTCGTCCTCGGCCACGCGGCAGATCGAGGCGCTGGTGCGGACCATTCAGGCCGACACCAACGAGGCGGTGATCTCCATGGAGCAGACCACCGCCGAAGTGGTACGTGGCGCGCGCCTGGCCCAGGACGCCGGGGTGGCGCTGGCGGAAATCGAAGGGGTGTCGCAGAACCTGGCCGAACTTATCCACAGCATCTCCGACGCCGCCCAATTGCAAACCTCCTCGGCGGGGCAGATTTCCCACACCATGGCGGTCATCCAGCAGATTACCGCGCAGACCTCCGCTGGCTCCGGCGCCACCGCCGACAGCATCCGGCACCTGGCGCGCATGGCCAGTGAGATGCGTCGTTCAGTGTCTGGCTTTACCTTGCCGACCCCGGCTGAACGGCGTTGAGGGACATACCCATGGCTTCTGCAGCAGTGAGCCCCGAGCGCCACGACACGGTCGCCCTGGCCTGGACCCGGGCGGCGATCCTCGACTGCCTGGGCCAGGCGCGCCAAGCCCTGGAACGCTTTGCCGGCGAGACTGACGACCGCTCCATCCTGGCCTTTGTGGTGGACAACCTGCACCAGGTGCATGGTTGCCTGCGCATGCTCGAACTGCGCGGCGCCACGCGCCTGGCCGAAGAGCTGGAGCTGCTGGCCAAGGCCTTGGCCGATGGCCAGGTGAGCCCGCGCGGCGACTGTCTGGGCCCGTTGTTTCGCGGGCTCGAGCAACTGCCCTCGTACCTGGAGCGACTGCGCGGGGCACGCCATGACCTGCCGTTGGTGATGCTGCCGCTGCTCAACCAGCTGCGTGCCTGCCGTGGCGTCGAGCCGTTGGCCCAGGGCAGCCTGATCAGTGGCGCGGCGCAACGCTTCGCAGGGTCCGATGACCTGGCCAACCTCGACCTGTCGCTGGGTAACTGGCGTGAGCAGGTGCAGGCCGGGTCAGGCCGTGATGCCTTGCGTTCGGTGGTGACGGCCCTGTGCGACGACCTGGTGCGGATCAAGGAGCGCCTGGACCAGTTCGTGCGGGGTGATCGCCAGCACATCGAACAGCTTGACGCTTTGCTGGCACCGTTGCGGCATGTTGCCGACACCTTGGCGGTGCTGGGTTTCCAGCAACCTCGGCGCGTCATCATCGACCAGGTCCTGGCGCTGCAGGCCCTGGCCCAGGGCGAGCGCGCCGTGGATGACCCGGTGCTGATGGATGTGGCGGGCGCCCTGCTGTACGTGGAGGCCAGCCTCAATGGCATGGTCGGCCCTCTGGAGGAGGGCGGGCAAAACGGGCTGCCGGGTTCGGACCTGGCAGAAATCCGCCAGCTGGTGCTGAACGAATCGCTGGCCGTGTTGCAGCAGGCCAAGGACCTGATAGGCGATTGCCTGGAGTCCGGCTGGCCGCGGCAACGCCTGCAGCCGTTGCCGGGCTTGTTGCAGCAGGTGCGCGGGGCGCTGGCGATGCTGATGCTGCCGGCCGCTGCGCAGGTGTTTGGCGCAAGCGCCGCGTATGTACAGGGCTGGTTGCAGCACCTGGACGTGGAGCCGCCAGCGGATGAGCTGGATCATCTGGCGCAGGCGCTCAGTGCCGGCGAGTGCTACCTGCAATGGCGCGTCGCCGACCCGCTGGCCGATGGCCAACCGTTCCTCGACATGGCCCGCGCCAGCCTGGCGGCGCTGGGCGTGCAGTGCAGCCATGGCGACGCGCAGCCAAGCCATGACGGCGACAGCGATGGCATCGATGACGAGTTGCGCGAGGTGTTTCTCGAAGAGGCCGGCGAGCTGCTGCCGGAAATCGAGCGGCACTGGTTGCGCTGGCGCGCCGACAACAGCCTGTACGAAGCCCTGGTGGCGCTGCGCCGCGATTTGCACACGCTCAAGGGCAGCGGTCGCATGGTGCATGCCCAGGCCGTCGCCGAGCTGGCCTGGGGGGGCGAACACCTGCTCAATCGCGTGCTCGAACGGCGTATCGCCCTTGCGCCAGAGGGGGCCGTGGCGCTGCAGCAGGTGGTTGTGCACCTGCCGGACCTGCTGGCTGACTTCGCCGCCGGGCAGATGCCACAAGTGACCGAGATCGAGCAGTTGGCCAGCCATCTGCATGCGCTTGCCGAGAGCGACACACCCGTCAGTGCCGAAATCGAGGGCCTCGATCCTCAGCTGCTGGACATCTTCCGCAATGAGGCTCAGGGCCATCTGGCCAGCCTGAGTGACTACCTGCAGGCGGCCAAGGGCCAGGACACCCCCGTTAGCGATGAACTGCAGCGCGCCCTGCACACGCTCAAGGGCAGTGCCGCCATGGCCGGCGTGATGCCGATCGCCGAACTGGCCACGGCTTTCGATCGCCTGGTTCGCGAATACCGCAGTCACCAATTGCCCTTGCAGAGCGCTGAAATCGCCTGGCTGGACGCGGCGCGTGCCTTGTTCCAGCAAGGCCTGGCGCAATTGGGCAGCACCCCGCTGGCCGCTATCGCGGGCGCGGCGCAGTTGATCGAACAGGTCGGCGAGGCGGTGGACGAGCGCCTGGCAACCCTGCATGACGAGCAGTCCCATGCGCGGCGCAACGCGCGCGACCCACAGCGCACCGCCAGCTTCCTGGCCCAGGCCATGGACATCCTGCTGGATGCCGAGTCGCTGCTGTCGCGCTGGCAAGAGCAACCGGGCCAGCGCCAGTCGCTGGACAGCCTGCTCGATGAATTGACCACGCTGTGCCATTCGGCCCACCTGGCCGACCTCTGGCAGATGGACGATGTCTGCGAAGCACTGCTGGACGTGTATGGCGCAGTGGAAGAGGGCAGCCTGGGGGCCGATGCGCACTTTTTCGCCCAGGCCCACCAGGCCCATGAAGCGCTCCTCGATATGCTTGACCAGGTCGCCGCCGGCCAGGAGCTGACGCCCCGCGCCGATTGCGTCGACAGCCTGCGTGGCTTGCTGGCCGGTGCCCTGGCGCCGGATGCCACGGGCCTGGTGGCGCCGGGGTCGGTGACGCCACTGCCGGCATCCGTGGAACTGACCGAGGAGGTCGACAGCCCGGGCGACAAGGAGCTGCTGGAAGTCTTCCTCGAAGAAAGCTCGGACATCGTCGAAAGCGCTGCTGCCGCGCTGGCACGCTGGCAGGCAGAGCCGCGCAACAGCGTCGAGGTGGATAACCTGCTGCGTGACCTGCATACCCTCAAGGGGGGGGCACGCATGGTCGAGATCGCCGCCATCGGCGATCTTGCCCACGAACTTGAGTTCCTTTACGAGTTGCTGGCTGCCGGGCGCTTGCCGCCCAGCGCGCCGCTGTTCGCACTCTTGCAGAACTGCCACGACCGCCTGGCGCACATGCTCGATGCCGCGCGCCTGGGTCAGCCGCTGCATGCGGCCACCGCACTGATCGACTACATCCGCAACTTCAGCAGCGCCGCACTGACCGACAGTGTCGCCGGGCAGGCCCCGGCCGAAGCGGCGCCCGCCGAGTTGCCCAGCGCTGCGCCGGAGCGCGCGGCTGGTGATATGGTCAAGGTCGACGCCGAGCTGCTCGACGACCTGGGCAACCTGGCCGGCGAGCATTCGGTCATCCGCGGGCGCATCGAGCAGCAGGTCAACGACGCCCAGTTCGCCCTGAACGAGATGGAAACCACACTGGAGCGCATGCGCGACCAGCTGTTGCGCCTGGACAACGAGACCCAGGGGCGTATGACCAGCCGGCAACCCTTCGAAGGCGATGCCTACGAAGACTTCGACCCGCTGGAGATGGACCGCCATTCCCAGTTGCAGCAGTTGTCGCGGGCCTTGTTCGAATCGGCCTCCGACTTGCTCGACCTGAAAGAGACACTGACCCAGCGCGCCCAGGAGGCCTACAGCCTGCTGCAGCAGCAGGCGCGGGTGAACAGCCAGTTGCAGGAAGGCCTGACGGCGACCTTGATGGTGCCGTTCGAGCGCCTGGTGCCGCGCCTGCAGCGGGTCGTACGGCAAGTGGCGAGCGAGCTGGGCAAGCAGGTCGAACTGGTGGTCGGCAACGCCGAAGGCGAGCTGGACCGCAGCGTACTCGAACGCATGGTCGCGCCGCTCGAACACATGCTGCGCAATGCCGTCGACCATGGCCTGGAGGCCCGCGAAGTGCGCCTGGCCGCCGGCAAGCCGGAGCAGGGTACGATCGCGTTGAACTTGCTGCATGAAGGCGCCGATATCGTCATCGAAATGACTGACGATGGCGCTGGCGTTCCACTGGACGCGGTGCGACGCAAAGCTATCAAGCGGGGCCTGCTGGACCCGCAGGCCAACTTGAACGATCACGAAATCCTTCAGTTCATCCTGCGCCCCGGTTTTTCCACAGCCGAGAAGATCACCCAGATTTCCGGGCGTGGCCTGGGCATGGACGTGGTGCACGAAGAGGTCAAGCAGCTTGGCGGCTCGATGACGATCGAATCGGCCCAGGGCAAGGGGGCGCGCTTCCTGATTCGCCTGCCGTTCACGGTGTCGATCAACCGCGCCCTGATGGTGCACATGGGCGAGGAGCAGTACGCCATCCCGCTCAACACCATCGAGGGCATCGTCCGCGTGCCACCGGCCGAGCTGGCTGCCTGCTACCAGCTGGAGGTGCCGCGCTACGTGTATGCCGGCCATGAATACGAGCTGCGTTACCTGGGCGAACTGCTGCAAGGGCTGCCACGGCCTGGCCTGTTGGGGCAGAGCGTGCCGCTGCCGGTGCTGCTGGTGCATTCCCAGGAGCAATCGTTCGCGATTCAGGTCGACACCCTGTCGCCGAGCCGCGAGATCGTGGTGAAGAGCCTCGGGCCACAGTTCGCCGCCGTGGCGGGGCTGTCGGGCGCAACCCTGCTGGGCGATGGTCGGGTGGTGCTGATTCTCGATCTGCTCGGCCAGCTGCGCGGCCAGCAACGCCGCCTGGCGCGCCTGCCGGGCGGCAGCGGGGTGCAGAGTACCCTGTTCGGGCCGGCACCGCGGCGCGCCTTGCTGGTGATGGTGGTGGACGACTCGGTGACGGTGCGCAAGGTCACCAGCCGCTTGCTCGAACGCCATGGCATGAGCGTGCTGACGGCCAAGGACGGGGTCGACGCCATGGCCCTGTTGGAAGAGCACCGCCCCGACGTGCTGCTGCTGGATATCGAGATGCCGCGCATGGATGGATTCGAAGTGGCCACCCGCATTCGCCGCGATGAGCGGCTCAAGGACCTGCCGATCATCATGATCACCTCACGCACCGGGCAGAAGCACCGCGACCGGGCCATGGCGATTGGCGTCAACGACTACCTGGGCAAGCCGTACCAGGAATCGGTGTTGCTGCAGAGCATCGCCCACTGGAGCCAGCACCATGCTTGAACTGATCGCCGGCCAGCGTAGCAGCCTGACGGGCCTGTTGTTGCCGTTGGGCGACCGAATCCTGGTGCTGCCGAATGTGGCCGTGGCCGAACTGATTGGCCAGCGCAACCTGTTCTGCCAGCCGGGCGAGCCCGCGTGGCACCTGGGCTGGATCGACTGGCGTCAGCAACACCTGCCGCTGATCGGTTTCGAGGCCGCCTGTGGGGGCGAGACGCCGTGTGGCGAGCGAGCGCGCATCGTGGTGCTCAATGCCCTGGGCGATACCGGCTTGCGTTATCTGGCGGTGCTGCTGCAGGACATTCCACGGTCGTGCAAGCTCGACAGCCAGCTCAACTATGTGGACGTGGCGCTGGGCAGCCTGGAGCTGGCGGCGGTGCAGGTGGGTGATCAGGTGGCGCGGGTGCCGGACCTGGGCGCGCTGGAAAGGCTGGTACGTGACGCGCAATTGCAACCTGGGGTTGGGTAGGATGTGAAGCTGATGGCCCTTTCGCGGGGCCGCAACTGAAGGAATGAGGAACCCAGCCCACCCAAGGAGGTCTGTGTTTGCATGTATTACGGTGAACGCTTCAACGCCTGGACCCACCTGGTCGGTGCCGTCCTGGCCTGTATCGGTGCCATCTGGCTGATCGTCGTCGCAGGCCTGCAGGGCGACCCCTGGAAGATCGTCAGTTTCTCCATCTACGGCGCCACGCTGCTGTTGCTCTACAGCATCTCGACCCTTTACCACAGCACCCGCGGCCGCGCGAAGGTGATCATGCGCAAGCTCGATCACCTGTCGATCTACCTGCTGATCGCTGGCAGCTACACACCATTTTGTCTGGTCAGCCTGCGCGGCCCCTGGGGCTGGAGCCTGTTCGGCGTGGTCTGGGGCCTGGCGGTGATCGGCATGCTGCAGGAAATAAAACCGCGCTCCGAAGCCCGGGTCCTGTCGATCGTCATCTACGCGGTGATGGGCTGGATCGTCCTGGTGGCGGTCAAGCCCTTGCTGAACAGCCTCGGCACCGCCGGCTTCACCTGGCTGGCGGCCGGCGGGGTGTTCTACACCGTGGGCATCCTCTTCTTCGCCTTCGACAGCCGTTTCCGCCACTGGCATGGCATCTGGCACCTGTTCGTGATTGCCGGCAGCCTCATGCACTTCGTCGCGGTGTCGTTCTACGTGCGGTAGTTACGAAAAATCGCCCCACAACTGCTGAGCCACCGCGAGTGCCACCACGGGCGCAGTCTCTGTGCGCAGCACGCGGGGGCCGAGGCGGGCGGCGTGGAAGCCAGCTGCCTTGGCCTGGTCGACTTCCGCCTCGCTCAAGCCGCCTTCGGGGCCGATGAGGAAGGCCAGGCGCGCTGGTTTTTCGTGGCTGGTCAGCGGTTCGGCGACCGGGTGCAGGACCAGTTTCAGGTCAGCTTCACTGCCCTTGATCCACTCGGCCAGGGTCACTGGCGGGTGGATCACCGGCAGGGTCGATCGGCCGCACTGCTCGCAGGCGCTGATGGCTACCTGGCGCCAGTGGGCCAGGCGTTTGTCGGCGCGCTCGTCTTTGAGGCGCACTTCACAGCGTTCGCTGACGATCGGAGTGATTTCATTGACGCCCAGCTCGGTGGCCTTCTGGATGGCCCAGTCCATGCGCTCGCCGCGGGACAGGCCCTGGCCCAGGTGGATATGCAACGGCGAATCGGCCTGGCCTGGCACAGCCTGGTCGAGGCTGACGCGCACGGTCTTCTTGCCCACTTCGAGCAACTGGCCGAGGTATTCCTGGCCGCTGCCGTCGAACAGCTGCACGGCATCGCCGGGGGCCATGCGCAGTACGCGGCCGATGTAGTGGGCCTGGGCTTCGGGCAGGTCGTGCTCGCCAAGGCTCAGGGGGGCGTCGATGAAGAAGCGGGACAGTCTCATGGTTCTGCTCAGGAAGAAGTTGGACATCGGTCCTTGTAGGAGCGGCCTTGTGTCGCGAAAGGGCTGCAGGGCAGCCCCAGGGTTTCAGCGGCGCTGCAACATGCCGGGGGCCGCTTTGCGGCCCTTTCGCGACACAAGGCCGCTCCTACAAGGCAGTGCAAGGGTTGTTCGGTCAGCCCGGATCGCGGAAGTCAGGGTGGAAGTTCGCCGGTACGGCGACGCTGACGCTTTCCCGCGTGGCGATATCGATGCCTTCACTGGCCACTTCGGCGAGGAAGTCGATCTGCTCCGGGGTAATGACATACGGTGGCAGGAAGTACACCACGCTACCCAGCGGCCGCAACAGGGCGCCACGGGACAGCGCGTGCTCGAACACCTTCAGGCCACGACGCTCCTGCCAGGGGTAGGCGACCTTGCCAGCCTTGTCTTGCACCATCTCGATCGCAAGGGCCATGCCGGTCTGGCGGATTTCGGCGACATGGGCGTGGTCGGCCAGGTGCGCGGTGGCGCTGGCCATGCGTGCCGACAACGCTTTGTTGGCTTCGATCACGTTGTCCTGCTCGAAGATATCCAGGGTCGCCAGGGCGGCGGCGCAGGCCAGCGGGTTGCCGGTGTAGCTGTGCGAGTGGAGGAAGGCGCGCAGGGTCGGGTAATCGTCGTAGAACGCCTGGTACACGGTGTCGGTGGTCAGGCAGGCAGCCAGCGGCAGGTAGCCGCCGGTCAAGGCCTTGGACAGGCACAGGAAGTCTGGGCGGATACCGGCCTGCTCGCAGGCGAACATCGTGCCGGTGCGGCCGAAGCCGACGGCGATCTCGTCGTGGATCAGGTGCACGCCATAGCGGTCGCAGGCCTCGCGCAGCAGCTTGAGGTAGACCGGGTGGTACATGCGCATGCCGCCGGCGCCCTGGATCAGCGGCTCGACGATGACTGCCGAAACGGTCTCGTGGTGTTCGGCCAGGGTCTGCTCCATGGCCGCGAACATGTTGCGAGAATGTTCTTCCCAGCTCATGCCCTCGGGGCGCAGGTAGCAGTCCGGGCTGGGCACCTTGAGGGTGTCGAGCAGCAATGCCTTGTAGGTTTCGGTGAACAGGGGCACGTCGCCGACCGACATGGCGGCAATGGTTTCGCCGTGGTAGCTGTTGGTCAGGGTGACGAAGCGTTTTTTCGCAGGTTTGCCGATGTTCTGCCAGTAGTGGAAGCTCATTTTCAGCGCCACTTCGATGCACGACGAGCCGTTGTCGGCATAGAACACACGGTCAAGCCCGGCCGGCGTCATGGCGACCAGCCGTTCGGACAGCTCGATGACCGGCTGGTGGCTGAAGCCGGCCAGAATCACGTGCTCCAGCTGATCGACCTGATCCTTGATGCGCTGGTTGATGCGCGGGTTGGCATGGCCGAACACATTGACCCACCAGCTGCTGACCGCATCCAGGTAGCGTTTGCCATCGAAGTCTTCGAGCCACACGCCTTCACCGCGCTTGATCGGGATCAGTGGCAGTTGCTCGTGGTCTTTCATCTGGGTGCAGGGGTGCCACAGGACCTTGAGGTCGCGTTGCATCCACTGATCGTTGAGGCCCATCGGCACTTCTCCTGGCATTGCGGCTTGGTTTGACCGCGTAAGCCTAAGCAATGCCAGGAGGCAGGACAACCGCTAAGGGTCAATGGCGACAGGTGCGGGTCCATTCGAGCTTGCGAATGTGCACGGTGCCGGCCTGCGAAGTGGAGATGGTCAGGCGTCGAAACGGCCCGTCGATGTCCTGATGGTAGGGCTGGGTGGCGATGGGGCCAGGCTTGAACTCGGTGTAGCCGCTGCCCGATAGCGTGAGCCAGTAGAAGTTGCGCGGGATCGGCGCGATCAGGTCGATGTCGTAGCCATCGGTATCCAGCAGCATTTGCACATTGTCGAACGACTGATCGCTGACCACGTAGTATTCGAGGCGAAGGTGCTCGACCTCCTGGTTGAAGGCGATTTCCACGTCGCTGTGCTCGCCGATCACCAGCTCAGTGCCGTCCTTGCCTTTGAAGGCTTCATGAAAACCGGTCCAGGAGGTGCCGTTGGAGCGGATGCTCAAGCCGGATGGGGTACGAAATGACTGCTTGTGTGACAGAAATTGCCTGTCGACGTGCGCGAAGTGCTCCTCATAGATCATGCCGCAGCTCCTTTTGTCGGTTTTCTAGCCACCTGCGAAAGCATCGCGTAGCGGCGCGAGGCTTGGCTACTGGCAAAAATGTCAGTAGCCAAGGGAACTTGATGTCGCTGTAGTGGCAGGGTATGCAGACCTGACGTATTCTTAACGCATCATCTCGGGGCATTCCTGCCTCTTCCCATTTCTGTAACGTTTGACTCGGAGTTCGCCATCATGGCTGCTGCTTGGGTGCGCCTGTGCGCGTTGGTATTGATCGGTGTGTCCAGCGGCGCCACGCTGGCCAAGGACAAGACACCTTCGGCGATCGTCGTGGGTGGTGGCCTGGCTGGCCTGACCGCGGCCTATGAGCTGCAGAACAAGGGCTGGCAGGTGACCTTGCTGGAAGCCAAGGCGGGCATGGGCGGTCGCTCGGGTCTGGCCAACAGCGAATGGATCGGCAACAGCAAGGCGCAGCCGGTACTCAACCAGTACCTGGATCGGTTCAAGCTGGAGACACTGCCGGCACCGGAGTTCGTGCGAACCCCTGGCTACCTGATCGATGGCGAGTACTTCAGCGCCACGGACCTGCCTACCAAGCAACCCGCAACCGCCGAGGCGATCAAGCGTTACGAGAAGACCCTCGACGATCTGGCCCGCTCGATCGACGACCCGCTCAACCCGCAGGCGACCAGCACGCTGTTCGCCCTCGACCAGATGAACGTGTCCACCTGGCTGGACAAGTTGCAGTTGCCGACCACCGCGCGGCAGCTGATCAACCAGCAGATCCGTACCCGATACGATGAGCCGTCGCGCCTTTCGCTGCTCTACTTCGCCCAGCAAAGCCGGGTGTACCGTGGTGTCAGCGACCGTGACCTGCGTGCCGCGCGTTTGCCAGGCGGCAGCCCGGTGCTGGCCCAGGCGTTCGTCAAGCAGCTGAAAACCATCAAGACCAACTCGCCGGTGTCCTCCATCGTCCAGGACAAGGACAGCGTCACGGTCAAGGCCGGCAGTGCCAGCTACCAGGCCGATTACGTGGTCATGGCCGTGCCCCTGCGGGCCCTGGCCAAGATCCAGATGACGCCGGTCCTGGATACCCAGCATGTGGCAGCGCTCAGGGGCACCAACTACGGTTGGCGCGACCAGCTGATGCTCAAGTTCAAGCAGCCGGTCTGGGAAAGCCGTTCGCGCATGACCGGCGAGATCTACAGCAACGTGGGCCTTGGCATGCTGTGGATCGAGCCTGCACTCAAGGGCGGCGCCAATGTGGTAATCAACCTGTCCGGCGACAATGCGCGCCTGCTGCAGGCCTTCGGTGACAAGCAGATGGTCGATCAGGTGCTGATCCGCCTGCATGCCTTCTATCCACAGGCCCGTGGCTCGTTCACCGGCTACGAGCTCAAGCGCTACAGCACCGACGCCGGTACGGGCGGTGCCTACCTGGCCTACGGTCCGGGACAGATCAGCAAGTATTGGCGCCTGTGGGAGCGCCCGGTGCAGCGCATTGCCTTCGCAGGTGAGCACACCGATGCCCTTTATCCAGGCACCCTCGAAGGCGCCCTGCGCAGTGGCCAGCGTGCGGCCAGCCAGGTACAGGACTTGCTCGCCGGTAAATCGTTCGACCCGGCCAAGGCGTTGCCGGTGGCGGCCGCTGCAACCGCAGGCGCGGTGGCGGCGAAGGACAAGGGCGGGTTCTTCTCGCGGCTGTTTGGCGGTGCTGACAAGCCTGAGGTGAAGGCTGTACCGGTTGCCAAGGCCGAGGAAGCGTCCCCAGCGCCGTCTGCTGCACCTGCTGCTGTGCCCGCGCCGATTGCCAAGGAAGAACCTGCCAAACCTGCCGGCATCAAGGCGGCACCGGCCAAGCAGGCGCCCGCGCACAAGCCTGCAGCAAAACAGGCGCATAAAGCCGAGCCGAAAAAAGCCACCGCCAAGACCGAGCCGGCCAAGAAAGCGGTGACCAACGCCCAGGCAAAAGCCAGCTAAGCTCCTGGCCCTACCGGCCTCTTAGCGGGCTTGTCCCGCGAAGAGGCCGGTGCTGACAACTTCAGATTCCCCGCTATCGTTAATGTTTCCTTAATAGCAATCTCACACACTACCTATCGGTTTTCTCGATAATCCAAAGCGATTTTTTCCGCTTTTCTTCGATACGTTTCGCGTTAGTCTGTGCTCAGCTTTCACGGGGAAACACTGCATCATGCAACTGCGCAACTCACCTTCTCGCTATGGCGTCGTCAGCATCGTCCTGCACTGGGGCGTGGCACTGGCAGTTTTTGGCCTGTTCGGCCTGGGTTTGTGGATGGTCGGCCTCGACTACTACAGCCCCTGGCGCAAATCTGCCCCCGACCTGCACAAGAGCATTGGCATGGTGCTGCTGGCAGTGATGCTGTTGCGTGTGCTCTGGCGCTTCATCAGCCCACCACCGCCGGCGCCGGCCAACCACGGGCCGCTCACTCGCGTGGCCGCCAAGTTGGGGCACCTGGCGTTGTATCTGGGGCTTTTCGCAGTGATGGCCGCCGGTTACCTGATTTCGACCGCCGATGGCGTTGGCATTCCGGTCTTCGAGTTGTTCGATGTGCCGGCCTTGATCAGCGATCTGCCCGATCAGGCTGACGTGGCGGGTGTCGTTCATCTCTGGTTGGCATGGGGCCTGGTGATATTTGCCGTGCTGCATGCCCTGGCAGCCTTGAAACACCATTTCATCGACCGTGACGCGACCCTGACTCGTATGCTGGGCCGCAAAGCTTGACTCTCAACCTCAATTGCAAGGGAAGGAAGTAAGGATGTTGAAAAAGACTTTTGCCGCTCTGGCGCTCGGTACCGCTCTGATCTCCGCTGGCCAGGCCATGGCTGCCGATTACAAGATCGACACGGAAGGTCAGCATGCGTTCGTCGACTGGAAAATCAGCCACTTGGGCTACAGCTTCATCCACGGCACCTTCAAGAAATTTGACGGCGACTTCACTTGGGATAGCGCCAAGCCTGAAGCGAGCAAGATCAACGTCAAGCTGGATACCGCCAGCCTGTGGTCGAACCACGCCGAGCGTGACAAGCACATCGCCAGCAAAGACTTCCTGGACGTGAAGAAATATCCTGAAGCGAAGTTTGTCTCCACCAGCGTCAAGTCCACTGGCGAAAAAACCGCCGATGTGACTGGTGATCTGACCATGCACGGTGTCACCAAGCCGGTGACCTTCAAGGCCACTTTCAACGGTGAAGGCAAGGACCCATGGGGCGGTGAGCGTGCTGGCTTCAACGCTACCACCACGCTGAACCTGAACGACTTCGGCATCAAGGGCCCGGGTGCGACCTCGCAGACCCTGGACCTGGATATCAGTGTCGAAGGTGTGAAGCAGAAGTAAGCTTTTGCCTTGGCAATAAAAAACGCCGCCCAATCGGGCGGCGTTTTCGTTTCTCTATTCGGGCCTCATCGCCGGCAAGCCGGCGATGAGGTCGGTACAGACTCAGCCTTTGCGGGTCAGCAGCGCAGGGCGCTCGCCACGCGGGCGGCTCGGCAGGTCATCCAGTTGCTCTGGCGTCGGGTAACGGTCGAGCTTGGACTCCTTGCGGATGATCACCGGCTGGTTCTGCGGCTCACGCGAGCTGCGCACTGCCGGTTCCTGGCGCAATGCATCGTCGCGACCAGCCGGGCGGTTGCGACCGCCGCCATCGCGACGGCCACCACCACCATTGTTGTTGCGCGGCGGGCGCTTTTCGCCGCTGGCGCTGCGGGGTTGCCCGCCATTGCGGCCTTGACCCTGACCCTGACCGCCACTACGTGGGGCATTGGCCTGACCTTGCTGACCTTGGCCGGCACCACCACCTGGGCGACGGTTGCGGCCTTGGTTCTTGGCATTCTGGTAGGGGCTGACGTAGTCGGCGCGGTTACCGAAGTTGTCGACGTCGTCGTCCAGGAACTCTTCCGGGTCACGGTTGGCGGTCGCCTTCGGTGCGCTGGCCTGGTTCGCTTGCTGCTCGCGCGGCTTCCTGTCACGCGGCTTGCGCGGCTGCTGCTTGTCGCCAGCCTTTTCCTTGTCGGCAGACTTTTCCGCCGCTTGCGGCTTGGCCTTGCCTTTGTCCTTGCCCTTGTCCTTGCGGCCACCGCTGCCGTCTTTGCCGCCGTCGCCACGGGCCTGCTGGTTGCGACCACCACGGCCACTGTTTTGCGGACGCTCGCGTACTTCAGGCTTCTCGGCTTCCACCTGGCTTGGGTCGAAGCCCATCAGGTCGCCGTCGGCGATCTTCTGCTTGGTGACGCGCTCGATACTCTTGAGCAGCTTCTCTTCATCCGGCGCGACCAGGGAAATGGCCTCGCCCGAACGCCCGGCACGGCCGGTGCGGCCGATACGGTGGACGTAGTCTTCCTCGACGTTCGGCAGCTCGAAGTTGACCACATGGGGCAGTTGGTCGATATCCAGGCCGCGTGCGGCGATGTCGGTGGCGACCAGCACGCGCACAGCGTTGGCCTTGAAGTCGGCCAGGGCCTTGGTGCGGGCGTTCTGGCTCTTGTTGCCGTGGATCGCGGCGGCGCTCAGGCCGTGCTTTTCCAGGTACTCGGCCAGACGGTTGGCGCCATGCTTGGTGCGGGTGAACACCAGCACCTGCTCCCAGGCGCCCAGGGTGATCAAGTGCGCAAGCAGGGCGCGCTTGTGGCTGGCGGGCAGGCGATAGACGCGCTGCTCGATACGTTCGACCGTGGTGTTCGGCGGGGTGACCTCGATACGCTCCGGGTTATGCAGGAGCTTGTCGGCCAGGTCGGTGATGTCCTTGGAGAAGGTCGCCGAGAACAGCAGGTTCTGGCGCTTGGCCGGCAGGCGGGCGAGGACCTTCTTGACGTCATGGATGAAGCCCATGTCGAGCATGCGGTCGGCTTCGTCCAGCACCAGGATTTCGACGTGGGCCAGGTCTACCTTGCCTTGCCCGGCCAGGTCGAGCAGGCGACCAGGGCAGGCGACGAGCACGTCGACGCCCTTGGCGATGGCCTGGACCTGGGGGTTCATGCCTACGCCGCCGAAGACGCAGGCGCTGACCAGTGGCAGGTCGCGGGCGTACACCTTGAAGCTGTCGTGCACCTGGGCTGCCAGCTCGCGAGTCGGCGTCAGCACCAGGACACGCGGTTGGCGCGGGCCATGGCGCTGGGATTTGTCGGGGTGACCGGCCGGGAACAGGCGCTCAAGGATCGGCAGGGCGAAGCCGCCGGTTTTACCAGTACCAGTCTGTGCGGCAACCATCAGGTCGCGGCCTTGCAACACGGCGGGAATGGCCCGCTGTTGCACCGGAGTCGGCTGGGTGTAGCCCGCAGCTTCGATAGCGCGGACAAGTGCCTCGGAGAGACCGAGGGAAGCAAAGGACATGGGCAATCCTGTTCTCGTGTGGGCTGGGCCCGTTGGGATATTCTGCCTGGCGCGACGGGCATCGGTGGGATGCGATCGCGTCCGGTCCAGCTGGGCTTTCACTGCGCATCCGGGAAGCGGGAGGTAGACGCCAAGGGGCGTCAATGCCGATCGGGATGCTTGTTGCGAGGCCGAGCGTCCGGGCGTGAGCCGGGCGGGAAGGCCCGAGTATAACAGAGCTATTGCAGCGTGCTGCTTTCCTGCTGCTCAACGGCGTCAGGAAGATGGCCGGAGTCGCCAATATAGCGTTCGATTATCGCGACATAGGCTGGCTCTTGCTTGAACCGTCGCAGTTCATTTGCAAAGGCCTGGGCCAGCTGTTCGCGCCCGGGCTTTCGTGCCAGCCCCAGGTATTGGGATTGGCGGCTGATCACCAGAGGCAGTTCTTCGACTTGTTGTTCCAGGCCAAGTTGCTGGCGCAGGTAGCGCCCCACCCTGCGGTCGGTCACCAGCAGGTCGATACGCCCGAGCATGAGTTTGCCGAAGTTGGCTTCATGGCTGGGGCCCGGTTCACGCCTGAAACCCGACGCTTGTTCGAATACCGGGCCATAGGCATAGCCCGGCGAGGTACCCACGGTCAGGTCGCGGAGGTCGCTGAGCTGGCTGATGACATGACGCCGGCGGCTGGCCTGGTACAGCACGAATTCGACATCCGACATGGGCTCCATGGGGTAGACCATGTAGGCCTTGCGCGCGTCGGTCTGGAAAATATCCATCACGCCGTCGGCCAGGCCTTGTTCGACCATCGCCAGGCAGCGCTTCCAGGGCAGGAACTGCCAGTCCACCTCGACCCCCAGCCGCCTGAACACCTCGCTGGTGACTTCGTAGTCGATGCCCTTGGGTTGGCCGGCATCCCGGTAGATGTACGGCGCCCAGTCGTCGCTGACCAGGCGCAACCGATCGCCCAGCGCCATCGGGCTCAGGCAGGCGAGCAGCAGGATACACAGCAGGCGGTT
Organism: Pseudomonas sp. NPDC089395; assembly: GCF_044749525.1. Taxonomy (NCBI): domain Bacteria; kingdom Pseudomonadati; phylum Pseudomonadota; class Gammaproteobacteria; order Pseudomonadales; family Pseudomonadaceae; genus Pseudomonas; species Pseudomonas sp. NPDC089395. The sequence goes on from NZ_JBIVID010000007.1 coordinate 111,335, forward strand.
GATAGCAGGCATGGCGCGAGATTACGCGCTCGGCCAGGGCAAGGCCAGTCTGGCTCAGTGGGAAGCGTTTCTCAGCAGATGTGCCTCGATGTCCTTGCGTCGCTCGCCCAGCGACAAGCGCAAGCCCGGATGGCGCAGGCACTGGCGCAACTGTTCCGGCGCGATGCGGCCGTTGCGCTCGTTGAGATTTTCCAGCGCCTTGTCCCACCAGGCCGGGGCACAGGCGCGGTCGAATTCGTTGGGGTAGGGGTAGCAGCCATACAGCAACTCACGCGCGAACTGCCGCTCGCGGCTCGGCAGGGTGAGGCTCAAAGCCTTGTAGCCCAAGCGGTGCAGCGCGGGTGGCCGTGGCAACTGATCATTGACCAGCAACACATCGGCCAGCGCCGCCGCGCTCAGCGGATCGTCGCCATGCTTGCGCAACCAGGCCTGGATCTTGGCGCGGAACTGGGCCTTGCGGCTCCAGTAGTGATGGATGACATCGGTACATTCGGCCAGTTCGAGCTTGCGGTACGCAGCCACTGCCAGGCAGAACTCTTCCAGGGTGTAGGCCGAGCGGGCCAGCGGGTAGAGCTCGTCCATCAGGGCGATGGATTGGTCGAGCGTTGCAGCGTCTTCGGCGGTAAGCCCGATGACCCCGGAGTTCACCAGCGGCATCTGGCAGTCGGCCAGGCCGCGCTGCTTGAGGATACCCAGCAGGTTCTTGTACAGCAGGCACGCCTGGTTGGCGCCATAGCGCGCACCGACGAAGTTGCACAGCAGGTGGCCGGGGCGGACGCGTTCGAACAGCCGCAGGGGCGAGGTGCGGAAAAAGGTGTCGGTGTCGATCAGTACGGCCAGGGGATGCTGACCAAGGATCTGGCGCAGTAGCACGTGCTTGCTGCGAAAGTGATAGCCGTGCGGTGCGTTCCACGCCTTGCGGGTGGCTTCGTCGAGCAGGTGCACGGTGACCGGCAATTTGCCATAGGGCTGCGGGTTGTCGGTGTAGACCTGGATGTCCAGGGTCTCGCCTGCATGCACGTCCAGGTGCGCCAGGGCGCTGACGATACTGAAGGAGGCCTCCTGGTGATAGGTGGCCGGGCCAAAGGCCAGGTAGACCAGTTGTGGACGGGAAGGCGAGCGCGGCTGCATTTCAGGCAAGACCTGTTTGATCCAGAAATGAAATAAGGCCTCAGTCTACGACCAAAGTCTTAATCATTTCTGAATGAGATCTTGCCAAAAAGTTTCAGCGAGGCAGCTTCAGGTTGTTCCAGATCGCCAGGCTGGCGTCGGCCTGGTTCAGGGTATAGAAGTGCAGGCCCGGAGCGCCGCCTTGCAGCAGCTGCTCGCACATGCGAGTGATCACTTCTTCACCGAAAGCCTGGATGCTGGCGGTGTCGTCGCCGTAGGCTTCCAGCTGCTTGCGGATCCAGCGCGGGATCTCGGCGCCGCAGGCATCGGAGAAGCGTGCCAGCTTGCTGTAGTTGGTGATCGGCATGATGCCGGGCACCACCGGAATGTCCACGCCCAGCTTCTGCGCGCGCTCGACGAAGTAGAAGTAGCTGTCGGCGTTGAAGAAGTACTGGGTGATGGCGCTGTCTGCACCGGCCTTGACCTTGTGCACGAAATTGGCCAGGTCGACTTCGAAGTTGCGTGCTTGCGGGTGCATTTCCGGATAGGCGGCAACTTCCAGGTGGAAGTGGTCACCGCTTTCCTGGCGGATGAACTCGACCAGGTCGCTGGCATAGCGCAGTTCGCCACTGGCCATGCCCATGCCCGACGGCAGGTCACCACGCAGGGCGACGATGCGCTTGATACCGGCGGCCTTGTACTGAGCGAGCAGTGCGCGCAACTCGTCCTTGCTATCGCCGACACACGAAAGGTGTGGCGCAGCAGGTACCTTCGCCTCGCTTTCCAGCTGCAGCACGGTGTTCAGGGTACGGTCGCGGGTCGAGCCACCGGCACCGTAGGTGCAGGAGAAAAAGTCCGGGTTGCAGACGGCCAGCTGGCGGGCAACGCCCATCAGCTTTTCGTGACCGGCATCGGTCTTGGTCGGGAAGAATTCGAAACTGTAGCGGCGTTCTTGTGACATCTCTGTTTCCTGCAAGCTGCAAGTAAAAGCCAGGGCGGTGGGGGCCGGCCTGGCTTGGGCATCGATCAAGATTCAACGACTACAAGCGCCCGGCGGGATGCCGACGGGCGCTTGTCGCTTAGTAGCGGTAGGCGTGCGGCTTGAACGGGCCTTCGACAGCCACACCGATGTAGTCGGCCTGCTGCTTGGTCAGTTGGGTGACCACGCCGCCGAAGCCGCGGACCATTTCCAGGGCCACTTCTTCGTCGAGCTTCTTGGGCAGCACTTCAACGGTCAGACGTTCGGCTTTCTTCTCGGCCGACAGGTCGGCGTACTTCTGCTCGAACAGGAAGATCTGCGCCAGTACCTGGTTGGCGAACGAGCCATCCATGATGCGGCTTGGGTGGCCAGTGGCGTTACCCAGGTTCACCAGGCGGCCTTCGGCCAGCAGGATCAGGTAGTCGTCGTTCTGCGGGTCGAAGTCGCCAGCGCCGGTGCGGTGGATCTTGTGCACCTGCGGCTTGACCTCTTCCCATGCCCAGTTCTTGCGCATGAAGGCGGTGTCGATCTCGTTGTCGAAGTGGCCGATGTTGCAGACCACGGCACGCTTCTTCAGGGCCTTGAGCATGTTGGCATCGCAGACGTTGACGTTACCGGTGGTGGTGACGATCAGGTCGATCTTGCCCAGCAGGGCCTTGTCGATGCTGGCTTCGGTGCCGTCGTTGATACCGTCGATGAACGGCGAGACCAGCTCGAAACCGTCCATGCAGGCCTGCATGGCGCAGATCGGGTCAACTTCGGTGACCTTGACGATCATGCCTTCCTGACGCAGGGACTGGGCCGAGCCCTTGCCCACGTCACCGTAGCCGATCACCAGGGCTTGCTTGCCCGACAGCAGGTGGTCGGTACCGCGCTTGATGGCGTCGTTCAGGCTGTGACGGCAACCGTACTTGTTGTCGTTCTTGCTCTTGGTGACCGAGTCGTTGACGTTGATCGCCGGGACTTTCAGCTCGCCTTTGGCCAGCATGTCCAGCAGGCGGTGCACACCGGTGGTGGTCTCTTCGGTGACGCCGTGGACGCGGTCCAGCACGGCCGGGTATTTCTTGTGCAGCAGCTCGGTCAGGTCACCGCCGTCGTCGAGGATCATGTTGGCGTCCCATGGCTGGCCATCCTTGAGGATGGTCTGCTCCAGGCACCACTCGTACTCTTCCTCGGTTTCACCTTTCCAGGCGAAGACCGGGATACCGGCGGCAGCGATGGAAGCCGCCGCCTGGTCCTGGGTGGAGAAGATGTTGCAGGACGACCAACGCACTTCGGCACCCAGGGCAACCAGGGTTTCGATCAGCACGGCAGTCTGGATGGTCATGTGGATGCAGCCCAGGATCTTCGCACCCTTGAGCGGCTGCTCAGTCAGGTACTTGCGACGCAGGCCCATCAGGGCAGGCATTTCCGATTCGGCGATGATGGTTTCGCGACGGCCCCAGGCGGCCAGGGAGATGTCGGCGACTTTGAAATCGGTAAAACCTGCAGGCGTGTTTACAGCGCTCATTGAGAGCCTCCATTCGTAGTGTGCGAATGGGCGCCGTTGTGCGTTAAGCGTCCGCTTGAGCGGACAACGCCCCATCCGAGCCTGACAGGCCGAGCCTGCTGCAGCGCCCCTCGGACAGGTGGCGGGCATGGCACCGCTAATGGCTGCCATGTGAATCGGCAGGGATTATAGCCGTGGCTGTGTGACACACCCAAGGCTTTCTGTCGATTTATCGAGACGATAGTCGATGTTCAATGGAGCGCCCGGCGCCGCTCTGCCATCATTACTTCACGTTAGCCAAGCAGGTCAGGAGTACTGATGAACTTTCACACCCGCAAATGGGTAAAACCCGAAGACCTCAACCCCAACGGCACCTTGTTCGGCGGCAGCCTGCTGCGCTGGATCGACGAGGAGGCGGCGATCTACGCCATCGTCCAGCTGGGCAACCAGCGCGTGGTGACCAAGTACATGTCGGAAATCAACTTCGTGAGTGCCTCGCGCCAGGGCGACATCATCGAGCTGGGCATCACCGCCACCGAGTTTGGCCGCACCTCGATCACCCTGCGCTGCGAAGTGCGCAACAAGATCACCCGCAAGAGCATCCTCACGGTAGACCGCATGGTCTTCGTCAACCTGGGCGAAGATGGTATGCCGGCGGCCCACGGGCGGACCGAGATCAAGTACGTGCAGGACCAGTTCCCGGATTCGGCGGTCGAGTGATGGCTTTGGGGCCGCAAGGCGGCCCCAAAATGTCAGGGTTGCACGCTAACCTTGCGCACCACCCGCCCAATGCTCAACCCCTGCACCAGAATCGAAGACAGCACCACGATATAGGTGATCGACAGCAGCAAGTCACGCTCGCTCCCCTGCGGCAACGACAGTGCCAGCGCTACCGACACCCCGCCGCGCAAACCACCCCAGGTCAGCACCCGCACGGTGCCTTTGGGCACACTGCGCCAGCGGCGCAGCAGCACGATGGCCGGCGCCACCGTCAGCAACCGCGACAGCAATACCGCCACCGCCAGCACGCCACCCGCCGCCAGGTGCAGCCAGTTGAACGGCAACAGCAACAGCTCCAGGCCGATCAGGGCGAACAGCAGGGCGTTGAGCATGTCGTCGATCAGTTCCCAGAAACCGTCCATGTAACGACGGGTCATTTCGTTCATCGCCAGGTTGCGGCCCAGGTTGCCGATGATCAGGCCGGCCACCACCATCGCGATCGGCGCCGAAACGTGCAGTTCGTAGCACATCGCCGAGCCGCCGATGACCAGCGCCAGGGTCAGCATGACCTCGACCTGGTACTGCTCGACGCTCTTGATCATGCGGTAGGTGGCGTAGCCGATCAGCCCGCCGAACACCACGCCGCCGACGGCTTCGCGGGCGAACAGCAGCGCGGTGTCGGAGAAGCTCGGCGTTTCGCCCAGCTGGATGATGCCCAGCAGCACGGTGAACACCACCACTGCCGTGCCGTCGTTGAACAGCGATTCGCCGACGATGGTGGTCTTCAGCGGCTTGGAGGCGTTGGCGGTACGCAAGGCGCCCAGCACGGCGATCGGGTCGGTAGGGGAGATCAGCGCACCGAACAGCAGGCAGTAGATCAGCGGTACCTGCCAGCCGAACAGGGCGAATACCCAGTGCGACAGATAGCCGATCACCACGGTGGCGATCAGCACGCCGAAGGTGGCCAGCAGCCCGATCGGCCAGCGGTAGCTGCGCAGGTCCGTCAGGTTGACGTGCAGTGCACCGGCGAACAGCAGAAACGACAGCATCCAGTGCATCAGAAGGTCATTGAAATCGATCTGGCCCATCAGCCCTTCGACGCGCTCTTCCAGGCCTGGAAAGCCAATCAGGCTCAGGCCCTGCAGCATCAGGGAAAACAGCAGTGCCGTGACCATCACGCCGATGGCGGGTGGCAGTCCGATGAAACGGTAATTGACGTAGGTGAGGAGGGTGGTGAGGCAGATAAACGCGGCAACTAATTCAAGCATCCTGAGTCCTGTAGCAATGGCTTCCAAGGCGTACCCGAACGGCATCGGGCAGTGGTTTGATGACCTGGCGACGGCTTCGGGGCACAGGTTTGACCGGATTTGTTCTTTTCGTTCAATGGCACCCTGCAGGCTAGAAGCGTTGTATCGTTGCCTGCTCTGACTGCAAGGAGCGCCCCGCGTGTTGGCAACTTCCCTGGTTCTGATCGCCGCCCTGCTGCACGCGACCTGGAACACCCTGATCAAATTCAGCGGCGAACGCCTGCTGGTCATTGCCAGCATGGACACCGTGGCACTGGCTTTCGCTGTGTTTGCCGTGGCGTTCGTCGATTTTCCCCCCGCCGAAATCTGGCCCTGGCTGCTGGCCTCGGCGCTGGCCGAGCAGCTGTACCGCTTTCTGCTGATCCAGGCCTACCGGGTGGGCGATCTGGGCCTGGTCTATCCTCTGATGCGCGGGCTGTCGCCGCTGGTGGTGCTGGGGCTGACCCTGGCGTTCGCCGGCGAGTCGCTGAGCCAGCAGCAGATCATCGGCATTTTGCTGATTCCTTGCGGCATGGCCTGCTTGTTGTGGCAGGGCGGCGGCGGGGATCGGTTGCCCTGGTCGATGTTGCCGATAGTGGCGCTGATCGGCCTGTGCATTGGTTGTTACACCTGGTTCGACGGGCAGGCGGTGCGGTTATGGGGCAAGCCCTGGGACTACCTGGTATGGCTGACCTTGCTCAGTGCCTGGCCATTTCCGCTGCTGGCCAGCGTGGCGCGGCGGGCACCGTTCGTGCTGTTCTGGCGCACGCAATGGCGGTTGGGCGTGGCAGTGGGCGTGTGCGTGCTGCTCAGCTATGCGCTGGTGCTGTGGGCCATGCACCTGGGGTCGGTGGCCGAGGCGGCGGCGCTTCGGGAGCTGAGCGTGATCCTGGTGGTGCTGCTGGGCATGCGCTACCTCAAAGAACCTTTTGGCGGGCCAAGACTCCTAGCTTGCGGGCTGGTCCTGGCAGGCATGCTGGTGATGAAGCTCTAACCCACTTTCGAACAAGGAGTCATGAGCATGACCGTTGCCCTGTGGTGCATCCTGATCGCGTTGGTACTGCCACCGCTCTGTGCGCTGATCGCCAAAGTCAGTAGCGGCCGCTTTGGCCTGAAAGACAACCATGATCCGCGTGCCTTCCTCGACACACTGTCGGGGCTGCCGCGCCGTGCCCATGCCGCGCAGCAGAACGGTTACGAAGCGTTTCCGGCATTTGCGGCGGCGGTGCTGGTAGCGGATGTCGTCGGCAATGCCGAACAGGTGACGCAGGATGTGCTGGGCGTGATGTATGTCACCAGCCGCTTGCTGTACATCATCTGCTACCTGGCGGACTGGGCGGCGTTGCGCTCGCTGGTGTGGTTTGCCGGATTGGCGTTGATCGTTTCGTTCTTTGTGGTTTCCATCTGAGAGCGTGTCGCCTTCATCGCCGGCTTGCCGGCGATGAGGCCGGTACAGGTTCACGGAACCTTTGGCACCTCTGGCAATGGCTTGCCCTTGGGCCACAGCATCCAGATCTGCCCCTGCTGCTTCATGTTGCCAGCCAATTCCCCGGCCTGCGGGCCAGTCCCCCAGAACAGGTCTGCGCGCACCTCACCGGTGATCGCGCCGCCGGTATCCTGGGCCCCGACTGGGCGCACCACCGGCGTGCCATCCGGGCGCGTTGTGGACAACCACAGCAAGCTACCCAACGGAATCACCTTGCGATCGATGGCCACGCTGTAACCCGCGGTCAGCGGCACGTTCAGCGAGCCGCGTGGTCCTTCGTTGCTGTCCGGGCGCGTGCCGAAGAACACGTAGCTAGGGTTGCTGGCCAGCAGCTCCGGTACGCGCTGCGGGTTGGCCTGGGCCCAGGCATGGATGGCGCCCATGCTCACGTCTTCTTTCTTCAACTGACCCTGTTCGATCAGCCAGCGGCCAATCGGCCGGTAGGGGTGGCCGTTCTGGTCGGCGTAGCCCAGTCGCAGTTGGCGGCCATTATCCAGCTGCACACGCCCCGAACCTTGGATCTGCAGGAACTGCAGGTCCATCGGGTCGGTCAGCCACGCCAGCACCGGCGCCTTGGCGCCGTCGCGGTAGATTACCTCGGCGGTGTCGTAAGGCTTGAGCATGCGGCCTTCGAGACGACCGCGCAGGCGCTTGCCCTTGAGTTCGGGATAGACGCTGGCCAGGTCGACCACGATCATGTCCTCTGGCACCCCGTACACCGGAACCTGCGCGGTTTCGGTGCGTTTCAGGCTGCCAGGGTAGACCGGCTCGTAGTAGCCAGTGATCAGCCCATTGGCGTTGTTTTCGGCAGAGCGAAGGCCGTAGACCTGCAGTTGCTGCTGCAGAAAGGTGCGTACCTGGGCGGGATCCTGTTGAACGGATTGCGCGGCTTCACAGGTGGGAGCCCACGCGGGGTCGCGCTTGAGTTTCTCACAGCCAACCCGCCAGGCAGCGAAGCCTGCCAGCAGGTCACTGTCGCTGACACTGGGCAAGTCGTTCCAGGTGGCCGGCGCATAGGTGGCGATGGCATGTGGCTCGGGCTTGGCGGTTTCGCCGCCGTTACAGCCGGCCAGCAGGGCCAGGGCCGGGAGTGTCCAGGCCAGGTGGCGCAGGGCAGATTTCATCGGAGGGTTCCTGTCAGGGGCGAACATGAAGATTCACCCCTGTGTTTTATGTGGCTATTGGTCTTTGTCCGGTGGGCGGCGATACTGGCCGCCCATTTGCGAAGGCCCAAGTGACCGTGATGTTCAAGCGATTGACCGTAGTACTGCTCGCCGCCCTTGCCCTGACTGCCTGTGACCGGGTCGACCCGAACTCGCCACTGGGCAAGCGCAAGGCGATCTTCAAGGACATGCTCAAGACCAGCGAGGACCTGGGCGGCATGCTGCGCGGACGTTTGCCGTTCGACGGCGTGAAGTTCGCCGGCGGCGCGGCGACGCTTGACGCCTTGTCCCATGAGCCATGGCAGCATTTCCCCCAGGTCCGGGATGAAGGCGACAGCAGCGCACGGCCTGAAGTGTGGGAGCGGCAGGCGCGCTTTCATGACCTTGCACGGCAACTGGAAGACGTCACCGGCGAGTTGGTCGACGTGACGCGCAGCCAGCCGCTCGACGTTGCACAGCTCAAGGGACCGATGGACAAGGTCGAAGCCGCGTGCAAGGCCTGCCATACCGAGTTCCGCAATCATTGATCGCCTGTGAGGGCCTCATCGCCGGCTTGCCAGCGATAGGACCCTCGCGTCTTCAACGGTCGAGTTCGTCCACCGCTTCCTGCAGTTCCTTGCGCGATTCGGCCAGCTTGTCCTTGCGCTTGTTGATCTTTTCCGCGTCGCCTTTCTTCTCGGCCTTCTTCAGGTCTTTCTCGCGCTGCGCCACTTCGTGCCGGGCATCGAGGACCTTTTGCTCACGCTCTTTGCGCAGGCTCGCGTCGGTGCAGTTGTCGACGCCACGCAGCGCCTCTTCGAGGCCCGCGACCTGGTCGCTGTTACCGTGGTCACGGGCAATCTTGAGCTGATTCTCGATGGCGCTGCGTTTGGCCGCGCAGCCAGTCAGGCCGTCATCCGGTTGCGCAGCCTGGGCGACACCTGCGCTCAATCCGAGCGTTGCCAGCAGAACGAGAGTGGAAATACGTTTCATAAGGGCCTCCTTGACGGGGGGGCAGCAAAAAGTGGGACAAATGCTGCCTTGGTTTTGTTGATTAAGGAACCCTTGTTGGACTTTTCTAGAACAAACCAAGACGTTTCGTACCTGTTTTTTTGTGAAAACTCATTGCTCCTCGCTTGAACGAGGCAATTGGAATCCGTCTATATCGTAGTCACTCAATCGCTCGGCGATGCGCTGAACATCAGTTGTGGAAAAAAAGCTGGCCAACTGCCGCGCCCGCGTTTCGCCTATTCCGGGCAGGGCTTGCCAATCAGCCGTCGAGCGCTTGGCCAGCGTCGGCCAATCCCCCTGCAGCGACAGTGCGCGCGGTGCGGGTATGCCGAGCGCGCGAAGCCACTGCTCGAAGGGGCGAGAGCGGCCCACAGCGAAGCTGTACAGCAAGCGGTTGGCCGTGGCTTCGCTGACGCCGGGTACTGTGATCAATTGATCGGCATCGAGTGCCAGCCAATCGGTGATGGCAGCCACCCGCCCACTTTCTACCAACCGTCGCCAGGTGCCGGGGCCTGCACCGGGCATGGCCAGGCCATGCTTGCTGCCGAGCCAGGCAAGCCTGGCGATGAACTGCTCTTCGCAACCTGCGCTGGCCTGCCAGCAACTGTGGGCGTCGAAGCGGCCCGGCGCGGGCGGTGAAACGGGCTGGCGCTCGGTTGCGCGGTGCACGACCTGTTCAAAGCGTGGGATGGTCAGTCCGGCGAGGCTGATCGCCACCTGGTCCCCTGGGCGAACGTCGACGGCTTGCCAGCGGGCCAGTGAACCCAGGCTGACCTGGGAGATGCGTCGATCGTCCAGTTCGACCGGGTGAAGCTTCAGCAGCGGCGTGATCTTGCCGGTGCGTCCAACCCGGAAATGCACATCGCGGACCTCTGCCAGCGCCTGGGCAAACGGGTGCTTCCAGGCCGCGATCCAGTAAGGTGCATTGGCTTGCCAGCGCTCGGCAGGTGGGCGGCTGTCCTGGCGCAGGATCACGCCGTCGGTAGCGAAGGGCAGGGGTGAGCGATACCAGTGCAGCCGCCAGTGGGCGGCCTGCTCGGGGGTGTCGACGGCTTTGCTGTAGTGCTGGCTGTCCGGGAAACCCAGCGCGCTCAGTTGTGCCAGGCGTTCGGCCTGATGATTCGGGCCGTGCGGCCAGTCCCAGACGAAGAGACCGATGCGGGCACCGCGTTCACGGCCCAGTTGCTTGCGCGCCAGCAAGCCGGCCACCGTGCCACGGGCGTTGACGCTGCCTGCCTGGGACTGCACGTGAGCCTCCAGGTGCAGGTACAGCTCGCCCTGCAGTGTCAGGTCCACTGGCCGGGAGAGTTGCCGAGGGATCGCCTCGAGGTGCGGAATGTGACGACTCCAGTCGTGCCCCTGAAGGCCGTCGCCGCGGCTGAGCAGTTGCACCAGTTGGCCTTGCCGGTAGCTCAACGAGACCGCAACGCCATCGACCTTCGGCTGGATCCACACGCCTGGCTTGCCCGCCATCCAGCGCCCCACAGCCGCCTCGTCAGGCAGTTTGTCGACGCCGGTATGGGGAACCGGATGGGCTATCGGACCACGTGCGCCGGCCAGTGAGTTCAGTTCGCCCTCCAGTGCGAAACACCGCTGCAGCTGCAGCAGGCGCTGGCGACTCTGGTCGTACAGTTCGTCGGCCACCAGCGCCTTGCCGAGGCGGTGGTAGTGGTCGTCCCAGCGGCCCAGGGTGTCGTGCAAGGCAGCCACTTCGGCGGTTGCCCGCGCAGCGGACCATGCCGGGCATTCGCGGGCGTGGGAAGGGAAAGTGGGCAGTATCAGCAGCGTGAAGAACAGCATCCATGGCATGGCCAGCATCCTTGCGTGGTGGAGTGTAGCGCCTCAGCCTAGGCAGGTGCCCTTGACCCTGCACGGCACAGTTGTCAGGTGATATGTCACAAAAAAGCCCCTGCCGATCGCTCGGCAGGGGCTTTCGTTTACCGCTGTAGGAAACTTACAGGCCGGCAGCGTCACGCAGCTGCTGGGCGCGGTCGGTGCGCTCCCAGGTGAAGGTGGTGAAGGTGTCGTCGCCGACAGTCTTCTGCTGCGGGGTGCGGCCGAAGTGACCGTAGGCAGCGGTTTCCTGATACATCGGGTGCAGCAGGTCGAGCATGGTGGTGATGGCGTACGGACGCAGGTCGAAGCACTCGCGCACCAGCTGGACGATCTTGTCGTCGGAAACCTTGCCGGTACCGAAGGTGTTGATCGAGATCGAAGTCGGCAGGGCCACGCCAATGGCGTAGGACACCTGGATCTCGCAACGCTCGGCCAGGCCCGCGGCAACGATGTTCTTGGCCACGTAGCGACCGGCGTAGGCGGCGGAACGGTCGACCTTGGACGGGTCCTTGCCGGAGAACGCGCCACCACCGTGACGGGCCATGCCGCCGTAGGAGTCGACGATGATCTTGCGGCCGGTCAGGCCGCAGTCGCCCACCGGGCCACCGATGATGAAGTTGCCGGTCGGGTTGATGTGGTACTGGGTGTCCTTGTGCAGCAGTTCGGCAGGCAGGGTGTGCTTGACGATCAGCTCCATCACGGCTTCCTGCAGGTCTTTTTGCGAGACTTCAGGGTTGTGCTGGGTCGACAGGACGATGGCGTCGATGCCGACCACCTTGCCGTTTTCATAGCGGCAGGTGACCTGCGACTTGGCGTCCGGACGCAGCCATGGCAGCAAGCCGGACTTGCGCGCTTCGGCCTGGCGCTCGACCAGGCGGTGCGAGAAGCAGATCGGTGCCGGCATCAGCACGTCGGTTTCGTTGCTGGCGTAGCCGAACATCAGGCCCTGGTCGCCCGCGCCCTGATCTTCCGGCTTGGAGCGGTCGACGCCTTGAGCGATGTCCACCGACTGCTTGCCGATGATGTTCATCACGGCGCAGGTGGCGCCGTCAAAGCCGACGTCGGAGCTGTTATAGCCGATGTCGATGATGACTTTACGCACCAGTTCTTCCAGGTCTACCCAAGCCGAAGTGGTGACTTCACCGGCGATGATGGCGACACCGGTCTTGACCAGGGTTTCGCAGGCCACGCGGGCATACTTGTCCTGGGCGATGATGGCATCCAGGACCGCGTCCGAAATCTGGTCGGCGATCTTGTCCGGATGCCCTTCGGACACGGACTCGGAGGTGAAAAGGGAGTATTCGCTCATCTCGAAGGGTTCCTAAAAATTACCGATGGTGTGTGTCGCCAGTCGTCCGCTGGAAATGGCGGACCTGTATCTGGAAACCGTTACGCAAGCCTACGTAGAGGCTGTCCCCGGGGGCTAACCCGGCCGCATTGGCCCAACGGGCCAGGTCGTCCTGTTCGAAGCCAAGCCAGAGGTCGCCGCAGGCGTCCCGCGCCCACCCCTGGTCATGGCTGCACAGTTCGGTGACCAGCAGGCTGCCGCCCGCCTTCACCCGTTTGGCCAGCAGGCGCAGGGCCTGGGCCGGGTCGCTGAAATGGTGCAAGACCATGTTCAGCACAACGCAGTCGGCTTCCACATCCGTTGCACCCAGTGCATCGGCCAACTGCAGGTTCACATTGTTCAGGTCTTCGCGCTCGCAGACCTGGCGCGCCAGCTCGAGCATGGTCGGGCTGTTGTCCATGGCCGTGACCCGGGCGAAGCGCCGGGCCAGGTCGGGCAGGAAGCCACCGTCGCCGGGGCCTACCTCCAGCGCACTGGCGCTTGGTGCGAAATTCAACTTGTCGAGCAGGGCCAGCAGGCTTTCACGGTACTGCGGCAAGCCGGCGATCAAGTCTTGCTGGGCGCGGAATTTCTCTTCCACGCGCAGGAAGAAGTCCTGGCTGGTGGCCGCGCGACGCTGCTGGATCTGCGCGATGCGGGCCTGGACATCCTGCGCCAGCGCCAGTTCGTCGACCTCTTCGAGCAGCGCCGTGTGCAGGCGGCCGTGCGGCAGGGCTCGACGATAGAAAATGGCATTGCCTTCGCGGCGCGTGGCCACCAGCTCGGCCTGGGCCAGCACCTTGAGGTGGTGGCTCATGCCCGACTGGCCGATGTCGAAGATCTGCGCCAGCTCCAGCACGCCGAACGAGTCGCTGGCCAGCACCCGCAGAACGTTCAGGCGCAGCTCGTCGCCGCTGGCCTTGCACAGGGCTGCCAGGGTGTCGCTTTGCTGGGAAGGGATCGATTGCACGCGCTGATTCATGGGGCGGCAGTCTAGACAGGCAGCGTTGCCCTCGCAAGGTCAATATCAAAAAGTTTTGATATTGGGTGATGGGCGGGCGGTTGGGCGCTTGGCATTCCCGTTTTTCACCCGATTTGGCGCCCATTCACAGGAAAAATCCCCATCTGCGACCATACGTCATTGCCCCCGGGCCCGCCTGTGGGCGAAAATGGCCGCCTTTTTTCGTAACACCACCTATTCAAGCCCAGGAGATAAGCGATGCCCAGCCGTCGTGAACGTGCCAACGCCATTCGTGCCCTCAGCATGGATGCCGTGCAAAAGGCTAACAGCGGCCACCCAGGTGCCCCTATGGGCATGGCGGATATCGCTGAAGTACTTTGGCGCGACTATCTGAAGCACAACCCGAGCAACCCGAGTTTCGCCGACCGTGACCGCTTCGTGCTGTCCAACGGCCACGGCTCGATGCTGATCTACTCGCTGCTGCACCTGACCGGCTACGACGTCACCATCGATGACATCAAAGGCTTCCGCCAGCTGCACAGCCGTACCCCGGGCCACCCGGAATACGGCTACACCCCGGGCGTCGAGACCACCACCGGCCCGCTGGGCCAAGGCCTGGCCAACGCCGTGGGCTTTGCCCTGGCTGAAAAAGTACTGGGTGCCCAGTTCAACCGTGAAGGCCACAACATCGTCGACCACAACACCTATGTGTTCCTCGGCGATGGCTGCATGATGGAAGGTATCTCCCACGAAGTCGCCTCGCTGGCCGGCACCCTGGGCCTGAACAAGCTGGTCGCCTTCTACGACGACAACGGCATTTCCATCGACGGTGAAGTGCACGGCTGGTTCACCGACAACACCCCGGCACGCTTCGAAGCGTACAACTGGCAGGTGATCCGCAACGTCGACGGCCATGACGCCGAAGAAATCAAGATGGCCATCGAGACGGCGCGCAAGAGCGACCGTCCGACCCTGATCTGCTGCAAGACCATCATCGGCTTCGGTTCGCCGAACAAGCAGGGCAAGGAAGACTGCCACGGCGCACCGCTGGGCAACGACGAAATCGCCCTGGCCCGCCAGGAACTGAACTGGAACCAAGGTCCGTTCGAAATCCCTGCCGACATCTATGCCGAGTGGGACGCCAAAACTGCCGGTGCCGCGGCCGAGGCCGACTGGAACCAGCGCTTCGACGCCTACGCCAAGGCCTACCCGGAGCTGGCTGCCGAGTTCAAGCGCCGTGACAGCGGTGAGCTGCCGGCCGACTTCAGTGAGAAGGCCCAGGCCTACATCAATGAAGTGGCTGCCAAGGGCGAGACCATCGCCAGCCGCAAGGCCAGCCAGAATGCCCTGAACGCCTTCGGCCCGCTGCTGCCTGAGTTCCTCGGCGGTTCGGCGGACCTGGCAGGTTCCAACCTGACCCTGTGGAAAGGTTGCAAGGGTGTCGAAGCCAATGACGCCAGCGGCAACTACGTGTTCTACGGCGTGCGCGAATTCGGCATGACCGCGATCATGAACGGCGTCGCCCTGCACGGCGGCCTGGTGCCTTACGGCGCGACCTTCCTGATGTTCATGGAATACGCCCGTAACGCAGTGCGCATGTCGGCGCTGATGAAGCAGCGCGTGATCCACGTCTACACCCACGACTCCATCGGCCTGGGCGAAGACGGCCCGACCCACCAGCCGATCGAGCAACTGACCAGCCTGCGCAGCACGCCGAACCTGGACACCTGGCGCCCAGCCGACGCGGTCGAATCGGCCGTGTCCTGGAAGCACGCCCTGGAGCGCAAGGATGGCCCGTCGGCGCTGATCTTCTCGCGCCAGAACCTGCAGCACCAAGCGCGCGACGCTCAGCAGATCGCCGACATCAGCCGCGGCGGCTACGTCCTCAAGGACTGCGCAGGCGAGCCTGAGCTGATCCTGATCGCCACCGGTTCGGAAGTGGGCCTGGCTGTTCAGGCACATGCCAAGCTGACCGAGCAGGGCCGCAATGTGCGCGTGGTTTCCATGCCGTGCACCAGCGTGTTCGACGCCCAGGACGCTGGCTACAAGCAGTCCGTGCTGCCGGTGGAAGTGGGTGCGCGTATTGCCATCGAAGCTGCCCACGCCGACTTCTGGTACAAGTACGTCGGCCTGGAAGGTCGTATCATCGGCATGACCACTTACGGTGAGTCGGCTCCGGCCGCGGCACTGTTCGAGGAATTCGGCTTCACCCTGGAAAACATCCTGGGCACCGCCGAAGAGCTGCTGGAAGACTGATTCCGACTGTGCGAGGCGAGGGCGTTGCCCTCGTTTCGCGACACAAGGCCGCTCCTACAAGGTATGGCGTACACCGTACCCTGTAGGAGCGGCCTTGCGTCGCGATGGGCCGCCAAGCGGCCCTAACAGCCATCATGCGTTAGCGAGCCACCGAATGCCCCACCCGCGTCCCTACAAAGTTGCACTCAACGGTTACGGCCGCATCGGCCGCTGTGTCCTGCGCGCACTGTTCGAGCGTGGGGCAAAGGCTGGTTTCGAGATCGTTGCGCTGAACGACCTGGCCGACCAGGCCAGCGTGGAATACCTGACACGCTTCGACTCCACCCACGGGCGTTTCCCCGGCGAGGTCAGGGTCGACGGCGACTGTCTGCATATCAATGGCGACTGCGTGAAGGTCTTGCGCAGCGCCACCCCCGAGGGCGTCGACTGGGCGGCCCTGGATATCGACCTGGTGCTGGAATGCTCCGGCGCCTACCACACCCGCGCCGATGGCCAGCGATTCCTTGATGCTGGCGCACCGCGGGTGCTGTTTTCCCAGCCCATGGCCAGCGAGGCCGATGTGGATGCCACGGTGGTCTACGGTATCAACCAGGATTGCCTGACGGGCGCTGAGCGACTGGTGTCCAACGCCTCCTGCACCACCAACTGCGGTGTGCCGCTGCTGCGGGTGCTGGACCAGGCCTTCGGCATCGAGTACGTGCAGATCACCAACATCCACTCGGCCATGAACGACCAGCCGGTGATCGACGCCTACCACCATGAAGACCTGCGCCGCACGCGCTCGGCCTTCCAGTCGGTGATCCCGGTGTCCACCGGCCTGGCGCGTGGTATCGAGCGCCTGCTCCCGGAACTTGCCGGGCGAATCCAGGCCAAAGCGGTACGCGTGCCGACCGTCAACGTCTCGTGCCTGGACATCACCCTGCAGACCGCCCGCGACACCAGCGCGGCCGAAGTCAACCGGGTGCTGCGCGAGGCGGCGCTGGAAGGCCCGCTGAAAGGCCTGCTGGCCTACACCGAGCTGCCCCACGCCAGCTGTGATTTCAATCATGACCCGCATTCGGCGATCGTCGATGCCAGCCAGACCCGCGTCTCAGGCACCCGCCTGGTGAACCTGCTGGCCTGGTTCGACAACGAATGGGGGTTCGCCAACCGTATGCTCGACGTTGCCGAACACTATCTGCACGTCGTCCACCCAACCCGCAGCAAACAGCCCTGAAGGACTGCATTCATGACCGTGTTGAAGATGACCGACCTCGACCTGCAAGGTAAACGCGTACTGATCCGCGAAGACCTCAACGTGCCTGTGAAGGACGGTGTGGTAGCCAGCGACGCGCGTATCCTGGCAGCGCTGCCGACCATCAAGCTCGCCCTGGAAAAGGGCGCGGCGGTAATGGTCTGCTCGCACCTGGGTCGCCCGACCGAAGGCGAATTCTCGGCCGAGAACAGCCTCAAGCCGGTAGCCGATTACCTGAGCAAGGCCCTGGGCCGCGACGTGCCGCTGGTCGCCGACTACCTGGACGGTGTCGAGATCAAGGCCGGTGACCTGGTGCTGTTCGAGAACGTTCGCTTCAACAAAGGCGAGAAGAAGAACGCCGACGAGCTGGCGCAGAAGTACGCCGCCCTGTGCGATGTGTTCGTCATGGACGCTTTCGGCACCGCCCACCGCGCCGAAGGCTCCACCCATGGTGTTGCCAAGTTCGCCAAGGTCGCCGCTGCCGGCCCGCTGCTGGCTGCCGAACTGGATGCCCTGGGCAAGGCCCTGAAGGCCCCGGCCAAGCCGATGGCGGCCATCGTTGCCGGTTCCAAGGTGTCCACCAAACTGGACGTGCTGAACAGCCTCAGCAGCGTCTGCGACCAGCTGATCGTCGGTGGCGGCATTGCCAACACCTTCCTCGCCGCTGCCGGTCACCCGGTGGGCAAGTCGCTGTACGAGCCTGACCTGGTCGACACCGCCAAGGCCATCGCCGCCAAGGTCAGCGTGCCGCTGCCGGTCGACGTGGTGGTCGCCAAGGAATTCGCTGAAAGTGCCGAAGCTACCGTCAAGGCCATCGTCGACGTGGCGGCTGACGACATGATCCTGGACATCGGCCCACAAACCGCCGCCAACTTCGCCGAGCTGCTGAAGTCGTCGAAGACCATCCTGTGGAACGGCCCGGTCGGTGTGTTCGAGTTCGATCAGTTCGGCAACGGCACCCAGGTGCTGGCCAAGGCCATCGCCGACAGCGCCGCGTTCTCCATCGCCGGTGGTGGCGACACCCTGGCAGCCATCGATAAATATGGCGTCAGCAAAGATATCTCCTACATTTCTACCGGTGGCGGTGCATTCCTCGAGTTCGTCGAAGGCAAGGTACTGCCGGCCGTGGCGATCCTGGAAGAGCGGGCAAAAGCCTGACAATGGCGGCGCCTGGCAAAGGGAGCGACCTGATGGTCAAGCGATTGCCTGTGATGATCGTGGCAGGTTTGCTGGGCGCCTGCTCCAGCAGCCCGTCCCCGGACGGCGACCCGGCGCAAGCGCCCAAGGGCGGTTGCTACCAGTCCGAGTGGCAGGCCGAGACCGTGCCGGTGATCAGCAAGCGCGTGGGCCCGGAAGGCCTGGAAAAGTATGACGAAGACCACCAGCGCATGGCGCCGGGCTGCCCTTGATCGGGTGGCAGGCAACCTGAAGGCTGTTTTGTGGTCTTGAACAGGGGGGCGCACAGCGGCCCCTAGCGGAGTAATTTGATGAAAGCGCTCTTGGCCGTGACGGCCCTGGCGACACTGGCAGGATGCTCGCTGCTGCAGCCGGCGCAACCCGCCCCGGCAGACAACTGGACCCGCTGGGTCTGCGACACCCAGACCGAAGTGCTTTGGCGCTTCGCCGATGCGCAACAGGATTCGGTCGACGTCCGCCTCGGTGGCGGGGACCAGGTCTACCGGCTCAAGTCCGAGCCGAGTGCGTCGGGTGCGATGTACAGCGATGGCGTGCTGGCCTTCCACACCAAGGGCGAAGAAGGCCTGGTGTACTGGGTGGCAACCAACGATCTGATAGGGCGGGGCTGCAAGGCACCGTGACTGGCCGGGCCGCATAGGCGGCCCACACTACTTGAACAGCAACCGCCCCTGCGGCAGGCTTGCACGAAACAAACGACGCTTGTCGGGAGAGAGATACACAATGGCACTCATTAGCATGCGCCAGATGCTGGACCACGCCGCCGAGTTCGGTTACGGCGTTCCGGCTTTCAACGTCAACAACCTCGAGCAGATGCGCGCCATCATGGAAGCGGCCGACAAGACCGACTCTCCAGTTATCGTCCAGGCTTCGGCCGGCGCTCGCAAATACGCCGGTGCTCCGTTCCTGCGCCACCTGATCCTGGCAGCGATCGAAGAATTCCCGCACATCCCGGTGTGCATGCACCAGGACCACGGCACCAGCCCTGACGTCTGCCAGCGCTCGATCCAGCTGGGCTTCAGCTCGGTCATGATGGACGGCTCGCTGGGCGAAGACGGCAAGACGCCGACCGACTACGAGTACAACGTCCGTGTCACCCAGCAGACCGTTGCCATGGCGCACGCTTGCGGTGTTTCGGTAGAAGGCGAGCTGGGCTGCCTGGGTTCGCTGGAAACCGGCATGGCCGGTGAAGAAGACGGTATCGGCGCCGAAGGCGTGCTGGACCACAGCCAGATGCTGACTGACCCGGAAGAGGCCGCCGACTTCGTCAAGAAGACCCAGGTCGACGCCCTGGCCATCGCCATCGGCACCAGCCACGGTGCCTACAAGTTCACAAAGCCGCCTACCGGTGACGTGCTGGCGATCGATCGCATTAAGGAAATCCACAAGCGCATCCCTAACACCCACCTGGTGATGCACGGTTCTTCCTCGGTACCGCAAGAGTGGCTGGCGATCATCAACCAGTACGGCGGCGACATCAAAGAGACCTACGGCGTGCCGGTCGAAGAGATCGTCGAAGGCATCAAGCACGGCGTGCGCAAGGTCAACATCGACACCGACCTGCGCCTGGCTTCTACCGGTGCCATGCGTCGCCTGATGGCACAGAACCCGAGCGAGTTCGACCCGCGCAAGTTCTTCGGTGAAACCGTCAAAGCCATGCGTGACGTGTGCATCGCCCGTTACGAAGCCTTCGGCACCGCCGGTAATGCCTCCAAGATCAAACCGATCTCCCTGGAAGGCATGTTCCAGCGTTATCTGAAGGGTGAGCTGGCCGCCAAGGTCAACTGATCCTTTTGTGCTGACGAAAAACCCGCAGAAATGCGGGTTTTTTTCTGCCTGAATGAACGGCAAGTGACCGTTAGTCGACTACCCTTGGATTTATTCACTGATAGCGTTCTGATTGCATTGTTTGTTGTAACCTCATGTCTAGAGTATTAATCGGATCCAATCGTTCGTTGACGTCGGTCAGACAAGAGAAGCAGCATGGATGGCGCTTACCCTCAACCACTGGAGAGCAACTCCGTACTTCTGGTGGTAGACGATTACCCGGAAAATCTCATCAGTATGCGAGCGCTCCTGGCCCGCAAGGATTGGCTGGTGCTGACGGCAAGCTCAGGGACCGAAGCCCTGAGTGCCTTGCTCGAGCACGATGTCGACCTGGTGCTGCTGGACGTGCAGATGCCGGAAATGGACGGCTTCGAAGTCGCCCGGCTGATGCGTGGCAGCCAGCGTACCCGGCTCACCCCGATCATTTTCCTTACCGCCAACGAACAGTCCGATGCCGCCGTGCTCAAGGGCTATGCCAGTGGCGCGGTGGATTACCTGTTCAAACCGTTCGACCCGCAGATTCTCAAGCCCAAGGTACAGGCGCAGCTGGACCAGCAGCGCAACCGCCGCATGCTGCAGCGCCTGACCCGCGAACTGGAGGCCGCCCGGGCATTCAATGCATCGATCCTGGAGAATGCCGCCGAGGGCATTCTGGTGGTCGATGCCTCGGGCACCATCAGCTTCGCCAACCCGGCGATTTCGCATTTGCTGCAGGCGCCGGTGGAGCAGCTTCAGGGCGCGCACCTGCTGGACCTGGTGCAATTGGCCAACGCCACCCTGTGGCACGACTGCGACTTCCATCAAGCCTACCTGGCACGGCGCATTTTCCGCGTTCACGATGCCCATTTGCGCACGGTGGGCGGACACCTGGTGCCGGTGGCGCTGTCCTGTGCACCGCTGCCAGCCGATCAGCAGGCGATGGTGGTGACGGTGCTCGACATGTCGGTGGTGCGCAACCTGCACCAGCAGCTCGAACACCAGGCAGTCACCGATCCCCTCACCGGGCTGTTGAACCGCCGTGGCTTCTACCAGGCTGCCGAAGGCGTGCTGCTGCGCAATGACCGCCCCGACAAGGCCCGGGCCTTGATGTACATGGACCTGGATGGCTTCAAGCGGATCAACGATTCATTGGGGCACGAGGCCGGCGATCGGGTACTGCGTTGGGTCGCTGAGCAGTTCAAGGACTGCCTGGGCAGCGAGGCGCTGTTGGCGCGCATGGGGGGTGATGAGTTCACCGCGCTGTTCGATAGCCTGCCTTATCCCGAGCAGGCCGGGCGGTATGCCGAACAGCTGCTGGAACGCGTCTCCATCCAGCAGCAGTTGGAGGGCTTGGACGTGAGCCTGGGGGTGAGCATCGGTATCGCCACCTATCCGGACTGCGGGGCCACTGTCGAAGGCCTGCTGCGGTCGGCCGATGCTGCCATGTATGCGGCCAAACAGGCAGGGCGCCAGCAGTACCGCTTCTACGACCAGGAGCTCAATGGCCGGGCGCGTTCGCGGCTGATGCTTGAAAACAGTGTTCGCGCCGCTGTCGAGGCGCACGACTTCAGCCTGGTGTACCAGCCCCAGGTCAGTTTCACCGATGGCCATTTGCGCGGCTTCGAGGCCTTGCTCCGCTGGCAGCATCCCAGCGTCGGCGACGTGCCGCCGGGCCTGTTCATTCCATTGCTGGAAGAAGCCCGGCTGATCAACCGTCTGGCCAGCTGGATCTATCGCCAGGGCGCGGCCCAACGCCTGGCCTGGGACGAGCGCTTCGGCCCGGACCTGGTACTGGGTATCAGCCTGAGCCGGGCGCAGTTCGCGATGCCCAGCCTGGTCGATGAGCTGCAGCGGGTGATCCAGGAATACCGGCTGAACCCGGCGCAGTTGGAGGTGGAAATCGCCGAGACCTCGCTGATGTCCAACCTCGACACGGCGATCAAGCAGATACAGCGCGTACGCGAACTGGGTGTGCGGGTTGCACTGGACGACTTTGGTTCTGGCGACTGCTCGCTGCGCATGGTGCGTGATCTGCCGATAGATACCTTGAAACTCGACAGGCACCTGGTGGCACGCCTGCCGGGTTCGACCCAGGACGCGGCGCTGGTGCGCAGCGTCATCGGCCTGTGTGCGGATTACCGCATCACGGTCATCGCCGAGGGTGTGGAAACGCCGGCCCAGGCGGCCTGGCTCAAAGCCAATGGCTGTGCCTACGTGCAAGGTTTCCTGGTCGCCCACCCGATGGCGGCGGCCGATGCCAGCGGCTTCCCGTCAATTTTTTCCTGGCCACGGCATTGATTGGCTAGAATCGCCATTCGTTACGCCGAAAGCCGTGCCATGACCGTATTACGCTACTTGCAAGCCTACCCGCCGCACCTGCAGCAGCAGGTGCAGCAAATGATCGACAGCGACCGCCTGGGCGACTACTTGCTACGTCGTTACCCGGGACGCCATGACGTGCAAAGCGACAAGGCGCTGTACACCTATGCCCAGGAACTGCGCCAGCAGTACCTGCGTACCGCGCCAAGCCTGGACAAGGTGCTGTTCGACAACCGCCTGGACCTCACCCACCGCGCATTGGGCCTCAATACGGCGGTGTCGAGGGTGCAGGGCGGCAATCTCAAGGCCAAGAAGGAAATCCGCATCGCCTCGCTGTTCAAGGAAGCGGCGCCGGCGTTTCTGCGCATGATCGTGGTGCATGAGTTGGCGCACCTGCGCGAGCGCGACCACAGCAAGGCGTTCTACCAGCTGTGCCAGCACATGGAACCGGACTACCACCAACTGGAATTCGACCTGCGCGTCTACCTGACCTACCGGGAACTGCCAGGCAACCTGTAAGGACCACGCAGCATGGAAGTGAGCAAGACCAAGAGCAGCTTCTATCGTCGCCTGTACGTGGCCTGGCTCATCGACAGCCAGACCGCCACCAGCGTACCGGCCTTGATGGAGGCCACCGGCATGCCGCGGCGCACGGCGCAGGACACCATCGCCGCGCTGGCCGACCTGGATATCGTCTGCGAGTTCGAGCAGCAGGAAGGCGCGCGCAATCATGCCGGGCATTACCGCATTCATGACTGGGGGGCGATCGACAAGCAGTGGATCATCCAGCACCTGCGGCAGATGCGAGAGGTGCTTGGTTACCCGTGAGCCGCGGGGCGTATGCTCAGACCTTGCGCATGCCGATGTGGGGGATGTCGTCTTCCAGGTATTGCTCGCCCACCACTTCGAAGCCGTGCTGGCCATAGAAACCTTGCAGGTGCGCCTGCGCCGACAGGTACACCGGCATCCCCGGCCAGCAGTGCGCAGCCGCTTCCAGGCCCTTGAGCAGTAGCGGGTGACCCAGTTTCAGCCCGCGCGCCTGCGGTGCAGTCACCACACGGCCAATGACCACATCGCCACCCTGTGATTGCGGATCGAGCACACGCAGGTAGGCCATCAGCTTGTCTTCCTGCCAGCCCATCAGGTGCAGGGTGTCGCCCGCCAGGTCTTGGCCATCGACGTCCTGGTAGGCGCAGCGCTGCTCGACCACGAACACTTCGGTGCGCAATTGCAGGATGGCGTAGAGCTGATCCTTGGTCAGATCAGAGTGATGCTTGCAGATCCAGTCGATGGACATGGCGGGAAACTCCTGAAAAAGATCGTCGATCATCGCAAATCTGCCGGTAGGTGACGAGTGGCGGCGATAGGGCCAGTACAGGCACAACCCACTCAGGCCGCCGATCCCTCTTTGATCAGGTGTGCCGCCAACGTTCTCAGCGGCCCCAGCTGCCGGCAGATCAAGGCCAGCTGCGTCTGCACCAGGCGTTGATGCTCATCCACTTCATCCGGCATCTGCTCAAGCGCATTGGCCAAGGCTTCCTCGGCATCGCTGTGTATCGCCACCGGCAACCGTGCCGCCAGGCCATTGGCGATCTCGTCCAGGCTGTTGGCCAGGCTCTGCCCGGCCCCCTCGATCAAGTGTTCCTGAACCTCGGCCGGCAAGGCACTGTCACGGTGCGCGCCCAGCCCGGAGAGGTAGCTGAGCAACGTATGCGACAGCACCAGGAAGCGAAAGCCCACATCGGCCTCCTTACGGAAATGCCCCGGCTCCATGAGCATGTTGGCCAGCGTGGTGGACAGCGCGGCGTCCGCGTTGTGGGCGTTGCGCCGGGCCAGGCGGTAGGCGAGGTCGTCGCGCTTGCCGTGGGCGTACTGCTGCATGATCTGGCGCAGGTACACGCTGGCGCAGGTCAGGGTGTTGGCCAGTGCCTTGTTCAGGCGTCGGCCCTGCCAGTCGGGGAGGAACAGGAACACCGCAAGAATGGCGATCAGGCTCCCCACCAGGGTATCGAACAGCCGCGGCAGGAACAGGCCATAGCCATCGCCGATCTGGTTGAAGCAGAACAGCACCATCAGCGTGATCGCCGCCGTGGCCAGGGTGTAACGGGTTGTGCGGTTGACGAAGAACACCACCCCCGCGACCACGGCGAACAACGACTGGATGAGCGGATTGGGGAACAGGTCGAACAGTGCCCAGCCGACGGTCAGGCCGATCGCCGTGCCGAACACCCGCTGCACCAGCTTGCGCCGGGTGGCGCCATAGTTGGGCTGGCAGACGAACAGCGTGGTGAGGATGATCCAGTAGCCTTGGGTCGGGTGAATCAGATGCACCATGCCATAGCCGATCGACAGTGCCAGCGGCAGGCGCAAGGCGTGGCGGAACAGCAGAGACGTCGGTGTCAGTTGGGTGCGCAGGCGGCTCCACACGTCCTTGAGGTTGTGCGGCGAGCGGTCGAGCAGGCTGCTGTCGCTGGCATCGGCCAGGCTGTCCGGGTTGCTGGCGGCGCCCAGCAGGCGGTCGAGCGTGGCCAGGTTGGCAGCCAGTGCGCGCAGCGAGCGCAGCAGGCCGCGCCAGGCGGGGTTGTTCTGGTTGCGCAGGTGTTCCAGAGAGGCGTTGAGGTCTTCCAGGGTGTCGGCGAACCGGCTGTCCAGCACGAACGGCTGGCGCAGGCGGATCGAACGCGCCAGGTCCTGGCAGGCCGAGCCTTGATGGCGCAGCAGGCGCTGGCAGCGGAACATCACGTCGCTGTGGAAGAACGCTTCCGCCAGGGCGTTGTAGGGGTAGTGCGAGGCACTGACGCGCTCATGGATGTCCTGGGCCAGGAAATACAGTTTCAGGTAACGGCTGACCTTGGAGTTGGGCTGGCTGTTGCCGACCCGGTGCAGGATGATTTCCTTGGCCGCGTTCAGTGCGGCGACCACCTTTCCGTTCTGCTGGGCCAGCTCCAGGCGCCGGGCTTCCAGGTCATGGTTGCGGATGGGTTCGAAGAGGTTGGCCTTGAGTTTGAGGTAGCGGCCCAGTTCGAAGAACAGCTTGGCCAGGCTCTGTTGCACCGGCTGGTTGGAGAACAGCGCCTGCCAAAGCACCGACAACAGGCCATACCACGCCGCGCCAGCCACCAGCAGCATCGGTTCGTGCCAGAAGTCGGTCACCTGGCCGCCGCGCTGGTCGACACCGATCATGGTGTACACCGCCGTGATCAGCGTTGCCGAGGCGATCGCCCCATAACGTTCGCCCAAGGCGCCGAGCATGGTCAGGCCGAAAGCCGCCAGGGCCAGCGCAATGGCGAAGACCCAGGGGTAGGGGAACAGCAGCTCGACGGCCAGCGCGGCAATGGCAAAGCACACCAGCGTCACGGCCAGGGCGCTGAGGCGGCCCTGCCAGCTGTCGTCGGTCTCGGCCAGGGCGCTGGCGATGATGCCCAGGAACAGCGGAATCAACAGGCCCATCTCGTTCTGGTACCAGCACAAGGCCAGACTGCCGGTGAGGGCAATCGTGACCCGGATGCTGTAGCTGAACTTGTCTTGGCCCCACAGGCGACGCAGTGACTGACGGAACGAGCTCGATGACATGATGGCCTTGGGCAGTGATCGAATGAATGCACCCGCACGGACCAGCAAGAAGCGTTCCGTGCTGAATGGATTCTACTCTACACGAACTGCGCCGCGGCGTTGGCCGATGCCCAGGCCCACTGGAAATTGAAGCCGCCCAGGTGGCCGGTGACGTCCAGCACTTCGCCGATGAAGTACAGCCCAGGGGTCTTCAGCGATTCCATGGTCTTGGAGGACACTTCGCGGGTATCGACGCCGCCCAGTGTCACTTCGGCGGTGCGATAGCCCTCGGTGCCGGCCGGCACCACCTGCCAGGCCGCCAGCTTGTCGGCGATCTGCGCCAGTTCCGCCGGGGTGTACTGCTTCATCGGCTTGGACTCGAACCACTGCTCGGCCAACAGGTTGGCCAGCTTGCGGGTGAAGACCTCGCCCAACACGGTCTTGAGCTCGGCATTGGCGCGCTCGGTCTGTTGCTGTTGCAGCCAGGTCAGCGCGTCACGGTCGGGCAGCAGGTTGATCTCGACAGTGTCGCCAGCCTCCCAGAACGACGAGATCTGCAGGATCGCCGGGCCGCTCAGCCCCCGGTGGGTGAACAGCAGGTTTTCGCGGAAGCTGGTGCCGTTGCAGCTGGCCGTGCAATCGAGCGAAGTGCCCGACAGCTCGGTGCACAGTGCCTTGAGTTGGGGCTCGGTGATGGTGAACGGCACCAGGCCGGCGCGGGTCGGCAGCAGGGTATGGCCGAACTGGCGCGCCACCTGGTAGCCGAAACCGGTCGCGCCCAGGGTCGGAATCGACAGGCCGCCGGTGGCAATCACCAGCGACTGGCAGGCGAACTGGCCGGCGCTGGTCTGCAGCAGGTAGCCGTTTTCGGTCTTCTCGATGTGCTGGATGCTGGTTTCCATGCGCAGGTCGGCACCGGCGTCGTCGCATTCGGCCAACAGCATGTTGAGGATGTCACTGGCCTTGTTGTCGCAGAACAGCTGGCCGAGTTTCTTCTCGTGGTAAGGCACGCCGTGCTTGGCCACCAGTTCGATGAAGTCCCACTGGGTGTAGCGGGCCAGGGCCGATTTGCAGAAGTGTGCGTTCTGCGACAGGAAGTTGGCCGGCTCGGTGTACATGTTGGTGAAGTTGCAGCGACCGCCGCCAGACATGAGGATCTTCTTGCCTGGCTTGTTGGCGTGGTCGAGCAGCAGCACCCGGCGGCCACGGCGGGCGCTGAGCTGGGCGCACATCAGGCCGGCGGCGCCGGCGCCGAGGATGATCACGTCGGTGGTGTGCACGGTGTTACCTCTTGAGAATTGCCGGGGCCGCTTTGCGGCCCTTTCGCGACGCAAGGCCGCTCCTACAGAGGATCGCATACCCCCTGTAGGAGCGGCCTTGCGTCGCGAAAGGGCTGCAAAGCAGCCCCAAAATAGATCAGACGATGCGGACCTTCAGGGCGCGGCCCTTGATCTTGCCGCTGTTGAGCCGCTGCATGGCCTGCTTGGCCAGCGCCCGCTCCACGGCCACAAAGGCCTGGAAGTCGAAGATGGCGATCTTGCCCACCTGCTTGCCAGGAATACCGGCATCACCGGTCAGCGCACCCAGAATGTCACCCGGACGCAGCTTGTCCTTGCGCCCAGCGGCAATGCACAGGGTGGTCATCACCGGCAGCAGCGGCTCGCCACCCTTGTTCTTCAGGCCGTCCAGCTGATCCCAGCGCAGCGGGCTCTTCTGCAGCGCTTCGATGGCCTGGGCGCGATGGCCTTCGGCCGGTGCCACCAGGCTGACAGCGATGCCTTTCTCGCCCGCACGACCGGTACGGCCGACACGATGCACGTGGATTTCCGCATCACGCGCCAGTTCGACGTTGATGACCATGTCCAGGCCATCGATGTCCAGGCCACGGGCGGCCACGTCAGTGGCCACCAGCACCGAGCTGCTGCGGTTGGCGAACATGGTCAGCACCTGGTCGCGGTCACGTTGCTCCAGGTCGCCATGCAGGGACTGGGCGACGATGCCTTTGGCAGTCAGGTGGGCAACCACATCCTCGCACTGCTGCTTGGTGAAGCAGAACGCCACACAGGACTGCGGGCGGTAGTGGCCGAGCACGCGGGTGACAGCTTCCAGGCGCTGCTGTGGGTCGATCTCGATGAAGCGCTGCTCGATCTGGTTGTCAGTGTGCAGGCTTTCGACCTTGACCTGCTGCGGCTTGCGCATGAAGTCGGCGGCCAGCTGCTCGATACCGGCCGGGTAGGTGGCCGAGAACAGCAGGGTCTGGCGGCGCGACGGGGTCTTGCCGATGATGCTGGCGATGGCGTCGAAGAAGCCCATGTCGAGCATGCGGTCCGCTTCGTCCAGCACCAGGGTGTTGAGCCCGTCGAGCACCAGGGTGCCCTTGTCCAGGTGTTGCTGGATGCGGCCCGGGGTGCCGACGATGATGTGCGCACCGTGTTCCAGCGAGGCGATCTGCGGGCCCAGCGACACGCCACCGCAGAGGGTCAGGATCTTGATGTTGTCCTCGGCGCGGGCCAGGCGGCGCAGCTCCTTGGCCACCTGGTCGGCGAGCTCGCGGGTCGGGCACAGCACCAGCGCCTGGCAACCGAAGTAGCGCGGGTTGATCGGGTTGAGCAGGCCGATGCCGAAGGCGGCGGTCTTGCCGCTGCCAGTCTTGGCCTGGGCGATCAGGTCCTGGCCTCTGAGGATGACCGGCAGGCTCTGGGCTTGGATCGGCGTCATCGAGGCATAGCCGAGGGCGTCCAGGTTGGCCAGCATGGCGGCGGACAGCGGCAAGGTAGCAAAGGCGGTGGAATCGGTGGTCACGAGGCGGGCCTGCGGTGCGAAGCGAAAAATGCCGCACAGTCTACCAGCCCCGTGGCCATTCGCCCTACGATTCCACGTGCTGTTCCGGACGACGGGCACGCCTTCCGTCCGTCGGCGCCAGTTGCAGGAAGATCGCGGCGGCCAGCATGGCCATGATGCCGATGGTCACGAAGGTCAGTTGGAAGGCTTCCAGTGTTGTTTCCACGCCTTCAGCACTGCCTGCCGCGGTGAAGCCGCCGAGCAACGCACCGGCGCAGGCTACACCCAGGCTCAGCGACAGTTGCGCGACCACCGACAGCAAGCTGTTGCCGCTGCTGGCGGCGGCATCGTCGAGGTCGATCAGGGTCACCGTGTTCATGGCCGTGAACTGCATCGAGTTGACCGCACCGAGCAGGCCCAGCTGGACCAGCAGCAGGACATACGGCGTCTGTTCGTCGACCAGCCCGAGGCTGGCCAGCAGCAGGCCCAGCAACAGGGTGTTGCCGGTGAGCACGATGCGGTAGCCAAGGCGTTCGATCAGCGGCCTGGCGACGGACTTTGCGAGCATCGCCGCCGCCGCCAGCGGGATCATGCTCATGCCGGCCTGAGCCGGTGAGTAGCCCAGGGCCACCTGCAGCAGCAACGGCACCAGGAAGGGCAGGGCGCCACTGCCCAGGCGCGCGAACAGGTTGCCGAGAATACCGATGGCGAAGGTGCGCACGCGGAACAGGCTGGGCGAGAACAGCGGCTCCGGGTCGCGCCCGGCGCGTAGCCAGTAGGCGGCCAGGCAGGCCATGCCGGCGAACAGCAAGAGCATCACGCGCAAGTGCGGCAGGTGCAGTTCACCCAGGCCTTCCATGGCGATGGTGATCAGCACCATGGCTGCGCCGAACAGGATGAAGCCCGGGCCGTCGAAGGTGGTGCGTTCGGCGCCGCGCAGGTCGGGAATGAACTTCCACACCGCATAGCAACCCACGGCGCCCACTGGCAGGTTGAGCAGGAAGATCCAGTGCCAGCTGAGGATCTCCACCAGCCAGCCGCCCAGGGTCGGGCCGAGCAGCGGGCCGAGCAGGCCGGGAATGGTGATGAAGCTCATGATCCGCACCAGCTCGGTACGCGGATAGGCGCGCAGCACCACCAGCCGCCCGACCGGCAGCATCAGTGCGCCGCCCAGGCCTTGTACCACGCGGGCGAAGATCAGGAAGCCGAGGCTGTTGGCCATGGCGCACAGCAGCGAGCCGAAGCTGAACAACAGGATGGCGCTGAAGAAGATGCGCTTGGTGCCGAAGCGGTCGGCGATCCAGCCCGAGGCGGGAATCAACAGGGCCACGGTGAGCATGTAGGCGATGATCACGCCCTGCATGCGCAGCGGGTCTTCTTCCAGGGAGCGGGCCATGGCCGGCAGGGCGGTGTTGAGGATGGTGCCGTCCAGGGACTGCATGAAGAATGCGATCGCCACGACCCAGGGGATCCAGCGGGCGGTGGTGGGGTCCAGCGGGGTGCGTTCTGGCATGGCTTCCTCTTCCGTCTGTCCGGGCCTCATCGCCGGCAAGCCGGCTCCCACAAGTTCCGCTTCGCCGCGGACACTGTGGGAGCCGGCTTGCCGGCGATGAGGCCCGAATGGCCAATCACAAAGTCAGGGTCAGCCCTTTGACCAGCGCCCCCGGCAAATGACTCGACCCGGTGCTGCGCTGCCCATAGGTACTGGTCGACAAGATCATCTCGCGCTCGCGCGTCAGGCCTTCCAGCTGGTCACCCAGCAGGCTGTACAAGCTGTCATCGAAGCGCATGGTGCTGACCGGCCCCTGAATCTCCCCGTTCTCCACCCAGAAGGTGGCAAAGCGGGTAAGCCCGGTCATGCGCGCCGCTGGCAGGTCCGAATAGTTCAAGTACCACAGGTTGCTGATGTACAGCCCAGTGCCAAGCCGTTCGAGAATCTGCTCGCTGGCCAGCTCACCCGGGGCCAGGCTCAGCGCGCAGGGTGACTCGTAGCTGTCGGCGCCATTGGCCAGCAGCTCGAACTCCACCGCACTGCGCGCGCTGACCAACTTGTCCACGGCTTGCCCCTGGCGGATCAAGGGCACATCCAGGCGCGGTGAGCCCTCATCGGAAAACGCCGGGCTCAACGAGCCGCTGACCTGCTCGCTGAAACTGACCTGCGGGCTCAGCTGCGCATCGCCGCTGTACAGGCGCTGCAAGGCGCTGTTGCCGGTGGCCAGGGCCTGGGCGGAGAACCCACCCCAGCACAGCATGCCGGCGATTTCGTCCATGGCGGCTGGTGCCAGGTAAGCGCGGTAGCTCCCAGGCTTGAGGGTGATCGCCGGGCGGCCGAGGAAGCCCAGTTGTTCACGGGCCAGACGCAGGCGCGCGATGAAATCGTCGTTGCTCCACACCTGGCCGGCATAGTTGGCCTTCACGGCCTGGCCATTGTCGTGGAACAGGCTCCAGTCGAAGTTGAAACTGTTGGCCTGATGCCAGCCAAAGGCGCCAAAGGAGCTGGCGAACCCTCGGCTGATCGGGCCGGCGGCATAGATACCGACCAGGTCCAGGTCGCCGGCTTCTCGGTCGAGCAGTGCCAGGACGTCGCTTAGCGCCGGCAGCGCTTGCGCTTGCAGGCTGTGGCTGTGCCAGGCGTTTTCGTCCAGGCGCAGGTAGGGGTCCTTGGCCAGCAATGGCAGGATCTGGCGCAGTTGCGCCAAGGCATCGCTCAGGCGCTGATGGTCCAGTTGCGCATCGTCGCTCAAGGTCACCTGATGTTCTGCCTGGCGTCCGTCGCGGATCAGCCGCAGGTGTGCGCTGGCCTGGCTGACAGCGCCGGCCTGGCGCACCTTGGCGTGGTTGAAGCGCACGAATTGCGACTGTTCGGCGCTGTAGCCGAGGGTGAACTGTTCGCCGGGTTGCAGGGCATCACGCAGGGCGCTGACCAGGCTTTCGAAGCGTTGCTGTGGTGTGGCGCTCATCAGGCGTCTCCCCCGAATACGTCGATCTGGCGGAACACGCAGGCCGGCGAGGCGTGGCCGACCCGTACCACCTGGTTGGGTTCGCCCTTGCCGCAGTTGGGTGTGCCCAGTACCTGGAAGGTGCTGCGGTCGCCAACCGCCGTCAGGTTGCCCCAGAACTGCGCGGAGATGCCGCGGTAGTTGGGGTTCTTGACGATGCCCTTGAGCTCGCCGTTTTCGATCAGCTGGCCCCATTCACAGCCGAACTGGAACTTGTTGCGCGCATCGTCGATGGACCAGGAGCGGTTGGTGCGCATCAGGATGCCGTGCTCGATCCCTTCGATCAGTTGCTGCAGCGACTGATCGCCCGGCTCGATGTTGAGGTTGGCCATGCGGTCGATCGGCGCACGGTTCCAGCCACAGGCGCGGCTGTTGGCCACGCCGTCGAGGCCGGAGCGGAACTGCGACAGCGCGCCGCCCAGCGGGCGCAGCAACAGGCCGTCGCGGATCAGGAACTGCTTGCTGGCCTGGCTGCCGTCGTCGTCATGGCTGTAGCTGGCCAGTTCTTCGCCAATGGTCGGGTCGAAGGTGACGTTGAGCAGTTTCGAGCCGTACTGCAGGTGACCGAAATCACTGGTTTTGACGAAGCTGGTGCCGGCGTAGTTGCGCTCGTCGCCGAGAATGCGGTCCATCTCCAGCGGGTGGCCGATGGACTCGTGGATCTGCAGCATCATCTGGTCGGGCATCAGCAACAGGTCGCGCGGGCCGCTCGGGGTGTTGGGTGCCTGCAGCAGTTGCAGGGCTTCGTCGGCAACGCGGCTGGCGGCGCCGAGCAGGCCGCAGCGCTCGACGATCTCGAAGCCACCCTGCTGGCCGAAATTGTCCCGGCCCAGGCTGCGGCTCTGGCTGTCCTGACCGTCGCTGGCAGTCACGCCCAGGCCCGGGAACAGGAAACGCTGGGCATGGCGCAGCTCGGCGCCGGCGGAGTTCAGGTAGGTCTGCTCGACCAGGCTCATGCTCAGGCTGGCCTGCCAATCCACCAGGCGGCTGTCCTTGGGCACGCTGGCCGATTCGGCGGCGAGCAGGCCCAGGCAGTCGGCGAGGCTCGGCAGCGGCTGGTCGAAGTTGGGCGAGACATGGTCATGGCGCGCACTGGGCACCGGTTGCTCGCGCAGGTCGAGCAGGCTCTGCCGGGCGATTTGCCGGGCGAGTGATTCGGCCTGTTCCAAGGCGCGCTGCAGGCCCTGCTGGGACAGGTCGGCGGTGGCGGCATAGGCCTCCACGCCATTGACCCGCACGGTCAGCATGGCGCCTTCGTCCTGGCTGAAGTAAGGCGGCTCGGCGACGTTGCGCCGTACCGAAAGCGACTGGTGCGACTGTTTTACATGACGCAGGGAAAACAACTCGGCCGTGCTGCGCAGCGCGGCAAAGCGCTGGCGCAGCAGGGCGCTGGAATCGAACATGTGGAAGCCTCCGTTTACACGGTGGCTCCCCCTAGAACCACCCCTCTTGCATGGCGAGGCAAGTGTCGTCGCGTGCCTCGAGCAATGCCAGTTCATTATGGCAGCCAGGTACTTCCCAGGTCAGGAAATAACGGGCGGCCTGCAATTTGCCCAGGTAGAAGTCGCGGTCCGCGGCATTGCCCTTGAGCAGGCCGAGTTCGGCGTGGATCGCCTGTTCCAGCCAACGCCAGCCGACGACGCAGTGGCCGAAGGCCTTGAGGTACAGGGCGGAGTTGGCCAGGGTGCCGGCGATTCTGCCTTGGGCCAGGTCGCCAAGCAGAGCCAAGGTTACGCCTTGCAGGCGATTGACCAGTTGCTCCAGGGGCTGGCGCAGGGGGTCGAGGTTCGGATGGTGGCTGGCGCGCTCGCCGGTGCTGGCGATCAGCCGGATCAGCTGCTTGAGGCCAGCACCGTTGTTCTGCGCCAGTTTGCGACCGAGCAGGTCGAGCGACTGGATGCCTTCGGTGCCCTCGTGGATCGGGTTCAGGCGGTTGTCGCGGTAGTACTGCTCGACTGGGTATTCGCGGGTGTAGCCGTGGCCGCCGAGGATCTGGATGGCCAGTTCGTTGGCCTTGAGGCAGAACGTCGAGGGCCAGGACTTGACGATCGGGGTCAGCAGGTCGAGCAACTCTTTGGCCTGTTTGCGTGCGCTTTCGTCGACGGCTGTGTGGGTGTCGTCGAACAGGCGCGCGGCATACAGGCCCAGGTCGAACGCACCTTCGACGTAGGCCTTTTGCGCCAGCAGCATGCGCTTCACGTCGGTGTGGTTGATGATCGGCACGGCAGGGCTGAGGGGGTCCTTGCTGTCCGGAAGGCGGCCCTGCGGGCGTTGCCGGGCATATTCCAGCGAATACAGGTAGCCGGCGTAACCCAGCATCACCGCACCCATGCCAACGCCGATGCGTGCCTCGTTCATCATCTGGAACATGCAGGCCAGGCCTTGGTGCGGCTGGCCCACGAGGTAGCCGACACACTCGCCGTGGTCACCGAAGTTCAGCGCGGTGGAGGTGGTGCCGCGCCAGCCCATCTTGTGGAACAGGCCGGCCAGCAGCACATCGTTGCGCGGGCCACGGCTGCCGTCCTGGTTGACCAGGTACTTGGGCACGATGAACAGCGAAATGCCTTTTACCCCGGCAGGGGCGTCCGGCAGCTTGGCCAGGACCATGTGCACGATGTTTTCCGACAGTTCGTGGTCGCCGCCGGAAATGAAGATCTTGTTGCCCTTGAGTCGGTAGCTGCCGTCGCCGGCGGGTTCGGCGCGGGTGCGGATATCGGCCAACGACGAGCCTGCGTGGGGTTCGGTCAGGGCCATGGTGCCGTAGTAGCGGCCTTCGATCATCGGCTGCAGGAACAGGCGTTTCTGTTCTTCGCTGCCGAAGCTTTCGATCAGGTTGGCTGCGCCCATGGTGAGGAACGGGTAGGCCGTGGTGCCGGCGTTGGCGGCTTGGAAGTGGGCGAAGCAGGCTTGCGACACCAGGCTGGGCAACTGCATGCCGCCGACTTCGAAGTCGCGGTTGGCGTTGAGAAAACCGGCTTCGAGGAAGGCGTCGACAGCAGGTTTGACCTCGGGGATCAGCTCGGCGCGGCCGTCGACGTAGCGCGGCTCGTTCTCGTCGGCCTTGCGGTTGTGCGGGGCGAAGTACTTCTCGGCGATGGTGCGGGCAGTGGTCAGCGCGGCGTCGAATGTTTCGCGGCTGTGCTCGGCGAAGCGCGGGCGCTCAGTCAGGGCTTCGGCGTCGAGGACTTCGTAGAGTTCGAAGGCGAGGTTGCGGGGGCTGAGCAGAGTCTCGGGCATGGGGGCGGTCCTTTGCGGGGTTGGACCGAGTCTAGGGTTTGAACGGGGAGGGAAGAAGGTTAATTGGTGTGGGTGATATGGGTTTAGAAGGTGGGGTGGCGGGGAGGGGGTTGGCGAAAGCGTAAGTTGTTGCGATTTGTATGTAAATTGTAGGAATTTCCCGCTTTCTTGTATTCAATTTCCCAAACATAATCTTAACCCTTCCAAGCCATTGCGATGTTCTGGGTGGCGCTCTAGTCTCGGGCAGTCGTTGCGCATCAGCGACCGGCTTTGACAGGCCGTCCAGAAAATTCTCTTGGCTTAGCCTTTATGGCGGCTGTGTGTGGGGCACTTCGTGTGCGCCGGGTTTTTTGGATTTTTCTACCGGTCTGTCAACCCATACACAGCTGCCACCTTTTTGTTTGACAGCAGATGGTGGCGGCCCTCATCGAGAAAAATACCAATGCTCAAGATCGTCCCCAGTGCGCACATACCGTGGTGCATCAGGCTTTTTTGCAGCAGCCCAAATCTCCTGCGTCGATCCTGATGATGGCCTCCATCCATGAACTCGAAACGCTGCGGGTGTTGCTAGAGACGGCGTTGATCCAGGCGCAGTTGTCTGGTCTGGCCCTTTCGCGGGGCAAGCCCGCTCCCACAGGTTCCCCGCCCTGCCTGAGGGCGGCGGAGATCTTGTGGGAGCGGGCTTGCCCCGCGAAAGGGCCAGACCAGGCAATGAAAACTCAGGGAGATCAAGCAATGAGCACAGACGACACAAAAACCTGCACAACGGTGGGCAAGACCCAGTTCTTCCAAGGTGAAGGCATGACCCAGCCATTGTTTTGCATTGCACCCGGCATCCCCTGCCAAGCAGCTCGTGAACAGGCTTCTGAACTGATGGGCTATGTGCGGGACATGACCCTGACTGGGCTGATGGAAGGTGACCAGAAATTGATCTGGGCTTCCCACTACCTGAGTGGCTTGGCCAAGGCCCTGCTGGATGATGCTGAGCTGGGGATGAAGCACTGAGTCTTCGCGACGCTTTTTTTGAGCGACTACATGAAGTTTCGGGGTCGCTTTGCGGCCCTTTTTGATCCAGTTCTGCCCGAGCCTGAGATTTCAAAGATGAAAAAGGAAATTCCTACTTCCAAATAGGAAATTTCGATGGTGCGCTAGTGATCCGTTTTGGTTAGACATTGCTCTTTATACTATGGAGTAGCGCTATGGAAAGGCTGTCTCGCTGGAGCGGTATTTGGAAGGAGGAGTTGGATAGAGTTGAAGATCCATTCTTCGCCACTTCTTATGTTTTCGACAACCTTCAAGGCAGGTGCGACCTTTGCGGGTTGAGAGAGCTTCTGAAAGACTGCGGTTTTTTTTCAAGCTGAAAAACTCACGCGAGATCAAATAATGATGGTGCTACGGCCTGTAGAGAGGGGTGAGTGGCTTCTGTTAAAAGATAAGCCTTATCGGCCTATTGATCCTGAGCGTTACAGTGGCTCAAGGTTTTGCAAGTCTAAGGTAGAACTGCAACAGTTCGCTGCGTCAGGCGTATGCGGTGAAGGGGCTGGCAAATGGAAGATTGTCAATATTGAACTCAACAAGGTGACATCTGGAGCGGCTTTTCTTGCTAACTTCTTGACCTCTCGCGGAGATGAAGGTCGAGTGTTTTTGTCCTCTGGGAAAGACTTTGCAAACACAACAAGAACCGTCACTCAGCGATGGGTTCCTCTAGCGGACGGCGAGCGCGAGTTTTCGCGATCTTCTGCAGTTCATCAATACGGAACGGAACGAAAGACTCAGCAGCATTATGTGGAGGCTGACGATCACTGGGACATTTCCGGTGTGTCCTGGCATTGGCGTCCGGTGCTGGCCAATGAGGTCTACGAATTTAAGAAAGGATAATTTCATAAATGCCGGTATTTAACGCAAGGCGTCCCACGCTGTTGTTCTGGAGTGCTATGGATGCTTTCTATATTTTCTTTGTATTGTTTAGCAGCCTGCGCCGAGGTGCGATACCGCTTTGGACCGACCTGAATGACGCGCTCACCAACATGAAGAATTGGGGAGGCGGTCTAGAGGTGATGATAGGGCTAGGACTTGCCGTACAGCTTTCTGTGGTTGTTAGCTGTGTGCTGCTTTATAGGGGTGGCAGGTCAGCTATCTACTTTGCAGCCGTACAAATTCCATTTCGAGCGTTATTTATTGTTCCGTCCGTATCCATTTTCTTGATGGTGCCGACTTTGATTGCGGGCCTGAGTAACTGGGTGTGGGCTTGCCTGTTAGTGGCTTCAGAGTTAGCCAAGGCATTGAGCTTGTGGTGGTTGCGTCGTGGTGGGATGAAGCACTGACTGCTCGCCACGACTTTTGTGGTGGTCATGAGATCGAGCGCCGCCCGCGCGGCGCTCGATCTCAAGGGCGCTGCAATACCCAAGACAGGCACCCTCAATCCACGCAAAAAAAGGAGAGCCTAAGCTCTCCTTCTTCTTCAACAACCCTCAGCCTCAGCCAATGGTCATCAGGCTGGCGTTCCCCCCCGCCGCAGCGGTATTCACGCTCACCGCCCGCTCGATTACCAACCGCTCCAGGGCAATCTGGTGATCGCCGCTGGACAGCCCATGCACGCCAACAATCGCACCGGCTCGCTTGGCCACCTGCTGGCACACGCCGCGCAGCTGGTCCGAGTCGCCATGGTGGATCACGGCGTCGAACGCCACTTCATCCTTGTTCCAGTCCGCCACCAGCTTGACCTTGGCCTGCAGCTCCTTCGGCAGGCGGCTACGCAGGGCTTTGCCTGGCTCGCCATCGACCCACACAGCCGAGCTGCCGACTGCCAATACAGCGGCGAACTGCGCGAGCAGGTCGGCCTCGTTGTCGGCCAGGCACAGCACGTGTTCGCGCGGCAGGATGGTGTAGCTGTTGCGCTCACCGGTAGGGCCCGGCAGCAAGCGGGCGATGCCGCTCTGCGACTGGCCGGCGAACTGGCTGCACAGGGCGGCCAGGTCGGCTTGCTGGTTGCTCTCGGCCCAGGCCTTGAGGCTATGCAGCGGCTTGACCAGTTGCTCGTGCAGGGTGCGGTCTGGCTTGCCTTCGCCATCCTGATGCTGG
Organism: Pseudomonas sp. NPDC089395; assembly: GCF_044749525.1. Lineage (NCBI taxonomy): Bacteria > Pseudomonadati > Pseudomonadota > Gammaproteobacteria > Pseudomonadales > Pseudomonadaceae > Pseudomonas > Pseudomonas sp. NPDC089395. The sequence continues at coordinate 149,141 of NZ_JBIVID010000007.1, forward strand.
AAGTGGCGGCCAATCGCGTCGGCCGGGCGGGTCGACAGCAGGCGGTACAGGTACAGCGGGCCACCGGCTTTCGGGCCAGTGCCGGACAGGCCTTCACCACCGAACGGCTGCACGCCCACCACTGCACCGACGATGTTGCGGTTGACGTACATGTTGCCGGCGTTGGCGGTTTCCACGACCTTGGCGATGGTCTCGTCGATGCGGGTGTGCACGCCGAGGGTCAGGCCATAGCCGGAATTGTTGATCTGCTCGATCAGCTGGTCGAGGTTGCGGCGGTTGTAGCGCACCACGTGCAGCACCGGGCCGAAGATCTCGCGCTTGAGCTCGTCGAAGCTTTCCAGCTCGATCAGGGTCGGCATGACGAAGGTGCCGCGCTTGACCTCGGCAGCATCAGCGATGGCCACCTGGTAGACCGAGCGGCCTTTCTCGCGCATGCCCTGGATGTGCTTCTCGATGCCGGCCTTGGCCTCGGCGTCGATCACCGGGCCGATGTCTACGGCCAGGCGGTCCGGGTTGCCCAGGCGGCTTTCGGCCATGGCACCCTTGAGCATCTCGATCACGCGGTCGGCGGAGTCTTCCTGCAGGCACAGCACGCGCAGGGCAGAGCAGCGCTGGCCGGCACTGTCGAAGGCCGAGGACACTACGTCGATTACCACTTGTTCGGTCAGTGCCGAGGAGTCGACGATCATCGCGTTCTGGCCGCCGGTTTCGGCGATCAGCGGGATCGGGCGGCCCTGGTTGTCCAGACGGCCGGCGACATTGCGCTGCAGCAGGCGAGCCACTTCGGTGGACCCGGTGAACATCACGCCTTTGACGCGCTCGTCACCGACCAGGCCGGCACCGACGGTTTCGCCGCGCCCTGGCAGCAGTTGCAGCACGCCTTGCGGAATGCCGGCTTCGAGCAGCAGGCGCACGGCCTGGGCCGCGATCAGCGGCGTCTGTTCAGCAGGCTTGGCCAGTACCGGGTTGCCGGCGGCCAGCGCAGCGGCCACTTGGCCTGTGAAGATCGCCAGCGGGAAGTTCCACGGGCTGATGCACACCACGGGGCCCAGCGGGCGGTGGGCGTCGTTGCTGAAGTCGTTGCGTGCCTGCACCGCGTAGTAGCGCAGGAAGTCCACCGCTTCGCGCACTTCGGCGATGGCGTTGGCGAAGGTTTTGCCGGCCTCGCGGATGAGCAGGCCCATCAGCGGCTGGATCTCGGCTTCCATCAGATCGGCGGTGCGCTCCAGAATCGCGGCGCGCTCGGCGGGCGGGGTGGCCTGCCAGATCGGGGCCGCGTTCAGCGCGCACTGGATGGCGTTGTCGACGTCGGCGACCGTGGCTTCCTGGACGTGACCCACCACGTCGCGAAGGTCGGCCGGGTTCAGCACCGGTGCGGCAGCGGCTTCGCTGGCGGCGCAGGCCAGCAGCGGGGCGGCTTTCCAGTCGTTGTGAGCGGTGGCCAGCATGGCGCAGGACAGCGACGCCAGGCGGTGTTCGTTGGCCATGTCGATGCCGGCCGAGTTGGCCCGCTCGCTGCCGTAGAGGTCACGCGGCAGCGGAATGCGTGGGTGCGGCAGGCCGATGCTGCCTTCCTGGGTGCCCATGCGCTCGATGCTGGCGACCGGGTCGGCGACCAGTTCCTGAATGGAGATCGAGTGGTCGGCGATGCGGTTGACGAACGAGGTGTTGGCGCCGTTTTCCAGCAGGCGACGGACCAGGTAGGCCAACAGGGTTTCGTGGGTGCCGACCGGCGCGTACACGCGGCACGGGCGGTTCAGCTTGCCTTCGGACACCTTGCCCACGACTTGCTCGTACAGCGGCTCGCCCATGCCGTGCAGGCACTGGAACTCGTACTGGCCGGGGTAATAGTTCTGGCCGGCGATGTGGTAGATGGCCGACAGGGTGTGGGCGTTGTGCGTGGCGAACTGCGGGTAGATGGCTTCCGGTACTGCCAGCAGTTTGCGGGCACAGGCGACGTAGGAAACGTCGGTGTACACCTTGCGGGTATACACCGGGTAGCCTTCCAGGCCTTCGACCTGGGCGCGCTTGATCTCGCTGTCCCAGTACGCGCCCTTCACCAGGCGAATCATCAGGCGGTGGCGGCTGCGCTTGGCCAGGTCGATCACGTAGTCGATCACATACGGGCAGCGCTTCTGGTAGGCCTGGATGACGAAGCCGATACCGTTCCAGCCGGCCAGCGACGGCTCGAAGCACAGGCGCTCGAGCAGGTCGAGGGACAGCTCCAGGCGGTCAGCCTCTTCGGCGTCGATGTTCAGGCCGATGTCGTATTGCTTAGCCAGCAGGGTCAGCGACAGCAGGCGCGGGTACAGCTCTTCCATCACACGCTCGTACTGGGCGCGGCTGTAACGCGGGTGCAGGGCCGACAGCTTGATCGAGATGCCCGGGCCTTCATAGATGCCACGGCCGTGAGAGGCCTTGCCGATCGAGTGGATCGCCTGCTCGTAGGAGGCCAGGTATTTCTGTGCGTCGTGCTCGGTCAGTGCCGCTTCGCCGAGCATGTCGTAGGAATAGCGGAAGCCCTTGGCCTCGAAGCGGCTTGCGTTGGCCAGGGCTTCGGCGATGGTTTCGCCGGTAACGAACTGCTCGCCCATCAGGCGCATGGCCATGTCGACGCCCTTGCGGATCATCGGTTCGCCGCTCTTGCCGATGATGCGGGTGAGCGAGGAGGTGAGGCCGGATTCGTTGTGGGTGGAGACCAGCTTGCCGGTCAGCAGCAGGCCCCAGGTGGCGGCGTTGACGAACAGCGAGGGGCTGTTGCCCAGGTGCGGCTGCCAGTTGCCGGTGCTGATCTTGTCGCGGATCAGTGCATCGCGAGTGCCTTTGTCCGGGATGCGCAGCAGCGCCTCGGCCAGGCACATCAGGGCAACGCCTTCCTGGGACGACAGCGAGAATTCCTGCAGCAGGCCCTGAACGATGCCGGCCCGGCCGCCGGCGCTCTTCTGGTTGCGCAGTTTTTCGGCGATGCCCGCGGCCAACTTGTTGGTCGCTTCAGCCAGCGGCGCGCTCAGGCGCGCCTGTTCCAGCAGCATCGGCACGACTTCCTGCTCAGGGCGGCGGTAGGCGGCGGTAATGGCGGAGCGCAGTACTGACTGGGGCAGAATGCTCTCGGCAAACTCCAGGAAGCACTGGTGAGCGTGATCCGCTTGTACTTCGCCAGCGTCGTCGGCCACGCTGCTGGCATGACCGTTGAGTTCGGTCAGGGTGGCACCACCCTCGAGCTTCTCCAGGTAATTGAAGATCGCTTGCTTGATCAACCAGTGCGGCGTGCGGTCGATGGACTGCGCAGCGGCCTTGAGTCGCTCACGGGTCGGGTCGTCAAGTTTGACCCCAAGGGTGGTCGTCGCCATTTCTTATCCTCGTTATTGCCACGGGCGTGGCCTAAGCTAGTGTCAAGAGTATCTGTAGGACAATTCGGGTGCAACCAGGTGCAACCCTAATTTTGTCTGTAAAAGGTGCAACTCGTCTGGCGAGATTTCCCACAGGGTAAATGCATACTTGTTCGGTGCTTTTTCTTATGAAAAACGCCGTTTTTGCTCCAAAAGGGAGCAAAAAAGGTATGAGTTCTGAAATTGCACGGCCGGGTGCAACTTGCAAATGAAAAATGGTTGCACCTGCTTCGGGTTGTTGCATAGGATTCGCCGCCTGGGTGCAACCGTCTCGCTACGGTTGCGCATGAGATAAAAACAAACGCCAGGGCACACGCATGGGCAATCCACTAACGATCACTTTCGTGATCTACATCGCGGCAATGGTGCTGATCGGCTTTGCCGCCTATCGCGCCACCAACAACCTTTCCGATTACATCCTCGGCGGCCGCAGCCTGGGCAGTGTGGTTACCGCGCTCTCCGCCGGTGCTTCCGACATGAGCGGCTGGTTGCTGATGGGCCTGCCAGGCGCCATCTATTTCTCCGGCCTCTCCGAAGCCTGGATCGCCATCGGCCTGACCGTCGGCGCCTACCTGAACTGGCTGTTCGTTGCTGGCCGTCTGCGGGTGCAGACCGAGCACAACGGTGACGCGCTGACCCTGCCGGACTACTTCGCCAGTCGCTTCGAAGACAACAGCGGCATGCTGCGGATCATCTCGGCCATCGTCATCCTGGTGTTCTTCACCATCTACTGCGCATCCGGCATCGTCGCCGGTGCCCGCCTGTTCGAAAGCACCTTCGGCATGTCCTACGAGACTGCGCTGTGGGCTGGCGCCGCAGCCACCATTGCCTACACCTTCGTCGGTGGTTTCCTGGCGGTGAGCTGGACCGACACGGTGCAAGCCACGCTGATGATCTTCGCGCTCATCCTTACCCCGGTGATCGTGCTGATCTCCACGGGTGGCTTCGATCAGACCTTCGCCGCCATCGAAGCGGTGAACCCTGCCAACTTCGACATGTTCAAGGGCGCTACCTTCATCGGCATCATCTCGTTGATGGGCTGGGGTCTGGGCTATTTCGGCCAGCCGCACATCCTGGCGCGCTTCATGGCCGCCGATTCGGTGAAGTCGATCGCCAAGGCCCGCCGCATTTCCATGACCTGGATGATCCTGTGCCTGGCCGGCACCTGTGCGGTGGGCTTCTTCGGTATCGCCTACTTCTCCGCGCACCCTGAGCTGGCGGGCCCTGTCACCGAGAACCGCGAGCGCGTGTTCATCGAGCTGGCGAAGATCCTGTTCAACCCGTGGATCGCCGGTGTGCTGCTGTCGGCCATCCTGGCGGCGGTAATGAGCACCCTGAGCTGCCAGTTGCTGGTGTGTTCCAGTGCCTTGACCGAAGACTTCTACAAGGCATTCCTGCGCAAGAATGCTTCCCAGGGTGAGCTGGTCTGGGTCGGTCGTCTGATGGTGCTGGCCGTGGCTCTGATCGCCATCGCCATGGCTGCAAACCCGGAGAACCGCGTGCTGGGCCTGGTGGCCTACGCCTGGGCTGGCTTCGGTGCCGCCTTCGGTCCGGTGGTGCTGATTTCGGTGCTGTGGAAGGGCATGACCCGTAACGGCGCACTGGCCGGAATCGTGGTCGGTGCACTGACCGTGATCCTGTGGAAGCAGATCGATACCTGGGGCCTGTATGAAATCATCCCGGGCTTCCTGTTCGCCAGTATCGCCATCGTGCTGGTGAGCAAGCTGGGCAGCCCGTCCAAGGGCATGGTTCAGCGTTTTGAAACGGCTGATGCGGCGTATCACGCCGACAAGTAACCGCTGAAGACGTTTCGGCCTGCCGCGCGAGCCCTCTAGGGGTCGCGCGGCAGGCCGTGCTGTTACAGCGAGAAGTTCAGGCGGGTGGCTTCGAACGCACCGGCTTCCCTTGGGCGGATCACGGCTTCGTAGTTCCCGGGTACGCAGTTGTTCAAGGTGATCTCCCACGCTTCGCTGCCCGTGCTGGAAACCACGATGTTATCGGTGCTGCCGTCTGGCCTGGTCAGTTCGACCACGGCCGTGTAGGGCGCGTTGATGACGCCGAGCGTGCCGTTGAGGCGAGGGACGGAAGCGCTAGTGTCGAGCTTGATGGAAGCTTTCATTGCAGGTACTCCTGAGTGGGTGGAGGCGGGAGTGTCGCCAGTGCGAATGAATGAAGGGATCTGGAATTACCCCCTGCTTTTTGCGCTGCCAATCGGCTGGTGCACCTGACTCCGCTTCTGTGACAAGGTAAACTTGCCGCCCCCGCAGGAGTTTCCATGAACTATCGTCACGCCTTCCACGCCGGCAACCACGCCGACGTCCTCAAGCACATCGTGCTGACCCGCCTCATCGCCCTGATGTCGCGCAAGGAGCAGCCGTTCGCCTACATCGATACCCACGCAGGCCTCGGTCTGTACGACCTGCAAGGTGATCAGGCGACCCGTACCGGGGAATACCTGGAAGGTGTCGCGCGCCTGTGGAACCGTGATGACCTGCCAGCGATGGCTGCCGATTATCTGCGCATCATCAAGCGCCTCAATGCCGATGGAGAGCTGCGCTACTACCCGGGCTCGCCTGAGCTGGCTCGCCGCCTGATGCGTCAGCAAGATCGCGCGTTGCTGAACGAAAAGCACCCTGAAGACGGGCCGCTGCTCAAGGAAAACATGAAGAAGGACCCACGCGTAGTGGTCCATCTGGGCGAGGGCTGGCACGTGCCGAGGGCGCTGCTGCCGGTGCCGGAGAAGCGCGCGATCATGCTTATCGACCCGCCGTTCGAGCAGGCCGATGAACTCAAGCGCTGCACCACGTCGATGAAAGAGGCGATCGGCCGCATGCGCCAGACTGTCGCGGCCATCTGGTACCCGATCAAGGATCAGCGTTCGCTGACCCGCTTCTATCAGGACCTGACCAGCACTGGCGCGCCCAAGCTGTTGCGGGTTGAGCTCTATGTGCATCACCAGGACAGCCCGCAGGGCCTCAATGGCTCGGGCCTGGCCATCGCCAACCCGCCATGGGGGCTGGAGGAGGAGCTCAAGGAGCTGCTGCCCTGGCTGGCCAAGGAGCTGGCGCAGACTGCAGGCAGTTTCCGGATGGACTGGTTGATCGCTGAATAAGCGGTTGCCCCTGCTGGCCCTATCGCCGGCAAGCCGGCTCCCACAGGTACGGCGCTGCCCCTTGGAGCAGCACCCTACCTGTGGGAGCCGGCTTGCCGGCGATAGGGCCAGTTGGAATTCTTTGCGTTATAATCTCGCCCTTTAGCCGCCACCCGCCTACGAGGCCGCTGGCGCATCTCTACCGAATGAAGAGGCTAAACCCTTGGCATTGACGATTCTTGGCCTGTCCGGCGCCCTTAGCCATGACCCTTCCGCGGCCCTGTACATCGACGGCAAACTGATTGCCGCCGCCGAAGAAGAGCGCTTCGTGCGTGACAAGCATGCGAAGAACCGCATGCCCTACGAGTCGGCGAAGTTCTGCCTGGAGCAGGCAGGTATCAAACCGTCCGATGTCGACGTGGTCGCCATCCCGTTCGCGCCCATCAGCCTGTTCGGCAAAGCTCGCTGGCACTATGCCAAGCGTTACTGGTACGCCCCGGACCGCGCGCTCGACGCCATTTTGATGGGCAACCGCCGCTACAAGCGCTACCGCAAGAAGATCGTCTGGTGTCTGGAGCAACTCGGTTTCGACCCGAAAAAGGTCAAGATCGAGCCGGTCGAGCACCACCTGGCCCACGCATCCAGTGCTTACCACTGCTCGGGCTTCAAGGAAAAAACCGCGATCCTCGGCATCGATGGCAAGGGCGAGTACGCCACGACCTTCTTCGGCTACGGCGAAAACGGCAAGATCCACAAGATCAAAGAGTTCTTCGACCCGGATTCGCTGGGCGGCCTGTATGGCGCGATCACCGAATTCCTCGGCTTCGAAATGCTCGACGGCGAGTTCAAGGTCATGGGCATGGCGCCTTACGGCGATGCCAGCAAATATGACTTCTCGCGTCTGGCCAGCTTCGAGAACGGCGAACTGGTGATCAACACCGATTACGCCAACGTGATTGGCCTGCGCCGCTATAAAGAGAAGGGCAAGGGCTTCTACTTCTCGCCGAAGCTGATCGAATGGCTGGGCCCCAAGCGCGAAGGCGATATCGCCGACGAGCCGTACATTCACTATGCGGCGAGCATGCAGGCGCTGTTCGAGAAGCTCGCCCTGCAGATGATCGACCACTACCTGGGCGATACCCTGCGTGAAACCGGCAAGCTGGCCTTCGCTGGCGGCTGCGCGCTGAACGTCAAGCTCAACCAGAAGATCATCGCCCGTTCCGACGTCAAGGAACTGTTCGTCCAGCCGGCCTCCGGCGACGCCGGTACCGCGGTCGGTGCTGCGGCCTACGTGTCCCACGCCCGTGGCGTGCCGGTCGAGAAGATGGAACACGTCTACCTCGGCCCGTCGTACTCCAACGAGGACGTGATCGCGGCCTGCGCCCGTCACCCGAACCAGCCCAAATGGCGCAAGCTCGACAACATGCCGCAGCAGATCGCCAAGATCATGGTCGACGGCAACCCGGTGGCCTGGTTCCAGGGCCGCATGGAGTTCGGCCCGCGTGCGCTGGGCGGTCGTTCGATCATCGGCTGCCCGAGCGTTGAGGGCGTAGCCGACCGCATCAACCACCAGATCAAGTTCCGCGAGCGCTGGAGACCTTTCTGCCCGTCGATGCTCGACACCGTCGCCCCGCAGATGATCAAGGTCGATCACCCGGCGCCGTTCATGACCTTCACCTTCGAAGTGGCTGAAGAGTGGAAGACCCGTGTGCCCGAAGTGGTCCACGAAGACGGCACCTCGCGTGCCCAGGTGCTCAAGCGCGAGTACAACCCGCGCTACTACGACATGATGAAGGCGCTGGAAGACCTGACCGGCAACGGCGTGTCGCTGAACACCTCGCTCAACCGCCGTGGCGAGCCGATGATCTGCTCGCCCACCGATGCCTTGAACATGTTCTTCGGCTCGGACCTTCAGTACCTGATCATGGAAGACATCCTGGTCGTGAAGGACGGCGCTGCCGCGTATGACCAGCCGCTCTGAACAGCGTGTCCTGCAGTTCTGCCATGGCTATGACGGGCCGTTCCTCGACTGTGCCCGTCAGTACGCCAGCCTGTTTCAGGGTAGTGGCTACAAGGTCACCACGGTCTTTCTCACCGGCGCCAGCGACCCGCAGGTCGCGGCTGGCTGCGCGTCGGACGAGGTGCTGTTCCTGGAGTTCAGCTCCAAGGCCGTGCGCGGCCTGAAGCTGGGTGCCATCCGCGCGCTGCGTCGGATCGCGGCCGAGCGCCATTTCAGTTTCTGCATCGCTCACCGGTTCAAGCCGATCTATGTGGCCTTGCTGGGTACCAACCTGCCGGTCATTGGTGTGCACCATGCCTTTGGTGACTACCAGCGCAAGGGGCGGCGGCTGTTCGCCAATCTGTTCAGCAAGCGGTTGAGCCTGCTTGGCGTGTCCGATGCGGTGCGTGATGACATGCGCCGTTGCTTGCCGCAGTGGCCCGCCGAGCGTATCCAGACCCTGTACAACCGCATCGACATCGAGGCGCTGCAAGCAGCGTTGGTGCCTCGTGCCGAAGCGCGTCAGGCCCTGGGGCTGGATGCACAGGCCTGGGTCGTCGGCAACGTCGGACGCCTGCATCCAGACAAGGACCAGGCTACCTTGCTGCGTGGCTTTGCCCAGGCACTGCCAACGCTTCCTGCCGGCGCACGCCTGGCGATCCTTGGCAAAGGGCGTCTGGAAGACAAGCTCAAGGCGCAGGCCGCAGAGCTGGGCATCGCCGGGCAGGTCGACTTCCTTGGCCAGGTGCCCGATGCCCGGCGCTACTTCCAGGCGTTCGACGTGTTTGCCCTGAGCTCCGACCATGAGCCGTTCGGCATGGTCCTGCTCGAAGCCATGGTCGCTGGCGTGCCGCTGCTGGCCACTGCCTGCGGCGGTGCGCGCGAAGTGGTCGAGGGTGTCGGCATGCTGTTCCCGCTCGGTGATGCCGGGCAGCTGGCGCAGGGCCTTGAACACATGGGCGAGCTGGATGCGCAGCAGCGCGAGGCGTGTGCCACGCACATGCTGCAGCGCCTGCACCAGCGTTTTTCCGACCAGGCAGTACGCGAGGCCTTCTGGCAGCTGCCACAAGTTCGCGCGTTGGTGGCGCAGGCGTGATGCTCAATTCTATTCAGGCCTTCCGCGAGCGCGGTTGGCAGGTCATCGATGCAGCCGCCTATGCCGAGGCCTGGGCGCGCTTTGGTGGCAGTGTCGCGACGCATCCATTGGTGATCGAGCAACTGGCCGATCTTGCACAGATTCCCGTGCGCTACCTGGGCTGGCATCAGTCGGGTGAACTGAAGGCTGCCGTTCCTGCCTGGGGGCGTCATCTGGCGCTGTCCAAGGAGGTGCTCAAGCGCGCCGGCAAGAAAGGGCTGTTCGATCTGGGCAATGCCGAGCTCATTCTGCCGGCCGCCGCCGATGCGGCTGCTCCCTTGCGCCATGCCGGGCGCTACCTGTCCGAACTGAACCAGGGGCGTTTCACCGGCCTCAAGGTGCAGAAAGAACAGTTGGCCATGGCCAGGGCGCACGAAGACTTGTCGAAAAAATTCCGCTACAACCAGCGCCGCGAATTGCGCCTGCTCGAAGAGGCGGGCGGCGTGGTGCGCCCGATCAGCGACTTCAGCACCCGCGAAATCGCAGCGATGTACCTCGATCTGTTCCAGCGCCGTTGGGGGTTCCCCGCTACCGGTGCGCAGCGTATGGCCGATGTGCTCGAGCGCCTGCGTGAGCTGTTGATCGGCTCGGTGCTGCTGCTTGACGACAAACCCATCGCCATTCAGTTGGTGTATCGGGTCGAAGCGCCAGAGTGGATCAGCGTCGAATACGTCAACGGCGGCGTCGACCCTGAAACCAAAGCCTTCAGTCCCGGCAGCGTGCTGAGCTTCCTCAATACCCAGGCTGCCTGGGAGGACGCCCGCGCGCGCAACAAGCCACTGCGGTTCTCGTTCGGTCGTGCCGATCGCGAGTACAAGGACCGTTGGTGCAACCCTGTGCCGGTGTTCCAGGCGTGAGTCGCAAGCAGCAGTTGCTCAAGCGCCACCGGCGCAACAAGCGCCTGGGCCTGCTTGCTGGCTTGGTCGCATTGGTCTGCCTCGGGGTATTTGCCTGGTGGTGGCTGCCGCTATTGCTGCTGCCGTTGCTCTGGGCTGCGCACGAGGCCTGGTTCGCCGATCACCTGTTCTATGCGCCGAATGAAGACTATGCCTATCGGTTTGGCGAGCAGACCCGTGAAGGCGCGGTCAGCTGGCGTGACGGGCAGTTCAAGGCCGAGACCCTGCTGCAAGGGAATGAAACACTGATTCTCGAAGTGCGGGTGAAAAGCGGGTGGCTGGGGCGTTTCCTGGACCCTTGTGTGCAGTTGCTGGCCGACTCGCTCAGCGATCGCCAGACGTTCGAGCGTGGCGTCGACGGGGTGCGCTTTCTCAACCTGACCGGCCTGGCCGCGCCGCTGCAGGCAGGTACGTTGCGTGTGCGTGGACGCCATTGCCGGTTGTTGGGTGAGCCGCGTCTGTGGATCACGCCCAGCGTCGAGTTGCGGCGTCGCCGCGTGATGGTCATCGCCCCCCATGCCGATGATGCCGAACTGGCTGCCTACGGCTTGTACAGCCAGGCTGACGAGACTTGGGTGGTGACCCTGACCGCTGGCGAAATCGAGGCCGAGCACTATCAGCAGATGGGGCTGGGCAAGGCCGAGGCTGCACGGCTGAAAGGCCGCCTGCGCGCCTGGGACAGCATCGCCGTACCGCGCTGGGCCGGCGTGCCGGAGGCGCGTTGCCTGCAGTTGGGCTATTTCTGTCTGCAACTGCCGGCCATGCAGGCCGCGCCGGATGTACCTGCGGCCTCCCGCGAAGCCGACATGGCCGATATCCGCCCATTCCGTCAGTTCAATCCGTTCACGCTGCCGGGCGATAGCGATGGTGCGCCGACCTGGCACAACCTGCTGGCCGACCTCCGTGCGCTGCTGACATTGGCCAAGCCAGAGGTGCTGGTCATGCCGCACCCGCAACTCGACCCACACCCTGACCATATCTGCGCCCAGGCAGCCGTGCTCGAGGCCTTGCAGGGCCTGGAATGGCAGCCGCAAACGCTGCTGTGCTACGCCAACCACTTGCATGACAACGACCGCTGGCCGATGGGTGACAGCGGTGATGGCGTGGCCCTGCCGCCGCAGATGACGGCCGACCAGGCCTGGGCGCCATGCGCGCTGGTGCTGGACCTGCCAACCCAGCGCGACAAGGCCATGGCCTTGGGCATGATGCACGACCTGCAGCCTCCGGCACCGTTCAAGCGCCGTTTGCGTCGCCTGCTGCAGCGCTGGCTGGCCGGGCGGCGGCCGTCGCCTTACGGGGAGAACGAGTTCTTCCGCAAGGCCGTGCGCCGCCATGAACTGTTCTGGCGCCGTGAGCTGTAACAATGCCCATGGTTGACCGCGATGGCGCAGAGCGCCCAAGGAAAGCAATGAAAGTCCTATTTCTGGTGCAGAAGGAACAGCGGGCGATCCTCGATCGCCTGTACGACGGCGTCGCGGCCAACTGCGAATGCGACTTGCGCTGGTTGACCAGCGAAGACCAACGCAACCTGCGCCGCTACTTCAAGCGCGAAGTGCAGGTCGAGCGCTATGACCGCATCGTCTTCTTCCTGCGCTTCAAGCAGGAAATTCGTCAGGTCGCATTCATCCGCACGGTGCCGAACCTGGTCATCCTCGAGCACGACGCGTACCAGAACTACATCCCCTGCAAATACACCGGCAAGTTCAGCGCCCACTACCGCAAGCTGCCGTGGGCGCGGGTCATCAGCTCCGGCTACATGGTCAGCGAGCGCTTGCGTCAGGAAGGCTTCGACGCAGTATTCGTGCCCAAGGGCTACGATGAACAACTGCTCACCGACCAAGGCCGCGAGCGTGATATCGAGTTGGCCTTCGTCGGCAGTACCAACAGTGTCGCCTATAGCGGGCGCAAGGCGCTGCTGGACGAACTGGGGCGGGTGGAGGACCTGGTGGTTACCCGCACCAAGTCGGGTGAGGACTACTGCAATACTCTCAACCGCATTCGATTTTTCGTCAGTGCCGATGTCGGCATGGGCGAGTACATGATCAAGAACTTCGAAGCCATGGCCTGTGGCTGTGTGCTGCTGGCGTTCGATCAGGGCGAAGCGGAAAATCGCGCCCTGGGCCTGCAGGACATGCACAACGTGGTGTTCTACGACAGCATTCCTGCACTGCAGGCGAAGCTGAAAACCTTGCGCGGCGATCCTGCGCTGGCGCGGCAAATTGCTGAAAACGGGCGCCATTTGGCAATTTCTCGTTTCAGTTTTGCCGAAGTTGGCCGTAGCATCGTCGACCACATGCGCCCGGCACTGAGGCCGCATCCACCCCTGTCTGCATGGCAGCGGTTGCGGTTGAAGTTGGGTTTTTAACCAACAGAACTTTCGTGCTCACGGACCGGGAACGGGAAGTCGATTGTCGCAACGCGGAGGGAGTCCGGTGCGCTTTTCTGAAGAAAGTGATGTCACGCTTGTCGTGACCAGCTGCGGTCGATTCGATCTGCTCAAGCAAACCCTTGAGAGTTTCGATCGCTTTAACACCGCGCCGATACGTGAAGTGTTCATTACCGAAGACTCGGGTGACGATGCCGTGCACGGTGCCGTGCCCGAGCATTGGAAACCGTATTGCACGGTATTCGTCAACCGCCCCAAGCTCGGGCAGTTGGCGTCCATCGACCTGGCCTACAGCCGGGTCAAGACGCCCTATATCTTTCATTGCGAAGATGACTGGCAATTCTACCGCCAGGCATTCGTGGAGGACTCCCGGGCGGTCCTGCAGGAGCGGCCCGAACTGCTGCAAGTCTGGCTGCGTAGCTACGCCCACGACTTGGCCATCCACAGTCCCTACATTCACTTGGGCGAGCGCCAGGTGGTCGCGGGGGTGCCATGCTACCCACTGCTGTCGGAGAAAGCCGAGTGGCAGGCGTTTTCGCTCAACCCAGGCTTGCGTCGCCTCAGTGATTATCAGCGCTGTGCACCTTTTGCCGCCTATGCTGGTGAAAAGGCGCTTTCCCGTCGCTATGCTGAGTTAAATCTTACAGCGGTGACGCTGGAAGGTGATGCAGTGTTGCACACGGGGTTTGGCAGCCACGTAACCTTGCCTGAAGAGGTTCAGCGCAAGGCCAAACGGCGCCAAAGGGATCGGGTAAAGCTGGCATTGACGCTGCTTATGGGTGCCTTGGTAGGCATGGGAATATCACTATTTGTTCACTGAATTCGCTGTCCCACCTGGCTTGAGCGGGAGAGGGGCACTATCCCCATGAACATCGTCAACATGATGTGGGCTGGCGGTTCGCCATATATGTCCATCCATCAGGTTCACCGGCAGGTGCTGTCGCACGCTGGCGCAGATGCTCGCATCAGTAACTGGCTGTTGCTGGGCAGTGGCTTGTGCTGTGGGTTGGGCTCCACGCGCGAATGGCACATGCCGCAGCGGGCGCTGAAAGGACGGCACCTGTGGCGCCTGTTGCGGCCGTGGTTGCGCATGCGTCTGCGCAAGGCGCTGGCCGAGGCCGAGGTCGATGTGCTGCTGCTGGACGGTGTCGGTGTTGCCCGCCTGGTACTGCCATTGCTGCAGCAGATTCCTGACGTGCGGGCCAAGGTGCTGTTCCATGGCCGGACGCGTTTGAACGCCAGTGACATTCGCCTGTTGCGCGAACTGCCCGCCGAACGCCTGAGCATTGCAGCGGTTTCGCAGACGCTCGCTCAGGCGCTGGAGCAGGATCTTGGTCGGCCGGTCCAGACGCTGCGTATCGCCCTTGAGCCAGAAGCTTTCCGTCAATCCTTGATGAGCCGCGAACAGGCGCGACAGGCCCTGGCCTTGCCGCAAACCAACGGCCAGGTGCTTGGCGCCGTAGGTCGGTTGGTGGAGAGCAAAGGTTTCGAGATCTTGATCGACGCGTTCGCCAAAGGCGCTGCCCGGCACCCGCACATGCACCTGGCGATCATCGGTGACGGTCCGTTGCGCGCGGATCTGCAGGCGCGTGTCTATGCACTGGGACTGAGTGATCGGGTGCACTTGTGCGGCCACCGCGATGACCTGCGGCAGCTGTACTGTGCATTCGACTGGTTGCTGGTGCCATCGCGTGCCGAGGGCCTGGGCCTGGTGGTTCAGGAGGCGGTGATGGCCGATGTGCCGGTCATCTGCAGTGACTTGCCGGTGTTTCACGAGCAGCTCGAAGGGGCTGGTTGCTACCTGCCGGTTGGCGACATGGATGCCTGGGCCGAAGCGATAGCGCGCTGCGATGCACTCGGCGCGGCGACCCTGGCCGCCCGGCAGCGTCAGGCGCTGGCGCCGGAAGCGGCCTGGCGGGCCTTCCAGAATGGCTCGGCGAGCCTGCTGCGCGGCTGAGGTTCAGCGCGCCAGCAGGGCCGCCTCAAAGTCGGCGAGAGGGAAGCGGTCACCCAGTTTCTCGCGCTCGATGTAACGCACCATGTGCTGCACATTACGCCGGATCATGCGCGCGGAAAGGGGCGGGCGCAGGAAACGCATGTCCGCCACGTCGATCAGGCCAAGGCGCTCATCAGGTGTTACCACCACATTGCCCAGGTGCAGCGAGCGGAAGTAGATGCCGCTGCGGTGCAATTGGCGGATCAGTTCGATCAGGCGGGGCAGGTAGGTGGCCCAGCTGAAGTCGGCATCGCGAGACATCTGCAACAGCGTGCGCCCGGGAAGCGGGCGGTACAGCACCGCAGTTCGGCCTGGCAGGTCGAGCTTGTGCTGGCTGATCACCTGCAGCGTGGGAATGCCCATTTGCGCGAGGCGCGCAGCATTGTCGACGAAACGTTGGGAGTAGGGGCGAAGCAGCGCAGATGAAATCAAACGTTTACGACGAAAAACCTTGAGGAAATTGCCGTCCTCGAGCAGGTAGACTTTGGCACCATAGCTGTCTGCCTCTAGAACCTGGGCGCCACGTGTCAGCTGATCGAAGTCGACCTGGTTGAGCGGGGAGCATTGCATGAATTGAGCCTTGTCGTCTGGCGATCAAAATGACGGCAATAATGCCGAAAATAATGCGGTAGCACCATGACGGTGTCTTTGATTGACCGGGGGAATGAATGTTGTACGAAAAAAGCTGGGCACGGGCCTGGTTGGGTTTTGGTCTGGTCTGGTTCATTGCTGCAATTGCATTGGCGCCTAGCAACAAGCTCTATCAACAGGGTTTGGTCGTGTTCTTGTGGTTGCCGACGCTGGTCTTGGCCTGGTCTGCCCGCGGAGTGTTCATGGAGGCCTGGCGGCGCCAGCCGGCGCTATGGGGAGCATTGCTGGCGTTGATGCTGTGGGCAGGGCTCAGCTTGTCCTGGTCATCAGGCGAGGAGCCCGGGCGGGAGGTCAAGCGCCTGGTGTACATCCTGGTGTTCCTGATGGCGTTTCCTTTGCTGGCCCAGGCCGGCCTTGTGCGGATCCGCCACTTGCTGCAGCTCGGTGGCGGCTTGCTGGCTGTCGCCGCGTTGATCTCCATCATCAACTTCTATGTCGTACTGGGTATCCCGTTGATCGGGCGGCTGGAAGGCATTGGCGAAATTTCCCACCCGATTCTCGGCGCCTACGTGGTGGGGGCCGCGATACTGATTCTGCTTTATCAGGTACCTCGCAAGCGCGGTGCGCAGTTTGCCTGGTTCCTGACGTTGGCGTGCCTGGGGGCGTTTATCCTGCTCAGCCAGAGCCGTGGTGCAGCGCTGGCGCTGGTGCTCACCGCCGTGCTCGCGCCGCTGTGGTTCCGTGACCGCCACAGCCGGCTGATTGCAATGGCGGCGATGCTCGTCTCTGGCTTGGCCTTCTACATGCTCTACAACGTCCTCACCGCTCGGGCCACCTCGTTCCGCCCGGAAATTTTCGGGTCGGTGCTGCAGATGATTGGCGAGCACCCTTGGACCGGGTTGGGCTTGGGCGCAGAGTACAAGGTGAGTGCTGCGGGCATGTTGTTCGATCACTCGCACAACATGTTCACCCATGTCGCGATGGAGCTCGGCCTGCCGGGCATGCTGCTGTGGATCGCGGTGTGGTTGTTCACGTTGGGCGAAATCGTTCGCGCCCGGGGTACCGTGCTCGGCAAGATCCTGCTCGCGTTGTGGGTTTACTCCACCATGGCCATGCAGTTCGATGCCGCCAGCCTGACCGGGACGCCGCGCGCCGAGTGGTTCGTCAGCTGGCTGACGGTCGGCCTGGCCATGTTGTTACCCTGGGGGCGTGCCGAAAATGGCGCCTGTGGTAAAATTTCCGGTTCAACCTGAACAGCGAGCTCGATGATGGCCGAAACACCGCTACCGGCGGAGCACACCTCCAGCCTGAAGATCTACTTCCGGCTGCTGAGCTACGTGAAACCCTATGTCGGCATTTTCCTGCTGAGCATCATCGGTTTCGTGATCTTTGCCTCGACCCAGCCCATGCTGGCCGGGATTCTCAAGTACTTCGTCGATGGCCTGAGCAACCCCGAAGCGGTGTTGTTCCCCAACGTGCCGTACTTGCGCGACCTGCAGCTGCTGCAGGCGGTGCCGCTGCTGATCATCCTGATCGCCGCCTGGCAGGGGCTGGGCTCTTTCCTGGGTAACTACTTTCTGGCCAAGGTCTCCTTGTGCCTGGTGCATGATCTGCGCGTCGAATTGTTCAACAAGCTGCTGGTACTGCCCAACCGCTACTTCGACAACCACAACTCCGGGCACCTGATCTCGCGCATCACCTTCAACGTGACCATGGTCACCGGCGCCGCTACCGACGCCATCAAGGTGGTCATCCGCGAAGGCCTGACCGTGGTGTTCCTGTTTGCCTACCTGCTGTGGATGAACTGGCACCTGACCCTGGTGATGGTGGCCATCCTGCCGGTGATCGCGGTGATGGTCAGCGTCGCCAGCAAGAAATTCCGCAAGCAGAGCAAGAAGATCCAGGTGGCCATGGGTGATGTCACCCACGTCGCTTCCGAGACTATCCAGGGTTACCGGGTGGTTCGCAGCTTCGGCGGCGAGGCTTACGAACAGCAGCGCTTCGGTCGCGCCAGCCAGAGCAACACCGACAAGCAACTGCGCATGACCAAGACCGGTTCGCTGTATACGCCGATGCTGCAGCTGGTGATCTACAGCGCCATGGCGGCGCTGATGTTCCTGGTGCTGTTCCTGCGCGGTGAGTCCACCGCCGGCGACCTGGTGGCCTACATCACCGCTGCGGGCCTGCTGCCCAAGCCGATCCGCCAGCTTTCGGAAGTCAGCTCGACCATCCAGAAAGGCCTGGCCGGTGCCGAGAGCATCTTCGAGCAGCTGGACGAAGAGCCCGAGATCGATACCGGCACGGTCGAGAAGGAGCGGGTGCAGGGGCGCCTCGAAGTGCGCAACCTGAGCTTCACCTACCCTGGCACCGAGCGCGAAGTGCTGCGCGATATCAACTTCGTTGCCGAACCTGGGCAGATGATCGCCCTGGTGGGGCGCTCGGGCAGCGGCAAGTCGACCCTGGCGGCGTTGATCCCACGCTTCTACCACCACAACGAAGGGCAGATCTTGCTCGATGGTGTGGAAATCGAGGACTACCGCCTGCGCAACCTGCGCAAGCACGTGTCGCAGGTGACCCAGCATGTCACCCTGTTCAACGACACCGTGGCCAACAACATCGCCTATGGTGACCTGGCCGGCGCGCCGCGCGCGGACATCGAAGCGGCGGCAGCCGATGCCTATGCCAAGGAGTTCGTCGACCAGTTGCCCAAAGGCTTCGATACCGAGGTTGGCGAGAACGGTGTGCTGCTTTCCGGCGGCCAGCGCCAGCGCCTGGCGATTGCCCGGGCCTTGCTGAAGAACGCACCGTTGCTGATCCTCGACGAGGCGACCTCGGCCCTGGACACCGAATCCGAGCGGCACATCCAGGCCGCCCTGGACCACGTGATGCAAGGCCGTACCACGCTGGTGATCGCTCACCGCCTGTCGACCATCGAGAAGGCCGATCTGATTCTGGTCATGGACCAGGGTCGCCTGGTGGAGCGTGGTACCCATGCCGAGCTGCTGGCTGCCAATGGCCATTATGCCCGCCTGCATGCCATGGGCCTGGATGAGCCGGCCAAGGCCGATATCACCTGAGTCCTCTGTGATCGGGGCCTGCGGCCCCGATTGTCACCGGAATTTTCCAGGGTCGATCTGGCCATAAAGCCGTCGTCTACCCTGTGCTAATATCCTGCCCCTGTTCATTATTTTCATATGGGTTGCCCATGAAGTTATCCATGCCGCGTTTCGATCAAGCCCCGGTATTGGTGGTCGGCGATGTCATGCTCGACCGCTACTGGCATGGTGGTACTTCGCGTATCTCGCCGGAAGCGCCAGTGCCGGTGGTCAAGGTCGATCAGATCGAAGATCGCCCAGGCGGCGCGGCCAACGTTGCCTTGAACATTGCCGCGCTGGGTGCACCGGCTTCGCTGATCGGCGTTACCGGTCAGGACGAGGCCGCCGACAGCCTGGCCAACAGCCTGCAGGCCGCCGGCGTGCGTTCGGTGTTCCAGCGCATCGCCCACCAGCCGACCATCGTCAAGTTGCGGGTCATGAGTCGCCACCAGCAACTGCTGCGCATCGATTTCGAAGAGCCGTTCGCCACTGACCCGCTGTCGCTTGGCACGGAAGTCGACAGCCTGCTCGAAGGCGTCAAGGTGCTGGTCTTGTCCGACTACGGCAAGGGCGCGCTGAAAAATCACCAGAGCCTGATCCAGGCCGCGCGTGCCAAGGGCATCCCGGTGCTGGCCGATCCCAAGGGCAAGGATTTTTCGATCTACCGTGGCGCTAGCCTGATTACCCCGAACCTCAGCGAGTTCGAAACCATCGTCGGCCGCTGCGCCGATGAAGCGGAGTTGGTCACCAAGGGCC
Organism: Pseudomonas sp. NPDC089395; assembly: GCF_044749525.1. Lineage (NCBI taxonomy): Bacteria > Pseudomonadati > Pseudomonadota > Gammaproteobacteria > Pseudomonadales > Pseudomonadaceae > Pseudomonas > Pseudomonas sp. NPDC089395. The sequence continues at coordinate 168,475 of NZ_JBIVID010000007.1, forward strand.
TGCAACTGCTGCAGGACCTTGACCTGGGTGCGCTGCTGGTGACCCGTGGCGAGCATGGCATGACCCTGCTGCGCGTCGGCCAGCCAGCGCTGCACCTGCCGGCCCGTGCCCGCGAAGTGTTCGATGTGACCGGTGCCGGTGATACCGTCATCTCCACCTTGGCGGCTGCCATCGCGGCCGGTGAAGACCTGCCTCATGCGGTGGCCCTGGCCAACCTGGCGGCGGGTATCGTGGTCGGCAAGCTGGGTACTGCGGCCATCAGTGCACCTGAGCTGCGCCGTGCGATACAGCGCGAAGAAGGTTCCGAGCGTGGTGTGCTGGGGCTGGAGCAACTGCTGCTGGCCATCGACGACGCGCGTGCGCACAACGAGAAGATCGTGTTCACCAACGGTTGCTTCGACATCCTGCATGCCGGGCATGTGACCTACCTGGAGCAGGCCCGTGCCCAAGGTGATCGGTTGATCGTTGCGGTCAACGACGACGCTTCGGTCAGCCGTCTGAAAGGGCCGGGTCGGCCGATCAACAGTGTCGACCGGCGCATGGCTGTGCTGGCGGGGCTGGGGGCGGTGGACTGGGTAATCAGCTTCCCGGAAGGTACCCCGGAAAACCTGCTGAGCCAGGTCAAGCCGGACGTGCTGGTCAAGGGCGGTGACTATGGCATCGACCAGGTGGTCGGCGCCGATATCGTCCGCGCCTACGGCGGTACGGTGAAGGTGCTGGGGCTGGTCGAGAACAGCTCGACCACGGCGATTGTCGAGAAAATTCGCAAGAACTGAGGTAGCTGGGGCTGCAAAGCAGCCCCCGTTTCACTTGTGCAGCGAAGTACGCGCCCGCTCCAACAGCGCCCGCGCCTTGTCGCCAAAACGCTGCAGATGTGAAGCCGGCATAGCCTTGCGCTCCACCAGGCCCTGCTGCTTCACCCAGTCCTTCCAGCGAATGCGCTCTTCCGTGACCACCCAGCCGTTCTGCCGGGCAAAGCTCTCGGCCAGGTACAGCCCGCGGGTGCTCGCCGGCACCAATTCGTCCTTCTTCAGCGTATACAGCTCGGCCACTGGCTGGCCGTCCTGCAGTGGCATCAGGTACAGGTCTGGCCGCTTGCGGTTGAGGCGGGCCACCAACTGACCGCCTTCGAGGCGTTCGTCGACGTGGAACAGGCTCAGCTTCTTCGCCTCCCGGGGCACTTGCAGCCGCATGTCGTAGATCAACTGCAACGATGCGGTAGGCAGGTGCACATAGGCTCGCGGGCGCTCCAGCAGCATCAGGTTGCCGCAATGCACGGGCCGGGCAGCGCCTGACTGCGGCGTCAGCACGAACGGCAATGCCTCGCGGTAATGCAGGGCTGCGGCGTAGGGGGCCGGCAGCCAGGTATCGTTGAAGCGCCCGCCCAGCCAGCCTTCGGGCGTTTCCAGCAAGCATTCCTCCGCCACTTCCTGCACGGCGGTATGCAGCGGCAGGTTGAGCTCCTGGGCGGGGACATAGCCAGAAATCAGCTTCAGCACCACATCGCCGCGGTCCTGGCGGCGTTGCCGTACCAGCACCCAGTAGTCACGCTGCTGCCAGTGCAAGGTCAAGCGCACCGAGACACCCAGGTTGGCCAGTTCCACCACGAAACGCTGGTTGTCTGGCAGCTGGATGGCCCGGCGCCGCTGCTGGGTCTGGACAAAGTTCAGCGGCATCCCGATGCTTTGGTAGACCAGGCCTTCGGCGGTGGCTTCGACATGCAGCGGCAGTGTCTTGAAGTTGCTCGGGTTCTTGCGAATCAGAGTACGCGGCACGAGGCTCCTCCTTGCGTCGGGTCAGTCTCCAGGCCCTAGGACTGGCGACAACTCAATGCTGGCCCAGGATACGGGCGACGGTGGCCACGTTGTGGGCCAGGTGCAGCGGATTGATGGTGCCGACGATAGCACTGCTCACGCCAGGGTGTGAGAACAGCAGCTCGAAGCTGGCCTGTACCGGATCGACGCCTGGTGCAAGGCAGATATGCCCGCTGGCCAAGGCCTTCTTCACCAGAATGGCCTTGCCGTGTTCGGCAGCGTAGTCCAGCACCGGGCGTTCCGCCTGCTCATTGAGGTTGTAGGTGACCATGGCGCAGTCGCCCTGTTCCAGCGCCTTCAGTCCGCCGGCCACGGTCTTGCCGGAGAGCCCATAACCCAGGATCTTGCCTTCCTGCTTGAGCTCAGCGAGGGTCTGGTAGACCTCTTGCTGTTCCAGGATCGCTAGGTCGTTGCCATCGGAATGCACCAGCACCAGTTCGATGCGATCGGTTTCCAGTCGTTGCAAGCTGCGCTCGACCGAGCGACGGGTGTGGGCGGCGCTGAAATCGAAGCGCGACTGGCCATCCTCGAATTCTTCACCGACCTTGCTGACGATCACCCATTCATCGCGCTGGCCTCGCAGCAGCGGGCCCAGGCGTTCTTCACTGCGGCCATAGGCTGGCGCGGTGTCGATCAGGTTGATGCCCAGTTCGCGGGCCTGGGCCAGCAGCAGGCGGGCTTCGTCGTCACCGGGGATGGTAAAGCCGGTGGGGTATTTCACGCCTTGATCGCGGCCGAGCTTGACCGTGCCAAGGCCCAGGGGCGACACCCTGAGGCCGGTGCTGCCCAGGGGGCGGTGGAAGTCATGCAGGGTCGGCAGGCTCATGGCAGCAGTTGCTCCCAGGCCGGCACGGCCAGCGGTGGGCGTGGCAGGTCGGACAGGTCGGCCTGCGCCTGCGGGCGGATGCCGTCCCGTTCCAGGTGGTTGATGACCCGGTCGCTGAAGTCGGGTGCCAGCGCCAGCTTGGTTGGCCAGCCCACCAGCAAGCGCTGCTGATCGGCGAGGAAGGCGTTGTCCGGGCGTACCAGGCCGGATTGTGCAGGCTCGGCGCGGTCGACGCGCAACGTGGCCCAGCTAACCTGGCTCTGGTCGACCCATGGCAGCAACTGAGCGATTTCCTTTTGTGCCGCGGCAATCTGCGCCGCAGGCTCGCGGGCGACCCCGTCGGCTTCGGCAAGGTCGCCACCCAGGTACCACACCCATTGCCCATCCGCGGCCGGGTGAGTGGTGACCGTCACCCGTGGCTTCGGCCCGCCGCCCAGGCAGTGAGCATAGAGCGGCTTGAGGTTGGCGCCCTTGGCCATGACCATGTGCAAGGGGCGTGTTTGCATGGCGGGTTGACCCAAGCCCAAGGCATGCAGCAAATCCTCGGTGCCAGCACCTGCGCTCAGCACAACGCGCTGGGCGCGAATTTCGCGCTCGTCGACGCGCAGACCAACCAGTTCGTCGCCTTCGCGCAGCGGCTCGATGCGCTGGCCGGCCAGCAGGCTGTCACCTGCCAGTTCGGCCAGGTTGGCCAGCAGGCTGGGCACGTCGATGACCAGTTCGGCCAGGCGATATACCTTGCCCTTGAAGGCTCGATCCTGCAGCGCAGGCGGCAGTTGCTCCCCTTTGACTTGTTCGACCCGGGTACGCACGGCCTTGCTGGCGAAGAAACTGGTGATATTGCCGGCCAGTGTGCCCGGCGACCACAGGTAGTGGGCGTCGGAAAGCAGACGGGTGTGGCCAAGGTCCAGCTCGCCGCTGCCGCCAATGGCTTCGCGCCAGCGGCGCGGCATGTCGGCGATGGCCTCTGAGGCGCCGGTCAGGGCGCCGTGCAAGGCGTACTTGGTACCACCATGGATGATGCCCTGGGACTTGATGGTCTGCTCACCGCCGAGGCTGGCGCGTTCCACCAGCACGGTGGAGTAGCCCAGGCGACGCAGCCGGGCATTGAGCCAGAGGCCTGCGACCCCGGCGCCGACGATCAACACGTCAGTGGAAATGGCGGATGGCATGGCGGTACCTCGAAGACTGGGACAGCAGGCAAGTATACAGGCTATCTCTGCGACGGCCCTATCGCCGGCACAGCGCTGACCCCCTGTGGGAGCCGGCTTGCCGGCGATTGGACCTCCCAGGCAAACATCAATGCCCGGCAGTTTTCGAGAACAGCTGAATCACCACCACCCCACCCACGATCATCGCCATGCCCAGCATCGCCGGCACATCCAGTTTCTGCCCATAGATCACCAGGGCCGCCACGCTGATCAGCACAATCCCCAACCCCGACCAGATCGCATAGGCGATGCCCACCGGAATGCTGCGCACCACCAGGGTCAGCATCCAGAACGCGATCCCGTAGCCAACGACCATCAGCAGCAACGGCAGCGGCGTGCTTAGCCCCTTGACCGCTTTCATGGAAGCGGTGGCGATGACTTCGGCGCAGATGGCGATGGCGAGGTAGGTATAGGCGTTCATGGGTGATTCTCCGGTTACTGGTCGAGCATTCTAGACGTCCCTCGGATGGGGTAAAGTCATTACCTATCAGTATGGGAGATAGGTTGATGGCAGAGCGTTGGGATCTCGAACAACTGCGCCTGTTCGCGCGGGTTGCCGAATTGCGCTCGTTCTCGGCGGTTGCCCGTGAGCAGCGTCGGGCGCAATCGGCGATCAGTAACGCGATTGCCTTGCTGGAAGCTGACCTCGGCGTCACCCTGTTCGAACGCAGCAGCGGTCGGCAGCCCCGGCTGACCGAAAATGGCACGGCCTTGCTGGAGGATGCCCGCGAGCTGTTGCGTCAGTGCGAACGCCTGGATGGCCGCGCGTTGGCGCTGATGCGGGGTCAGGAAGCCATGTTGCGGGTTGCCCAGGACGAGGCCATGCCCTATCAGCCCGTCATCGACAGCCTCGACGAACTGGCTAGTCGCTACCCCTTTCTGGAGGTGCAACTGGCCAGTGGTGCCCAGGGCGATGTGGCGCGCAAGCTGGCGGAGCGGCGCGCTGACCTGGGGTTGTTCTTTCATCACGAAAGCATTCCCGCATCGCTGGAGCGGCGTGCCTTGGGCAGCGTGGAGATGGTCACGGTGTGCGCGGTCGATCACCCGCTGGCGCGTGAAGCGCGGGTCACCCGCCAGCAACTGGCGCTTCATCGCCAATTGCTCATCACCCCCCAGCAAAGTGGCTACCCCGGCGGCGAGGCGATCAGCCCGCAGGTCTGGCGTGCCGACAGCTTCTACGCCATGGCCGAGCTGCTGATGCGTGGCCTGGGCTGGGCCTGGTTGCCGCGACACGTGGTGCAGTACCCGACCTATCAGGCGCAAATGGTCGAGCTGGACAGCGAATGGCGGCCCCCGGCCTTGGTGGTGGAGCTCGCCTGGCGCCGGGATGAGCCGCTGGGGCCGGCCGCACAATGGTTGGCCGAGCGCTTTGCGGTGCACCTGCGCGCGATCGGTTAAACTTCGCCGCCATGAACAGAACCCTCTATACCCTGCTGTTTCACCTGGGCCTGCCGCTGGTCGCGCTGCGCCTGTACCTGCGTGCCCGCAAGGCGCCTGCCTATGGCCAGCGCATTGGCGAACGCTTTGCCCGCAACCTGCCGGCCATGCGTCAGGGCGGCATCTGGGTGCATGCGGTATCGGTCGGTGAAAGCATCGCCGCTGCGCCGATGGTGCGCGCGCTGCTCAAGGCTTACCCGCAGTTGCCGATCACCCTCACCTGCATGACCCCGACCGGCTCCGAGCGCATTCGTGCAATGTTCGCCGATGAACCGCGCATCCAGCATTGCTACCTGCCCTACGACTTGCCGTGGGCGGCGGGGCGCTTTCTCGATCATGTGCGCCCGTGCCTGGGCGTGATCATGGAAACCGAGCTGTGGCCCAACCACATCCACCAGTGTGCCAAGCGGGGTATTCCCGTGGCCCTGGCCAATGCACGGTTGTCCGAGCGCTCGGCGCGTGGTTATGCGCGGTTTGCCAAGCTGACCCGGCCAATGCTGGCCGAGATGAGCCTGATTGCGGTGCAGACCGAAACCGAGGCGCAGCGTTTTCGCGACCTGGGCGCGCGGCCCGCGTGTGTGCAGGTGACCGGTTCGATCAAGTTCGACCTAAGAGTCGACGAGCAATTGCTGCCCCGGGCCAAGGCACTGCGCGATCAGTGGGGGGCAAGCCAGCGCCCAGTGTGGATCGCTGCCAGTACCCATGAGGGCGAGGACGCGCTGATCCTGCAGGCCCATCAGAAGTTGCTGCAGGTGCACGGTGATGCGCTGCTCATCCTGGTGCCCCGTCACCCCGAGCGGTTCAATGCGGTGCATGCCTTATGTAGCGAGCAGTTCGTCACGGTGCGCCGCTCTGCCGGTGCGGCGGTCGACGGCCAGACTCGCGTGCTGCTCGGCGATACCATGGGCGAGTTGCTGTTCCTCTATGCGCTGGCCGACATCGCATTCGTCGGCGGCAGCCTGGTCGCAACCGGTGGCCACAACCCACTTGAACCGGCTGCGCTGGCGCTGCCGGTGATCATGGGGCCGCACGTGTTCAACTTCCTTGAAATCAGCGCAATGCTGCGCGAGGCAGGGGCCCTGCAGCAGGTGGATGATGCCGATGGGTTGGCAGAGGCGGTGCGGCGGCTGATCGAGCTGCCGCAAGATGCCCGGCGGATGGGCGCCGCCGGGCAGGAGGTGATGCAGCGTAATCAGGGGGCACTTCAACGATTGCTGGAAGGCCTGGGGCGCTTGATCACTGGCTGAGTGGGTGAATCGCAACAAAGCCCTGGAAGTCATTGCTCTCTTCCATCCGGACCCCACCACCGACTATCAGACGGGGTGGGTCCTCCGTCACCAGCATGCTGTTTGCCAGTGTGGCCTTTTTGCCTATTTCTACGCCCGTTGAGAACTCGTCCTTCACCAGGCCATGTTTATCGAAAGCGGCTGCGATATAACCTGTGTTGGAAAAGTCGAGGATTCCGCCAACAGCGTAGATACGCTCTTCCTGGTCTTGATTCAGCCGAGTTGCTATCTGCCAGAACGATGTCTCGTGGTCATTGAGCTCAAGGTAGAACGGAAGGCCCTTGTTGAAACCCGTGTCGACATTGCCATCAAACGCATTGAGGCGCGCCAGAAACGCCCTTCGCTTGCCCTCCACGCGTGTCATGCCAACGACGTTCACCGCGTTTTGATCGGGCGAGAGCGACAGGTTCAAGAGATGCACCCTGTCGTTATGTTCGATCGTTACCACGCCGGTCTCGCCGAACCCATTGATCGGCTTACCGTCCATATTGTAGGTGGCCAGAACACCCTTTAGGCCGGCATCCCCCAGTACCAGAATCACTTTATCGCTGCGCAGCGTCACATTGGTGAGTTCGAAATCTTCGGCGCCTTCGGGTACTGGCTTGAGCTTGCCACCATCGCCAAAAGTGGTGTCGAGTTCACCGTTGTCCTTGAGGCGAAACAAGTAACCGGTCTCAGCAGAAGCGACCAGGTAGCCACCACCGGGCAGGGTAATCTGGGTTGTGGAAGTGGGGGGGGCGGAGCTTGCCATCACCTGGGCAGCATCGGCTTTGGTTTGGGGCCCCTGATTCGATGCCAGGTCACGGAAAACCTTGGTGCCGGCATCGCCAAACGAAGTGTCCAGTGGCCCGGTCGCTTTCAACCTTGCAAATGCTGGATAGAGGTCGTCCCCCCACAGCGCGCCAGCGAGAAACAGTGTGTCGTACTGGCCTAGCTGCGCCGATAGCCCGAAGAACAGTTCACCGTCATCTTTGAAGGCGTGTCGGCCCAGCAGTGTTTCGTTTTTATCGCTATCCAGGCTGGACAAGGTGAAGGACGAATCGTCCGATGGCGAGTTGCCTGTCAGTAGAAGTGAGCGCTTGGATACAGGGGAGAGGCTGATGGTGCCGACTTCCCCGGTCTTGTCCAGATAGATGAATTCCGGGTTCTGTTTGTGTTGTGTACAGCTCATGTTGATTCCGTCCTCTTAACCGATGTGGGTCGACGCTTTCGGCGAATTTAAGAGGAAGTGGAAAGCTGCGTAACTCGTAGAAATGGCAGGTAGGTCCTGGAGATACTCTCTCCAGGACGGGCTCAAAAACTACGGCCTGCGTTCGAAGTTCTTCGCTGCAGCAGCGGCCAAGTCCGGCGGCAGGAAGTCCTTGTCCGGGTTGTAGTCCGCCTTCAGGTAGCGTTTCAGGTCGATCAGGTCCTGCGGGCTCAAGGTGCCGGCCGCCTGCTTCAGGCTCAGGTTGTCGAGAATGTAGTCGTAGCGGCTGTTGTTGTAGTCACGCACCGACGTATACAGCTGGCGCTGTGCATCGAGCACGTCGACGATATTGCGGGTACCGACCTGGTAGCCGATCTCGGTGGCTTCCAGCGCGCTCTGGTTGGAAATGATCGACTGTTTGCGCGCCTGAACTTGTTCCACATCGGTGTTCACCGCGCGGTGAAGGTTGCGGGTGTTTTCCACCACCTGGCGGCGCAGGCTCTCGCGCTGCTGCTCGCTCTGGCTCAGGCGTTGGTACGCCTCGCGCACCTGCGAGCTGGTCAGCCCGCCGCTGTAGATCGGTATGTTCAGCTGCAGCCCTATGGTGGTCTGTTCCACATCACCGCTGTAGCGCTGGCCGGGGAAGGGCGAGGGGTTGGAGAAACCGAGGTTGTCGTTGTCGCCCTTGTCGTAGCGCGCCACAGCGTCCAGGGTCGGGGCATGGCCGGCCTTGCGCTGGCGCAAGGTTTCTTCTGCGGCGTCGACCGCGTGGTTGGTGGCCAGCAGGTTGAGGTTCTGGCGTCCGGCGGTTTCTACCCAAGCCTTTGCATCGTTGGGCGTCGGCACCTGGATGGGCAAGGTGTGGACCACACCCTGGATCGCGCTGTACTCGCGGTTGGTCAGAGTAACCAATGCCTCGAAGGCGTCCTGCACCTGGCGCTCGGCAATGATCCGGTTGGCCCGGGCGGTGTCGTAGCTGGCCTGGGACTGCAGCACGTCGGTCTTGTCGGAGAGGCCGACGTCGAAACGTTCATTGGACTGGTCCAGCTGGCGCTTGAACGCCGCTTCCTCGGCCTTGGTCGCGGCCAGGTTGTCCTGCGCGCGCAGCACGGCGAAGTAATTCTGCGCGGTCTCCAGGATCAGGTTCTGCTCGGTGGCCGACAGTTCTAGCGCGGCCTGTTCGTTGACGGCCTCGGCTGCCTGCAGCTGGAACCAGCGGTCGGCGCGGAAGATCGGCTGCGAGAGGGTTGCATTCCACGAATTGCCACTGCGGTTGGTGGTGGCCGATGGCTCATCGAACTTGGTGCGGGTGCTTTGCATCTCGCCACCGGCCGACAGGTTCGGCAGCAGGCCGGCGCGGGCCTGGGGCACGATTTCGCGACGCGCGCCGTAATCGGCACGTGCGGCCGCGAGATCGGCGTTGTTGTCTACAGCTTCCTGGTAAACGCTGACCAGATCGGTCTTCACCGTCGTGGGCACCTGCGCTGCCCCGGCCACTGCGTTGAACGCACAAGACACGGCTATCGCCAGTGAGAGTTTGCGCAGCATAGAGGCAATCCTTGTACGAAATTGTAATTTCTGAACCATTGAGTATCGAATGACGGAGCAGTTTAGTGCCGAGTGCCTTTGGCAACAATCGTCGAGTTCGCCTTTCATCATCGCCTTGTTTGATCCGCTTGGCTTTAGCGACCACTCCAGTCTAGACTGCGCATGTTCTTGTCGGGGTGCCTTGAATCAAAGGCTGAGATCGGATAGTTCCGGATCCCGTTGAACCTGATCAGGTTAGCGCCTGCGTAGGGAACAAGATTGCTCGCCTTCCCGGGGAGCCTCTTGTGCCAGGTCCGGGAATGTCGCAGCTGCATGCAGCTCAAGGCACCCCTCCATCCGGCACTGCACACCCGTCAAGGGGTGCGTTCGCGTCTTTCAGGTTCACCCCGACATTCCGTCCGCAAGGAAGACGTCTGGAGAGCCTGTGATGAGCAAACAAGAAAAAACGATCAACCTCAGCGAATCGGCACAAGTCGACCAGCAGTCCGTGCAACCTTTCCCGCGCTCGCGCAAGGTGTATGTCGAAGGCTCGCGCCCGGACATCCGCGTGCCCATGCGCGAAATCAGCCTGCACGACACCCCCACCGACTTCGGTGGCGAAAGCAACGCGCCGGTGCTGGTCTACGACACCTCCGGCCCGTACACCGATCCTGAGGTCATCATCGACGTGCGCAAAGGCCTGGCCGATGTGCGTTCGACCTGGATCGACGCCCGCGGCGACACCGAGCGCCTGGCCGGCCTGAGCTCCAACTTCGGCCAGCAACGCCTGAACGACACGGAACTTGCCAAGCTGCGTTTCGCCCACGTGAACAACCCGCGCCGGGCCAAAGCCGGGGCCAACGTCACGCAGATGCACTACGCCCGCCAGGGCATCATCACCGCCGAGATGGAATACGTCGCCATCCGCGAAAACATGAAGCTGCAGGAGGCCCGCGCCGCCGGCCTGCTCAGCCAGCAGCACGCCGGCCACAGCTTTGGCGCGAGCATCCCGAAAGAGATCACCGCCGAGTTCGTGCGCGAGGAAATCGCCCGTGGCCGCGCGATCATTCCGGCCAACATCAACCACCCGGAACTGGAGCCGATGATCATCGGCCGCAACTTCCTGGTGAAGATCAACGGCAACATCGGCAACAGCGCCCTGGGCTCCTCGATCGAGGAAGAAGTGGCCAAGCTGACCTGGGGTATCCGCTGGGGTTCGGACACGGTCATGGACCTGTCCACCGGCAAGCACATCCACGAAACCCGCGAGTGGATCATCCGCAACTCGCCGGTGCCGATCGGCACCGTGCCGATCTACCAGGCCTTGGAAAAGGTCGGTGGCGTCGCCGAAGACCTGACCTGGGAGCTGTTCCGCGACACCCTGATCGAACAGGCCGAGCAGGGCGTGGACTACTTCACCATCCACGCTGGCGTGCTGCTGCGCTACGTGCCGATGACCGCCAAGCGGGTCACCGGCATCGTCAGCCGTGGCGGTTCGATCATGGCCAAGTGGTGCCTGGCGCATCACCAGGAGAACTTCCTGTACACGCATTTCGACGAGATCTGCGAAATCATGAAGGCCTACGATGTCAGCTTCTCGCTGGGTGACGGCCTGCGCCCGGGCTCGATTGCCGACGCCAACGACGCGGCCCAGTTCGGTGAACTGGAAACCCTCGGCGAGCTGACCAAGATCGCCTGGAAGCACGACGTGCAGTGCATGATCGAAGGCCCCGGCCATGTGCCGATGCAGCTGATCAAAGAGAACATGGACAAGCAGCTGGCGTGCTGTGACGAGGCGCCGTTCTACACCCTCGGCCCGCTGACCACCGACATCGCACCGGGCTATGACCACATCACCTCGGGTATCGGTGCGGCGATGATCGGCTGGTTCGGTTGCGCGATGCTGTGCTACGTCACGCCGAAAGAGCACCTGGGACTGCCGAACAAGGACGACGTCAAGACCGGTATCATCACCTACAAGATCGCCGCGCACGCTGCCGACCTTGCGAAAGGCCACCCGGGCGCGCAGATTCGTGACAACGCGCTGTCCAAGGCACGTTTCGAATTCCGCTGGGAAGACCAGTTCAACCTGGGCCTGGACCCGGACACCGCGCGGGCCTACCACGACGAGACGCTGCCGAAGGAATCGGCCAAGGTCGCGCACTTCTGCTCGATGTGCGGGCCGAAGTTCTGCTCGATGAAGATCACCCAGGAAGTACGTGAATACGCCGCCAACCAACGCATCGATGCGGTGGATGTCGCGGTCGAGGATGGCATGCGCGAGCAGGCCGAGCGGTTCCGCCAGGAAGGCAGCCAGCTGTACAAGAAAGTGTAACAACGCCACTCCCCTTGTGGGAGCGGGCTTGCCCCGCGAAAGCGTCAGCTGGGCCAGCGCGGTTGGCAGGCCTGGCTCTTTCGCGGGGCAAGCCCGCTCCCACAAAGGTGGCAGTAGCCCATCAATTCTTCCGGCGAACATAACAATGACCACCCCCAGCCATTTCTCCCCCGACCACCCGGTCCCCTCCAGCCAGCGCCCGTTTGGCGGCCGTGACCTGTTCTCGCTGTGGTTCTCCCTCGGCATCGGCCTGATGGTCCTGCAGGTGGGCGCCATGCTCGCCCCCGGCCTGGGCCTGGCAGGCGCCGTTCTGGCCATCGCCCTTGGCACCGGCGTGGGCGTGCTGCTGCTGGGCGCAGCCGGCGTCATCGGCAGCGACACCGGCCTGTCGGCCATGGCCACCCTGCGCCTGAGCCTGGGCCGCCACGGCGCACGCTTGCCGGCGCTGCTCAACCTCCTGCAACTGGTGGGCTGGGGCGCGTTCGAGATCATCGTCATGCGTGATGCGGCCAGCTTGCTCGGCGCACGTACCTTCGGCGAAGACAGCCTGTGGAACAGCCCGATGCTCTGGACCCTCTGCTTCGGCGGTCTGGCCACCCTGCTAGCGGTCAGCGGGCCGTTGGCCTTCGTGCGCAAGATCTTGCGCAAATGGGGTATCTGGGTACTGATGGGGGCTTGCCTGTGGCTGACCTGGAACCTGTTCGCCAAGGCCGACCTGGTCGAGCTGTGGAAGCGCAGTGGTGACGGTTCGATGTCGCTGGCCGTGGGCTTTGACATCGTCATTGCCATGCCGCTGTCGTGGCTGCCGCTGATCGCCGACTACTCGCGTTTCGCCAGCAACGGCAAGCGTGTCTTCGGCGGGACTGTGCTGGGCTACTTCATTGGCAACACCTGGCTGATGAGCCTGGGTGTGGCCTACACCTTGGCATTCGCCCCGAGCGGCGAGGCCAATGCCCTGCTGCTGGCCCTGGCGGGTGCTGGCATGGGCCTTCCGTTGCTGTTGATTCTGCTGGATGAGTCGGAAAAAGCCTTTGCCGACATCCACTCGGCTGCGGTTTCCAGTGGCTTGCTGGTGCCTGTGAAAGTCGAACACCTGGCCTTGGCCATCGGCGTGCTGTGCACCCTGATCGCCCTGCTGGCGCCGTTGGCCCAGTACGAAAACTTCCTGCTGCTGATCGGTTCGGTGTTCGCACCGCTGTTCGGCGTGGTGCTGATGGACCACTACGTGATCCGCCGCCGCCGCGCGCCAGCACAGGTCGACGGGTTGCACTGGCAGGCGCTGCTGGCCTGGGTTGTGGGTGTCGCGGCCTACCATTTGATCGCCGCGCAAGCGCCAGCGCTGGGGGCGACCCTGCCAGCACTGATGCTGGCAGGTGGGCTGCATGCGCTACTGAGCCTCAGCCGCGGCCGGGAAACAGTTCAGGCTTGATGACGCCATTCAGGCGCGGGTAGGGGAGCTTGAGTTCCACGTGGCCCATGGAATAGGGCGCGATGGTATAGACCTCATACTTGACCACTACCGCGCCGTAGGTCAGGGCGATGTGCGGGGACTTCTGGAACGGCCAGGTCTTCACGAACTGGGCGTCCTTGTCCATGCCCACGCTGATCAGCCAGGCGCGGTGCGATTCCTCGACGGTCTTCCAGAAGGTGTCTTCCTGGCCCGGCACCAGCATGTCCTGGAGGGTCAATTCCTTGTCCAGCTTGCGCGAATAGTTGATGAAGCCACGCCCGGGCATGCCGTGGGCACCGCCGCTGTCGAGGTAGCTGGACAGCTCGATGATCACCAGTCCGTCATGCTGTTCACGTACCTTGGCCTGCAGGTAGCTGCTGTTGCGCTTGTCGGCGCTGGCCAGGTATTGCTGTTCATAGGCCTGCAAGGTGCTTGGCGCAGTGCCGCGCTGGTTGTCCTCGGTCAGCTGCAGCAGGCGTTTCTCGACGATGGCGTCGAGTTTCGGCAGGTCCGGGAAGTGGATGGTGTCGATGTTGACCAGCGGGCAGTCACTGGCGCTGCAGCCGGGTTTGACGTGCTCCCAGGCATCGCGCTTGACCTCTAGCGGGGCCCGGTAATTGGGCGTGAACAGGCTCTGGCAGGCACCCAGGGCCAAGGCCAGCACAGCCACGGAAGTCAGTTTGACAAGTGTCATGATGATCCTTGCAGAACGGAGAAAAGTCGGCCTTTGACCGTCTGCGCGGCCTTCAGTTCGCCACTAAGCTAACAGAGAGAAGACGCGCTGTCCCGACTGCACGAACGGTTGCCGGAAAGGGATGAAACCGGCAAGCGTGCAGAGTAGGATGGCGCGATGCGGTATTCGAGGTAATGAGGATTTCCATGTCAGACGCGTTGAATTCAGTGCCCAAAGGCTTCCAGATCATCGAGCGGGCCAATTGCTTCCAGGGCTTTTACAAGCTCGACAAGCTGCGCCTGCGCCATGAACTGTTCGCGGGGGGCATGGGCCGTGAAATCAGCCGTGAGCTGTTCGTGCGGCACGATGCCGTATGCGTGTTGCCCTACGATCCACAGCGCGATGAAGTGGTGCTGATCGAGCAGTTTCGGGTCGGCGCGTTGGACAAGGTTGCCAACCCTTGGCTGATCGAGATGGTCGCCGGGCTGATCGACAAGGACGAACAGCCGGAAGAGGTGGCCCACCGCGAAGCCGAAGAGGAAGCCGGCCTGACCTTCAGCGCCCTGTGGCCGATGACCCGCTATTTCCCGTCGCCGGGTGGCAGCGATGAATTCGTCCACTTGTTCCTCGGCCGCTGCAGCAGCGAAGGCGCCGGTGGCCTGCATGGCCTGGAAGAAGAAGGCGAAGATATCCGGGTACGCGTCTGGTCGTTCGAGGATGCCTTGCAGGCCGTGCGCGACGGGCGCATCTGCAACGCGGCGACCATCATCGGCCTGCAATGGCTGGCACTGAACCGTGACGAAGTTCGAGGTATGTGGAAGTGAACCTGCTGCGTGAGCGTTATCGGGTCGACCTGGCCGGGCTGCAAGCAGCCTGCGAGGCCAACTATGCCCGGCTCATGCGCCTTCTACCCGACATGCGCACCAGCCAGAGTTCGCGGCGCATCGGCATGACCCAGGGCGATCAGATGCTCGGCGTGCTGGTGCTGGACGTGGTGCTGGCCTGCCCATACACCACCACCTTGCGCGTACGTCAGGAGCACAGCCTGCCCTGGCTGCCGGTGCCGCACCTGGAGGTGCAGGTGTACCACGATGCGCGCATGGCCGAAGTGATCAGCGCCGAACATACCCGGCGCCTGCGCAGTATCTACCCGTACCCCAATGAAGCGATGCATCAGCCGGACGAGAAAGCCCAGCTCAATCTTTTCCTCGGCGAATGGCTGAGCCACTGTCTGGCGTGTGGCCATGAACTGGCAACTGTGCGCTGAAATGTGACGCCGGTCGATTTCGCCTGTTTGCTCGCCACGGCTGCAGCGCGATAATCCCAGCTGAATCCGCTGGAGGAGACGGCCGTTGCCGCACCCAGATCTTTCCCCGGCACCCGTGCATGTGGTGCAACTGACCGATGCCCATCTGTTCGCCGACCCGGCGGGCACCCTGCTGGGCCTGAACACCCGTGACAGCCTGCGCCATGTGGTCGAGCAGGTGCGGCGCGAGCAACCGCGTATCGATCTGCTGCTGTGTACAGGTGATTTGTCACAGGACGCCAGTGTCGCTTCCTATGAAGCGTTCCGTGCCTTGACCGCTGGGCTGGGTGCTCCCGCGCGCTGGTTGCCGGGCAATCATGACGAAGCGCGGGTGATGGCCGAAGTGGCGCCGGAGCTGGTGCAGGCGGTCACTGACGTGGGTGCCTGGCGGGTGCTGATGCTCAATACGGCGGTGGCAGGGGCTACCCATGGGCTGCTTGAGCAGGACCAGTTGTCACTGCTCGACGAGGCGCTGGCATCGGCAGGCGAGCGCCATTGCCTGGTGTGCTGCCACCATCAGCCGGTAGACATTGGCTGTGCGTGGATTGCGCCCATCGGCTTGCGCAATGCCAATGAGCTGTTGCAGCGTTTGGCGGGTTATCCACAGGTAAAAGGGTTGCTTTGGGGGCATATCCATCAGCCATGGGATGAAGTGCGCGATGGCGTGCGCCTGCTGGCCACACCGTCCACCTGTATCCAGTTCGCCGCCGCCAGCGAGGACTTCAAGGTGAGCGAGGAGCAGCCCGGTTATCGCTGGCTGCGCCTGCATGCCGACGGGCGGTTGGAAACCGGTGTGGAGCGGGCCACGGACTTCGAGGTCAGGCTCGACTTCGACAGCCCAGGGTACTGACGTTGGTGGGGCGGCTTCGCAGCCCAATCGCCGGCAAGCCGGCTCCCACAGAAGATCCCCTGTGGGAGCCGGCTTGCCGGCGATCAGGTCACTGAAATTGTTGCGAAAAACCAGCCGTGGCACCAAAACCCGGCGAACACGCTACACTGCGCATCCCTGCGCCCGCACCCTCGGGCGCGAAGCCTAGATTTCCGGGGGCAGCATGTCGGGTTCCATCCTCTATATCCATGGCTTCAACAGCTCTCCGCTGTCCACCAAGGCGCGTCAGCTCGAAGCGGTGATGCAGCAACTGGGGCTGTCCGGCCTACTGCGTGCACCGGCCTTGCACCATCACCCGCGCCAGGCCATCGTGCAGCTCGAAGCCGCCATCGCCGAGCTGGGCGCGCCGCTGCTGGTCGGCAGCTCGCTCGGCGGCTACTATGCCACCCATCTGGCCGAGCGCCATGGTCTGAAGGCATTGCTGGTCAACCCGGCGGTAACCCCGCACAAGCGGTTCGACGGCTACCTGGGCAGCCAGCGCAATCATTACACGGGGGAAACCTGGGAGCTGACCCACGACCACGTGCAGGCGCTGGCCGAGCTGGAAGTGCCGGCACCCGAGGACCCTAGCCGCTATCAAGTGTGGTTGCAGACCGCCGATGAAACCCTGGACTATCGCCACGCCGAACGCTATTACCGGGCCTGCGCCCTGCGTATCCAGGCCGGTGGCGACCACAGCTACCAGGGCTTCGCCGCCCAGCTGCCGGCCCTGCTGGCGTTCGCCGGGATTGCCCGGCAACAATACGCGGCGCTCGATTTTTCTGTATTTTGATTTTTTCGCATTCACCAGACTGACGACGAGAACCCATGGCCAATCCCAGCGCTAGCGCCTATAACGCAGACGCCATCGAAGTCCTCTCGGGCCTTGACCCGGTCCGCAAGCGACCGGGCATGTACACCGATACCAGCCGGCCGAACCACCTGGCCCAGGAAGTCATCGACAACAGCGTCGACGAAGCCCTGGCAGGCCACGCCCGTTCGGTCCAGGTCATCCTGCATGCCGACCATTCGCTGGAAGTCAGCGACGATGGCCGCGGCATGCCCGTGGATATTCACCCTGAAGAGGGCGTGTCGGGGGTCGAGCTGATTCTTACCAAACTGCACGCTGGCGGCAAGTTCTCCAACAAGAACTACCAGTTCTCCGGCGGCTTGCACGGTGTTGGCATCTCGGTGGTCAACGCCCTGTCGACCCAGGTGCGCGTACGCGTCAAGCGAGACGGCAACGAGTACCAGATGAGCTTCGCCAATGGCTTCAAGGCCAGCGAGCTGGAAGTGGTCGGTACGGTCGGCAAACGCAACACCGGTACCAGCGTGTACTTCAGCCCTGACCCGAAGTATTTCGACTCGCCGAAATTCTCCATCAGCCGCCTCAAGCACGTGCTCAAGGCCAAGGCCGTTCTGTGCCCAGGCCTGCTGGTGAGCTTCGAGGACAAGGCCAGCGGCGAGAAGGTCGAGTGGCATTATGAAGACGGCCTGCGTTCCTACCTGGTCGACTCGGTCAGCGAGTTCCTGCGCCTGCCCGACGAGCCGTTCTGCGGCAGCCTGGCCGGCAACAAGGAGGCCGTGGACTGGGCGCTGCTGTGGCTGCCTGAAGGCGGCGACAGTGTTCAGGAAAGCTACGTCAACCTGATTCCCACCGCCCAGGGCGGCACCCACGTCAACGGCCTGCGACAGGGTCTGCTGGATGCCATGCGCGAGTTCTGTGAATTCCGCAACCTGCTGCCGCGTGGAGTCAAGCTGGCGCCCGAGGACGTCTGGGAGCGCATCACCTTCGTGCTCTCGATGAAGATGCAGGAGCCGCAGTTCTCCGGACAGACCAAGGAACGCCTGTCGTCCCGCGAGGCCGCGGCTTTCGTTTCTGGTGTGGTCAAGGATGCCTTCAGCCTGTGGCTCAATGCCCACCCCGAGCTGGGCATGCAGCTGGCGGAGTTGGCCATCAGCAACGCCGGGCGGCGCCTCAAGGCGAGCAAGAAGGTCGAACGCAAGCGCATCACCCAGGGCCCGGCATTGCCAGGCAAGCTGGCCGACTGCGCCGGGCAGGATCCAATGCGAGCCGAGCTTTTCCTGGTCGAGGGCGATTCCGCCGGTGGTTCGGCCAAGCAGGCGCGGGACAAGGAATTCCAGGCAATCCTGCCGCTGCGCGGCAAGATCCTCAACACCTGGGAAGTCGACGGTGGCGAAGTCCTGGCCAGTCAGGAAGTGCATAACATCGCCGTGGCCATCGGGGTCGACCCCGGTGCCGCCGATCTGACGCAGCTGCGCTATGGCAAGATCTGCATCCTCGCCGACGCCGACTCCGACGGCCTGCACATCGCGACCCTGCTGTGTGCGCTGTTCGTGCAGCACTTCCGCCCGCTGGTCGAAGCCGGCCACGTCTACGTCGCCATGCCGCCGCTGTATCGCATCGACCTGGGCAAGGAAATCTACTACGCCCTCGACGAAGCCGAGCGTGACGGCATTCTCGACCGCCTGGTGGCCGAGAAGAAGCGCGGCAAGCCACAGGTCACCCGATTCAAGGGCCTGGGCGAGATGAACCCGCCGCAGCTGCGCGAAACCACCATGGACCCGAACACCCGGCGCCTGGTCCAGTTGACCCTGGACGACCTGGCGGGCACCACCGAGATCATGGACATGCTGCTGGCCAAGAAGCGCGCCGGTGATCGCAAGAACTGGCTGGAAACCAAAGGCAATCTGGCTGAGGTCCTGGTTTGATTCGTCTGTTGGTTGCAGTTCTGCTGAGCCTGATTGCCCTGCCTACTCTGGCAGGCAACTGGCCAGAACTGAAACTGGCATCCGAACACCCCATCGACGGCATGCGCGGCGGCAACCTTTCCGGGTTGGCCTTTTGCCGAGGCGCGTTGTGGGGCGTTTCAGACCGCGACGATGACCGAATTTACCAGTTCGATCAGCAGGACGCGGTGTGGCGCGCCCAGCCGCTGGCCTTCACCCCGCCGCTGGCGCCGGAGAGCGGCTTGCCCTGGGGCTTGAAAACACGCAACTGGGTCGCGTCGTACATACGCGGTGGCGAGCTGGATTACGAAGGCATCACCTGCGATCAGGCGGGCAACCTTTATGTGGTCAGCGAAGCCCATGCGGCCGTGCTGCAACTGCCGGTCCAAGGTGAGCCAGATTGGTTGAAAATCGACCCGGCGATGATTCGCCAGGCCCGGGCCAGCGGCATGCTGTTGCACTTCAACGCCTTGTTCGAAGGCCTGGCGATCAACCCAGCCGGCGACCGCCTGTGGCTGGCGGCCGAGCGCGAGCGCCGCGGCCTGGTGGCGATAGAGCGCCAGCACTCGGTGTGGACCTGCGGGCGCACATGCGTAGTGCTCAGCGAGGCCGGGGTCGAGATGCAGCCACCGCAAATGCCCAATGCCCGCGCGCTATCGCGTGATTTCGCTGACCTGGCCTGGTTCGAGGGCAAGCTGTTTACCCTCGAGCGCAATGCATACCGCCTCTGCCGGCGTGACGCCGACAGTGGCAATGTCGAACGCTGCTGGTCGTTCGCAGCCGATACCCTGAAGCCGGAACGCCTCTACGATCAGCCCTTCGGCCTCGCCGAAGCACTGGTGGTCGATGCCAAGGGCGCCTGGGTAGGTATCGACAACAACAACGGTGATCGTGCCGATGGCGAAAGCCGGCCGGTGGTCTGGCGTTTCGACGCCCCGCAGGGTGGCTGGAGCGCCCAGCCATGAGCCAGGCACCCGGCAAGCGCGCGGGCAGGGTACTGATGATCGTCGCCTGGGCGGCGGCGCTGTTCCTCGCCACGCGCTTCTTCGGGCAGTGGGAAGAGCGCGAGCGCAACCCCAATACCCAGGTACAGTCGGAGCATGGCGAAGGCTTCATCGAGGTGCGCCTGCTGAGTAACGGCCAGGGCCACTTCGTCGCCGATGGCGCGATCAATGGTCAGGTGGTGCACTTCATGCTCGACACCGGCGCCACCGACGTGGCGATCCCCGAGTCGTTGGCCCGTGGCCTGGACCTGCAGCGCGGCAGTCCGGTGACGCTCAGTACCGCCAATGGCCGCACCGAAGGCTACCGCACCCGCCTGGACAGCCTGCAGCTGGGTGATATCCGCCTGCACAACGTGCGCGCGCTGGTGGTGCCCGGGCTGGACGGGCAAACGGTGCTGCTCGGCATGAGCGCTTTGAAACAACTTGAATTTACCCAGCGCGGCGGCACCATGCTGTTGCGCCAGAACTTGAAATGACGAGGCCCGCATGAGCGACCCACTGGAACTCAGCCTCGACGGCGTCGAACGCCGTTCGCTGGCTGACTTCACCGAACAGGCCTACCTCAACTACTCCATGTACGTGATCATGGACCGGGCCCTGCCGCACATCGGCGACGGCCTGAAGCCTGTGCAACGACGCATCGTCTATGCCATGAGCGAGTTGGGGCTCGATGCCGACGCCAAGCACAAGAAGTCGGCGCGTACCGTCGGCGACGTGCTCGGCAAGTTCCACCCCCACGGCGATTCGGCCTGCTACGAGGCCATGGTGCTGATGGCGCAGCCGTTCAGCTACCGCTACACGCTGGTCGATGGCCAGGGTAACTGGGGTGCGCCGGACGATCCGAAGTCGTTCGCCGCCATGCGTTATACCGAGGCGCGCTTGTCGCGTTACTCCGAGGTGCTGCTCAGCGAACTGGGCCAGGGCACTGCGGACTGGGTGCCGAACTTCGACGGCACGCTGGAGGAACCGGCAGTGCTGCCGGCGCGCCTGCCGAACATCCTGCTCAATGGCACCACCGGCATCGCCGTGGGCATGGCCACCGACGTACCGCCGCACAACCTGCGCGAAGTGGCCAGCGCCTGCGTGCGCCTGCTCGACGAGCCCAAGGCCACCATCGAGCAGTTGTGCGAGCACATCCAGGGCCCCGACTACCCGACCGAAGCCGAAATCATCACGCCCCGTGCCGAGATCCTGAAGATCTACGAAAGTGGCCGTGGTTCGATTCGCATGCGCGCCGTGTACCGGGTCGAGGACGGTGACATCGTCGTCACCGCACTGCCGCATCAGGTTTCCGGGGCCAAGGTACTGGAGCAGATCGCCGCGCAGATGCAGGCCAAGAAGCTGCCGATGGTCGCCGACCTGCGTGACGAATCGGACCACGAGAACCCGTGCCGTATCGTCATTATCCCGCGCTCCAACCGGGTGGATGCCGCCGAGCTGATGCAGCACCTGTTCGCCACCACTGACCTGGAAAGCAGCTACCGGGTCAACGTCAACATCATCGGCCTCGACGGCCGACCGCAGTTGAAGAACCTGCGCGTCTTGCTGCTGGAGTGGCTGGAGTACCGTATCGGTACCGTTCGTCGCCGTCTGCAGCACCGCCTGGACAAGGTCGAGAGGCGCCTGCACCTGTTGGAAGGCTTGCTCACCGCGTTCCTCAACCTGGATGAAGTGATTCATATCATCCGCACCGAGGAACACCCCAAGCAGGCACTGATTGCCCGATTCGAGCTGTCCGAGATCCAGGCCGAGTACATCCTCGAGACTCGCCTGCGTCAGCTGGCGCGCCTGGAAGAGATGAAGATCCGTGGCGAGCAGGACGAACTGCTGAAGGAACAGGCCAAGCTTCAAACGCTGCTCGGCAGCGATGCCAAGCTGCGCAAGCTGGTGCGCAGCGAACTGATCAAGGACGCCGAGACCTATGGCGACGACCGCCGCTCGCCCATCGTCGAGCGCGCCGAAGCCAAGGCCCTGTCCGAAAACGAATTGATGCCAACCGAGCCGGTCACCGTGGTGCTGTCGGAGAAGGGCTGGGTGCGTTGCGCCAAGGGCCATGATATCGATGCCACCGGGCTTTCCTACAAGGCCGGCGACGGCTTCAAGGCTGCGGCCGCCGGCCGCTCCAATCAGTTTGCCGTGCTCATCGACTCCACGGGGCGCAGTTATTCGGTGGCAGCGCATACCTTGCCTTCGGCACGTGGCCAGGGCGAGCCGCTGACCGGCCGCCTGACGCCGCCACCGGGCGCCACTTTCGAATGCGTGCTGTTGCCGGAGGACGATGCCCTGTACGTGGTGGCCTCCGACGCCGGCTACGGCTTCGTGGTGAAGGGAGAAGACCTGCAGGCCAAGAACAAGGCCGGCAAAGGCCTGCTCAGCCTGCCCAACGGTGCCAAGGTGATCAGCCCGCGCCTGGTGGCCAACCGCGAACAGGACTGGCTGGCGGCAGTGACTACCGAAGGCCGCTTGCTGGTGTTCAAAGTGGCCGATTTGCCGCAGCTGGGCAAAGGCAAGGGCAACAAGATCATCGGTGTGCCTGGCGATCGGGTGGCCAGTCGGGAAGAATACGTCACCGACCTGGCGGTGATTGCCGAGGGCGCGACGCTTGTGTTGCAGGCGGGCAAACGTACACTGTCCCTGAAACCGGACGACCTTGAGCATTACAAGGGCGAGCGGGGGCGGCGCGGTAGCAAGCTGCCACGCGGGTTCCAGCGGGTTGATGGGTTGCAGGTGGAGGGGCCCGCCTGACCCGATGAATGGTCTGGGACGGCATTTTCAGCGCCGTTCCAGGCGGAAATGCTGGAGTCGGACCAACATTTCGCGGATGATAGTGCCCCTGCGGTGCCGGCGTGGCCGTGTGCCCAAATGAATGAATATCAGTATCACTGCGGTTTGCTTGGTGGCGACCGCCTGGATGGGATGAATGAAATTTCTGCGCCTTCCATTTGCGCTGTTGTTGACGGGCTTGCTGGGCCTGAGCGGATGCAGCATGCATCAGCCGGTTGCCCTGTATCAGCTCGACAGCGGTGATCCTGGCCAGCCCTCGCAAAGTGCGGGCATGGCCGTGGTGCTCGGCCCGGTGTCGATCGCCGATTACCTGCAGCGCGAAACCTTCTTGCAGCGCCAGGCCGATGGCAGCCTGAGTTCGGCGACCGACGGTCGCTGGGCCGGTAGCCTGTCGGCGGACATCGATCAACTGCTGGTACGACAGCTGGCTTGGCGTCTGGACAGCCAGCGCGTGGTGCTGGCCCCCGCCAGCACTGGCTTCTCGCCAGACGTGCAGGTGCTGCTGTCGATTACGCGCCTGGACTCGGGCAAGAACCAGCCGGCTGTTCTCGACGCCCAATGGCGTCTGCTGGACCGTCGTGGCCATGTGCGTGACAACCGCATCGTTCACCTCGAGCAGCAGCATGAGGGCACCGAGTCGTCCCAGGTGCAGGCTCAGGGGCAATTGCTGCAGAAGCTGGCCGAACAGTTGAGCACAGCAGTCAAGCCACTGGCCAACCAGCCGGCGATCGCCGAGGACACGCCGAAGAAGGCTGCGGCCCCGGTGCAGGTCAAGAAAGAGCCAGAGAAGTCGAAGATCCCGATGGCTTCGCCGATTCGTACCGATATGGAAGTCTATCGGTTCTGATGGTTTTGCCAGATACAAGAAAGCCCGCACATGTGCGGGCTTTTTTTGTCTCTGGCACACCGCTATCTCTTGTAGGCGCGGCCTTGTGTCGCGAAAGGGCCGCAACGCGGCCCCAGCAACCTATGCAGCACCGCGAATAACCTGGGGCCGCTGCGCGCCCCTTTCGCGACACGAGGCCGCTCCTACAAGAAGCGGCGCTTGATCTTACGCCCTGCGCTCGTGCATCCGCGCCAACTGCCGCTCCAGCATCGACGGGTAAGGTTCCATCAACCGTTCCACGCAGCAGGCACCCTCCGGGCTGGCAATGGGCCGAATCCGAGCGCGCTGGCGAACCAGTGCGTCGTCGCTGATCGGCCGCTCAACCAACAGCAGGTTGCGGCTGTGCTGGGACAGCGCCAAGGCGTCCTGGGCCTTTTCGGTCGTCAGCAGGTCCGCCTGCTCGAGCCCCTGCAGGTCATCGCCCTGGGTCAGGCCCAGCTGCAGTTGCAGGGTAATGCCGCTGTCGGCCACCTCGATTTGCAGGGCGTGGCCCAAAGCGCGCAGCAGCTCGCCGCAGCAAATGGCGTTGGTCAGGTAGTCCTCGCCACTGTCACGGCTGTGGAACAGCACCAGGGTGCTGCCGTCATTGAACGTGAAGGTTTCGCCGTCATACAGCGAAGCCGCCTGTTCCAGGCAGTCGCGGTAGCGCTCCAGCAGTTCGGTCAGGCGTGTGCGCGGCAGGCGGCGCAGTTGCTCCTGGGAGCCCAGTTGAACGGCCAGTACCGCCGTGTTCTGTGGTTCGTTGGATTTGACCACGGCCGCCACAGGGTGCGCGCTTTCTTCATCCATCAGCCCGGCGAAGGCCTCATCGTCGTCCTCTTCGACCTGGGACGTGATCTTGGCGCGTGGCGCGGCTTTCGGCGCGGGCGCGGCCTCGTGCACGTCGTCGAACTGGTCCTCTTCCTCTGCTTCGTCTTCTTCTGGCTCCGGCTCCGGCGGGGGTGGCGGGGCCAGCCGGGCGTGCAACTGGCGGGCGATATCGCCGATCTCATCCTGACGATCGGTCGCCGGGGTGTAGGGGTGCGGGTCGCGCAGCCATACCCGCAGTTGCAGCAGGGGCAGGGTGATATGGCGGCCTTGGCGCAGGCTCAGGCTCAGCGCCAGGGCCAGCAGGATCGCGGCCAGGATACCCATGCTCTGCAGGCTGATCAGCATCGGCTGCTGGAACTGGCTCATGTCCAGGCTGATGCGCAGCTGCCCGGCGGTGACGTCCTGGAAGGTGATCTTGGTCTGGTACAGGCCTTGCGCCTCACCCAGCAGGCTGTTGCGCGGGCGCTGACCGGCTTCGGCGAGGATGCGGTTGTCCACGCTGTAGATCGCCGCGTGGGCCACCAATGGGTTCTTCACCAGGTTGCCCAGCAACACATTGAGACTGAGGATGTCGTTGGACACCAGCAGCTCGGTCGCCGAGGTGGCGGTCTGGGTGGTCAGGCTCTGGCCAAGGGCGTCCGCCTGTTCGTGCATGGCCTGCTTGAACTGCAGGCCCATCACACAGGCATAGATCACCAGCGCCAGCGCCACCAGGAATATGTTGGTGCTGGCGATGCGCAGTGCCAGGGGAACGCGACGTTGGCGTAGGGCACGGAAGATCATGAGGAAGAAGTTGTCTGGTTTGACGGGCGTGGGCCGGTTCACAGAGCGCGGCTCTTAGTGGCGGAAAAGTGTTGCGCAGTATAGCGACCCGTGTTTTGTCGGCAAAGTATCGTTGGCGCCCGATGGTCATGGAAAATCGGTAGAATGCGCATTTTTCATCGAAGTCGGAGCCAGGTTGTGCGCGAAATCGTCCTGATCAACATCACCGGTGAGGACCGTCCCGGTCTCACCGCCGCTATCACCGGCGTCCTGCTCCAGGGCGGTGTGAACATCCTCGACATCGGCCTGGCGGTCATGCACGGCACCTTGTCGTTCGGCATTCTGGTCGACATCCCGGACAATGAAGTGGCCACAGGCCTGCTGCAGAGTGTGCAGTCCAAGGCCCACGAGCTGAACCTGCAGGCCCGTTACACGCCGATTTCCGAGGCGGATTACCAGCACTGGGCCGACGGCCACGGCGAAGCACGTCATATCGTCACCTTGCTCAGCCGCAAGATCACCCCCGAGCAGCTGCAGCGGGTTAGCGCGATCATCAGCCAGTACGGCCTGACCATCGAGCGTATCGAGCGCCTGTCCGCCCGGGTGGCCCTGGATACCCAGAGCGAAAACGGCAAGGCAGCCGTTGAAATCTCCGTGCGCGGCGTGCCGAGCGATGCCCAGGCGCTGCGCGCCGACTTCTTTGCCTTGTCCGAAGCGCTGAGCATCGACATTGCCTTCCAGAAGGACGACCTGTTCCGCCGCAACCGCCGCCTGGCGGTGTTCGACATGGACTCGACGCTGATCGAGGCGGAGGTCATCGACGAGCTGGCCAAGGCCGCGGGTGTCGGCGAGCAGGTCGCGGCCATCACCGAGCGGGCGATGCGCGGCGAGCTGGACTTCCGCGCCAGCTTCAAGGAGCGCATGGCGTTGCTCAAGGGGCTGGATGTCAGCGTGCTGGACCAGATTGGCGCCTCCCTGCGCCTGACCGAAGGCGCCGAAAACCTGTTCGCCGAGCTCAAGCGCCTGGGTTACAAGACGGCGATTCTCTCCGGTGGCTTCACCTACTTTGCCAAGCAGGTGCAGGCGCGCCTGGGCATCGACTATGTGTTTGCCAACGAGCTGGAAGTGGTCGATGGCAAGGTGACCGGCGTTGCCGTGGAGCCGATCGTCGATGCCCAGCGCAAGGCCGAGTTGCTGCAGCAGCTGGCCAGCGAGGAGGGCTTGCAGCTGGAGCAGACGATTGCCGTGGGGGATGGTGCCAACGACCTGCCGATGCTGTCGCTGGCTGGCCTGGGTGTCGCCTTCCGCGCCAAGCCGCTGGTGCGTCAGTCGGCCAAGCAGGCGATTTCGACGCTGGGTTTGGATGGGGTGCTGTATCTGCTGGGGTTGCGTGACCGCGACGCCCGCGTTTGATCTGAAAGCTTGGGGCCGCTTTTGCGGCCCTTTCGCGACACAAGGCCGCTCCTACAGGAATCACGCGACTTCTTGTAGGAGCGGCCTTGTGTCGCGAAAGGGCTGCAAAGCAGCCCCAAAATCCTAAAGGCGATCAAGCCTGCGCCGGCACCGCCAGCAACTCACCCATGCGCACCGCCGAACCGGCACCCAGGGTTTCTGCCCACTTCACCTGCTCCGGCCCGAACAGCACGATGGCCGTGGAGCCCAATTTGAAGCGACCCAGCTCCGCACCTTTTTCCAGGTGGATCGGTGCACGGCTGCCTTCGTCATAACGGAAGGTCTTCAGTTCACGCTTCGGCGGCGTGACCAGCCCTGCCCAGACCGTCTCGATCGAGGCGACGATCATCGCACCGACCAGTACCACGGCCATTGGCCCGCGCTCGGTGTCGAACAGGCACACCACTCGCTCGTTGCGGGCAAACAACTCAGGCACGTTCTCCGCTGTGGTCTGGTTTACCGAGAACAGCCGGCCCGGCACGTAGACCATCTCGCGCAGGGTACCGGCCAGCGGCATGTGCACGCGGTGGTAGTCTTTCGGCGACAAATAGATGGTGGCGAACTCACCGCCCATGAAAGGCGCGGCCAGAGCCGGGTCGCCACCCAGCAGCTCAAGGGCGCTGAAGCCATGACCCTTGGCCTGGAAGATGCGGCCATGCTCGATCGGGCCAAGCTGGCTCACGGCACCGTCGGCCGGGCAGAGGATTGCCCCTGGGGTTTCGTCCAGCGGGCGTGCGCCCGGCTTGAGCGCACGGGTGAAGAAGGCGTTGAAGTGCTCGTAGGCGCTCAGGTCTTCGACCAGTGCCTCGCTCATGTTCACCTGGTAGCGCTTGGCGAACCAGGCGGTGAAGGCGTTCTTGAACCAGCGAGCGCGGCACTCGGCGACGCAGCCGGCCAACCGTGACAGCAGGTGGTGCGGCAGCAGGTACTGGCTAATGATGAACAAACGGGATTTCATGCAGGTTCCTTAAACTTCTACAGGCGTGTCCGGGTGGTTGCCCCATTCGCCCCACGAACCGGCGTAGGCCTTGATGCGGGGGTAGCCCAGGGATTTGGCCACCAGGTAGGTAAAACCGGAGCGGCGGTGTGACTGGCAGTGGGTGATCACTTCCTTGTCGGGCGTGATGCCAAGCTGATTCAGGACTTCAGCGATGTCCTTGCGGATGCGCAGGTGGTCGTTGAGGTCCATGCCAGCGGTCCATTCAAAGTTGATGGCACCGGGGATATGTCCGCCCTTGGCCGCCAGGACCTTCTCGCCGCTGAACTCCTGGGGAGCACGGGCATCCCAGATGGCCAGGTCGTTGGCGCCGAGGCGGCTTTGCAAGTATTCGCGGGTGGCGGTCGGCTCGCCATGCAGCTGCAAGTGTACTGGCGTGTTGGCCGGCGCCGGTACTTCGGTCGCGAGCTTGTCTGCCGGCCAGGCCTGGATGCCACCGTTGAGGTAGTGATAGGCCTGGTGCCCAATCACATCGAGCATCCAGATGAAACGCCCGGCCCAGCCGCCGCCTTCATCGTCGTAGACCACGTAGACGGCATCATCACGATGGCCAAGCTCGCTGAACAGTTTCTCCAGGTCGCCGATGGCTGGCAGCAGGCCGGGCGCCGGAGGCAGGCCCAGCTGAGTGCGCTTGCCCTCGACGAAACGCGCGCCAGGGATGTGCCCGCTGACATAGCGGTTGGCGCTGCTCAGGTCGACCAGGATCAGCTGTGGTGAATCCAGGCGCGGCAACAGGTCATCGGCCTCGATTACCAGGGGCAATCCGGAAAAGTCTGTCATCCACGGTCTCCAGTGTGGAAAGAGGGAGCGATTGTAGCGCAAGGGTCAGCCATTGCGGTTGGCAAACACCGCCAGGGCGCGTTCGATGCATTGAGCAGTTTTGCCGAAGGCCTGCACGCTGACGTCGGCCAGCGGCTTGCCGCCTTGGTCGGCCACCGCCAGCATCAGCACCTGTTCATTGACCGCCAGCGAACGTAGCAGTACGTGTTCGCTGCGAAAGAGTGCACGCAGCGCGGAGGGCAGCAGCGCGGAGAACTGGCTGTGGTTTTCCGGCGTAAGGCGTAGTTGCCCGGCTTTGCTGACCAGCTTCTGCAGCAGCTTGTTCTGTGCAATGGGCAGGGCAATGGCCGCAGCCTCTTTGGGCAGGCCGGCCGTTTGCTGCACACGCAGCAGGTCGTTGGCCTTGTCCAGGCTGAGCAGCAGCACGCGCTGCATGCCGCATTCCTGCAGGGCCTGGCGCGCCTGGGTGGCCAGGTGCACGACATTGGTGAACGGGCTGGGCTGTGCCAGCAGATCCTGGCACAGCGTACGCCAGCGACTGAGTTGCTCGCTCGAAGGCGGCGGTGGCGCCAGCATGTCGGGGTGCGGGCGGCGCTGGTGCCAAGGCCAGATCAGCGCTTCGGCCGGGTGGAACAGGGCGTGCCTGGCGTGGCGTCGGGCACTGGCGGCAGCCTGCTGGTGGACCTGTTGTTGCACGTCTTCCAGCGACGTTTGCAGGTACAGCGCGGTCAGCAACTGCCAGCGCAGCAGATGCGGGTTGTCCCAGCCAACCTGGGCTGCCAGCGCCAGGTTGTTGGCCAGCAGCACGGTATTGGCGGGCTGGTTGAACCAGCGGCGCAGACCAGGCGCATCGTCGAGGCGGTGCTGCTGGCTGAGCAGGTCTTCGTCGCGGGCGATGCTCAGTACCTGGGCCAGTTGCTCACGCTCTTCCAGCAGCAAGCGGTAGCCTTGGGTCACCCATTGCGGCAGGCGCCATTGCTCGGCCACGGCTTGGCACAGGGCCATGATGCGCACGCCGAAGAGCTCTTGCTCAACCTCAGCGGCCTCTTCGCCCTTGTGGATAACCCGCAGTTCCCAGGTGTCCAGCAGCTTGGGGTAGGTCAGCGCCATGGGCCACAGCGGCGAAAGGAACAGCAGGCTGCCCCAATGGATTTCCTGCCACAGCCGTGCCAGACGGCTGGCGAACAAGCCGCTGGCCTGTTGCGCGGCATGCTGGCTGATCAGCAGGAACTGGCGCAGTACGGGGGGGATGTCGGCGTCCGGCAGTGCCGGTAGGCGATTGAGCAATTCCTTGCTGCGCGCAAGGCCCAGGCGATTGAGCGCAATTTCCAGGCTTTCGGCAGGCTCTGCCTGGCTGGCGTTGGCCGGGTGGTTGGCTTCACGCATCACTGACAGCACCAGGGCCGGGCTGTCCTGCATCAGTTCGGCGATGTCGCGCAAGGAGCGGCGGTTATCGTTGATGGCGCTCATGACCCGGTCGTAACTCTGCTTCGGCACCGGTACACGAACACCGTCGAGCAGCTTTATCCAGGCTTCTAGCGTACGCGGATTCTGAGTGGGCACCTTGGATTCCATTGGCATTTTGACATCAGTCCGAACTGGCTTTTCGCATTTTGTGGCTATAGTCTGGCGCAGTTCTGCCGATAAGTAGAAGAAGAGTTTTAAAGCTCCCGTCCCTCACCCTGACCACGACAGCAAGTGCTTTGAACCTATGGCTAAAATTATCGGCATCATCGTCGTATTCGCGAGTGTGCTCGGCGGATATGTGCTTTCCCACGGCAAGATCGCGGCACTGATCCAGCCGTTCGAAGTGCTGATCATCGGCGGTGCGGCCTTTGGCGCTTTCATGCAGGCCAACCCGGGTTACATGACCATGCATGTAATCAAGAAGTCGATGAAGATGTTCGGCACCCGCTTCACCCATACCTTTTACCTGGAAGTTCTGGGTCTTGTGTACGAGATCCTCAACAAGAGCCGTCGTGAAGGCATGATGGCCATCGAGAGCGACATCGAGGATGCCGCGGCCAGCCCGATCTTCGCCAAGTATCCTGCCGTTCTGGGCGATGAGCGCATGACCGCGTTCATCTGCGACTACCTGCGCATCATGTCCACCGGCAACATGGCACCCCACGAGCTCGAAGGCCTGTTCGACATGGAGCTGCTGAGCATGAAGGAAGAGCTCGAGCACCCGTCGCACGCGGTCACCGGCATTGCCGACGGCATGCCTGGTTTCGGTATCGTCGCGGCGGTATTGGGTATCGTCGTGACCATGGCATCGCTCGGCGAGGGCGACCAGGCTTCGATCGGCCTGCACGTCGGCGCGGCACTGGTCGGTACCTTCTTCGGTATCCTGGCGGCCTATGGCTTCTTCGGGCCGTTGGCCAAGTGCCTGGAGCACGATGCCAAGGAAGAGATCAACCTTTATGAGTCGATCAAGGCATCGCTGGTCGCTTCGGCCTCGGGCATGCCGCCTTCGCTGGCTGTGGAGTTCGGGCGCAAGGTGCTGTACCCAAGGCATCGTCCGAGTTTTGCCGAGCTGGAACAAGCAGTTCGCGGTCGCTGAGTCATGGAAAACAATCAGCCGATAATCATCAAGCGCGTCAAGCGCTATGGCGGCGGGCACCATGGGGGTGCCTGGAAGATCGCTTTCGCCGACTTCGCCACGGCGATGATGGCCTTCTTCCTGGTGCTGTGGTTGCTGTCCACCGCCACGCCCGAGCAGAAGATCGCCATCGCCGGCTATTTCAAAGACCCGATCGGCTTCTCCGAAAGCGGTACGCCCTACGTCATCGACCTGGGCGGTTCGCCGCAAATGGCGCCGGAAAAGACCATCAACCCGGAGCAAAAGGCCGAGCCTACCCCTGATACCAGCATCCAGATGAACAAGGAGCAGGTCGAGACCATGGCCGAGCAGGTCGAGCGCGAGCGCCTCGAGCTGTTGCTGCAGGAGTTGCAGAACAAGGTCGAAGAGAACCCGCAGTTGCAGAAGTTCAAGGACCAGATCCTGTTCGAGATTACCCAGGACGGTCTACGCATCCAGATCATGGATGCCGAGAACCGGCCGATGTTCGACATTGGCAGCGCGCGCTTGCAGCCGTACTTCGAGGACATCCTGCTGGCCATGGCCGACACCATCAAGGCGGTGCCGAACAAGATCAGCATCAGCGGCCATACCGATGCCAAGCCCTATTCGGGCAGCGGTGAGTTCGGCAACTGGGAGCTGTCGGCCAACCGCGCCAATGCCGCACGCCGGGCGCTGGTGGCGGGGGGGTACCCGGATGAACAGGTGGCGCGGGTGGTGGGGTATGCCTCGTCTTCGCTGTTCGACCGCAAGGATCCGTTCAACCCGGTCAACCGCCGTATCGACATCATCGTCTTGACCAAGAAGGCCCAGCGCAACATCGAGGGTGAGCAGGGCACGCCAGAGACACCGCCGGCCCAGGCGCCAGCGCCCGCTGCGCCTGGCGCTTCGGCGGCACCTGGCGCAGGTGATGCGCCGATGCAGCCACGGGAGCTGCGGCAGAAGCTGAACATCTTCGAGGACGGTACCTTGAAGATGGACGAGGCCAAGGACCAATAAGCCTTACGGGGCTTGTGGGAGCGGGCTTGTCCCGCGAACCAGGGCGCAGCCCTGGCCATGCCCCTCCATTGCCCGGGCTGTCCCTTTCGCGGGACAAGCCCGCTCCCACAGCGGCCCCCAGCTTTCAAAAACCCCGCCGTATCTTGGCCTTGAGATCGGCATGAAAGAAATCCGCATTGTCCCTGTCGGCCCAACTGCCGCCCAGCGCCGGTAAGGTCAAGGCCCGGGCGAATGTGCATTCGTCGTGATAGGCCCTGACAAACAGGTCGATATGCGATCGCTCGCGCATTACCGGCCATTTGCCAAGGTGAGACGGCAAGGCGTCGCCATCCGGCTGGTAAAAACTCACCCTTCGGCTGGCCATGACCGCAGCCCCTAGCAGCCATGCCGTCCACCAGTCATCGGTGAAACGCTCAGGCAACAGGCCAATCCAGTGGGTTGCATCACACACGTGCTGGCAGAAGCTGCCATACAGGTCTTCGCTGGTTTGCCCGTCGCAGTCGAACAGGACCAGATGTGCGGGGATGCCTTCGAGCAGCAGGCGCTCGTTGAGAATGAAGGCGTCAAGCCGCTCTTCGTGGCGGTAACTGATGAACACCGGCATCGCGATTGCCCTCCCTGATAGAAGACATGACCATCAGGGAAAGCTGCGAGCGGAGCAATAGACGACCGCAAAACCGGAGCGGTCCTACGCGTTGCGGTAAAAAATCCTACAGATCAGTAGCTATCTTCCGGCAGGCTGGCAATGATCGAGCGGTAGCTGTTCATCCGCTGCGGCTTGATCCGACCTTCTTCCAGTGCCTTGAGCAGGGCGCAACCCGGCTCGCGGTCATGCTTGCAGTCGCGGAATCGGCAGGTGCCGAACAGGTCGCGGAATTCGATGAAGCCGTCCTCCACGTCATCACGGCTGACATGGCCGAGGCCGAATTCGCGAATGCCAGGTGAGTCGATCAGGTCGCCACCCTTGGGGAAGTGGTACAGGCGCGCGGTGGTGGTGGTGTGCGTGCCCTGGCCGGACCACTCGGAAAGATCGCCCACGCGGGTGTCGGCTTCCGGCAGCAGGCTGTTGACCAGCGATGACTTGCCCACGCCCGACTGGCCGACGAACACGCTGATGTGGCCGTCGAGCATCTGTTGCAGGCGTTGCATGCCGTCACCATGGTGCGCCGAGACTTCCAGCAGTGGGTAACCCAGCTCACGGTAGACTTCGAGCAGGGCGTGCAGGCCCGGGCCGTTCTCTTCGTTGATCAGGTCGGCTTTGTTCAGCAGCAGCAGTGGGCGGATACCGGCATGCTCGGCCGCCACCAGGTAGCGGTCGATCAGGTTCGGATGCGGTTCGGGTGCCGGCGCGAACACGATCACGATCAGGTCGACGTTGGCTGCCACCGGCTTGAGTTGGCCGTGGTTGTTCGGCCGGCACAGCTCGGTGCTGCGGGGCATCTGCGCGACGATCACGCCAATGCCCTGGTTGCCTGCGCGCCATACGACCCGGTCGCCGGTGACCAGCGCGGGCAGGTTGGCTCGCAGGTGGCAACGGAATACCTGGCCGGCGGCCTCGCCGTCCTGCGCCTCGACCTCGACCTGCACACCGAAGTGGGCGATCACCAGCCCCAGCTGCTCCGGCCCCAGGTCGCCACCTTCCAGCTCCTGCAGCGCATGCTGCTCGCGTTTGGCGGCGCGTGCGGCGCGTTCGTTCTGGATTTTTTCGATACGCCAGTTCTGGCGGCGATTGAGCTGGCGTTTGGCCATGAAGGTTCCGTGGTGGGACGAATGAAAACGGCACGCAGTTTAGCACGCCAGGCGCCGGACCATTGCGCTTAGCGTTGCGCCATGAATGCGCGGGCCGCGCCCGCTAGGCTAATATGACCGCCTATACGAGGAGCCCTGCATGCAGAACCCACAGAACCTGATCTGGATCGACCTGGAAATGACCGGTCTGGACCCGGATAGCGATGTCATCATCGAGATGGCCACCATCGTCACCGACAGCGAACTGAACACCCTGGCCGAAGGGCCGGTGATCGCCATCCACCACAGCGATGAAGTGCTGGCGCGCATGGACGAGTGGAATACCCGTACCCACGGTGGCTCGGGCCTGACCCAGCGCGTGCGCGAAAGCAAGGTCAGCATGGCCGAAGCCGAGGCGCAGACCATCGCCTTCCTTGAGCAGTGGGTGCCGAAGGGCAAGTCGCCGATCTGCGGCAACAGCATCTGCCAGGACCGCCGCTTCCTCTATCGCCACATGCGTGATCTGGAAAACTACTTCCACTACCGTAACCTCGATGTCTCCACCTTGAAGGAGCTGGCCGCGCGCTGGGCACCGGATGTGCGAGACAGCTTCAAGAAGGGCGGCACCCACCTGGCGCTGGACGATATCCGCGAGTCGATCGCCGAACTGCGCCACTACCGCGAGCACTTCATCAAGGTGTGAGCCGTATGGGCGCAGATATTGTATCGGCGCCCTCTTTTGGTGCCTTGGGCAACTGGTTAGACTGCGCGCCTTTCCCGCACGGACCCGCCCCATGTTGCTGATGCTCTACCTTATCGCCATCACCGCCGAAGCCATGACTGGCGCCTTGTCCGCTGGCCGCCGAGGCATGGACTGGTTTGGCGTGGTGCTGATCGCCTGCGTCACCGCCCTGGGCGGCGGTTCGGTGCGCGACGTCTTGCTCGGGCACTACCCGTTGACCTGGGTGAAGCACCCGGAATACCTGGTGCTGACCAGCCTTGCCGCGCTGCTGACGATCTTCATCGCACCGATGATGCGCCGCCTGCGCTCGCTGTTCCTGGTGCTGGATGCCCTGGGGCTGGTGGCCTTTACCCTGATTGGCTGCATGACTGCGCTGGAAATGGGGCAGGGCATGCTGGTGGCGTCGATCAGTGGGGTGATCACCGGGGTGTTTGGCGGGATCCTGCGGGATATTTTCTGCAACGACATTCCGCTGGTGTTCCGCCGTGAGCTGTATGCCAGTGTGTCGTTCGCGGCAGCGTGGTTCTACCTGGGGTGCGTGTACTTCAAGGTGCCGGGGGAGCAGGCCATGTTGCTGACCCTGTTCGGCGGGTTCCTGGTGCGCTTGCTGGCCATCCGCTTCCATTGGGAAATGCCCAAGTTTCACTATAACGACCAGCAGTGAGGCTGGGGTGCGAAGCGCCCCCTAGCGGCGACCATGCTGCGCCAGCGCCCACTCCACATGCTCACGCACCAGCTCCGAAGGGTCTTCCCGGCGCGCCTTCAAGGCTTCCAGCACCGGAATCGTCGAGGGCGCATTGCCCAACCCCACCGCCAGGTTGCGCAAGAAGCGTTCATACCCCGCCCGCCGCAACGGCCCGCCTTCGGTCTTGCGCAGGAAGGTCTTCTCATCCCACAGGAACATTTCGGCCAGCTCGGCATTCTCCAGGCCGTGCCGGGGCTGGAAGTCATTTTCCTGGGTAGGCTGTGCGAAACGGTTCCAAGGGCAGACGATCTGGCAGTCGTCGCAGCCGAACACACGGTTGCCCATCTTCGCCCGCAGCTCGACGGGAATGGCGCCCTTGAGCTCGATCGTCAGGTAGGAAATACAACGCCGCGCATCCAGCACATAGGGGCCGACGAAGGCTTGAGTGGGGCAGATGTCCAGGCACGCCTGGCAGCGCCCGCAATGCTCGCTGGCATGGGCCTCGTCCACTGGCAGTGGCAGGTCGACGAACAGTTCGGCGAGGAAGAAGTAGCTGCCGGCCTTGCGGTTGAGTAGCAGGGTGTTCTTGCCGATCCAGCCCAGTCCAGCCTGCTCGGCCAGCGCCTTCTCCAGCACCGGCGCGCTGTCGACGAAGGCCCGGTAGCCAAACGGCCCGATGTCTTGCTGGATACGGTCGGCCAGATGCTGCACGCGTTTGCGCACCAGCTTGTGATAGTCCCGCCCCAGGGCATAGCGCGACACATAGGCCTTGTCCGGTTGCGCCAGGCGCTGCGCCATCTGCGTGTCGCCAGGCAGGTAGTCCATGCGCAGCGATACCACGCGCACGGTACCGGGGATCAGTTGCTCGGGGTGGGCGCGCTTGCTGCCGTGCGCGCCGAGGTATTCCATCTCGCCCTGGTAGCCGGCGTCGAGCCAGCGCTGCAGGTGATGTTCGTGCTCGCCAAGGTCTACACCGGCGATGCCGACGTGGGCAAAACCGAGTTCTCGGCCCCAATCCTTGATCGATTGGGCCAGTGCGGCGAGGTCAGGTGTGCAAGCGGACATGGATGGGCAAGGCAATACGGGCTCAGGTGCGTATAATTCTGCCAGACATTGGAGCCTTTGACCCCATGCCCCAGACCAAACACACCGGCCACCCCCCGCAACTGCTCGGCAGCAGGACGGTCGCGCGCCTGCCAGCAAGGCCTGCGCATGCCCAGAAAGGTGACTTCGGCCACGTGCTGGTGGTCGGAGGCGACCTCGGTACCGGTGGGGCGGTATTGCTGAGTGCCGAGGCGGCACTGCGCTGTGGTGCCGGCCTGGTCAGCGTGGCGACCCGTCCCGAACACGTTGCCGCATGCCTTGCTCGTATGCCGGAAACCATGTGCCTTGGCGTGAGCTCGGCCAACCAGCTGATGGGTGTGCTGGAGCGGGCCTCGGTTCTGGTGGTTGGTCCGGGCCTTGGCCAGGCCGCCTGGGGGCGTAGCCTGTTGTCAGCGGTGGCCAATGCCGAACGGCCACAGGTGTGGGACGCTGATGCGCTGAACCTGTTGGCGCATGCTCCGCTGGCCCTGCCCAGCGGCAGTATTCTGACCCCTCATCCTGGGGAGGCGGCGCGATTGCTAGGCATTTCCACCGAGGCGGTACAGACTGACCGCGCCGGCGCTGCGCGAAAGCTGGCGCGGCGCTATGCCAGCATCTGTGTGCTCAAGGGCGCCGGCACGCTCGTCGCCGACCCTGCGGGGCAGTTGGCGCTGTGCGAGCGCGGTCATCCGGCGATGGCTGGGGCGGGGCTGGGCGATGTGCTGACCGGCGTCCTGGGGGCTTTTTTGGCCCAGGGGCTGGATGCCTGGAGCGCTGCCTGCCTGGGCGTATGGCTGCACGCCTGCGCCGGCGAGCGCCTGGGGAGCAAAGGTAGAGGCCTGGCGGCCAGCGATCTGGCGCCGGTCATTCGTGAGTTGTTGGAGGAACATTCTGCGTGTCTGGCATAACCCTGTTTCTGGCCGATGAAGCGGCCACGGTGGCATTCGGCGCCAAACTGGCCGAGGTGACCGGCGGTCACGGCGTGATCTTTCTCGAAGGTGACCTGGGGGCTGGCAAGACCACCCTGTCGCGTGGCCTGATCCGTGGCCTGGGCCATACTGGTGCAGTGAAAAGCCCCACGTTTACCGTGGTCGAGCCTTATGAGATCGGTACGGTGCGTGCCTTCCACTTCGACCTGTATCGCCTGGTCGATCCGGAGGAGCTGGAGTACATGGGCATTCGCGACTACTTCGAGGGCGACCCGCTGTGCCTGTTCGAGTGGCCACAAAAGGGTGCGGGCGTTTTGCCAAAGCCTGACCTGACCATTACCATAAGCCCCCAAGCGAGCGGACGCTCGCTCAACCTTTCGCCGCAGGGGGCTCGCGGCGAGGCCTGGTGCGCTGCACTGGCCGAACACAATAAACAGTAAGTGGGGTAGGTATGCGCATACGCGCACTGGTCGCTGCCGTTGGGCTGCTGCTGACAGCAGTGACCGTTGACGCTCTGGCCGTCACACAAGTCAAGAGCATGCGCCTGTGGCGCGCG
The DNA here is from genome assembly GCF_044749525.1 of Pseudomonas sp. NPDC089395. Taxonomy (NCBI): domain Bacteria; kingdom Pseudomonadati; phylum Pseudomonadota; class Gammaproteobacteria; order Pseudomonadales; family Pseudomonadaceae; genus Pseudomonas; species Pseudomonas sp. NPDC089395. The sequence goes on from NZ_JBIVID010000007.1 coordinate 205,926, forward strand.
CCGGACAACACACGGCTTGTATTCGACCTGTCGGGTCCGGTGCAGCATAGCGTCTTCACCCTGAGCGCGCCCAATCGCCTCGTCATCGATATCAATGGCGCGACCCTGGCTGCGCCTTTGAGTGTCTCTACGTCGAACACGCCAATCACCAGCGTGCGCTCCGCCCAGCGCACACCGACTGACCTGCGCGTGGTGGTCGACCTGAAGAAGTCGGTCACGCCCAAGAGCTTCACCCTGGCGCCCAATGCCCAGTATGGCAATCGCCTGGTGGTCGACCTGTACGACCAGGAATCCGACGCCATCGCAGCCACGGCGCCTTCGGCACCCCCTACGCCGGCACCTACCCCGGCCACCACGCCTGCGGTGCCGGTTACCCCGGCGCAGCCCGCGATCAAGCTGCCGCCTGTACCTGCCGGCAAGCGCGACATCGTGGTCGCCATCGACGCCGGCCACGGCGGCGAGGACCCGGGTGCCTCCGGTTCGCGCGGCCAGCACGAGAAAGACATCGTGCTGCAGATCGCCAAGGAGCTGCAGCGCCAGATCAACACCGAGAAGGGCTACCGCGCCGAGCTGACCCGTACCGGTGACTACTTCATCCCGCTGCGCAAGCGCACCGAGATCGCCCGTAAGAAGGGCGCCGATCTGTTCATCTCGATCCATGCCGACGCCGCGCCGTCGCGGGCCGCGTTCGGGGCATCGGTGTTCGCCTTGTCCGATCGAGGCGCCACCTCCGAAACGGCGCGTTGGTTGGCCGATACGGAAAACCGCTCCGACCTGATCGGCGGTGCCGGCAACGTCAGCCTCGACGACAAGGACCGCATGCTGGCGGGCGTGCTGCTCGACCTGTCGATGACCGCGACGCTCAGCTCCAGCCTCAATGTCGGGCAGAAGGTGCTCGGCAACATGGGCCGGGTCACTTCGTTGCACAAGCAACGGGTGGAACAGGCAGGCTTCATGGTGCTGAAGTCGCCGGACATTCCGTCGATCCTCGTCGAAACCGGGTTCATTTCCAACAACAATGAAGCCGCCAAGCTGGCCACCTCCAGTCACCAGCAGGCCTTGGCCCGCTCGATTCATACCGGTGTGCGCCAGTACTTCCAGCAAAACCCGCCGCCTGGCACTTACGTGGCCTGGCTGCGTGACAGCGGCAAGATTGCCCAGGGCCCGCGCGACCATACCGTGCGCCCTGGTGAAACCTTGGCGATGATCGCCGTGCGCTACCAGGTCAGTGTTCCCAGCCTGCGCAGCAGCAACAGCCTCAAGACCGATGAGCTGAAGGTTGGCCAGCACCTGACTATCCCCGCCACCACCTTGGCCTCCCAGCAATGAGTGGCGGTTCGCGCATCCAGCTGCTCAGCCCGCGGCTGGCTAACCAGATTGCCGCAGGTGAGGTGGTCGAACGCCCGGCCTCGGTGGCCAAGGAACTTCTTGAAAACAGCCTCGACTCCGGTGCCCGGCGCATCGACGTCGAAGTCGAGCAGGGGGGCGTCAAGCTGCTGCGGGTGCGTGACGACGGCAGTGGTATTTCCGCCGATGACTTGCCATTGGCCCTGGCTCGCCACGCCACCAGCAAGATTCGCGAACTGGAAGACCTGGAAGGGGTGTTGAGCCTCGGTTTTCGTGGCGAGGCCCTGGCTTCGATCAGTTCGGTGGCGCGCCTGACCCTGACCTCGCGTACCGCCAGCGCCGGCGAAGCCTGGCAGGTCGAGACCGAAGGGCGTGACATGACGCCACGGGTGCAACCGGCCGCGCACCCGGTCGGCACCTCGGTGGAAGTGCGCGACCTGTTCTTCAATACCCCGGCCCGGCGCAAGTTCCTCAAGGCCGAGAAGACCGAGTTCGATCACCTGCAGGAGGTCATCCGCCGTCTGGCCCTGGCGCGCTTCGATGTCGGCTTCCACCTGCGGCATAACGGCAAGAGCATTCTCAGCCTGCACGAAGCACACGACGAAACCGCCCGTGCGCGGAGGGTCGGCGCCATCTGTGGCCCTGGTTTCATGGAGCAGGCGCTGCCCATCGACGTCGAACGCAACGGCCTGCGCCTGTGGGGCTGGGTCGGCCTGCCGACGTTCTCGCGCAGCCAGGCTGACCTGCAGTACTTCTTCGTCAATGGCCGCGCGGTGCGCGACAAGCTGGTCGCCCATGCCGTGCGCCAGGCCTATCGCGATGTGCTGTTCAATGGCCGCCACCCGACCTTCGTGCTGTTCCTCGAGCTCGAGCCCAATGGTGTCGACGTCAACGTGCACCCGACCAAGCACGAAGTGCGTTTCCGTGAAGGGCGCTCGGTGCACGACTTCCTCTATGGCACCTTGCACCGTGCCTTGGCCGATGTTCGCCCGGAAGACCAGTTGGCAGCGCCCGCTGCGGCCGCTGAGATGGTCCGCCCGACAGGTCAGCAGGTCGGTGAGTTCGGCCCGCAAGGTGAGATGCGCCTGGCCTCGCCGGTGCTCGAGCAGCCCCAGGCACCCCAGTTTGCGATTTCCAATGGTGGCAGTGGCGCAGGCTACCAATACCAGTACACCCCTCGTCCGTCCCAGCCGCTGCCGGCGGCCGAGTCTCAAGCGGTCTATCGCGAGTTCTACAAGCCACTGGCCGACGGGGCGACGGCGCCTTCGGCGCTGCCCGAGAGCCAGGGCGACATTCCGCCGCTGGGCTATGCCCTGGCCCAGCTCAAGGGCATCTATATCCTCGCCGAGAATGCCGTAGGCCTGGTGCTGGTGGACATGCACGCCGCCCACGAGCGGATCATGTACGAGCGACTCAAGGTCGCCATGGCCAGCGAAGGCCTGAGTGGCCAGCCGCTGTTAGTGCCCGAAACGCTGGCACTGAGTCAGCGCGAAGCCGATTGCGCCGAAGAGCATGGGCAATGGTTCCAGCGCCTGGGCTTCGAATTGCAGCGCCTAGGCCCGGAAACCTTGGCGATCCGCCAGATCCCGGCCTTGCTCAAGCAAGCCGAGGCCAATCGCCTGGTTCAGGACGTACTCGCCGACCTGATGGAGTACGGCACCAGCGACCGAATCCAGGCGCACCTCAACGAGCTGCTCGGCACCATGGCCTGCCACGGTGCCGTGCGCGCCAACCGGCGCCTGGCGATTCCCGAGATGAACGCCTTGCTGCGCGACATGGAAAACACCGAGCGCAGCGGCCAATGCAACCACGGCCGACCGACCTGGACCCAGATGGGCCTGGACGACCTGGACAAACTTTTCCTGCGCGGTCGATGAAATGAGCGGCAAGCCCCCTGCAATATTCCTCATGGGCCCGACAGCGGCCGGCAAGACCGACCTTGCCATCGAACTGACCAAAGTCTTGCCCTGCGAGCTGATCAGTGTCGACTCGGCGCTGGTCTATCGCGGCATGGACATTGGTTCGGCCAAGCCTTCCAAAGAGATCCTGGCCGCCCATCCGCACCGTTTGATCGACATTCGTGACCCGGCCGAAAGCTATTCGGCCGCGCAGTTCCGCGCCGATGCGCTGGAAGCGATGGCCGAGATCACTGCGCGTGGCAAGATCCCGCTGCTGGTTGGCGGCACCATGCTCTACTACAAGGCGCTGATCGATGGCCTGGCGGACATGCCCGCGGCCGATGCTGCCGTGCGGGCGGAACTGGAGGCCCAGGCTGAGGCGCTGGGCCTGGCCGAACTGCATCGGCAGCTGGCTGAAGTGGACCCTGTGTCGGCGGCGCGCATTCATCCCAACGACCCGCAGCGCCTGATCCGCGCGCTGGAGGTATACCGGGTGAGCGGCGAGAGCATGACGGCACATCGCCAGCGTCAATTCGCGGAAAGTAGCGCCGCAGACGCAGGCGCTGGCACGCATTTGCCCTATACTGTCGCGAGTTTGGCGATCGCTCCTACAGATCGTCACATTTTGCATCAGCGAATTGCGCTACGATTCTCGCAAATGCTGGAACAGGGCTTCATAGACGAGGTCCGATCGCTGCGGGCCAGAAGTGACTTGCACGCCGGGCTGCCGTCTATACGGGCAGTGGGATATCGGCAAGTCTGGGACTACCTTGACGGCAAGCTGACTGAGGATGAGATGCGCGAACGCGGTATCATTGCCACTCGACAGCTGGCCAAGCGGCAGTTCACCTGGTTGCGTGGTTGGGCCGACGTACATTGGCTCGACAGCCTGGCCTGCGACAATCTGTCCCGCACCTTGAAATACCTTGGGGCCGTCTCCATATTGAGCTGAGTCCCTGCTGATTGCCGTCTATTCTTGCGAAGGGGCGGCACAACTTATCGATTTCTTTGAATTTCTATTATTTATCCTTACAGGAGTGCGGCATATGTCAAAAGGGCATTCGCTACAAGACCCTTACTTGAACACCTTGAGAAAAGAAAAGGTCCCGGTTTCGATCTATCTGGTCAACGGCATCAAACTGCAGGGCTCGATCGAATCCTTCGACCAGTTCGTGGTACTGCTGAAGAACACTGTCAGCCAGATGGTCTACAAGCACGCTATTTCGACCGTGGTTCCTGCCCGTCCGGTTCGCCTGCCTAGCCCGTCCGATTCCGAACACGGTGACAGCGAGCCAGGCAACGCCTGATAGGAGCCTGCATTGTTCTTTGAGCGCCACGGTGGTGGTGAGCGAGCACTGCTCGTTCACTTGGAAGGTCAGAACCCTGAGGCGCGCGAAGATCCGCAGGAGTTTCAGGAACTGGCATTGTCGGCCGGCGCCGACATCGTTTCGCTGGTCACGGTGGCCCGGCATCAGCCTACCGCCAAATACCTGATTGGCAGCGGCAAGGTCGAGGAATTGCGCGACCTGGTCAACGCCGAACAGGTAGACCTGGTGATTTTCAATCACACCCTCACGCCCAGTCAGGAGCGCAACCTCGAACGTGTCTTCGAGTGTCGTGTGCTCGACCGTACCGGGCTGATCCTCGATATCTTCGCCCAGCGGGCGCGTACCCATGAAGGCAAGCTGCAGGTCGAACTGGCCCAGCTCGAGCACATGAGCACGCGGCTGGTTCGCGGCTGGACGCACCTTGAGCGGCAGAAAGGTGGTATCGGCCTGCGCGGCCCGGGTGAAACCCAGCTGGAAACCGACCGCCGCCTGTTGCGGGTGCGCCTGCGGCAGATCAAGGGGCGTCTGGAAAAGGTCCGCAGTCAGCGTGAGCAGGCTCGCCGTGGCCGTCGCCGCGCGGATATTCCTTCGGTATCGCTGGTGGGCTACACCAACGCCGGCAAGTCAACGCTGTTCAATGCCTTGACCGAGTCCGAGGTGTACGCCGCCGACCAACTGTTCGCCACCCTTGACCCGACCCTGCGCCGTCTCGAACTCAACGACCTCGGGCCGATCGTGCTGGCCGACACCGTAGGCTTCATTCGTCACCTGCCGCACAAGCTGGTCGAGGCATTTCGGGCTACGCTCGAAGAGTCGAGCAACGCCGACCTGTTGCTGCATGTGATCGACGCCCATGAGCCAGAGCGCATGGAGCAGATCGAGCAGGTGCTGGCGGTACTTGGCGAGATCGGTGCCGAAGGCTTGCCGATCCTCGAGGTCTATAACAAACTCGACCTGCTAGAAGATGTCGAGCCGCAGATTCAGCGCGATGCCGATGGCAAGCCGGAGCGGGTCTGGGTATCGGCACGCGATGGGCGTGGCCTGGAGCTGGTTGGCCAGGCGATTGCCGAACTGCTGGGGGATGATCTGTTTGTCGGTACCCTGTGTCTGGAGCAGCGTTTTGCCCGTTTGCGCGCGCAATTCTTTGCCCTGGGTGCCGTGCAGAGTGAAACGCATGATGAAGAAGGGCGCTACCTGCTGAGCGTTCGGTTGCCCATGGTCGAATTGAATCGCCTGGTCAGCCGTGAAGGCATGGAGCCGCAAGTGTTTGTCGAGCAACACACTTTGCAATAAATGCCCGGCGAGGTCGCCGGGCGGCAGTGGCAGGCATTCTGTAGCATTGGACGGCGCGCCGTGGGCGCGTCTTTGCTTTATCAGATGGAGAGCGCTATGGCTTGGAACGAGCCGGGTGGCAACTCGAACAATCAGGATCCCTGGGGCGGCCGACGCGGTGGCGGCGGTGGCGATAAAAAAGGTCCGCCTGATCTGGACGAGGCCTTCCGCAAACTGCAGGACAGCCTCAATGGCATGTTCGGCAGTGGCAAGAAACGTGGCGGCGGTGACCGCAATGTCGGCAAGGGTGGCGGCTTCGGCCTGCTGGGCATCGGCCTGGCGGTGCTGGCTGCAATCTGGCTGTACAGCGCCGTGTACGTGGTCGACGAACAGGAGCAGGCCGTCGTGCTGCGCTTCGGCAAGTACTATGAGACGGTCGGTCCCGGCCTGAACATCTACTTCCCGCCCATCGATCGCAAGTACATGGAAAACGTCACGCGCGAGCGTGCCTACACCAAGCAGGGTCAGATGCTCACCGAAGACGAGAACATCGTCGAGGTACCACTGACCGTCCAGTACAAGATCAGCAACCTGCAGGACTTCGTGCTCAACGTCGACCAGCCTGAGGTGAGCCTGCAGCATGCCACCGACAGCGCCCTGCGCCACGTGGTGGGTTCCACTTCGATGGACCAGGTACTGACCGAAGGCCGTGAGCAGATGGCCGTGGATATCCGCGAACGCCTGCAGCGTTTCCTCGACAACTACCGTACCGGCATCACCGTTACCCAGGTCAACGTACAGAGCGCGGCAGCCCCGCGTGAAGTACAGGAAGCCTTCGATGACGTGATCCGTGCCCGCGAAGACGAGCAGCGTGCCCGCAACCAGGCCGAGTCCTACGCCAACGGCGTGGTGCCGGAAGCCCGTGGTCAGGCCCAGCGCATCATCGAGGACGCCAACGGTTACCGCGACGAAGTCATCGCCCGCGCCAAGGGTGAGGCCGACCGCTTCACCAAGCTGGTCGCCGAGTACCACAAGGCACCTGACGTGACCCGTCAGCGTCTGTACCTGGAGACCATGCAAGAGGTCTACAGCAATTCGAGCAAGGTCATGGTGGCGACCAAGGACGGGCAGAACAACCTGCTCTACCTGCCGCTGGACAAGATGGTCGAAGGCAGCCGCAACACCTCCGCACCTGTCACCGGCGTTACCCCGTCGGCCAACGATGCGGCAGCGCGTGCAGCGCAGGACCTTCAACAGCAACAGCAGCAGATGCGTACTAGGGAGAGCCGCTGATGAGCAATAGATCGCTGATCGCCCTGATCGCCGCTGTGGTCCTGGCCATCGTGGCCTGGAACAGCTTCTACATCGTGTCCCAGACCGAGCGTGCGGTACTGCTGCGCTTCGGTAAGGTGGTCCAGGCGGATGTCCAGCCGGGGCTGCATGTGAAGATCCCGTATGTGAACCAGGTCCGCAAGTTCGACGCCCGCCTGATGACCCTCGACGCCCCGACCCAGCGGTTCCTGACCCTGGAGAAGAAAGCGGTGATGGTCGACGCCTACGCCAAGTGGCGCGTCAAGGATGCCGAGCGCTTCTACACTGCCACTTCCGGCATGAAGCAGATCGCCGACGAGCGTCTCTCGCGCCGTCTGGAAAGCGGCCTGCGCGACCAATTCGGTAAGCGTACCCTGCACGAAGTGGTGTCCGGTGAACGTGACGCGCTGATGGCTGACATCACCGCCTCGCTGAACCGCATGGCCAGCAAGGAGCTGGGTATCGAGGTGGTCGACGTGCGCGTCAAGGCCATCGACCTGCCGAAGGAAGTCAACCGCAGCGTGTTCGACCGCATGAGCACCGAGCGTGAGCGCGAAGCCCGCGAGCATCGTGCCAAGGGTAACGAGCTGGCCGAGGGTATCCGCGCGGATGCTGATCGTCAGCGCCGTGTACTGCTGGCCGAAGCCTATCGCGAAGCAGAGGAAACCCGTGGTGACGGCGACGCCCAGGCGGCCGCCATCTATGCCAAGGCCTACAGCCAGGACGCTGATTTCTATGCGTTCCACCGTAGCCTGCAGGCATACCGCGAGAGCTTCTCGAGCAAGAGCGACGTGCTGGTCCTGGATCCGAAGAACGAGTTCTTCCGCTTCCTGGACAAGAGCAAGCCCTGATGCTCTGTTGAGGAAACACCCCGCCTGGCAGCTAAAACTCCAGGCAGGGTGCATCCTGAATGAAAAGGGGTGTATGATGCGGCAGCCGGGAAATTTCCCGGCTTTTTTGCGTCTGCAAGGTTGATTGGCAAACGGCCAGTTGACGGCTTGGTCAGGTCGCAAGGCAATTCGAGGGTATTGGGTACGGTGGTGGCGCTGGGATCAGTGCTGCCCGCTGCTGTGCGCCAATGCCTGCTTTACTGACGGCTCGCCTGCTGGCAAGCCGCCCGGACCAGAGGGGAAATGGCGTAATGGCAACGGTAGACCGCTGGCTGCTGCCAGATGGCATCGAGGAAGTACTGCCACCTGAGGCTGCGCGCATCGAGATCGCGCGCCGCCAGGTGTTGGACCTGTTCCAGAGTTGGGGCTACGAACTGGTCGTCACCCCGCATATCGAGTACCTGGAGTCGCTGCTCACCGGCGCCGGCCAGGACCTGGACCAGCGCACCTTCAAGGTGGTCGACCCACAGTCCGGCCGCCTGATGGGCTTCCGCGCCGACTTCACCCCGCAGGTAGCGCGCATCGACGCTCACACCCTGCGCCGCGAAGGTCCGAGCCGCCTGTGCTACGCCGGCAGCGTGCTGCACGCCCAGCCGCGTGCCCTGTCCACCTCGCGCAGCCCGATCCAGCTGGGTGCCGAGCTGTACGGCGACGCCAGCCCCACCAGCGATGTCGAGGTCATCAGCCTGATGCTCGCCACGCTGCAATTGACCGACGTCGCGGATGTGCACATGGACCTCGGTCATGTCGGCATCTACCGCGGTCTGGCGCGCGCCGCCGGGCTGTCGGGCGCAGTCGAGCAGCAGTTGTTCGACGCCCTGCAGCGCAAGTCGGTGGATGAAGTGCAGGCGCTGACCGCCGATTTGCCGAAGGACCTGGGCAACATGCTGCGCGCCCTGGTCGAGCTGTGCGGTGGTCGCGAAGTGCTGGCCGAAGCCCGCGTGCGCCTGGGGCGTGCCCCGGCCAGCGTGCTGGCAGCGCTGGACGACCTGCTGGCGATCGCCGACCGTCTGGCGTCGCGTTACCCCGAGCTGCCGCTGTACTTCGACCTCGGCGAGTTGCGCGGCTACAACTACCACACCGGTGTGGTGTTCGCGGTGTTCGTCCCGGGCGAAGGTCAATCGATCGCCCAGGGCGGCCGCTATGACGACATCGGTGCCGATTTCGGCCGGGCGCGCCCGGCCACCGGCTTTTCCACGGATTTGAAGACCCTGGTCACACTGGGGCGAGCGGAGGTCGTATTGCCTGCTGGCGGCATCTGGATGCCCGACAGTGGCGACGCGGCCCTCTGGCAGCAGGTCTGCCAGTTGCGCAACGAGGGCCAGCGTGTGGTCCAGGCCCTGCCTGGCCAACCGTTGAGTGCTGCTCTCGAGGCGGATTGTGATCGGCAATTGATTCAGCAAGACGGGCGCTGGCAAGTACTGCCGCTGACCCAATGAGTTTCTGCGCCGGCAATTGGCCGGCAACCAAGTTTGCGTGAATGAGGACAAGTGTTATGGGTAAGAATGTCGTCGTCCTGGGCACCCAGTGGGGTGATGAGGGCAAAGGCAAGATCGTTGATCTGCTGACCGAACATGCTGCCGCTGTAGTGCGCTACCAGGGTGGCCACAACGCGGGTCACACCCTGGTGATCAACGGTGAAAAAACCGTTCTGCACCTGATTCCGTCCGGCATCCTGCGTGAAGGCGTTCAGTGCCTGATCGGCAACGGCGTGGTCGTTGCTCCGGATGCCCTGATGCGTGAAATCACCAAGCTGGAAGAGAAGGGCGTACCGGTGCGCGAGCGCCTGCGCATCAGCCCTGCTGCGCCGCTGATCCTGTCGTACCACGTGGCCCTGGACCAGGCCCGCGAGAAAGCCCGTGGCGAAGCCAAGATTGGCACCACCGGCCGCGGTATCGGCCCAGCCTACGAAGACAAGGTCGCTCGCCGCGGCCTGCGCGTGGGCGACCTGTTCCACCGTGAGCGTTTCGCTGCCAAGCTGGGTGAGTTGCTGGATTACCACAACTTCCAGCTGGTGAACTACTACAAAGAGCCGGCCATCGACTTCCAGCAGACCCTGGACGAGTGCATGGCCTACGCCGAACAGCTCAAGCCGATGATGCTCGACGTCACCGCCGAGCTGCACAACCTGCGTCGCGCCGGCAAGGACATCATGTTCGAAGGCGCCCAGGGCTCGCTGCTGGACATCGACCACGGTACCTACCCGTACGTCACCAGCTCCAACACCACTGCTGGCGGTATCTCCACCGGTTCCGGCGTTGGCCCGATGTACCTGGACTACATCCTCGGCATCACCAAGGCCTACACCACCCGTGTAGGTTCCGGCCCGTTCCCGACCGAGCTGTTCGACGAGACCGGTGCCACTCTGGCCAAGCGTGGTCACGAGTTCGGTTCGACTACCGGCCGTGCCCGTCGTTGCGGCTGGTTCGACGCCGTTATCCTGCGTCGCGCCATCGACGTCAACAGCATCTCGGGCATCTGCCTGACCAAGCTGGACGTGCTGGACGGCCTGGAAACCATCAACATCTGCGTTGGCTACAAGAACGAGAACGGCGCCGTCATCGACGCACCGTCCGATGCTGACAGCTACATCGGCCTGGAGCCGGTGTACGAAGAGATGCCAGGCTGGAGCGAATCGACCCTGGGTGCCAAGACCCTGGAAGAGCTGCCAGAAGCTGCTCGCGCTTACATCAAGCGCATCGAGGAGCTGACCGGCGCGCCGATCGACATCATCTCCACCGGCCCGGATCGCAACGAGACCATCGTGCTGCGTCATCCGTTCGCCTGATCTGCCTTCCAGGCTGATCTGACGCCGTGGTCCTGAAAGGGGCTGCGGCGTTTTTGTTTCTGCGCATATCGCCGGCTTGCCGGCGATGGGCCAGTACTAATCGCTCACTGCTAGACCTTGGCGCATATCCCTGCTGCCCTCGGCACAACCCTTGCTGTAAGAAGTTTCTGCGAATGCCATCAAAATAATGGCGCCAGAAAGCACGAGGGTTTCAACGTGTCTGCCATCCTCTCACTGTTACGAAGCCGCCTGTTGCGGCCTGTGTTTGTTGCCTTGGGTATCGCCCTTTTGGTGCAGGTGCTGGTCGCCGTTGCGCTGACACGAAGCACTGTCACCGCCCTTGAAGCCGACCTGGGTGAACGCCTGGGCAACGACAGCCGCAAGCTTGCCAGCGAGCTGGAGCAAGCCGGGCAGGAGGTTCGTTCGGGCCTTGAAGGTCTCTCCAGCAGCACCCGCCAGCGCCTCAGCGCGGGCCTGTCCGAGCGTTTGCAACGCGAGCAACAGCAGTTGCGCGCCACGCTGGAAAAGAATCTCAAGGATTCCGCCAACGACATGGCCGAACTGCTGGCCTCTGTCGCCCCGCGGGCGATCTGGGACAACGACGTGCCGACGCTCTCCGACTTCGCCCGCCGCGCCCAGCGCAACCCCAACGTCTTGTTCGTGATCTACGACGACGCCCAGGGCCAGCACCTGACCCGTTACCTGAACCGGCAGAACCCGATCAACCAGGCCCTGATCGAGAAAGGCCAGGGCGAGCGGGCGCTGGACAAGGTGCTGGAGGCTGCCCGCCGCGACCCTTCGGTGTACTTCGTCGAGGCTTCGATCAACCCTAATGGCGCGGAGATCGGCAAGGTGCTGATGGGCGTCTCCACCGCCGGTGTAGACCAGGAACTCAAGGCCCTGGACCAGCGCTTCAGTGCCTTGATCGCCAGTGGCGGGCAACTGGTGGGTGACAGCCTCGGTGCCGCTGCGGCAGACAGCGGCAAGGCCCTGCGTGAGCGGCTGGAAACTGCACAGAGCAGTGCCACGGCGATGCAGGCCAATACCGCGCAAACCGTGCGCGATTCGGCTGCGCAGCTGCGTTGGCGGATCGGCCTGGGCCTGGTGCTGGTAGGCCTGGGTGTATTGATTGTGGTCGCCTTGGTGCTGGGCCGTCGTGTGCTGAGCAAGCTGCGCCTGCTGATCGCCGCGCTCAATGATCTGGCAGCCGGGGAGGGCGACCTGACCAAACGCGTCAACCTCGACAGCCGCGACGAAATCGGCGACATGGCCTCGGCGGTCAACCGCTTCGTCGACAAGCTTCAGCCGATCGTGCGCGAGGCGGGTGAAGTGGCGCAGCGTACCGGCGTCGAAATCGGTGCCATGGCCCAGCGCAACGCTGGCGCCGATGCTTCAGCGGCCTTGCAGCGCGATGAAGTGGCAGCCAGCCTGCGTGATCTGTCCAGCATGGCCGACGAAGCCCAGGCCGAAAGCCATGCGATGCAGGCGGCGCTGCGCCAGGTGGTGGATATTCGCCAGGCCACCGATGAGAACAGCCGCACCTCTACGCAACTGGCTGGCCTGATCGAGAACCTCGCCGGCCAGGTCGAAACCGGCTCGCAAGTCATCGAGCGGCTGGCCAAGCAGAGCGAGCAGATCGAAGTGGTGTTGACCGTGATTCACGGTATCGCTGAACAGACCAACCTGCTGGCGCTCAACGCCGCCATCGAAGCCGCGCGTGCCGGCGAGACCGGGCGTGGTTTCGCCGTGGTGGCCGACGAGGTGCGGGCGCTGGCGAGCAAGACGCAAAGCTCCACGGGGGATATCCAGGCGCATATCTCGGCGCTGCAGAAGGGCGCCAAGGAGGCGGTGGCCACCATCAGCCAGGCCGGTCTCAAGGCCAGCGAAGGCCTGCTGGTACTGCGCGACAACGAGCGCCGTCAGCAGTCGGTACAGGCGGCGGTGGAGCAGGTGCATGCGGCGATCGGTCTGGCTACCCGGGCTGCCGAACAGCAGGCGAATGGGGCTCAAGCCGTGCGCGGCCGCGTGGAGAACATCCATGCCCAGGCCGAGCGCTCGGCCGAAGTGGTGATGCAGACCACCGCCAGCAGCAAGGTCCTGGATGACCTGGCAGCGCAATTGCGCGCCAGCCTGGGCCAGTTCAGGGCCTGAGACCGCCTACTTCCCCATCGCCGGCAAGCCGGCGATGGGCCGCCCAGCGGCCCCAGTACAGAATGCCCCTTTGCTAAGCTGTCAGGCGACCCATGACAAAAGGATTTGTACATGCCCGCCCAATTGCTCGCCGCCCCGGCCGACCTGGACTTCCTTCACAGCGCTAGCGTACCGCTGACAACCCCGCTCACCGCCCTGCAAGCCTATTGCGCGATGACCTCTCACATCCCCGCCTGGCTGGCTGGCGCCTTTCGCCTGCGCGACTTCATCTCCCGCCGGTTCAACGTCGCCGATATCCACGGCTTTACTTCCCGCAGTCCCGAGCATGTGCCGCAGGTGGGCGAGCGCCTGGATTTCTTCACCGTGGAGGCAATCAGCGACCAGCAACTGGTCCTGACCTCACGTGATACCCACCTGGCGGTCATGGTTTGTATGGACTCGACCGCAGAGTGCGGGAGCAGGCAGCGCCTGAGCGTGACCACATCGGTGCAGTGCTTCAATGCCTTTGGCCGCTTGTACATGCTGCCGGTCGGCCTGGCGCATGGCCCGATCGTGCGGCGGATGTTGGCAAACATTCGTTAATCGATTCCCAGTACTGCATCTCGCCGTGAAACATTTATTTACCCGATCAAGTCGCTTTTTTCGCCAAATTTGTAGGCAATTTCCTAATTTGACCTTGAGCTCCCGTCTACGATTGCGGGTGCGGCAATAGAGGGCTAGGGTCAATCGGGCCTCTGGTGGCGCATCCTGCCCAGTGAGGAACAACCCTAAAGCGACGTTGTCCGAACCTCGTCGTCATCAGCCCAATCATTACCAAGGAGAGGTAAGCATGGCTTTCGATGCTTATATTCAAATCGCGGAAATCAATGGCGAAGCGCTGGATGAGCAATACGCCGACTGGATCGAAATCATCGGCTACAAGTTCGGTGCCAACTAAAGCACCTCTGCCACTGCGAGCTCTGCGGGCGGCGCATCTTCAGGCCGCACCACTCTCACCAATTTCACTTTCACCAAATACCTGGACAGCTCCCGCTGCAAGCTGCTTGAGGCCAGCTGTGCCGGCCAGCATCTGAAGGAAGTGAAGCTGGTGGTTTGCCGCGCTGGTACTGAAAAGCTCAAGTACTACGAAGTCGTTCTGGAAGAAGTGATCATCGCCGACTACGCCCAGAGCGCCAATAACGGGCTACCGATGGAAGTCGTGCAGCTTAACTACGGTCGCATCAAGACCACCTACACAAGGCAGAAGCGCCTCGATGGCAGCGCCGGCGGCAACGTGACTGGCGGCTGGGATCGCATCAACAACAAGAAGTATGCGTGAGGTACGACCATGTCCGAGGCACGCAGCTTCATTAATTCGCAAGCGCAGTCGTATGAGTCGCTGAAGGCCGGCACGCCGATGTCGGCCAATCAGCGGGCCAAGTTTGATGTATTGAATGCGCATATCGTCAATAGTGTGGTTGTCGGTGGGGAACTGGTTATTGTTGGAGACCCCGGTACTCCATCGTGCACAAGCCATGAAGCTTATTTGATGGCGCAGGCTGCAGGAATACACCATCAGCTCGAGGTCGATGGTGCAGGAGTTGATGACTTTCTACTGGATAACTATGAGATGTTGAAAAGCCTGCTTGCCCACGCTTCCTTGGGGGCAGGAGCGGCCGCTGATGGATGGGGTAGGCATCTTGAAGCTATCAAGAGAACTCTGGAGGATATCGAACAGCTACATCGTCAGTATTTGGGGAGTGGCACGATCCGGTCGCGTGATGAGTTTTATGCTAAGCGCATGGCGCTGTTCATGAGGCTGGATGAGCAACTGGGCATGATAGCTGCTTACGGTTCTGCCTTGCGCAATAAAGGGGCAGCAAAGCGAGCGCTTGAGATATCCACCAAAAGCTATCTGCATACCGGTGAAATAGCTGGGTATGCGCAAAAAATTGCCGGTGTTTCTAGAGCGGCGGCTTTAGTGAAGAAGGGAACCTACATCGGGGTTGGTCTTGATGTGGCATCCTCGGCGCTTGACATCCACAAGGCTTGCACGCTTGGGAGAGAAAATGAGTGTGCAAAAGCTAAGTACGTGCAGGGGAGCTCTTTAGTGATGGGGCTGGGTGGGGGAAGTATGGGGGGGGCTGTCGGAAGTTTCTTTGCCACTGCTGGCTGTACTTTCGTTTTGGGGGTTACCACTGGGCCTGGTGCACTTGTTTGCGCGGTGTTGGGAGGAGCGGTGGGAGGGGCCGTTGGCGGAAATATAGGAGCAGAGGGCGGTGAGGTCATTGGTGAGTATTTATATCGGAAGGTAGCGGAATGACGGTTGAGCCAGCGTTGATATGGATGTCCATTCTAGGGCCGGGCTGCCTTGCTGTGCTGGCATTATTTTATGTGGCTCATCGCCATCTTGATGCAATCGAAGCGCTTTTGGCTAACTCCAAGTACATAGGGGATCTAAGAACGACTTTTTCCGGGGCGGGTTTGATCGGGAAGGTTTTGCGGACCTGTGTTATAGGGGGCGTGCTGATGGTTCCCGGCCCTTATGCCCGCAGAGGGCTTATCGACTTAAGTGAAGTTAAGCGTTTTCCCGCAGGGATGAAGCGGGTCATCGTGGGGATCTTGTTAGTACTTATCGTCTGTTTCTTTATGATGCTTGCTTTTCGTGCATGGACTTATGTGAGCCCAAAGTAAATGCAGCGCAGGGGACGGCTGAGGCGATAGGTGGGGTTACACAATGCTTTTTGACTTGCAATAAGAGTGGATGCCACTTAGATGGCAATCGGTAGGTAGTTGGGTGGCCGGCAGCCCAGGCTGTCTGCCAGCCTGGGTTCTCCCCTCAAGCCTTGTTCAAATACATCCGCGTGGTCAGCAGATATACCGGCAACCCCGATACCACAATCAACAACGCCGCATATGGCGCCGCCGCCGCGAACTCGACATTGGCGGTATGCGCCCAGACCTCAGTGGCCAAGGTGGTCATACCGGTCGGGCTGAGCAGCAGGGTGGCGGTCAGCTCCTTCATGGCGTCCAGAAACACCAGGGCAAAGGCGGCTGCTAGGGCAGGGAAGATGATCGGCAGGGTTACCCGGCAGAAGGCTGCGAAGCTGCTGGCGCCCAAAGTGCGGGCTGCCTCTTCGAGGGTTGGCGATGCCTTGTTCAGCGCGGTGCGCACAGGTGCCTGGGCAAGAGGCAGGAACAGCAGCGCATAAGCCAGCAGCAACAGCGCAGTGGTCTGGTACAGCACCGGCACATAGCGCAGGGCAAACACCACCAGCGTCAGCGCGATCACCAGGCCGGGCAGGGCATGCAGCAGGTATGGTAGGCGTTCGGCCCAGATCGCCAGGCGGCCCTTGTAGCGCACCACCAGGAAGCTGACCGGCAGCGCCAGCAGTACGCAGAAGCCTGCGCCGCCCAGCGACACCGACAGCGAGGTAAGCAGCGCCTTGCTGATCGCCGCCACCGGGAACGCTGCCGACGAACCAACACTCAGCCAGTAACCGAGCATGGCCAGCGGAATACCGCTGCCCAGTATCGCCAACCCCAGGCAGAACAGCTGCGCCAGTGGCATCCAGCCGCGCAGGTGTACCGGCTGCGCACGACGTGCAACGCCCTGGCCGATGCGCACATGGCGTGCCTTGCCGCGTACCTTCAGCTCCAACCACAGCATCATCAGGCAAAGTGCCAAAAGCACCGCCGACAACATGGCAGCATTGGCATTGCTGAACTCCAGCTCGAACTGCTGGTAGATCGCGGTGGTGAAGGTTTGCAGGCCGAGAATCGACAGCGCGCCAAACTCAACCAGCATGTGCAGGGCGATCAGTAGTGCGCCGCCGAGCATCGACGGCCACAGCAGCGGCAGGGTGACCTTGGTGAACACGCCCCAGCGGCTGCAGCCCAGGGTGCGCGCGGACTCTTCGAGCGAGGTGTCGAGGTTGCGCAGGGTCGCCGCCACCGGCAGGAACACCAGCGGGTACTTGGACAGCGCCATGACCATGATCGCCCCGCCCAGGCCTTCGAAGTCCGAGCTCAGCGACACCCAGGTGAAGCTGCTGACAAACGACGGTACGGCGAATGGCAGGCAAAGCACCACACCCCACAGCCGGCGGCCGGGCAGGTTGCTGCGTTCGAGCAGCCAGGCCAGGGCCAGGCCGACTACCATGCACGCCAGCGTCACGCCGACCATCAGCAGCAGGGTGTTGCGCATCAAGCCCCACACGAACGGTCGCCAGAGCAGGTGCAAGGCTTCTCGCCAGCCGGCTTCCCAGGCTTTCATGGCGACGTACAGCAATGGCAGCAAGCTCATCGCCACCAGGAACAGCACGGGCAGTACCACCCAGATGGATGGGCGCTTGCGGCGCGGTACGAAACGTACTGGCGCCGGCTGGGACAGGGCGGCGGTCATCAGAGTAGGCCGACCTCGCGTTCAAGCTCCAGCGCTTCCTCGGCATTGCCCAGGTCGGCTGGCGAAATCTTTGGCGGGCGCAGCTCTTCGAATGGCTTCAGGCCGCGGTCGGAGACCATGCCCTTGTGCAGCGGGTACTCGGCGGTGGTCTGGGTGATCACGCGCTGGCCTTCTTCACTGGCCATCCAGTTGAGCAGCGCTTGGGCTTCCTTCGGATGCTTGCTGGCCTTGACCGCGCCGGCGCCAGAAATGGTGACCAGGTTGCCGGCATCGCCATCGGCCAGGTAGTACAGCTTGGTATCGAGCTTGCCGCGCTCGCGCTCCAGGGCATACCAGTAGTAGTTGTTGACCAGCACGGCGGCGACTTCGCCTTTTTCCACGGCCTTGAGCGCGACCATGTTGTTGGTGTAGGTCTTGCCGAAGGCTTTCAGGCCGGTCAGCCATTCTTCGGTGGCTTCACGCCCGTGCATCTTCAGGATGGCCACGGCCTGTTCCTGGAAGGCACCGCTGGTCGGCACGTAGCCCACGCGGCCTTCCCATTCGGGGCCGGCGAAATCCATCACCGTGGTCGGCAGGTCTTTCTCGTCGATCTTCTTCGGGTTGAACACCACCACGCGGGTGCGCGCGGTAACGCCCATCCAGGTGCCGTTGGCGCCCACATATTCCTTGGGCAGCATGTTCAGCGTGGCGTCGTCGATTTTCGCCAACAGGCCCAGCTCACCCAGGTTGTTCAGGGGTGGGGATTCTTCGGTATAGATGATGTCGGCCGGCGAGCGGTCGCCTTCCTCGATGATCTGGCTGGCCAGCTGGTTGCTGCTGCCCTTGCGGATATTGATATGGATGCCGGTCTTGGCCTCGTAGGCCTTGGCGATGGCTTCGCCGATTTCCTTGTGCTGACCGTTGTACATGGTCAGGGTGACCGGATCGTCTGCCATGGCGGCCGGAGCGCCGATCACCAGGCTCAGAACTGCGGCGGCCAAGGTGCGCATCAGCGGTTGCGGGCGGATCGTCATGCGGGTACTTCCTCGCGTACGGCTACATATTTGGAAACAATGGTAAACGAAATCGTTTCTCAAGTGACCGGATGACGACAAATTCATGAGTCGACCATGGTGCAACGGTGGGGCAGGCGCTGCGCATGTTCGTGAGGGGGAGGGGGGTAAAAATCGCAGGCAAGAAAAAACCCACTAGCAAGCTAGTGGGTTTTTGTATGGTGCCCAGGAGAAGACTCGAACTTCCACGACCTTGCGGTCACTGATACCTGAAACCAGCGCGTCTACCAATTCCGCCACCTGGGCAAAGCTTTGCAACATCTGGTGAAGGCGACTATCGTTCGCTTCACACAGTAGTAACAGATCCTTGGTCATCTGTTACTTGAAAATACTTGGTGCCCAGGAGAAGACTCGAACTTCCACGACCTTGCGGTCACTGATACCTGAAACCAGCGCGTCTACCAATTCCGCCACCTGGGCACACATTCGAGATTACAAGATGCTTTACAGCGTCGTTCATCTCTACTACAACTTCGGGCTGTCCGTCGTTGTGGTGCGCACTATACGGACGCTCCCAAGGGCTGTAAAGCCCCTAATCGAAAAAAATTTCAAAAAATTCAACTTGTTGATTCCACAGGCCTATCGCCGCTCGCTGGACATACCGTTAGGGCTGTCCAAGGCTGACATTTCCGGTTTCAATACGCCTATGCCAGAATTCCTATCTATATACCCCAAGGTGAACCCCTTCTGATGGCCGATTGGCAATCCCTCGATCCCGAGGCCGCTCGTGAAGCGGAAAAATACGACAACCCCATTCCCAGCCGTGAGCTGATCTTGCAGCGCCTTGCCGACCGTGGCGAACCGGCCGCGCGCGAGGAACTGGCGGCCGAGTTCGGTCTTCACGAAGAAGACCAGATCGAAGCCCTGCGCCGCCGCCTGCGGGCCATGGAGCGCGACGGCCAGCTTATCTATACCCGGCGCGGCACCTATGCCCCGGTAGACAAGCTGGACCTGATCTGCGGTCGAGTCTCCGGCCACCGCGATGGCTTTGGCTTCCTTATTCCTGACGATGGCAGCGACGACCTGTTCCTCAGCCCGTCGCAAATGCGCCTGGTGTTCGATGGCGACCGCGGCCTGGCCCGAGTCTCCGGTGTCGACCGCCGTGGCCGCCGCGAAGGTGTGCTGGTCGAAGTCATCTCCCGTGCTCACGAGAGCGTGGTCGGTCGTTACTTCGAGGAAGGTGGTATCGGCTATGTGACCCCGGACAACCCGAAGATCCAGCAGGAAGTGCTGGTGACCGCCGGGCGTAACGGTGGCGCCAAGATCGGCCAGTTCGTCGAGATCAAGATCACCCATTGGCCGACCCCACGCTTCCAGCCGCAAGGCGATGTGGTCGAGGTCATCGGCAACTACATGGCGCCGGGCATGGAAATCGACGTTGCCCTGCGCAGCTACGATATCCCGCACGTCTGGCCGCAGGACGTGATCAAGGAAGCGCGCAAGTTCCGCTCCGAAGTCGAAGAGAAGGACAAGGAAAAGCGCATCGACCTGCGCCACCTGCCGTTCGTCACCATCGACGGCGAAGACGCCCGCGACTTCGACGATGCTGTCTATTGCGAACCGCTGGGCAAGCTGCGCATGTTCTCCGGCGGCTGGCGCTTGTACGTGGCCATCGCCGACGTCTCCAGCTACGTGCGCCTGGGCTCGGCCCTGGACGTCGAAGCCCAGCAGCGTGGCAACTCGGTGTACTTCCCCGAGCGCGTGGTGCCGATGCTCCCCGAGGAGCTGTCCAACGGCCTGTGCTCGCTGAACCCGCACGTCGATCGCCTGGCCATGGTCTGCGAAATGACCATCAACAAAACCGGGCAGATGGTCGACTACCAGTTCTACGAAGGGGTGATCCACTCCCATGCGCGCCTGACCTACAACAAGGTCAGCAGCATGCTCGAGCATTCCCGTACCCGTGAGGGCAAGGCGCTGCGCGAGGAGTACAAGGAAGTCCTGCCGGACCTGAAGAGCCTGTACAACCTGTACAAGGTGCTGGTGGATGCCCGTCACACCCGTGGCGCCATCGACTTCGAGACCCAGGAAACCCGCATCATCTTCGGCGCCGAGCGCAAGATCGCGGAAATCCGTCCGACCGTGCGCAACGATGCCCACAAGCTGATCGAGGAATGCATGCTGGCGGCCAACGTCGCCACCGCCGAATTCCTGCAGAAGCACGGTGTGCCGGCGCTGTACCGCGTGCACGACGGCCCGCCGCCGGAGCGCCTGGAAAAACTGCGTGCCTTCCTCGGCGAGCTGGGCCTGAGCCTGCACAAGGGCAAGGATCCGTCGCCCAAGGATTACCAGGCCCTGCTGGCGAGCATCGCCGGGCGCCCAGATTTCCACCTGATCCAGACCGTGATGCTGCGCTCGTTGAGCCAGGCGGTGTACAGCACCGACAACAACGGTCACTTTGGCCTGAACTACGAGGCCTACACCCACTTCACCTCGCCGATCCGTCGTTACCCGGACCTGCTGGTGCACCGTGCCATCCGCAGCATCATCCGTTCCAAGGTCGATACCCCACACGTCAAGCGTGCTGGCGCCATGAGCATCCCCAAGGCGCGTATCTACCCCTACGACGAGAACACCCTCGAGCAGCTGGGCGAGCAGTGCTCGATGACCGAGCGCCGCGCCGACGAAGCCACCCGTGACGTGGTCAACTGGCTCAAGTGCGAGTACATGAAGGATCGGGTGGGCGAGACCTTCCCGGGTGTGATCACTGCGGTGACCGGTTTCGGCCTGTTTGTCGAACTGACCGATATCTATGTGGAAGGCCTGGTGCACGTCAGTGCGCTGCCGGGTGACTACTACCACTTCGATCCGGTGCATCACCGTCTGTCCGGCGAGCGCACCGGGCGCAGCTTCCGCCTGGGCGACACGATCGAGGTCAAGGTCATGCGCGTCGACCTCGACGAGCGCAAGATCGACTTCGAAGTGTCCGAGCAGCAGCTCAGTGCCCCGATTGGCCGCAAGGGCCGTGGCGCAGCGCCAGCCGGCGAAAAGCCCGAGCAACAGCAGCCGGTGGTGGAAGCCAAGGCCACGCCGAAGCCGCGCAGCCGCAAGAGCGAAACCGCTGAAGCCTACTTCCCCAAGGACGCTGTGCAGCGCAATGCCGAAGTGCGCAAGAGCCGTGAAATGAAGAAGGCGCTGATGAGCGACGCGCGCACCGGCGGCCATGCCAGCAGCAAGTCGGACAAGGGCGGCAAACCTGCCGGCAAGCCGACCAAGCACCGTAAAGGCCCGCCGAAGTCCGGCGCGCCACGCAAGAGCAAGAGCAAGTCATGAGTCAGCTGGAAAAGATCTACGGCGTGCACGCCGTGCAGGCGTTGTTGCAGCACCATCCGAAGCGGGTCAAGCAGATCTGGCTGTCGGAGGGGCGCAGCGAGCCACGCATCCAGGCGTTGCTGGCACTGGCCGCGGAAAACCGTGTGGCGGTCGGCCAGGCCGAGCGCCGTGAACTGGACGCCTGGGTCGAAGGTGTGCACCAGGGCGTGGTTGCCGAGGTGAGCCCGAGCCAGGTGTGGGGCGAGTTGATGCTCGAGGAATTGCTCGAACGCACCGAAACGCCGCCGCTGATCCTGGTGCTGGACGGTGTCACCGACCCGCACAACCTCGGTGCCTGCCTGCGTACCGCCGATGCGGCCGGTGCCACGGCGGTGGTGGTGCCCAAGGACAAGTCGGCGACCCTGACGCCAGTCGTGCGCAAGGTGGCCTGTGGCGCTGCGGAAGTGATTCCGCTGGTGGCCGTGACCAACCTGGCGCGCACGCTGGAGAAGCTGCAGCAGCGTGGCCTGTGGGTGGTCGGCACCGCTGGCGAGGCGGAGCAGGAGATCTATCAGCAGGACCTGACCGGGCCTTTGGTGATGATCATGGGTGCGGAAGGCAAGGGTATGCGCCGGCTGACCCGTGAGCATTGCGATTTCCTGGTGAAGTTGCCGATGGGCGGTAGTGTCAGCAGCCTGAACGTTTCGGTGGCGACGGGCGTCTGCCTGTTCGAGGCCGTGCGTCAGCGCCAGGCCAAGCGCTGATCTTCACTCTGTAGCTGTGCGCCGGCTCTTGTAGGAGCGGCCTTGTGTCGCGAAAGGGGTGCGAAGCGCCCCCCAGATTTTCAGCTCCGCCGCATAAATCGCCGGGGCCGCGCTGCGGCCCATTCGCGACACAAGGCCGCTCCTACAGGCGATAGGGCCGGAACAGCCATAAAGTGTTTCCGGCTGTTCAAATATTCGCCAATCACCTTGCTTGTGCGTCCTGCCTTCTCTACAATTGCGCCCCTTGCCGAGCTGGCAGGCGCGCATGTGCCTCCCCTTCATGGCAAGACATACAGTGTCATTCACTCCTTGTCTGACTAGATATCCTGGCAGACTACTAACCCGTAAGGAGCATTCATGCGTCATTACGAAATCATCTTCCTGGTTCACCCGGACCAGAGCGAGCAAGTCGGCGGCATGGTTGAGCGTTACACCAAGCTGATCGAAGAAGACGGCGGCAAGATCCACCGCCTGGAAGACTGGGGCCGTCGTCAACTGGCCTACGCAATCAACAATGTTCACAAGGCTCACTACGTGATGCTGAACGTTGAGTGCACCGGCAAGGCCCTGGCCGAGCTGGAAGACAACTTCCGCTACAACGATGCCGTTATCCGTAACCTGGTCATCCGTCGCGACGAAGCCGTTACCGGCCAGTCCGAGATGCTGAAGGCTGAAGAGAACCGCAGCGAGCGCCGTGAGCGTCGTGAGCGTCCTGAGCATGCTGACTCCGCCGAAGGCGACGACAGCAATGACAGCGACTCCAGCGATAACGCTGACGAGTAATCCACGGACCTTTAGAGGAGCCTATTAAATGGCACGTTTCTTCCGTCGTCGTAAATTCTGCCGCTTCACTGCTGAAGACGTGAAAGAGATCGACTTCAAAGATCTCAACACCCTGAAAGCTTACGTATCCGAAACCGGCAAGATCGTTCCAAGCCGTATCACCGGTACCAAAGCTCGTTATCAGCGTCAGCTGGCTACCGCTATCAAGCGCGCCCGCTTCCTGGCCCTGCTGCCCTACACCGACAGCCACGGCCGCTGAGACCGGGTCGTCGACAAGCAGTAAGGGATTAGCATGCGAGCGTTAGCAAGTTTCATCATGCGCGGTCGTGTGCAGGCCACCCTGGTGGTGGTCATCAGCGCGGTACTGCCGCTGCTGTTCTGGTTGAGTGCCGCTGCCGGCAGCCTTGTGCTGCTGCGGCGTGGGTTCAAGGATGCTTCAACGGTCATCGCCGGCGGCCTGCTGGCCGGGCTGGCCGTGTGGTTCATGGGCGATCCCATCACCTTTTTGGTGATCGCGGGTGCCCTGGGCCTGGCCGCCATGTTGCGTGCCGAGCATCCTTGGAGCCGAGTGCTGGTGGTCAGTGCCGTGTTCGCCGTGGTTTTCAGCCACGTGCTCGACCTGGCGCTGGCACAGACCTTCGATGTGCTGGCCAAGGCGTTTGCCGAAGCCATGCCGCAAATCGAGGGGCAACCCGTGCTCTCCGGTGAGCTGATCCGCCCTGTGCTGGTCGCTTCCACAGCCGTGACAGTGCAATTGTTCAGTGTGCTGGCCCTGGTGCTGGCGCGCTATTGGCAGGCAGCGTTGTACAACCCTGGAGGCTTCGGTCGCGAATTTCGCGCCCTGAAGCTGCCGAAACAGACCATGGCGGTCTTGGTGGCAGTGATGGTGGTGGCTCCGTTTATCGGGCCGCAGTTCATCATCCTGGCATCGGCGTCCAGCCTGGTTCTGGTCCTGGCCGGCATCGCCTTGATGCATGGGCTGGTGGCACAGGGGCGACTGGCCGGGTTCTGGCTGGTGGGCATGTACGTGACGTTGCCGCTGATCATGCAGCTGATTTATCCGTTACTGATGGTTTTGGCCATTGTCGACAGCCTGATTGATTTTCGCGGTCGCAAGTCCCCCCCGGGGAAAGACTCCGCGAACGGTGAAGGTTAAAAGTTAAGAGGTTTTACCAAATGGAACTGATCCTGCTGGAAAAAGTCGCTAACCTGGGCAACCTGGGCGACAAAGTTAAGGTTAAGGCTGGTTACGGCCGTAACTTCCTGCTGCCATTCGGCAAGGCCACCGTTGCCAACGCCGCCAACCTGGCTGCGTTCGAAGAGCGTCGCGCCGAGCTGGAAAAAGCAGCTGCTGACCGTAAAGCATCGGCTGAAAGCCGTGCTGCCCAACTGGCCGAGCTGGAAGTGACCATCACTGCCACCGCTGGCGACGAAGGCAAGCTGTTCGGTTCGATCGGCACCCACGACATCGCTGACGCCCTGACCGCCTCCGGCGTTGAAGTGGCCAAGGCTGAAGTTCGTCTGCCGAACGGCACCATCCGTCAGGTTGGCGAATACGACGTAGCCGTGCACCTGCACAGCGACGTTGAAGCCACCGTACGCGTGGTCGTCGTAGCTGCCTAAGCTGCGCTGACTGGCTAGCCCCAAGCGGGTTCGCCGGTTAACATCGGGCACGGTCCTGTTTTCGACAGGCCGTGCCCTTTGTCTTTTTCATCCTCCAGAATTCTTTCGTGGCCATGAACGAGATTACCAACCCCGAACAACTCGACCTGCAAACCGCTGCCCTGAAGGTGCCGCCGCATTCCATCGAGGCCGAACAGGCCGTGCTCGGTGGCCTGATGCTGGACAACAATGCCTGGGAGCGGGTGCTGGATCAGGTGTCGGATGGTGACTTCTACCGGCATGACCACCGCCTGATCTTCCGCGCCGTGCACAAGCTGGCGGACGCCAACCAGCCGTTCGACGTGGTGACGCTGCACGAGCAGCTGGACAAGGAAGGCCTGTCGACCCAGGTCGGTGGCCTGGCGTATCTGGCTGAGCTTGCCAAGAACACGCCGTCGGTGGCCAACATCAAGGCCTACGCCGCGATCATTCGCGAGCGGGCCACATTGCGTCAGCTGATCAGCATCAGTACCGACATCGCCGACAACGCCTTCAACCCGCAAGGGCGCAACGCCGAAGAAATCCTCGACGACGCCGAGCGGCAGATCTTCCAGATCGCCGAGGCGCGGCCGAAGACCGGCGGCCCGGTGGGCGTCAACGAGCTGTTGACCAAGGCCATCGACCGCATCGACACGCTGTTCAACTCCGACAGCGACATCACCGGTGTCTCCACCGGCTACACCGACCTGGACGAGAAGACCAGCGGCCTGCAGGCAGCCGACCTGATCATCGTTGCCGGCCGTCCGTCGATGGGCAAGACCACCTTCGCCATGAACCTGGTGGAAAACGCCGTGCTGCGCACCGACAAGGCGGTGCTGGTGTTCTCCCTCGAGATGCCAGGTGAATCGCTGATCATGCGTATGCTCTCGTCGCTGGGCCGTATCGACCAGACCAAGGTGCGTTCCGGCCAGCTGGACGACGATGACTGGCCGCGCCTGACCTCGGCGGTCAACCTGCTCAACGACCGCAAGCTGTTCATCGACGATACCGCCGGCATCAGCCCCTCGGAAATGCGTGCGCGTACCCGCCGCCTGGCGCGTGAGCACGGTGAGATCGGCATGATCATGGTCGACTACCTGCAGCTGATGCAGATCCCGGGTTCGGCCGGTGACAACCGCACCAACGAAATTTCCGAGATCTCCCGTTCCCTCAAGGCCCTGGCCAAGGAATTCAACTGCCCGGTCATCGCCCTATCGCAGCTCAACCGCTCCCTCGAACAGCGGCCGAACAAGCGCCCGGTGAACTCCGACTTGCGTGAATCCGGTGCAATCGAGCAGGACGCCGACGTGATCATGTTCGTTTACCGGGATGAGGTGTATCACCCGGAGACCGAGCACAAGGGCATTGCCGAAATCATCATCGGCAAGCAGCGTAACGGCCCCATCGGCTTCATTCGCCTGGCGTTCATCGGCAAGTACACCCGCTTCGAGAACCTCGCGCCGGGCATGTACAACTTCGACGACGACGAGTAAGTCGCCGCCCCATCGCCGGCAAGCCGGCTCCCACAGGTACCCCGCCGTATCTGTAGGAGCCGGCTTGCCGGCGATAGGGCCAGTAGCAGCTACACATGAATCCGACCTCTGCCGTCGGATTTGGTCAAAATTTGTGCTATATTCCGCGCCCGCGATTTCCCTGCACACCAGAACCGGTCACTGACATGCAAGCAGCCAAACCTCTCTACGACTATCCCAAGTACTGGGCCGAATGCTTCGGGCCAGCACCTTTCCTGCCAATGAGCAGGGAGGAGATGGATCTTCTCGGCTGGGATTCCTGCGACATCATCATCGTGACCGGTGATGCCTACGTCGACCATCCGTCGTTCGGCATGGCCATCATCGGCCGCCTGCTGGAAGCCCAGGGCTTTCGCGTGGGCATCATTGCCCAGCCGAACTGGCAGTCGAAAGACGACTTCATGAAGCTCGGCGAGCCGAACCTGTTCTTCGGCGTCGCGGCCGGCAACATGGACTCGATGATCAACCGCTATACCGCGGACAAGAAGATCCGTTCCGATGACGCCTACACCCCAGGTGGCTTGGCCGGCAGCCGTCCGGACCGCGCCAGCCTGGTGTACAGCCAGCGCTGCAAGGAAGCCTACAAGCACGTACCGATCGTGCTCGGCGGCATCGAGGCCTCGCTGCGCCGCATCGCCCACTACGACTACTGGCAGGACAAGGTTCGCCACTCGATCCTGATCGACGCCAGCGCCGACATCCTGCTGTTCGGCAACGCCGAGCGCGCGGTGGTCGAGGTGGCCCAGCGCCTGTCCAACGGCGAGAAGATCGAGTCCATCACCGACGTGCGCGGCACCGCGTTCGTGCGCCGTGACACGCCGCAAGGCTGGTACGAGATCGACTCCACCCGTATCGACCGCCCAGGCCGCGTCGAGAAGATCCTCAACCCGTACGTCAACACCCAGGACACCCAGGCCTGCGCCATCGAGCAAGCCAAAGGTGACCAGGAAGACCCGAACGAAGCCAAGGTCGTGCAGATCCTCGACAGCCCGAGCGTGACCCGGGAAAAGTCGGTGATTCGCCTGCCATCGTTCGAGAAGGTGCGCAACGACCCGGTGCTCTATGCTCACGCCAACCGCGTGCTGCACCTGGAAACCAACCCCGGCAACGCCCGCGCCCTGGTGCAGAAGCATGGCGAAGTGGATGTGTGGTTCAACCCGCCACCCATTCCCATGAGCACCGAAGAGATGGACTACGTGTTCGGCATGCCCTACGCCCGTGTGCCGCACCCGGCCTACGGCAAGGAGCGCATCCCGGCCTACGAGATGATCCGTTTCTCGGTGAACATCATGCGTGGCTGCTTCGGCGGTTGCACCTTCTGCTCGATCACCGAGCACGAAGGCCGGATCATCCAGAACCGTTCGCACGAGTCGATCCTGAACGAGATCGAGGAGATGCGCGACAAGGTGCCGGGCTTCACCGGCGTGGTCTCCGACCTTGGCGGCCCGACCGCCAACATGTACCGCATCGCCTGCAAGAGCCCCGAGATCGAGAAGCACTGCCGCAAGCCGTCGTGCGTGTTCCCCGGCATCTGCGAGAACCTCAACACCGACCACAGCTCGCTCATCGAGCTATACCGCAAGGCCCGTGCCTTGCCGGGTGTGAAGAAGATCCTGATCGCCTCGGGCCTGCGCTACGACCTGGCGGTGGAATCGCCGGAGTACGTGAAGGAGCTGGTTACCCATCACGTTGGCGGCTACCTGAAGATTGCCCCGGAGCACACCGAGCGTGGCCCGCTGGACAAGATGATGAAGCCTGGCATCGGCTCCTACGACCGCTTCAAGCGCATGTTCGAGAAGTTCTCGAAAGAGGCAGGCAAGGAGCAGTACCTGATTCCGTACTTCATCGCCGCGCACCCCGGCACCACCGATGAAGACATGATGAACCTGGCGCTGTGGCTCAAGGGTAACGGCTTCCGCGCCGACCAGGTGCAGGCGTTCTACCCATCGCCCATGGCCTCGGCCACGGCCATGTACCATTCGGGCAAGAACCCGCTGCGCAAGGTGACCTACAAGAGCGAAGGGGTCGAGATCGTCAAGAGCGACGAGCAGCGCCGCTTGCACAAGGCGTTCCTGCGCTACCACGATCCGAAGGGTTGGCCGATGCTGCGTGAAGCGCTGCAGCGCATGGGCCGCGCCGACCTGATCGGGCCGGGCAAGCACCAGCTGATCCCGCTGCACCAGCCGCAGACCGACTCTTACCAGAGTGCCCGACGCAAGAACTCGACGCCGGCGGGCAGCCATAAGGTGGGCAAGGAGCAGAAGATCCTTACCCAGCATACCGGCCTGCCACCGCGTGGCAGTGATGGCAGCAATCCCTGGGACAAGCGTGAGAAGGCCAAGGCCGAGGCATTTGCCCGTAACCAGCAGGCAGCCAAGGAACGCAAGGAAGCCGCCAAAGGTGGCAAGGGCAACAAGAAGCCGCGCCAGCCCGTCATTCCGCGCTGATTTCAGGGGCTGCTTTGCAGCCTTGTGGGAGCGGGCTTGTCCCGCGAATGCGACAGTGGTTTCACTGACGCATTCGCGGGACAAGCCCGCTCTCACAGGTTCGGTGTACAGTCAGGAAACTAGTCAGGCTTCTTGTCGACCCACTTCGGCAACACCGGTGACTCGAACCGGTCCATCCCATCCAGCAGCGCATCCGCCTGCTGTTCCAGCAACAACATCGCCCGATGTTGCGGCCGCACGAACCCTTCTTCGACGATATGGTCGAGAAACCCGCCGAGTTTTTCATAAAAACCGTTCACATCGAGCAGCCCCAGCGGCTTGGCGTGATAGCCCAGCTGCCCCCAGGTCCACACCTCGAACAGTTCCTCCAGCGTACCCAGCCCACCCGGCAGGGCGATGAAGGCATCGCTCAGCTCGGCCATGCGCGCCTTGCGCGCGTGCATGCCGTCGACCACTTCCAGCCGGGTCAGGCCCTTGTGGCCGATTTCGGCGTTCATCAGGCTTTCGGGGATGATCCCGATGACTTCGCCACCCGCCGCCATGGCCGCGTCGGCGACGGTGCCCATCAGGCCGACCGCGCCACCGCCGTAAACCAGGGTCAAGCCACGGCGAGCGATGGCCTGGCCAAGGGCGATGGCTGCATCACGGTAAGCAGGGTTGGCACCGATGCTGGCGCCGCAGAACACACAAACGGAACGTACGGGCATTGCTCATCTCCAATCACTTGGCGTGATAGGGTAAAGCGCAGGCCTGCCGCTTCCAAGGTCACTTTCACTCGGGCCGAGAGAATTCACAGGTGACGCCAGTGGCACCCTGGGCGTAGGCGGCGAGCAGGCTGTTCATGAAATTCGAGAGGGACATTGGCATTGCTCCTAAATGAGAGGTTGTCCCATCGTCTAGTAAAAGGGCATGATGTGCTCTTAGATTGGTTGTATACAATCCATCGAACAATTCTACTGACTGTCCACTTGACACCCACTTTGATTCATATCAGCAAGGGGATGAACGGTTTCGGGCAGTCTCGCAATTGATACAACCCTGCCAAGGAGATTCATGATGTTTGCGAAAGCTGTAGCGGTATCCCTGCTGACCCTCGCCAGCGCCTCTGTCTTCGCAGCCGAGTGCTCGGTGACTGTCGAATCGACGGACCAAATGTCCTACACCACCAAGGAATTCACCGTCGACAAGAGCTGCAAAGAGTTCACCGTCAAGCTGACCCACTCGGGCAACCTGCCGAAGAATGTCATGGGCCACAACCTGGTGATCAGCAAGACCGCCGATATGCAAGGCATCGCCACTGAAGGCATGAGCCAGGGCATCGAGAAGGGCTATCTGAAGGAAGACAACGCCAACATCATCGCCCACACCGCGATGATCGGCGCGCCTGAGAAAGAAACCGAAGTGAAGTTCGACACTTCCAAGCTGGAAGCCGGTGGCGACTACAGCTTCTTCTGCACCTTCCCGGGCCACATCTCGATGATGAAAGGCAAAGTCATCGTCAAGTAATCCGGAAAACGGGGAGGGCTTTGCCCTCCTTTCGCGACACAAGGCCGCTCCTACAGACGATCGTATTCATCTGTAGGAGCGGCCTTGTGTCGCGAATGGGCTGCGCAGCAGCCCCCAGGGCCCTCAAGGGGCGAACGGCAGTTCGCGCTTGTGCTGAGTCTTGCGATAGGTAGCGACGATGATATCGAACGCTTCCTGGTCAACCGGCTGCCCCTGCAGGAACGCATCGATCTGCTGGTAGGTCACTCCATGCGAAGCCTCGTCCGGCTTGCCCGGCTCCAGGTCTTCCAGGTCCGCGGTCGGCACTTTCTCCACCAGTGATTCCGGCGCGCCAAAGCTGCGCGCAATCGCCCGTACCTGGTTTTTCACCAGGCCACTCAGTGGCGCCAGGTCACACGCACCGTCACCAAACTTGGTAAAGAAGCCCATCACTGCCTCGGCGGCGTGGTCGGTACCAATCACCAGGCCCGCACGGGCGCCGGCGATGGTGTACTGCGCCACCATGCGCGTGCGCGCCTTGACGTTGCCGACAACGAAATCCACCAGGCTTGGCGAGCCTCCTTCCAGTGCTTTCACTTCCTTTGCCAGCGCGCGCACCGCCGGGGCGATGTCGACCGTGTGCACTTCATCGGCCTTGATCACGTCCAGGCAGGCCTGGGCATCGTGCTCGTCGTGCTGCACTTGATACGGCAGGCGCACGGCGATGAAGCGGTAGGCCTGGTCGCCGGTTTCGGCGCGCAGCTCGTTGATGGCGCGCTGGGCGAGCAGGGCGGCAGTCAGCGAGTCGACGCCACCGCTGATGCCCAGCACCAGGGTCTTGAGCCGGGCGTTGGCCAGGCAGCCCTTGATGAACGCCACGCGCCGGGCGACCTCGGCCTCGATCGCAGCGGCGCCTTCGAACGGCGGCTGCACCTTGAGCGCCTGGGCAATCTCTTGCTGAACGGCTTGCATGGGTTACTCCTTGCTGGGGACTTTGAATACGTGACGCATGTAGGCGACGAAGTTCGCGTCGCGGCACTGGGTCTTGGCGGCTTCGTCAGAGATCTTCGCCACCGGCGAGCCGTTGCAGTCGGTCATTTTAAGCACGATGTTCATCGGCGCCACACCCGGGATATCGCAGGTCAGGTTGGTGCCGATGCCGAAGCTGACGTTGATGCGACCGCGCAGGGCGCGGAAGATTTCCAGCGAGCGGGTCAGGTTCAGGCCATCGGAGAACACCAGGGTCTTGGTCATCGGGTCGATGCCCAGTTTCTGGTAGTGGGCGATGGCCTTTTCCGCCCAGGCAACCGGTTCGCCCGAATCGTGGCGCAGGCCGTCGAACAGCTTGGCGAAGTACAGGTCGAAATCGCGCAGAAACGCATCCATGGTGATGCAGTCGGTCAGGGCGATACCAAGCAGGCCGCGGTATTCGCGTACCCAGCAGTCGAGGGCGGCGATCTGGCTGTCGATCAACCGTGGGCCGAGCTGCTGGTGGGCCATGAACCACTCGTGGGCCATGGTACCCAGCGGCTTGATATCCAGTTTCCATGCCAGGTCGACGTTGCTGGTGCCGACGAAACGGCCCGGGAAGTCGTCGCGCAGGACCCGCACCACTTCAGCCTGTACACGGCTGGAGAAGCGCCGGCGGGTGCCGAAGTCGGCCACTTGCAGCGCGGCCAGTTCGTCGTCGCTGGCGTGGGCGCGCAGCCAGTCGAACTTGCGGTACAGCTGGTCGCGGGCTTCGGCTAGGCGCATGTGCGGATGCAGGTGGCGGTTGCGGACTTCGCTGATGATGGCCAGTAGCGGCACTTCGAAAAGGAGCACATGCAGCCACGGGCCTTTCAGGCGCAGGAACAGCTGGTCGTTTTCGACGCCAAGGTGCACATAGCGCAGGTTGAAGCGGAACAGCCGCAGAAAGCGCAGGAAGTCGGGTTTGAGGAAGCTGATGCGTTCGAGGAACGCCAGCTGGCCGTCATCCAGGGTGAGTTCGCTGAGCAGTTCGAGCTGGTTGCGGATCTCGCCGAGGTAAGGGCGCAAGTCCTCGCCATTGCGGCAACGGAACTCCCATTCCACATCGGCGTCCGGGTAGTTGTGCAGCACGCCCTGCATCATGGTGAACTTGTAGAAATCGGTGTCGAGCAGGTTATGCACGATGCGCTCGGCGAATGCGCTCTCGCTCATCAAGGGGGCTCCAGAAGCGGCGAATGGTGGTCATTGTGCCAGTCTTTTCAGTTGTGTTGTGTCTGTACCGGCCCTATCGCCGGCAAGCCGGCTCCCACAGTTGGGCATTGTGGTAACCCTGTGGGAGCCGGCTTGCCGGCGATAAGGCCAGTACAGGCAAAACAGGTGTTTTTTCGTGCACCAGCTAGCCTTGAAACAGTGCCGCCTGTAGCAGTCGCGCACCAGCGGTGTGCACTTCGGTGACGGTGCGCTGTTACAGGAGGGTTGCACGTAAACACTTGTCAGGGTTGCAATGATGGCACCGCAAGGTTGCTCCTTGTCTGTACGAGTGGTGGCGCCTGCCGCGTGGCAGACGGTTGCACGCTCAATAAAGAAAAGGCCGTCGGTCGCCTGCTGGCCTCCTGTCCAGTGTGTTTTCCCGGAATACAAAATCAATGGCACGGCCCTTGCTCGGAGCACAGGGCTGAGAAGTTGTAGTGCCAACCAAAAAAAACTCTAGGAGCACCACCTCATGTCGCAGACGTTTTACAAGAAAGGTTTCCTGGCACTTGCCGTGGCTACGGCGCTGGGTGTTTCTTCGTTTGTTCAGGCCGACGTCAAGATCGGCGTCGCGGGCCCCATGACCGGGGCTAACGCAGCGTTTGGCGAGCAGTACATGAAAGGTGCCCAGGCGGCGGCCGACAAGGTCAACGCCGCAGGTGGCGTAAACGGCGAGAAGATCGTCCTGGTCAAGGGCGATGATGCCTGTGAACCGAAGCAGGCCGTGTCCGTGGCCAACCGTCTGGTCGACCAGGACAAGGTGATCGGCGTGGTTGGCCACTTCTGTTCCTCCAACACCATCCCCGCTTCCGAGGTGTATGACGAAGCGGGCGTGATTGCCATCACCCCAGGCTCCACCAACCCGCAGGTCACCGAGCGTGGTCTGAGCGGCATGTTCCGCATGTGCGGCCGTGACGACCAGCAGGGCATCGTTGCCGGCAATTACATCGTCGACGTGCTCAAGGGCAAGAAAGTCGCGGTGCTGCACGACAAGGACACCTACGGCCAGGGCCTGGCCGACGCGACCAAGGCGCAGCTGGAGAAGCGCGGCGTCAAGCCTGTGCTGTATGAAGGCCTGACCCGTGGCGAGAAAGACTTCAGCGCCGTGGTCACCAAGATCCGAGCCGCCGGTGCCGACGTGGTCTACTTCGGTGGCCTGCACCCGGAAGCCGGTCCCCTGGTACGCCAGCTGCGCGAGCAGGGCCTGAAAGACGTCAAGTTCATGTCCGATGACGGCATCGTCACCGACGAACTGGTGGCCACCGCAGGCGGCGCCCAGTACGTCGACGGTGTGTACATGACCTTTGGCGCCGACCCGCGCCTGCTGCCTGACAGCAAGGCCGTGGTGGAAGAGTTCCGCAAGGCCGGCACCGAACCCGAGGGCTACACCCTGTACGCCTACGCCTCGGTCCAGGCCCTTGCCGCCGCGTTCAACGGCGCCAAGTCGAACAAGGGCGAAGACGCTGCCAAGTGGCTCAAGGCCAACCCGGTGCAGACCGTGATGGGCGAGAAGAAGTGGGACAGCAAGGGCGACCTGACCGTCTCCGACTACGTGGTCTACCAGTGGGACAAGGACGGTAAGTACCACCAGCTGGAAAAACAAAAATAATAACGGCCAACGGCCCGGGCACACATGCCCGGGCCAGTGCCCCGCGGTACCTGTCTTTATCCGAAGATCTGCACAGTTCTGCGCTGCGAGGGCCGCTGCACCCCAGCCCGCCGTGGTCGGCGCTCGTGCAATCTCAATCAGGTGAGATTGCGTTATGGATGGTATTTTCCTGCAGCAACTGGTCAACGGCCTGACCCTCGGGTCGGTCTATGGCCTGATCGCCATCGGCTACACAATGGTCTATGGCATCATCGGCATGATCAACTTCGCGCACGGCGAGGTGTACATGATCTCCGCTTACCTAGCGGCGATCAGCCTGGCATTGCTGGCTTATTTCGGTATCGAGTCGTTCCCCCTGCTGATGTTGGGCACTTTGTTGTTCACCGTCGTGGTCACGGGTGTGTACGGCTTCACCATCGAACGCATCGCCTACAAACCCCTGCGTAACTCCACCCGCCTGGCACCGCTGATCAGTGCCATCGGCATCTCGCTGATCCTGCAGAACTACGCGCAGATCAGTCAGGGCGCCCGCCAGCAAGGCGTGCCAACCCTGCTCGAAGGCGCCCTGCGCGTCGAAGTGGGCAGCGGCTTCGTGCAACTGACCTACACCAAGATCTTCATCCTGATCGCCGCGTTTGTCGGCATGGGCCTGCTCACCTATGTAATCAAGTACACCAAGCTAGGCCGCATGTGCCGCGCCACTCAGCAAGACCGCAAGATGGCCTCGATCCTCGGCATCAACACCGATCGGGTGATCTCCTACGTGTTCGTCATCGGTGCGGTGATGGCTGCGCTGGCCGGCGTGCTGATCACCATGAACTACGGCACTTTCGACTTCTATGCCGGCTTCATCATTGGCATCAAGGCATTCACCGCCGCGGTGCTCGGCGGCATCGGCTCGCTACCGGGCGCCATGCTTGGCGGCATCATCCTGGGCATCTCCGAGTCGCTGTTCTCCGGCCTGATCAACTCCGACTACAAGGACGTATTCAGCTTCTCGCTGCTGGTGATGATCCTTATCTTCCGCCCACAAGGCCTGTTGGGTCGCCCGCTCGTGGCTAAGGTGTGAATATGTCCGTTGCCAAAACTGCCCCTGTTTCCGAAACCAATGGTTTCGATCTCAAACGCAGCTTGCTGGAGACCATCGTCGCCGGCTTGCTGGCGCTCATCGTCTTCGGCCCGGTAGTCGGCGTAGTGCTCGACGGCTACACCTTCAATGCCGAACCCCGGCGTGTCGCCTGGCTGGTCGGCGGGGTCATGATCGGGCGTTTCCTGCTCAGCCTGTACCTGCAGAGCGCACCCGGGCGGCGCATGCTCCAGGGGTTCGACAGCGGTGGCTCGGGCGTGCACGTGAATGCACCTGACTACAAGTCGCGCCTGCGCTACATCGTCCCGGCGCTGATCGTGATCGCCATCGTCTTCCCGATCTTCGCCAACAAATACCTGCTGACCGTGGTCATACTTGGCCTGATCTACGTGCTGCTGGGCCTTGGCCTGAACATCGTGGTCGGCCTGGCGGGCCTGCTCGACCTGGGTTATGTGGCGTTCTACGCCATCGGTGCCTATGGCCTGGCGCTGGGTTACCAGTACCTCGGCCTGGGCTTCTGGAGCGTGCTGCCGCTGGCGGCCATCGCGGCAGCCCTGGCGGGATGCATACTCGGCTTCCCGGTGTTGCGCATGCACGGTGACTACCTGGCGATCGTGACCCTGGGCTTTGGCGAGATCATCCGCCTGGTGCTGAACAACTGGCTGTCGTTCACCGGTGGCCCGAACGGCATGCCGGCGCCGTCGCCGACCTTCTTCGGTCTGGAGTTCGGTCGGCGGGCCAAGGACGGTGGTACGCCAATCCATGAGTTTCTCGGCATCGACTACAACGCCAACCTGAAGTTCGTGTTCATCTACGCGGTACTGTTCCTGGTCGTACTGGCGGTGCTGTACGTCAAGCACCGGCTGACCCGCATGCCGGTCGGCCGCGCCTGGGAAGCACTGCGCGAAGACGAGATCGCCTGCCGCTCGATGGGCCTGAACCACGTGCTGGTCAAGCTCTCGGCATTCACTCTGGGCGCTTCCACCGCCGGCCTTGCCGGGGTGTTCTTCGCCACCTACCAGGGCTTCGTCAACCCGTCGTCGTTCACCTTCTTCGAGTCGGCGCTGATTCTGGCCATCGTCGTGCTCGGAGGCATGGGCTCGACCGTCGGCGTGGTGATCGCGGCATTCGTGCTGACCGTGGCGCCGGAGCTGCTGCGCAGCTTCTCCGAATACCGAGTGCTGCTGTTCGGCGTGCTGATGGTGCTGATGATGATCTGGCGACCGCGTGGGCTGATCCGCATCAGCCGTACCGGTGTGACCCCGCGTAAAGGAGTGGCGCCATGAGCGACGAAATCATTCTCTCGGTCGACAACCTGATGATGCAGTTCGGTGGCATCAAGGCGCTCAGCGATGTCAGCCTCAAGGTCAAGCGCAACCAGATCTTCGCCCTGATCGGCCCCAATGGTGCCGGCAAGACCACGGTGTTCAACTGCCTCACCGGTTTCTACAAGGCCAGTGGCGGGCGAATCGAGCTGAACGTGCGCGGCAGCCATACCAACGTCATCCAGCTGCTGGGCGAGCGCTTCCAGGCCACCGACTTCGTGTCGCCGGCGAAGTTTGCCAATCGCCTGTACTACAAGATGTTCGGCGGAACCCACCTGGTGAACCGGGCAGGCCTTGCCCGGACTTTCCAGAACATTCGCCTGTTCAAGGAAATGTCGGTGGTGGAGAACCTGCTGGTGGCCCAGCACATGTGGGTCAACCGCAACCTGCTGGCCGGGGTGCTCAACACCAAGGCCTACCGCAAGGCGGAGAGCGACGCCCTGGACCACGCGTTCTACTGGCTGGAGGTGGTCGACCTGGTCGACTGCGCCAACCGCCTGGCCGGTGAGTTGTCCTATGGGCAGCAGCGCCGTCTGGAAATCGCCCGGGCCATGTGCACACGGCCGAAGATCATCTGCCTCGACGAGCCCGCCGCGGGCCTCAACCCGCAGGAGACCGAAGCGCTGAGCCGCATGATCCGCGTGCTGCGTGACGAGCACGACATCACCGTGGTGCTGATCGAACATGACATGGGCATGGTCATGAGCATCTCCGACCATATCGTCGTGCTCGACCACGGCAACGTGATCGCCGAAGGCGCGCCACAGGATATCCGCCACAACCCGACGGTGATCGCCGCCTACCTGGGTGCCGACGAAGAGGAACTGGTATGAGTGCACCCATTCTCGAACTGAAGGACCTGGACGTGTTCTACGGGCCGATCCAGGCGCTAAAGAAAGTCTCGATGCACATCAACGAGGGCGAGACAGTGAGCCTGATCGGCGCCAACGGTGCCGGCAAGTCGACGCTGCTGATGTCGATCTTCGGCCAGCCGCGTGCGGCGTCCGGGCACATCGTCTATCGCGGCACTGACATCACCCGCAAGTCGTCGCACTACATCGCTTCCAACGGCATCGCCCAGTCACCGGAAGGGCGCCGGGTGTTCCCCGACATGACCGTCGAGGAAAACCTGATGATGGGCACCATCCCCATTGGCGACAAATTTGCCAACGAGGACATGCAGCGCATGTTCGAGCTGTTTCCGCGCCTGAAGGAGCGGCGTAACCAGCGAGCCATGACCATGTCCGGTGGCGAGCAACAGATGCTCGCCATTGCCCGGGCGTTGATGAGCCGGCCCAAGTTGTTGCTGCT
This sequence comes from Pseudomonas sp. NPDC089395, assembly GCF_044749525.1. Taxonomy (NCBI): domain Bacteria; kingdom Pseudomonadati; phylum Pseudomonadota; class Gammaproteobacteria; order Pseudomonadales; family Pseudomonadaceae; genus Pseudomonas; species Pseudomonas sp. NPDC089395. The sequence goes on from NZ_JBIVID010000007.1 coordinate 243,803, forward strand.
GGATGAGCCTTCGCTGGGGTTGGCACCGATCGTGGTCAAGCAGATCTTCGCGACCCTGCGTGAACTGGCCAAGACCGGGATGACCATCTTCCTGGTGGAGCAGAACGCCAACCATGCATTGAAGCTGTCCGACCGGGCGTATGTGATGGTCAACGGGCAGATCCGCATGACCGGCACGGGGCAGGAGTTGCTGGTGAACGAAGAGGTGCGTAGCGCTTATCTGGGCGGGCACTGAGTGTTACTTGGGGCCGCCAAGCGGCCCCAAGGTTTTGCACCCAAGCGGATGTGGACAACTTGTCGCATATCTTTCTCGAACCACACCACAAAGCCCTCGCAAGCCCTTGTTTCCACAGGCTGTATTTTTTCCACGGATAATGTGGAACCGCCTGTGGAAAACATGGTGGCACCTCGCTAAACCCCTTTGATTTCAAGGCCTGCAACAGTCTGATCATATTTTGATCAGCTTTCCTTTGTGGATGATTTTTCAAACTTTTTTTGCACAGGCCAAATATGCGGTCGAGTCTCCGCATTCCTGTGGATAACTCTGTGAGAAACCCTTGGACAGTCCGCTGCAAGCGGCATGCTTGAAAGCCTTGAGCCATCACCCGTCAGACCTGACGCGACCGCATTTTGCTGAAAGGGTTCCGCTAGGCGGACAACTTGCCCCCAATCCATGGGGAAAGGCTTGTGGATAACATGCGTATAGCTGGCGCGAGGGCCTCTGCAGCAAGGGTTCTGCGAGTATGTACAAAAAATGACCAGCTACGTTGATACCTTGCTGCCAGGCCCAAGCGAAGGCATGCTGCAAGGCCTGCCGATGACTATCCACCGCGAGGAACAGAGCATGACGTCCACCGTATTCATCACTGGCGCGACTTCCGGTTTTGGCGAAGCCACCGCCCGCCGTTTTGCCGACGCTGGCTGGAAGCTGGTGCTCACCGGGCGCCGCAAGGAACGCCTGGACGCGCTGTGCGCCGAGCTGTCGGCCAAGACCGAAGTGCATGGCCTGGTGCTCGACGTGCGCGACCGCAAGGCCATGGAACAAGCGATCGCCACTTTGCCGGCCGGCTTCGACAAGCTGCGCGGCCTGGTCAACAACGCCGGCCTGGCACTGGGCGTGGAGGCGGCGCAGAACTGCAGCCTGGATGATTGGGAGACCATGGTCGACACCAACATCAAGGGCCTGATGTACACCACCCGCCTGCTGCTGCCGCGCCTGATCGCTCACGGCCGTGGGGCGTCGATCCTCAACGTAGGTTCCGTGGCGGGCAACTACCCTTACCCGGGTAGCAACGTGTATGGCGGCACCAAGGCCTTCGTCGGTCAGTTCTCGCTGAGCCTGCGCTGTGACCTGCGTGGTACCGGTGTACGTGTGAGCAACATCGAGCCGGGGCTGTGCGAGAGCGAGTTCTCGCTGGTGCGTTTCGGCGGGGACCAGGCCAAGTACGACGCCACCTATGCCGGTGCCGAGCCGATCCAGCCGCAGGACATCGCCGAGACCATCTTCTGGATACTCAACCAGCCGGCGCACATCAACATCAACAGCCTGGAGCTGATGCCGGTGAGCCAGGACTGGGCCGGGTTCTCGATCGACCGTTCGGTCAAGGGGTGATTACAGAAACAGGGGCCGCTTTGCGGCCCATTCGCGGGACAAGCCCGCTCCCACGGGTACTCTGCTGAACCTAAGGCAGGAGAGAGCCTGTGGGAGCGGGCTTGTCCCGCGAATGCGTCAGCTCAGGCGCTGCAACCCTTCCAGGCAAGTCGCCAAGTGATAGGGCGTAGTCGAAGGCATGTCATGACGGCTCACAGCACCTGCACCATCCCGGCACTCATACCAGCCGCCTTCATGCAGGAAGCGCTGCTCCATCGCCTGCAACTGCTCAGCCAGCTTCGCTTCACTCCCCGCCCGCAACACCAGCGCCCGCAGATACTCCGCCTGCGCCCAGATCCGCTGGGTAGCATCGATCACCTTGCCATCCACATCGAGCATCGCCAGCACCGCCGCATTCTGTACCCCGCATCGCTCGGCATAGCCGAACGCACGCTCGATGGACGCATGCAGCGACGTACCCCGTAGCAGCGGCGAAGTTTCCAGCAGGTAGAACCATTCGAACTGATGGCCGGGCTCGAACCAGTTATCCACAGCACCACGTGGCTTTTCCAGCATCAGCCCATGCTGCGGTTCGACGAAGTGCGCCTGCAGCGCTTCACACAGTTGCAGAAGGTCCTGTTGCACGTCTTCGTCTTCACGCACGGCGAGCACTTGCAGGAAGGCCTCGGCCAGGTGCATTTGCGGGTTCTGCAGTGGTCCGCTGCTCAGGTCGGACCAGTCCTCGCCCAGGCTCGCCTCGTACAGGCCATCATCGCGGGCGAACTGCTCGGCGACGATCTCCAGCGCAGCATTCAGCGCCGACTCCACCAGGCTCTCGCGCACCTTGCCCCAGTAATGGGCGCAGGCGAAGACGATGAAGGCGTGGGTGTAGAGGTCCTTGCGTCGATCCAGCGGCTTGCCGTCGGCGTCGATGCTGTAGAACCAGCCACCGTTCTCGGCGTCATGGAAATGCCGCTGCAGCGAGCGGAACAGCGCCGTCGCGCGCTCGGCGGCGCCCGGTTGCTCGATACGGCTGCTGAACAGGTACAGCTGACGCGCACAGGCCATGGCCCGGTAGCGCTGGACCGGCAGCGGGCGGTGCTGGGCGTCCAGGGCTTCATAGGGCAGGGCCAGGTCGGCATTCCAGCCCGGGCCTTGCCACAGCGGCACGATACGTTCGGCGAAGTGCTGGTTGAAGCGGGCCAGTTCGGGCAGGGTGGGGCGGGGGTTGGGCATGTGGGCGCTCGTCGCTGTCGGGCAGGGCGCCATGGTAGCAGAAGTGCGATTGTCGGTTGTCTGTGCCGGCCTCTTCGCGGGACAAGCCCGCTCCCACAAACTCAATGTGCAGTTAAGACCTGAGAGGTACTTGTGGGAGCGGGCTTGCCCCGCGAAGAGGCCAGTACGGCCAGCAGATCAACCAGGGTTGCCCAGCCCTTGCCAATGCCGCGCGCCGACGAAGATGAAGCGCAATTGCTGGGTGATCTTCTCCTGCGCCGTCAACGCCTGTGGATAACCTTGCTCAGGGCTGTCGATCAACTCGGGCAGGGTGGCGAACACGGTCTTGACCACCAGGTCGGCCATCACCGCCAAAGCGGCGCTGTCCAGGTGTTGCCAGCGCTTCATGCGCGCAAGGTCGGTGGAGAGGTCGTTACTGATGTCCTGGCGCAGGCGGGCAATGGCTTGGCGGACCGCTTGCGAGCCACCGTACTGCTCGCGGGCGAGGAACAGGAACTGCGCGCGGTGGGCCGCTACCACGTCGAGAAAGATCCGCACCGAAGCGTCGGTGATACCGCCGAGTTCGAATTCGTTCTGGCGTACCAGGCGGATGGTCTGGCGAAAGGTGGTATCGACTTCGGCGACCAGGGCAAGGCCCAGGGCGTCCATGTCGGTGAAATGCCGGTAGAAGCCAGTGGGGACGATACCTGCCGCCCTGGCGACTTCTCGCAGGCTGATGCTGCCGAAGCCGCGACCACTCTCCATGAGCTGGCAGGCAGCATCGAGCAGGGCCTGGCGGGTCTGTTGCTTTTGTTCGGCGCGCGGCAGCATGGCAGGAATTCTGAGACGGTGAGGCTGGGCACTCTAGATAAAAAAACGAAGCCCGGTCAATGGACCGGGCTGGGAGGGGAGCAGGCACTGTGATGCAGGTTGTAGTTTTCGGCCATGGTGATCAGCTCACACGGCTGATTTCAACCAGACGGTCCGAGCCACCTTCGGCGACGCGGCCGGCGCGTTCGATCAGACGGTCCGAGCCACCTTCGGCTACACGGCCACTACGTTCGATCAGACGGTCCGAGCCACCCTCAGCAACGCGGCCACTGCGTTCGATCAGGCGGTCCGAACCACCTTCAGCGACACGGCCACTGCGTTCGATCAGGCGGTCCGAGCCACCTTCGGCGACGCGGCCACTGCGTTCGATCAGGCGATCCGAACCACCTTCGGCAACCGTTTTCAGCGGTTGGGCAACTTCAGCGGCGCTGGAACGCGATTCGGCGGTCAGGTGCTGGTCGGCGGCTGGGACGGCAAAGGCGTTGGCAGCCAGGATGGACAGGGTCAGGGTCAGCAGGTGGCGTTTCATGATGGCGGTGCTCCTCGGTGGGGCTGGAAAGTGGGTACGAAGCCAATGCTACGCCGGGGAGCGCCAGAGAGAAGTTCATACGGGTAATGGTAACAATCGACCGCATTGATAGAGATTCTCAAGTGCTCTATTACGCGCGTTTCGAAGCGGTTGATGGCTATTGGCCGGTAGCTTTGTCGGGCCCTTCGCCAGCCTTTCCAAGACCATTAGATGAGCAAGAAGCAGGGAAAAACTTCGCTATCATGCACGCCACCGATAAAACCCCGCGGGTTTTCATCAGTCCGAGATATTGAGTGCCATCACTGCGCCCGTTTCGTGCCATGTCGTCAGGAGAACTACGCAATGACGCGTCCTGCCAGAATCATCGTCTGGACCCTCACCACCCTGCTGACCCTGTTGGCGATACTGGTGGTGGTGATTGCCACCTTCGACTGGAACCGCGTCAAGCCGCTGCTCAACGAGAAGGTCTCAGAGGCCCTGCAGCGGCCTTTCGCCATCAACGGCAACCTTGCCGTGCACTGGCGCATCGAACCCGAAGAGGGTGGCTGGCGCGGCTGGGTGCCCTTGCCGCACTTCATTGCCGAAGACCTGACCTTGGGCAACCCCGACTGGCTCAAGGAACCGCGAATGGCCAGCCTGGAGCGCGTCGAGTTCCGCCTGGCAATGGTGCCATTGTTGTTCCAGCAGATCGTCATCCCGCGCATCGATCTGGTCAAACCCACAGCCAGTCTTACCCGCCTGGCCGATGGCCGGGCCAACTGGACGTTCGATTTCGGGCCCAAGGACGAGCATGCAGAACCCTCCAACTGGCAGCTGGACATCGGCGCCATCGGTTTCGACCAAGGTAATGTCAGCTTCGACGACCAGACCCTGAAGACCAGCATGAAGGTGCAGATCGACCCCCTGGGCAAGCCGATCCCGTTCAGCGATATCGTCGGCAAGGCCCGTGCGGAAAAAGCCGCTGGCGCCCAGGACTACGCCTTTGGGCTCAAGGCCCAAGGCCGCTACAAGGGCCAGCCCGTGTCCGGGACGGGCAAGATCGGCGGCCTGCTCGCGCTGCAGGATGCCAGCCAGCCGTTCCCACTGCAGGGCGATGTGCGTATTGGTGACACCCACGTGGTAGTGGCCGGCACCCTGACCGACCCGCGCAACCTGGGCGCCCTGGACCTGCGCCTGCGCCTGGCAGGCGCCAGCCTGGGCAACCTGTACCCGCTGACGGGCGTAACCCTGCCAGATACCCCGCCCTACAACACTGATGGCCACCTCACGGCCAACCTGCGTGCTGCCGAGGGGGCAACCTTCAATTACCAGGGTTTCAACGGCAAGATCGGTAACAGTGACATCCATGGCGACCTGGCCTTCGTCGCCAGCCAGCCACGGCCCAAGCTGACGGGCAAGCTGGTTTCCAACCAACTGCTGTTCAAGGACCTGGCGCCGCTGATCGGTGCCGATTCGAACGCCGAACAGAAGGCCCGTGGCGGCGCCAGCAAACAGCCTGCGGGCAAGGTGCTGCCGGTAGAGGAGTTCCGCACCGAACGCTGGCGCGCCATGGATGCCGATGTCACCTTCGCCGGCAAACGTATCGTCCACAGCGAACAGCTGCCGTTCAATGACTTGTCGGCCCATGTGATCCTCGAAGACGGCCTGTTGCGCCTGGAGCCGCTGCGTTTTGGTGTGGCAGGCGGCAACCTGGCCTCCAACATTCGTCTGGACGGGCGCAGCGTGCCCCTGCAGGGCCGGGCCCAGCTGACCGCGCGCGACATGAAGCTCAAGCAGCTGTTCCCAAGCTTCGCGCCCATGCAAACCAGCTTTGGCGAGCTTAACGGCGATGCCGACATCAGCGGTCGGGGTAATTCGGTGGCGGCGTTGCTGGGTACGGCCAATGGCGACCTGCGCATGCTGATCAACGATGGGGCGATCAGCCGCAGCCTGATGGAGATCGCCGGGCTCAACGTCGGCAACTATGTGATCGGCAAGCTGTTTGGTGACGAGGACGTGAAGATCAATTGCGCGGCGGCGGATGTCGGGATCAAGGATGGGCTGGCGACCACGCGCTTGTTCATCTTCGATACCGAGAACGCGATCATCTACATCAATGGCACGGCCAATTTCGCCAGTGAACAGCTGGACCTGAAGATCACCCCTGAGTCCAAGGGCGTGCGGCTGTTCTCGCTGCGTTCGCCGCTGTATGTGCGCGGGCCGTTCGCCAAGCCCAGTGCGGGTGTGCAGGCGGTGCCGCTGGCCTTGCGCGGTGCGGGGATGGTGGCGCTGGGGGTGCTCGCGGGGCCGGCGGCGGGGCTGTTGGCGCTGGTGGCGCCGAGCAGTGGTGATGAGCCTAATCAGTGCACGCCTTTGCTGCAGCAGATGAAGGCCGGCAAAGCGCCGGCTGCGGTGAAAGGGAAGAAATAGGGGCCGCTTTGCGGCCCAATCGCCGGCAAGCCGGCTCCCACAGGTACAGCACAGGCTTCGAAAGCTGTGGAGTACCTGTGGGAGCCGGCTTGCCGGCGATTGGGCTGCAACGCAGCCCCTCGCGATTACAACCCCTGCAACAAGTCGGACATATCGTCCGCGTGCTCTTCTTCCTGCGCCAGAATGTCTTCGAAGATCCGCCGCGTAGTCGGGTCGGTATCCCCGATGAACTGAATGATCTCCCGGTAGCTGTCAATCGCGATGCGCTCGGCCACCAGGTCTTCCAGCACCATCTCCTTCAGCGAACTGCCCGCCACATACTGAGCATGGGAATTCTTGGTCAGGTTGTCCGGATTGAAGTCCGGCTCTCCCCCAAGCTGCACGATGCGTTCAGCCAGCTTGTCGGCGTGTTCGGCTTCCTGGGTGGCATGCTCGAGAAACTCTTCAGCCGCGACGCTCGCCTTGATCCCGCTGGCCATGAAGTAGTGGCGCTTGTAGCGCAGCACGCAGACCAGCTCGGTGGCCAGCGACTCGTTGAGCAGGCGCAGGATCTTTTCGCGATCAGCCTGATAGCCCTCGGTCACCGCGCCTTGTTCCACATGCTCGCGCGCACGCTTGCGCAGGGTTTGCACATCGGTCAGTTCAACGTTGCTCATGGTTGTCTCCAATCAGATCAGGACGGTGGGTCAAGGTGTGGGCAGGCTCACGCGCCTCTTACGGCGTCGCTGTCCTCTTCTCGTTGCTTGCAAGTCTTGAAGCCCTTGGCATCGACATGGCCGGTGGCGTCGAAACGCACGTAGTAAGGCTGCTGGTGGCCGTCGTGGTTGAGGATGTAGTCGTTGCAGGTGCCCCCGTGCGGCAAGTCGATCACGTTGGATGGGCTGCCGCCGATGGCAATGACTTTCTGCATGGTCATGCCCTTTTCCACCTGCTTGACCAGCGGCTCGTCGTGGTAGGTGGCGTAGTCCACCGGGTTCTCCGGGTGGCTGCCGCAGGCGGCCAGGGTTGCGCTTGCCAAAAGGATTGCCAGGGTCTGCTTGTACATGGTCCCGCTCCTTGCACAGGGTCTGTTCTGGTTTGGAACCGCAGCGCGCGCCAGGAGTTCGATTGCGATGGTCATCGCGGCCGCTGTAGTGTGGGCCGATCGTCCACGGAAAAGGGGCAGGGGCAATGGGGCAGGAGTTGGCCACGCGATACCCGCTGGTGCTGGTGCCGGGCATGCTCGGCTTCGTCAGGGTGCTGCTCTACCCCTACTGGTTCGGCATCGTGCCGGCCTTGCGCAAGGGCGGGGCGCAGGTGTTTCCCGTGCAGGTTTCGCCGTTGCATTCGAGTGAGGTGCGCGGCGAGCAGTTGCTGGCGATCATCGAGGACATCTGCCAGCGCGCCGGCACCGACAAGGTCAATCTGATCGGCCATAGCCAGGGCGCCTTGGATGCCCGCTACGCCGCTGCCAAACGGCCTGATCGGATAGCCTCGGTCACCTCGGTGGCAGGGCCTAACCACGGCTCTGAACTGGCCGATCATCTGGAGCGCACAGCACCCGGCGACTCAGCCCAGGGACGCTTGCTCAAAGCCGTGTTGCACGGTTTGGCGGTGCTGTTGGTATGGCTTGAAACCGGCTGGCGCCGCGACCCGCTGCCGATCGATGTGCACGCCTCGCATCAATCCCTGACCAGCGCCGGGGTGGCGCTGTTCAACCAGGCTTATCCACAAGGCTTGCCCGACACCTGGGGCGGTGAAGGGCCGGGCGAGGTGAATGGCGTGCGCTATTACTCCTGGTCGGGCACCCTGCAGCCAGGGCTTACCGACCAGGGGCGCAACCGCTTCGATGGCAGCAACCGCTTCTGCCGTCTGTTCGCGCGCAGCTTCGTCAAGGAGAAGGGCCACTGCGACGGCATGGTCGGTCGCTTCAGTTCACACCTGGGGCAGGTGATCGGTGATGACTACCCGCTCGACCACCTGGACATCGTCAACCAGTCGCTCGGCGCCGTGGGCAAGGGCGCCGAGCCGGTGCGCCTGTTCACCGAGCACGCTGCTCGGCTCAAGGCTGCGGGGCTGTAGCTGCACGGCGCACGGGGGTAGTCCAGCGTTCGGCGAGGACCACGCCGGCCAGGGTCAGCAGGCCGCCGATCAGGTGGTAGCTGGCCAGTTGTTCGTCGAGTACGCCGGCGGCGATCAGCGCGGTCACCACCGGCAGCAAGTTGAAGAACAGCGTGGTGCGGCTGGGGCCAAGGCGGTGTACGGCCTGCATCCACACCAGCGGTGCGACCATCGAGGCCAGCACGCAGGCATACAGCACCAGGCCGACGTTGTGGGCATTCAGCCCGGTCTTGTCCGAAACCAGGAACAGCGGCAGCAACACGATGATTGCCACCAGCACCTGCAGGTACAGCAACTGCAAGGGCGGCAGGCGTAGCTGCCATTTCTTCAGCAGGAAGCTGTACAGCGCGTAAGCCAGGGTGGCCACCAGCATCAACAGGTCGCCGCTGTTCAGGCCCTGTTCGAGCAGGGCGCCGGGGTGGCCGGCGCTGACCACTTCGAGCACCCCATAGAACGACACCAGGGCACCGAGCAAGGCGCCATAGCTCAGACGCTGGCCCAGCCAGGCGATGGACAGCGCCAGCGACATCAACGGCATCAGCGACAGGATGATGCCCATGTTGGTGGCGCTGGTAATGCTTGCGGCGAAGTACGCCAGGCTCTGGTAGATGGCCATGCCCAGCACGCCGAGGACGAACACCTTGCCCAGATGCGGGCGGATGGCTGCGCGGTTGCGCCACACCGCAGGCAGCAGGAACGGGGTGAACAGCAGGCCGGCGAGCAGCCAGCGGTAGAAGCCGATTTCGGCGGGGTGGATGGCACCGGCGGACAGCTTGGTAACTACGGTGTTGCCGGCCCAGATCAGGATGGCGGTGAGGGGGAACAGGTAATTCATACAGCTGTGATTCTCTGAGATGTTGCGAAAGGGCCGCCCAGCGGTCCCCGATAGGCGCCTATTATCCGCTGTCCGTTCGCAAGCCTATACTCCTATCCAGACAACCTGCCCCTGCAAGCAGACACCATGGCCCGCAAATACCTCGACATCCCCCAGTTCGACCAGCTCCCGGCGCCGGTGTACTTCCGTCACGACGAATTTGGCGCCGATACCCACAGCGCCCCGCATCGCCACGCCTGGGGCCAGCTCAACTACACCGCCCACGGCGTCATGCATCTGGACGTCGATGGTCAGCGCTTTCTTTCACCTCCGCACTATGCGGTCTGGGTGCCGCCGGGCACCGAGCATGGCTGCTACAACCCCCAGGCCATCGTCTACCGCTCGGTCTATCTGGACCGCAGCCTTTGCGCCGACTTGCCGCAACAGCCTTGCAGCCTGGTGATCAGCGACATCCTCAAGGCCATCCTCAGCGACTTCGCCCGGCGCGATCTCAAGGTGGCGCAGGATGAACGGGACCAGCGCCTGGTCCAGGTGCTGCTCGACCAACTGCTGCTGGCGCCGACCCAGACCTGCTACCTGCCGTTTGCCCGCAGCGATGGTTTGCGCCAGGTGCTCGACGCCCTCGGCGGTGAACCCGGTGACAACCGCCCGTTGGCAGAGTGGGCAGCGCAGGTACATGTCAGCGAGCGCACCCTGGCGCGCCAGTTCCTGCGGGAGCTGGGCATCAGCTTTGGTGAATGGCGCCTGCGCCTGCGTTTCTTGCGCGCCATCGAAGCCCTGGAGGCCGGCCAACCGATTCAGGCGATCGCCTTCGACTTGGGCTATAGCAGTGCCTCGGCCTTCATCGCCATGTTCCAGCGCCAGGCCCAGTGCACGCCGGAACAGTACCGCCGCCAGGCACGGGCGGGCGTGTAAAAATTCTTGTCTACACTGATCTGCACCACCGTGCATCGGGCGCGGAGAAAAGGAGATCGCTCCATGAAGATGCTGCAAATGCCGTTGCTGGTGTTGGCTGTGTTGTTCAGTGCGCAAGGATTCGCCGCCACCGCACAACAGGAAAAGATGACCTCGTGCAATGCCGACGCCTCTGCCAAGGCGCTCAAGGGCGATGAGCGCAAGGCGTTCATGAGCAACTGCCTGAAGAAGGACGTTCCGACTGCCCAGCAGGAAAAGATGAAGACCTGCAACGCTGACGCCACCACCAAGGCCCTGAAGGGCGACGCGCGCAAAGCCTTCATGAGCGACTGCCTGAAGAAGAAATGACCTGCGCCTATGCCTCTGGCTTCAAGGCTGGCAGACTGCGGGTCTTTCCGCTGTCTGCCGTCGAGGCTGTATGACCTTCACCCCCCGCCAGATCACCCTTGCCAGCCTGATCATCGTGATGGCCGGGTTGCTCCTGGCCCTGCCCCTGAAGTTGCTGCCTAGCCTGCTGGCCGGCCTGCTGGTGTTCGAACTGGTCAACATGCTCACGCCACGGCTACAACCGCTGATCGCCGGCCAGCGCGCGCGCTGGCTGGCGGTGGCGCTGCTCGGCACATTGGTGGTCAGTACCCTGACGCTGCTGATCGCCGGCGCGTTCAGTTTCCTGCTGCACGAGGCGGAAAACCCCGGCGCCTCGCTGGACAAGTTCATGGGCCTGGTCGAGCGTGCCCGTGGCCAGTTGCCGCCGTTCATCGAGGCCTACCTGCCGGCCAGCGCCGCCGAGTTCAAGGTGGCCATCGGTGACTGGATCAAGAGCCACCTGAGCGATCTGCAACTGGTCGGCAAGGGCATGGCGCACATGTTCGTGACCCTGCTGATCGGCATGATCCTGGGCGCCATCATCGCCCTGCAGCGCATCCCTGACATTTCCCGGCGCAAGCCACTGGCGGCCGCGCTGTTCGAACGGCTGAGCCTGCTGGTGCAGGCGTTTCGCAACATCGTGTTCGCGCAGATCAAGATCTCGCTGCTCAATACCGCCTTCACCGGTATCTTCCTGGCCGTGGTGATGCCCATGTTCGGGGTGCACCTGCCGCTGACCAAGACGCTGATCGTGCTGACCTTCCTGCTGGGGCTGTTGCCGGTGATCGGCAACCTGATGTCCAACACCCTGATCACCATCGTCGGTCTTTCGCTGTCGATCTGGGTGGCGGCGGCGGCGCTGGGGTATCTGATCGTCATCCACAAGGTCGAGTATTTCCTCAACGCGCGGATCGTCGGTGGGCAGATCAGTGCCAAGGCGTGGGAGCTGTTGCTGGCGATGCTGGTGTTCGAGGCGGCGTTCGGGCTGCCGGGGGTGGTGGCGGGGCCGATCTATTACGCCTACCTGAAGAGTGAGCTGAAGCGGGCGGAGCTGGTTTGACGAATGCTGGGGCCGCTTTGCGGCCCTTTCGCGACACAAGGCCGCTCCTACACCAGTACGCGGTCGTCTGTAGGAGCGGCCTTGTGTCGCGAAAGGGCTGCAAAGCAGCCCCAAAATGGATCAGGCCGCCCCGTAACGCTTGCGCGCCTCGATCGCCAAGCCGCTACCAATGCTGCCAAAGATGTTGCCTTCCACATGCCGCGCATTGGGCAGCATCGCCGCCACGCTGTTGCGCAGCGCCGGAATACCGCTGGAACCGCCGGTGAAGAACACCGTATCCACCTGCCCTTCGCTCACGCCGGCCTTGGCCAGCAGCTCGGTCACGCTGCCGCGCACGCGCTCCAGCAGCCCCTCGATGGCCCCTTCGAACACCGCACGGGTCAGGTCCACGCCCAGCTCGCGCTCGACACGGCCCAGGTCGACGCGGCGGCTCTGCTGGTCGGTCAGCTCGATCTTGCTGGCCTCCACTTCCATCGCCAACCAGTGCCCGGCGCGCTGCTCGATCAGCTTGAACAGGCGGTCGATGCCGAGGGTGTCCTCGATGTCGTAGCGCATGCTGCCCAGCGCCAGCTGCGACTTCTGCGAGTACAGGGCGTTGATGGTGTGCCAGGTGGCCAGGTTGAGGTGATAGCTGGTGGGCATCAGCGCGCCGCTCTTCATCCGGCTGCCATAGCCGAACAGCGGCATCACGCCCTGCAGGCTCAGCTGCTTGTCGAAGTCGGTACCGCCGATGTGCACGCCGCCGGTGGCGAGGATGTCGCTCTGGCGCTCGGCCACCTGGTGGCGCTCGGGCGACAGGCGGATCAGGGTAAAGTCCGAGGTACCACCGCCGATATCGACGATGAGCACCAGCTCTTCACGGCTGATGCCCGACTCGTAGTCGAACGCTGCGGCAATGGGTTCGTACTGGAACGACACGTCCTTGAAGCCGATCTTGCGCGCCACGTCGGCCAGGGTGTCCTCGGCCTCCTGGTCGGCGGCCGGGTCTTCGTCGACGAAGAATACCGGGCGACCCAGCACCACCTGATCGAATTCGCGGCCGGCATCGGCCTCGGCGCGCTTTTTCAGCTCGCCGATGAACATGCCCAGCAGGTCCTTGAATGGCAGGGCGCTGCCCAGCACGCTGGTGTCGTGCTTGATCAGCTTCGACCCGAGCAGGCTCTTGAGCGAGCGCATCAGGCGGCCTTCGTAGCCTTCCAGGTACTCGTGCAGCGCCAGGCGGCCATACACCGGGCGTCGCTCTTCGATATTGAAGAAGACCACCGAGGGCAAGGTGATCTTGCCGTCTTCCAGGGCGATCAGCGACTCGCTGCCAGGGCGGTGCCAGCCGACCGTGGAGTTGGAGGTGCCGAAGTCGATGCCAAGGGCGCGGGCCGGGGATACGTCAGACATGGGGAAACAGGCTTCCGGAGGCAAAACGGCCGCGCAGTTTATGCCAGTTGGCCAGAGAATCAAGACCGGTCGTCTGCCTTGCAGCAACGCCAAGCGCACCTTGAAAGGCTATGCTTGACCCCTATCTTCAGTTGCAACACGCAATTTCACATTGGTGATCCACAGATGGACTTCAAAGACTATTACAAGATACTCGGCGTAGAGCCCACGGCGGACGACAAGGCGATCAAGGCCGCGTACCGCAAGCTGGCGCGTAAGTATCACCCGGATGTCAGCAAGGAGCGGGACGCCGAGGAGAAATTCAAGGAGGCCAACGAGGCCTACGAGGTGCTCGGCGATGCCCAGAAGCGCGCCGAGTTCGACGAGATCCGCAAATACGGCGGTCAGCACGGGCGGCCCTTCCAGGCACCGCCGGGCTGGGAAAGCCGTGGCGGTGGCGGCGGCTTCGAAGGCGGTGACTTCTCCGACTTCTTCAGCTCGATCTTCGGCGCCCGCGGCGGCAGCCCGTTCGGCGGCGCCCGCCAACAACGCAGCGCCGGCAGGCGAGGGCAGGACGTGGAACTGGAACTGGCGATCTTCCTTGAAGAAACCCTGAGCAAGGAATCCAAGCAGATCAGCTTCCAGGTGCCGCAGACCAACGCCGCCGGTCAGCGCACCGGGTTCACCACCAAGACCCTGAACGTGAAGATTCCAGCCGGGGTAACCGATGGCGAGCGCATCCGCCTCAAGGGCCAGGGTGCGCCGGGCGTGGGCGGCGGGGCCAATGGCGACCTGTTTTTGACCGTGCGCCTGGCACCGCACCCGCTGTTCGATGTCGAAGGTCATGACCTGATCATCACCGTGCCGTTGGCACCGTGGGAGGCCGCGTTGGGCACCAAGGTGGCGGTGCCGACCCTGACCGGCAAGATCAACCTGACCATCCGCCCCGACAGCCAGAGCGGCCAGCGCCTGCGTGTTCCGGGCATGGGCCTGGCGAACAAGCAGGGCGAGCGCGGCAACCTCTACGCCCAGCTCAAGGTGGTCATGCCGCCGACATCCGACGCTTCTGCCCGCGAACTGTGGACCCAGCTCTCCGAAAAGGCTGCGTTCGATCCGAGGAAACAATGGAGTAAGTGATCATGAGCAGCACCCTGATCGTTCAACTGGACATGCGCACCCTTTGCCAGGAGGCCGATATCACGGCCGACTTCGTGGTCGAGATCGTCGAGCACGGCATCGTTGAACCTTCGGGGCGAACGCCGGAGGAGTGGTTGTTCGACGATCAGGCGCCGATCTTGGCCAAGCGCGCAGTGAAGCTGCACCAGGAGCTTGAGCTGGAATGGGAAGGGGTGGCGCTGGCGTTGGAGCTGTTGCAGGAAGTGCAGCAGTTGCGCAGTGAGAACAGCATGCTGAGACAGCGGTTGGGGCGGTTTACCCAGATGTGAATGTGTTTGCCTGTGCCGGCCTCTTCGCGGGACAAGCCCGCTCCCACAGGTACACCTCAGGTTTTGAGAACTGGGGTGCACCTGTGGGAGCGGGCTTGTCCCGCGAAGAGGCCGGCACAGGTATCAAGCTGGCTCGGCTCCAGGATTCAACACCAACTGCATGAAGGTCAAATCCAGCCACCGCCCGAACTTCACCCCCACCTGCGGCATCTGCCCGGTCACCACAAAGCCCAATCGCTCATGCAGGCGCACCGACCCCACGTTGCCGCTTTCGATCGCCGCCACCATCACATGCTTGCCACACGTGCGCGCACGCTCGATCAGCACCGCCATCAGCACCGGCCCCAGGCCTTTGCCACGCTGGTCGCCACGGATATACACCGAGTGCTCCACGGTGTGGCGAAACCCCTCGAACGGCCGCCAGTCGCCAAACGAGGCATAACCCAGCACCCCCGTTTCATCCACCGCCACCAGGATCGGATAACCCTGCAGTGCCCGCGCCTCGAACCAGGCCTGGCGGTTGGCCAGGTCCACCGGCGTTTCGTTCCAGATCGCCGTCGTGTTGCGCACCGCGTCGTTGTAGATCTCAAGGATGCCCGGTATGTCGGTGGCCAGGGCGTCACGGATTTCGTGGCTCATGTGCAGCGTCTCGCAAGGTCGATGGCAGCAGATTAAATGGTTACCAGCCCCCGCACACCCTCGGCCTGCATGTTTTCACCGCGCCCGCGCTGGACGATCTCGCCACGGGCCATGACCAGGTATTGGTCGGCCAGAGCCTCGGCGAAGTCGTAGAACTGCTCCACCAGCAGGATGGCCATGTCGCCACGTTCGGCCAGGCGTTGGATGACCGCGCCGATTTCCTTGATCACCGAAGGCTGGATGCCTTCGGTCGGTTCGTCGAGGATCAGCAGCCGTGGGCGGCTGGCCAGGGCGCGGCCGATGGCCAGCTGTTGCTGCTGGCCGCCGGACAGGTCGCCCCCGCGGCGTTGCTTCATCTGTTCCAGGACCGGGAACAGTTCGTAGATGAACGTTGGCACTTCGCGTGCCTCGCGGGCAGGGAAGCGCGACAGGCCCATCAGCAGGTTTTCCTCGACGGTGAGGCGCGGGAAGATCTCGCGGCCCTGGGGGACGTAGGCGATGCCGGCCTGGACCCGCTGTTGCGGCTTGAGCGTGGTGATCGGCTTGCCTTCCCATTCGATGCTGCCTTCGCGCGTTGGCACCAGGCCCATCAGGCAGCGCAGCAAGGTGGTCTTGCCCACGCCGTTGCGCCCGAGCAGGCAGGTGACTTCGCCGACCTTGGCCTCGAAGGACAGGCCGCGCAGGATGTGGCTGCCGCCGTAGTATTGGTGCAGGGTGTCGATTTTCAGCATGTGAGAGTTCCTGAAGTTGTTGCTGTGGCTGCACCGGCCTCATCGACTGCAAGCCGGCTCCCACAATGTCCGCGGCGTTGCAAAAACCCTGTGGGAGCCGGCTTGCCGGCGATGAGGCCAGAGCAGGCAACGAAGATCATCGGCCCAGATAGACCTCGACCACCCGCTCATCCGCCTGCACCTGCTCCAGCGACCCCTCCGCCAGCACACTGCCCTGGTGCAGCACGGTCACATGGTCGGCGATACTGCCGACGAACCCCATGTCATGCTCCACCACCATCAGCGAGTGCTTGCCGGCCAGCCCTTTGAACAGCTCGGCGGTGAACTCGGTCTCGGCATCGGTCATGCCCGCCACGGGCTCGTCGAGCAACAGCAATTGCGGTTCCTGCACCAGCAGCATGCCGATCTCCAGGAACTGCTTCTGCCCGTGGGACAGCAGGCCGGCCTGGCGTTGGGCCAGGGGCAGCAGGCGCAACGTGGTCAGCACCTGCTCGATGCGCGCGCGTTGCTCGCCGTTCAAGCGCGCGGCCAGGCTGGCCCACACCGACTTGTCGGTCTTCAGGGCCAGTTCAAGGTTCTCGAATACCGTCAGCGCTTCGAACACCGTGGGCTTCTGGAACTTGCGACCGATGCCGGCCTGGGCGATCTGGAATTCGCTCATGCGGGTCAGGTCGAGGGTGTCGCCAAAATACGCGCTGCCCGTGTCGGGACGGGTCTTGCCGGTGATCACGTCCATCATCGTGGTCTTGCCGGCGCCGTTCGGGCCGATGATGCAGCGCAGTTCGCCGACGCCGATGTACAGGTTCAGCGCGTTGAGCGCCTTGAAACCATCGAAGCTGACGCTGATGCCTTCGAGGCTCAGTACCGTGCCATGGCGCGTGTCCAGGCCTGCCGCGCGGCGGCTGCCCAGGCCAATGGCATCGCGGCCGGCGCCCAGGTGATCGAAGACCGGTTCGAGCATGAATTCGGGGTGCACGGGGGGAACGCCTCTCATGGCTGGCTCCTTTTCTTGAGCAGGCCGACCACGCCTTTGGGCAGGTACAGGGTGACGAGGATGAACAGCGCGCCGAGGAAGAACAGCCAGAATTCCGGGAAGGCCACCGTGAACCAGCTCTTCATGCCGTTGACCAGGCCGGCGCCGAGCAGCGGGCCGATCAGCGTGCCGCGACCGCCCAGGGCCACCCACACGGCGGCTTCGATGGAGTTGGTCGGCGACATCTCGCTGGGGTTGATGATGCCCACCTGCGGCACATACAGCGCACCGGCCAGGCCGCACAGCACGGCGCTGAGCACCCACACCAGCAGTTTGAAACCACGCGGATCGTAGCCGCAGAACAT
Organism: Pseudomonas sp. NPDC089395; assembly: GCF_044749525.1. Taxonomy (NCBI): domain Bacteria; kingdom Pseudomonadati; phylum Pseudomonadota; class Gammaproteobacteria; order Pseudomonadales; family Pseudomonadaceae; genus Pseudomonas; species Pseudomonas sp. NPDC089395. Next base: position 261,178 of record NZ_JBIVID010000007.1, read on the forward strand.
CAGGCGGTTCTCGGCATCGCGCACGGCGGTCAGCAGGCGGCCGAACTTGCTCATGGTCAGGCGCCAGCACAGGTACAGGCTGGCCAGCAGCAAGCCTACCGTGAGCAGGAACAGCACCGCCCGTGTGCCCTGGGCGGCAATGTCGAAGCCGAGGATAGTGCGGAAACTGGTGAAGCCGTTGTTGCCGCCAAAGCCCGTTTCATTGCGAAAGAACAAGAGCATGCCGGCGAAGGTCAGGGCCTGGGTCATGATCGAAAAATACACGCCCTTGATCCGCGATCGGAAGGCGAAGAAGCCGAACACCAGCGCCAGCAAACCCGGCGCCAGCACCACCAGGCACAGTGCCCAGGCAAAGTGCTGGGTACCGGCCCAGTACCAGGGCAGCTCGCTCCACGACAGGAAGGTCATGAACCCTGGCAACCCATCGCCGGCCGCCTGGCGCATCAGGTACATGCCCATGGCGTAGCCACCGAGGGCGAAGAACAGGCCATGGCCAAGCGACAACAGCCCGGCATACCCCCAGACCAGGTCCAGGGCCAGGGCGACGATGGCGTAGCAGAGGATCTTGCCGACCAGCGTCAGGGTGTAGGCCGACACCTGCAACGCATGGCCTGCCGGCAATAGCGACAGCAGCGCCAGGGCCAGCAACAGCAGGGCGGCGACAGCGGCGATGGCCAGCGTCACGCGTGGGCCGGCTTTTTGTGAAGCGGTGACAAGCAGTGGCTGGTTCATCAGTCGATTACCCGTCCCTTGAGGGCGAACAGGCCTTGCGGGCGCTTCTGGATGAACAGAATGATCAACGCAAGGATGAGGATCTTGCCAAGCACGGCGCCGATCTGCGGCTCCAGCAGCTTGTTGGCGATGCCAAGGCCGAAGGCCGCCCAGAGGCTGCCGGCCAGTTGCCCGACGCCGCCAAGCACCACCACCAGGAACGAATCGATGATGTAGCTCTGGCCCAGGTCCGGGCCGACGTTGCCGACCTGGCTCAGGGCCACGCCGCCTAGCCCGGCGATACCCGAGCCGAGGCCAAAGGCGAGCATGTCGACGCGCCCGGTGGGCACGCCACAGCAGGCCGCCATGTTGCGGTTCTGGGTGACCGCGCGCACGTTCAGGCCCAGCCGCGTGCGGTTGAGCAGCAGCCAGGTGAGCAGCACCACGGCCAGGGCGAAGCCGATGATCACCAGGCGGTTGTACGGCAGCACCAGGTTGGGCAGCAGCTGGATACCGCCGGACAGCCAGGCCGGGTTGCTCACCTCGACGTTCTGCGCGCCGAACAGCAGGCGGATGGCCTGGATCAGGATCAGGCTGATGCCCCAGGTCGCCAGCAGGGTTTCCAGCGGACGGCCATAGAGGTGGCGGATCACCGTGCGCTCCAGCGCCATGCCGACCCCGGCGCTGACGGCGAAGGCCACCGGCAGGGCGATCAGTGGGTAGAACTCGATGGCGCCCGGCGCGTAGCGCTGTAGCAGGACCTGGACCATGTAGGTGCTGTAGGCACCGAGCATGAGCATCTCGCCATGGGCCATGTTGATCACCCCGAGCAGGCCGAAGGTGATGGCCAGGCCCAGTGCAGCCAATAGCAGGATCGACCCCAGGGACAAGCCGCTGAAGGCCTGTCCGAGCAGCTCGCCGAACAGCAGTTTGCGCTTGACCTGGGCCAGGCTGGTTTCGGCGGCGGTGCGTACTGCAGCGTCGGTTTCTGCGCTGGGTTGCAGCAGGGCTTCCAGGCGGGTGCGGGCCAGCGGGTCGCCGGTTTCGCCGAGCAGGCGCACGGCGGCCAGGCGTACCGAGGGTTCGCTGGCGCCCAGCTGCAGGTTGGCCAGGGCCAGGCCGAGGGCGGCATGCACGGCGGTGTCCGGCTCGCTGGCGAAACGGCGGTCGAGGAAGGCCATCTGCGCGGGCTGCGCGCTTTTTTGCAGGTGCTGGGCGGCGGCAAGGCGCAGGTCGCGGTTGTCACCGAGCAATTGATGGCTGGCCAGGGCATTGTCGATCAGGCCGCGCAGGCGGTTGTTCAGGCGTAGCTTGCGGGTGTCGCCTTCGGCGATGCGGCCCTGGCGCAGGTTGTCCAGCAGAGGCAGGCGTGCAGGGTCGGGTTGGGCCGCCCAGCTTTCGAGCAGGCGGGCCTGCTCGGCGGGCTTGGCGGTGAGGAAGAATTCGCCTTCGCTGGCTTGGGTTGCCAGGGGCAATAGCAAGAGGAGGGTGAGCAGGAATCTGAGCATGCGGGCAATCCTGGAGATCGGCGGTGGATTCATCGCCGGCAAGCCGGCTCCCACAGGATCCCCCACCGCCCTCAAGGCCTGTGGAGATCCTGTAGGAGCTGGCTTGCCAGCGATTGGGCTGCGCAGCAGCCCCAGTGCACTCAGTTACCTTTCACCGCGTAATCGGGCCGCTTGTCATTGCCCGGAATGAACGGGCTCCAAGGCTGCGCCCGCAGCGGCTGCTCGGTCTCCCATACCACGCTGAACTGCCCGTCATCCTGGATCTCGCCGATCATCACCGGCTTGTGCAGGTGGTGGTTGGTCTTGTCCATGGTCAGGGTAAAGCCGGACGGTGCCTTGAAACTCTGCCCGGCCAGCGCCTCGCGGACCTTGTCGACCTCGGTGGACTTGGCTTTTTCCGCCGCCTGCGCCCACATGTGGATGCCCACATAGGTGGCCTCCATCGGGTCGTTGGTCACCGCCTTGTCGGCGCCTGGCAGGCCCTTGGCCTTGTATGCCTTCCAGTCGGCGACGAACTTCTGGTTGACCGGGTTATCCACCGATTCGAAGTAGTTCCACGCCGCCAGGTGGCCCACCAGCGGCTTGGTGTCGATGCCGCGCAGCTCCTCTTCACCCACCGAGAACGCCACCACCGGTACGTCGGTGGCCTTCAGGCCCTGGTTGGCCAGCTCCTTGTAGAACGGCACGTTGGAGTCGCCGTTGACGGTGGAGATCACCGCGGTCTTGCCACCGGCGGAGAACTTCTTGATGTTGGCGACGATGGTCTGGTAATCGGCATGGCCGAACGGCGTGTAGACCTCTTCGATGTCCTTGTCGGCCACGCCCTTGCTGTGCAGGAAGGCGCGCAGGATCTTGTTGGTGGTGCGCGGGTAGACGTAGTCGGTGCCGAGCAGGAAGAAGCGCTTGGCGCTGCCGCCGTCCTCGCTCATCAGGTATTCCACCGCCGGGATCGCCTGCTGGTTGGGCGCGGCGCCGGTGTAGAAGACGTTCGGCGACATCTCTTCACCTTCGTACTGCACCGGGTAGAACAGCAGGCCGTTGAGCTCTTCGAACACCGGCAGCACGGACTTGCGCGACACCGAGGTCCAGCAGCCGAACACCACCGCGACCTTGTCCTGGGTCAGCAGCTGGCGGCTCTTCTCGGCGAACAGCGGCCAGTTGGACGCTGGGTCGACCACCACCGGCTCCAGCAGCTTGCCGTTCACGCCGCCCTTGGCGTTGATCTCGTCGATGGTCATCAGCGCCATGTCCTTGAGCGAAGTCTCGGAGATCGCCATGGTCCCGGACAGCGAATGCAGGATGCCGACCTTGATGGTTTCGGCGGCCTGGATGCTCCAGCTCAGGCCCATCGCCGCGATCGATGCGCTGAGGGTAAAGGCCTTGATCAGACTGCGACGCTTCATGTGCTCTCTCCGCTGAGTTTTTTAGGGTGTTGGCCAGCGGGGAGGGGCGTTGCAAGGGGTGTGCCGAGTGGCGAAAGGGGCGCAGTAGAGGGGTTGTGCGAGGTGTTGGGGCGTGAAGTGGATCCAGCTTGGTGCCTGGTAGATCTGTGTGCACAGCATTGGGGCTGCAAAGCAGCCCCTTGCAGAATCAACCGTTACGCACAGCCGTGCGCGGATGCCGCTTGCTGCGCACAAACTGATAAGTCACCGCCAGCAGCACGAACCAGATCGGCGTCACCAGCAGCGCCGCACGGGTGTCGTCTTCAAGGCTCAGCAACACCAGAATGAAGGCGAAGAACACCAGGCACACGTAGCACATGAATCGCCCGCCCGGCATCTTGTACTTCGACGCCTGATGCAGCGCCGCACGGTGTTTGCGGTACTTCAGGTACGACAGCAGGATCAGCGTCCAGACGAACATGAACAGCACCGCCGACACCGTGGTGACCAGGGTGAACGCTTCGACCACGTTGGGCACCAGGTAGATCAATACCGCGCCGAGCAACAGGCAGGCGCAGGAGAAGTACAGACCGTTGGCCGGCACGCTGCGTGACGAGAGTTTCTCGAATGCCTTGGGCGCATCGCCTTCCTGCGACAGGCCGAAAAGCATGCGGCTGGTGGAAAACACCCCGCTGTTGGCCGACGAGGCTGCCGAGGTGAGGACCACGAAGTTGATGATGCTCGCCGCTGCCGGCAGGCCGGCCAACACGAACAGCTCGACGAACGGGCTCTTGCCCGGTACCACGTCGCGCCACGGGGTCACGGCCATGATCGCGATCAGCGCCAGCACATAGAACACGATGATCCGCACCGGGATCGAGTTGATTGCCCGTGGCAGGGTGCGCTCGGGGTTCTTCGCCTCGGCGGCGGTGGTGCCGACCAGCTCGATGCCGACGAAGGCGAACACGGCAATCTGGAAGCCGGCGAAGAAGCCCATCAGGCCATTGGGGAACATGCCGCCGTCATTCCACAGGTTGGCCAACTGCGCGGTGTGCCCGCTCGGCGAATCGAAGCCGGTGATGACCATGTACAGGCCGGTGGCGACCAGGCCGAGGATGGCGACGATCTTGATCAGGGCGAACCAGAACTCCAGTTCACCGAACATCTTCACGGTGACCAGGTTCAGCGACAGCAGCAGCCCTACGCAGGTCAGCGCCGGTATCCACTGCGGCAGGTCGGGGTACCAGAACTGCGTGTAGGCGGCGATCGCCACCACGTCGGCAATGCCGGTGACCACCCAGCAGAACCAGTAGGTCCAGCCGGTGAAGTAACCGGCCCAGGGGCCCAGCAGGTCGGCGGAGAAGTCGATGAACGACTTGTAGTTGAGGTTCGACAGCAGCAGTTCGCCCATGGCGCGCATGACGAAGAACAGCATGAAGCCGATGATCATGTAGACGAAGATGATCGACGGCCCCGCCAGGCTGATGGTCTTGCCCGAGCCCATGAACAGGCCGGTGCCGATGGCGCCACCGATGGCGATCAGCTGGATGTGGCGGTTGGTCAGGTTGCGCTGCAGGTGCTGGTCTTCAGCGGGAGGGGTCGGGGTCATTGGCTGCATTCCATTGAGGGTCAGTCTTTTTCTGAAAGCCGAGTAGGCTAACACGAGCGTCCCAAATCGGGGCGCGACAGATCGACACGACCATCAGGGTGCAGGGGACCGCTTTGCGGCCCTTTCGCGACACAAGGCCGCTCCTACAGTAGTACGCGGTCGTCTGTAGGAGCGGCCTTGTGTCGCGAAAGGGCTGCAAAGCAGCCCCAAGGCCCTCAAGCGCTAACCAGCACCCGGCGCCGCCGCACCACCAGACTATCCACCACCCACATCACCACCATCGACACCCCCACCAGCGGGAACATCACCCCGAGCACCAGCATCACCCCCACCGCCGTCTTCCAGCGCGGCAGGTCATGACGCAGCGGCGGCACGCCCAGGCCACCTTCCGGCCGGCGCTTCCACCACATCACCAGCCCGCTCACCGAGCCCAGCAGGATCATCAGGCACACCAGCAGGATGATGATCTGGTTCAGCGCGCCGAACATCTTGCCTTCGTGCAGCATCACGCCCAGCTCGGTCGCCTGGGCGACCGGGCTGTAGTCTTGCCAGCGCACGTCGGTCAGCACCTTGCCGGTGTACTGGTCGACATGCAGGGTGGCGTCGTTGCGTGGGTCGTCGGCGAACACGGCGATGGTGAACACGCCGTCGGCAGTGGTTGGCAGGGTGATGCTGTAACCCGTCTCGACCTGGCGCTCAGTGGCCACGTCCTCCACCTGCTGCAGGGTCACCTGTGGCGCTGCCGGCATGTCCGACATCGTGTGATGCCCGGCATGTTCGGCATGCGCGCCGGATTGCGGCATGGGCGTGTTTTCCAGCGCCCACGGCACGGTCTGGCGGTGGGCCTTGTTCAGCTCACCTGCCTGCTGATCGGACTTGGGCACGTCATTCCACATGGCCGCCGGGAAGCGGTTCCACAAGTCGGCGTACTGCTTGCCCCACAGCCCGGTCCAGGTCATGCCGCTGATCAGCATCAGCAACAGCAGGGCCGAGCCCCAGAAACCGGTGACGGCATGCAGGTCGCGCCAGAACACTCGACCTTTCGCCCCGATGCGAGGCCATAGCACGCCAGCGCCGTTGCGCCCCCGCGGCCACCACAGGTAGAGGCCGGACACCACCAGCACGATGCCCCAGCCGGCCGCCAGCTCCACCAAACGGTCGCCGACCGTGCCGACCATCACCTCGCCGTGCAGGGCGCGGGCGATGGCCTGCAGGTTCTGCTTGGCGTCCTGCTCGCCGAGGATCTTGCCGCTGTACGGGTCGACGAACACATTCAGCTCGCGCCCACCGTCATGCACCACGAACTGCGCGCTGCGCTCGGCATCGATCGGCGGCAGGTACTGGCCCACGTGGCCCTTGGGGTACGCCTGGCGGACTTCGGCCAGCATCAGGTCCGCGCCCTGTCGATGATGCCCGGCTTCGACCACCATCAGGTCGCGGTACAGCAGCGGGTCGAGTTGCGGCTTGAACAGATAGATGATCCCGGTGATCGCCAGCAGGATCATGAAAGGGGCCACGAACAGCCCGGCATAGAAATGCCAGCGCCAGGCCAGGTTGTAGAAGGAAACGCGTGTTCCGCTCATGGGAACCTCCTGTTTGACCAGCTGAGGGGCGCGACCGTGACCGCGCCCATTGTTGTTGTCAGAAGCTCAAATCGACCTTGGTCCAGAAGGTCCTGCCTGGCTCGTTCACCGGCTGTGGATCAGTGGCCGGGTAGCCGAACCCGGCATTCCCGGCCAGGTTCAGGTGCTCGGCGTAGGTTTTGTCGAACAGGTTGTCGACCCCTGCGCTGAGCTTGAGGTTGTGGTTCACCTTGTAGGTGCCATTGAGCGAGAACACGCCGAAGCCGGCGCTCTTGTCGTAGTCCTTGCCGACCACGTTGCCCTGGTTCTCGGCAATGCGGTTTTGCGCCGCGACCAGCCGCCACAGTGCCCCGGCACTCCAGGTGTCGCGGCTGTAGGTCAGGCCCAGGCGGCTTTCCAAGGGTGGCATCTGTGGTAGCGCTTTGCCATCACTGCTGTTCTTGCCCCAAGCGTAGGCGAGCGTCGCATCGGTCTTCCAGTTTTCCGTCAGCTTGTAGGCGGCACCCAGCTCGCCGCCCATGATGCGGGCATCGATGTTCTGCGCCTGGGAGGTGCTCATGCCCATCATGCCGGTGTGGTAGTCGAACAGGATGTAGTCGCGGATCTGCCCGACGTAACCCGAGGCCCAGGCTTCCAGGCGCTCGTCGCGGTACTGGATGCCGAAGTCGAGCTGGGTGGTCTTCTCGGGCTTGATGCTGTCGAAGGCGTTGGTCGAGCCGGCTGGCCCCTGGTCCGGGGAGAACAGCTCCCAGTAGTCGGGGAAACGCTGGGCATGGCCCAGGCCGATGTAGGTGGTGGCTGGCAGCGCCGCCAGGTCGTGCTCGTAGCGCACGAAGCCACTGGGCAGGGTGTCGGCACGGGTGTCGCCGTTGGTGGCGCTGTCATCACGGAAATCCCTGGCCGAGGCGCGATCCAGGCGAGCGCCGGTGATCAAGCGGTCCTGGCCGGTGGCATACCAGGTGAGTTCGCCGAACGCACCGTAGTTGTGGAAGTCGGCGTCCTTTTCCCAGGGCTCGTTCTTGTAGGCGTCGACGCCCATGGCGCTGCGTGCGCGGTGCTCGTTGGTCTGCGCATCGATGCCGCTGATCAGCTGCACGTCGGCCCAGCGCCAGGTGGCCTTGATGCGTGCGCCCAGCGTGCGGCGGTCGACGGCGGAGGCCATTGGCCCGGCCATCATGCCGGTGCCCGATGGGGTACGCAGGGTGTAGTTGTCCATCACGTGGTCGGCGTAGTTGTAGTAGACCTGCGCCTCGACCTTGTCGAGCACCTCGCCCAGGTTGGACTTCTCGAAGCGCAGGCCCAGGCTTTCGCGCTTGAACTGTGCACCGTCCATGCCGCGCCCGGCGTAGCGCGCTTCGCCGTCACCCTTGCCGGCGGTGAGCTCCAGCAGGGTGTCCTGGTCGGGGGTCCAGCCCAGGGCCACATCGCCATTCCATTTGTCCCAGCGCGAGGGCACGGTGTCGCCGCTGCCATCCTGGTAATCGTCCGAGTGCGACTGGTTGCCGACAAAGCGGGCATAGCCCTGGCTGTTGCCGGCGGCGGCATCGAGCAGCTTGTCGAAGCGGCCATTGGAGCCTGCCAGCAGGCTGGCGTTGACCCGGCTGCCGAGGGGGCCGAACGTTTCCGGTTCACGTTCGAAGAGGACGGTCCCGGCCGAGCCACCGGGGCCCCAGAGCACGCTTTGCGGGCCTTTGATCACGGTGAGGCGGTCGTACGTCTCCGGCGAAATGTAGGACGTCGGCGCATCCATGCGGTTGGGGCAGGCACCGAGCATCACGCCGCCGTTGGTGAGGATGTTCAGGCGCGAGCCGAACATGCCGCGCAGCACCGGGTCGCCGTTGGTGCCGCCAGCGCGAATCGCCGAGAAGCCGGGGATGGTCTTGAGGTAGTCGGCGCCATCGCTGGCCGGCACGGGCTGGCGCGGGTCTTTCGGGTTGGTGACCACGGTCAGCGGCGAGCTGGGCGCAAGGGCGGTGATCACCGTCGGGCTCAGCTCGGCCTGGTCGTGCTCATGGCCTTCGTGGCCAGAGTCGGCGGCCAGGGCCATGGGCGCGAGCAGCGAGCCGCACAGGGCGGCGAGTGTGCCTTTGAATGCATAGGCAAAAGCAGGGGTACAGCCGGACATAAGATTTCCGTCGATCAGTCATGAGTGAGCGCGAAGCCTCCTGGCTCCGTGCAGCAATAGGGGTTTCAGACGCTGATCGAAGGCGGCGGCGCGCGGCTGCGCGCACCGGGGAACACGGCCTGCCGGGCATGGCCCTGGTGAGTGGGCGCGGGATTGAGGGTGGCGGGGGTAACACTGGCCGCGCTGAGCGGGCTGAGGGTTTGCGGTAAGGCGGGGCAGTTGAACAACAGGCTGCAGTAGCCGCACTTTTCCCACATCACATGCAGCTGGCCATCGTCTCCATGGCCAGAGTGCGCGTCGCCGCCATGCTGATGGCTGGCAGGCATCGCCATGTCCATCGGCATGCTCATGCCGGCGTGGTGGTCCATCGGCATCGACTGGGAAACCAGCGGGCCGATGAAGATCATCCACATGGCGAACAGGCTCAGCCAGCCGCCACCGACGCGCCTGCGATCAGGGCGGGTGGTACGGCTGAGGCGGTTGCGCGGCAGGCTCATGGTGCGAGTGCCTGTCAGCTAGCGGTCAGTGCGCGTGTTCGTGACCTTGGGGCTGGTCCGCCGGCGGCTGCTTCTGCACGGCGACATCGACCGTGATGTCACCGGCCTTCTCGAAGTGCAGGGTCAGCGGGAAGCGCTTGCCGTCGCTGAGCAGGCTGCGGTCCTTGGGCTGCATGAGCATCACGTGGTAGGCGCTGGGGGCGAAGATCACCTCCTTGCCGGCCGGCACCACCACGCTGGGCACCTGCTGCATCTTCATGGTGCCGCTGGCGGTCATGCTGTGTTCGTGCAGTTGTGCGTCAGCGGTGATCGGGCTGTCGACGCTAAGCAGGCGATCATCGACCTTGCCGTTGTTGTGCACGATGAAATACGCGGCGACGTTGGGCGCATTGGGTGGCAGTTGCAGCGACCAGGGGTGCGCGATGTGCAGGTCGCCCACGGTGTATTCATGGGCATTGGCGAAGGCGCCGGGCAGCAGCAAGGCGGCCACTACGAGAGCTTGCTTGAGCATTGGGTGAGTCTCCATTCTGTTCGGGTTCAGGCAGACAGCGTGATGAACTCAGACCAGGGGAGAGGCACGGGGGTTGAGCGCGGGCCATAGCTGGCGCGGCGTCGCTTGGTAGTGGGGGAGCGCTGGCGCATGGCCGACCAACAGCGTGGGTGGGTTGTGCAGCTGTGGTGGGTAGCCTGGCAGGGCCAGCAGCGGCGCGGCGCCGGAGCAGCACCAGCAGTGCTGCATGTTGGAATGGTCGTCGCTTTGCGTGCCGAGGTCGATCTTGGCCAAGGCTTGTACGTCGACCTTGGCCTTGCCGGCCAGGCTGGAACAGAAAGCCCCCCACAGCAGCTGTTCGGCCGGGCCCTTGGGCGCGGCAGTGGACAGCGGCATGGCCAGCAGGTTGAACAGCACTGCGAAGCAGGCTATCCAGGCGATGTGCCGACGTGGGGGCATGGAGAGATCCGGTCAGGAATCGTGGCGGGTATTGTAAGGCGGAGTATAGGTAAAAATGCGGGGTGCGGTGAAGTGACGCAGGTAGGTGGTGTTATCGGGGGCTGCTGTGCAGCCCAATCGCCGGCAAGCCGGCTCCTACATGGACGGTGGTGAACCTGTGGGAGCCGGCTTGCCGGCGATTGGGCCTCAACCTATATCAAGCCTTGCTACGCCCCATCAGCCCACGCACCGTCTCCTGCAGATCCGCCGGCAACACCACCACCTTGGCATTGCTGCTACCGGCCAGATTCTCCATGGCACCCACATAGCGCTCACCCAGCAGGTACATGGCTGGCACCGTCTCGTTGCCCACCGCCTCCTTGACCAGCGAAATCGCCTGTGCCGAGGCTTCGGCCAGGTTGATCTGCGCCTCGGCGTCCAGCTTGGCCGACTGCAGGCGCGCCTCGGCTTCGAGGATCGCTGCTTGCTTGGCGCCTTCGGCGCGGGTCACGTCGGCTTTACGCTCCCGCTCGGCGGCCGCCTGGCGCTCCATGGCCAGTTGCATGTTCTCGGATGGCTTGATGTCCTGGATCTCCACCGAGCGTACGGTCACGCCCCAGTCTTCGGTCTGCTCGGACATCGCCTCACGCAGGCGCGCCTTGATCTGCTCGCGGCTGGACAGCGCTTCGTCCAGGTCCATGGCGCCGACGATGGCGCGCAGCGAGGTCATGGTCAGGCTGGTGACGGCGAACGAGAAGTTCTGCACGCCGTAGGAAGCCTTCTGCGGGTCGACCACCTTGGCGAAGCACAGGGCATTGGCGACGATCACCGCGTTGTCGCGGGTGATGATTTCCTGCTCTTGTACATCGAGGATGATGTCCTTGGTCGGCAGGCGGTACGCGACCACGTCCATGTACGGAATGACGATGTTCAGGCCGGGCTTGAGGGTGCTGTGGTAGCGGCCCAGGCGCTCGACGATCCATTCCTCGCCCTGGGGCACGATACGCACCCCCTTGAACACGGTGATCAGGACGAACAGGGCGAGGACAGCTACGACGATGAGGCTGGTCATGATGCTTACTTCCTTTTAATGGCGCAATCAGGCCCGAATGACCCGGGCGGTATTGCCTTCGATGGCGACGAGCCGCACACGCTCGCCGGAGGGGATGTCGCTGGCGGCGACGCAGACCCATTCCTCGTTGCCGAGGATCGGCTTCTGGAAACGCACACGGCCCTTCTCGAACGGCGAAACGCTGTTGACCAGCAGCCCGACCTCACCGATCACGCTGTCGGCGGTCCAGCGCACGTCCGGCTGTCTGCGCTTGAGCAGCTTGAACCAGAGCAACGTGGTGCCCGAGGAGAACAGCACCCACAGCAGCACCTGCATGTCCAGGTGCAGGCTGGGGGCGGCCAGTGCGATAAGCGAGACCAGCACGGCACCGATGCCGAACCAGATGATGAAGAACGTGGGCAGGATCAGTTCGAGCAGGATCAGGCCGATGCCGAAGACCAGCCAGATCCACCATTGCATTTCCATATGGGTGACGCCTACCAGAGGAGGGGGCTCGAGTTTAGGTAGGCGGGAAAGGAAGGCTATTCAGACAGATTGGAGTTAGTTGTAGGAATGGTCTGGATTTCGGCGGGTGCCAAAGGCGGACAACCATGGCCTGACAGACCCTGGCACGTTGCAACGAATGTAGGAGCGGATTTATCCGCGATGCGCCGCGCGGGCGGCGCTCGATCTCGAGGGCGCTAAAAGCCTCACGGCTTGCTGAGAGCCGCCATCAATTCTTCCGAAGACAGATACTCACGATCTACGCCAGGAAGAACCGGGCGCTTCAAGATCAGCACCGGAACGCCAAGCGCCCTTGCCACCTCAAGCTTCGGCTCAGTCGCCACGCTGCCGCTGTTCTTGCTGACCAGCACATCGATCTGCCGGCGAGCGAACAATGCCTGCTCATCTTCGCGCTGAAATGGCCCTCGCGCCCCGATCACCTCGCAGCGGTCATTCCCAGGGCAGGCCTGCAACGCCCGCAACGTCCAGAACTGCCCCGGCGGAATCTCGTCAAGGTGTTGCAGCGGCTCGCGCCCCAAGGTGAACAGTGGCCGCCGAAACGGCTTGAGCGCGTCGATGAGCCCCGCCCAGTCTTCCACCTCGCGCCATTCGTCACCAGGCTGGGCCTGCCAGGCCGGGCGGCGCAAGGCCCAGCACGGGATACCGACAGCTCGGGCGGCAGTGGCGGCATTGCGGCTGATTTGCGCGGCGTAGGGGTGGGTGGCGTCGATCAGCAGCGTGATGCCTGCTTCACGCAGGTAGCGGGCCAGGCCTTCGGCCCCGCCATAACCACCGACCCGCACCTGGCAGGCCAGGTCCTGCGGCACGCGGCCGATGCCGGCCAGGCTGTAGACATGCTCGGGCCCAAGCTGGCGGGCGATGGCCAAGGCCTCGGTGACGCCACCGAGCAGCAGGATGCGCCGGCTCATTGCACACCGGCCTTGCCGACGATGCCGCCCTGGCGGTCGATGGCGAATACTTCCACCTGCACCTGCGCCGGCACCACGCTGCGGGCGAAGGCGAGCGCATGGGCGCAGACCGCATCGCCCAGGGCGACACCGGCCGCGTGGGCCAGGGCCAGGGCTTGCTGGCTGGTGTTGGCGGCAATGATCGCCGCCTGCAGCTCGGCATCGGCGCCCACGTCCGCTGCCCAGTCGGCCAGTTGCGGCAGGTCGATGCTCGAATGGCGGCTGTGCAGGTCCATGTGCCCGGCGGCCAGCTTGCTGATCTTGCCGAAGCCGCCGCACAGGGTCAGGCGCGGCACCGGCACCTTGCGCACGTGCTTGAGCACCGCACCGACGAAGTCGCCCATCTCGATCAGGGCGATTTCCGGCAGGCCGTAGACCCGCCGCATGGTGTCTTCGCTGGCATTGCCGGTGCAGGCGGCGATATGGGTGTAGCCATTGGTGTGGGCCACGTCGATGCCTTGGTGGATCGAGGCGATGTAGGCCGAGCACGAGAAGGGCCGCACGATACCGCTGGTGCCCAGAATCGACAGGCCGCCGAGAATGCCCAGGCGCGGGTTCATGGTCTTCAGCGCGAGTTGCTCGCCGTCTTGCACATTCACCGTGACCTCGAAGCCGCCCGGGTAGGCGCAGTCATCGGCCAGTTGCTGCAGGTGTTCGCTGATCATGCGCCGGGGCACCGGGTTGATCGCGGGTTCACCCACGGCGAGCACCAGGCCAGGCCGGGTGACCGTGCCGACACCCAGGCCTGCGACGAACCGCACACCGGGTTCAGCCTGCAGGCGCACCTGGCTGTAGAGCAGTGCGCCATGGGTGACATCCGGGTCGTCGCCGGCATCCTTGAGCGTGCCGGCTTCGGCGCGCTCGTCGTCGCGGCGGCAGAACTCCAGGCGCATCTGCACCACCTTGCCCTTGGGCAGGGTGATGCTCACGGCGTCATTGACCTGGCCAGTGAGCAGCAGGCGCGCTGCGGCCAGGCTGGTGGCGGTGGCGCAGCTGCCGGTGGTCAGGCCGCTGCGCAGCGGGGCTGGTTGTTCACAGGTTTCTTCACGCATCGAGCGGCTTCACCACGTCGAGCAAGGTGATCGGCAGGGCCTGGCGCCAGGTATCGAAGGCGCCCAGGGGCTGGGCCTGGGCAACATGGATGCGGGTCAGTTCGCCGCCATGCTGCTCACGGAAATGCGCCAGTGCCAGTTCGCTTTGCAGGGTCACCGCATTGGCCACCAGGCGACCGCCGGGGCGCAAGCGTTCCCAGCACAGCGGCAGCACCCCTTCGCGGGTGACGCCGCCGCCGATGAAGATCGCATCCGGGCGCTCCAGCTCGGCCAGGGCCTCAGGCGCCTTGCCGCGAACCAGTTGCAGACCGGGAACGCCCAGAGCGTCGCGGTTGTGCTCGATGAAACCCTGGCGGCCTTCGTCGGCTTCGATCGCCAGGGCACGGCACGCAGGGTGGGCGCGCATCCATTCGATGCCGATCGAGCCGCAACCGGCGCCGACGTCCCACAGCAGCTCACCCGGTTGAGGGGCCAGGCGGGCGAGGGTAATGGCGCGCACGTCGCGCTTGGTCAGTTGGCCGTCGTGACGGAAGGCGCTGTCCGACAGGCCGGGCACGCGTGCCAGGCGTGGCGCATCTGGCGTGGCCTGGCACTCGATGGCGACCAGGTTGAGCGCGGCCACTGGCGGGCAGGGCCAATCGTCGGCGCTCCCCGACAGCTGGCGCTCGTCCGGGCCACCCAGGTGTTCGAGTACATGCAGGCGGCTCGGCCCGAAGCCGCGCTCGCGCAGCTGCGCGGCGATAGCGGCGGGGCTGTCGCCATCATTGCTCAGCACCAGCAGGCGCATGCCGCTGTGCAGGTGGGCGTTGAGCGCTGCCAGTGGCCGCGCGACCACCGACACCACCTGCACCTCCTGCAACGGCCAACCCAGGCGGGCAGCGGCCAGGGCGCAGGAGGAGGGCATCGACAGCACGTGCATTTCAGTGGCTGGCACGTGCCGCGCCAAACTGGCACCGACGCCGTAGAACATCGGGTCGCCACTGGCCAGTACGCACACGGGTTCTCCGCGCAGCGCCAGCACCGGGGCCACGGAGAATGGGCTGGGCCAGTCTTGCCGTGCGCCGCTGATGCAGCGCGGCAGCAAGGCCAGCTGACGCGGGCTGCCGATGATCCGCGAGGCGCTCAGCAAGGCGCGTCGGGCCTGCTTGCCCAAGCCACTGAAACCGTCTTCGCCAATGCCTATTACTGTCAGCCAGGGTGCCATCTGATCCAATCCGCCCATCATGCTCGACCACCGGCTTTTCATGCCGCCGGACAAAGCAGGCATAATACCGCGCCTTCTACACTCAAGCGCATTTTCAGCGATTGCCGGACACCCCTTTGAAGCAGGCCCATGCCCCCACCGTTTCGCCCCGTCCCTCGGCCTGTCCGGGGTTGTGGCGCATCGTCAGTGCCCGTGACGGCGGCATCTGCAGGATCAAGCTGCCCGGTGGCCTGCTGCTGGCCGACCAGGCCGATGCCGTGGCAGACGCCGCCGAGCGTTATGCCTCGGGCGTGATCGAAGCGACCAACCGCGCCAACCTGCAGGTACGCGGTATCGGCAACGATCATACAGGGTTGATAGACACCTTGCTGGCGGCCGGCCTCGGGCCGCGTGACGCTGCCAGCGACGATGTGCGCAACCTGATGCTCAGTCCCTTGGCTGGGCACGACCCGGCAATGCGGCTGGATGTGCGGCCACTGGCCGAGCAGATTCTCGACTTGCTGCAAGGCACGCCACGCTTTCACCAACTGTCGGCCAAGTTTGCCGTGCAAGTGGACGGCGGCGAAGGGCTGGCAATGCTCGAACACCCCCACGACCTGTGGCTTTGCGCGCTTCACCTGGAGCAGCGCAGTTGGCTGGCGTTCGGCCTGGCCGGTTGCCCGGCCGACGGCCAGGTGCTGGGCGCGGTGCCGCTGGAGCAGGGGCCGGCGCTGGTGCGTGCGGTGCTCGGGCGCTTCCTCGACCTGGCCAGCCCGGAGCAGTCACGCATGCGCCAGCTGCTGGCAAGCTGCACAGTTGAAACCTTCGTCGCGGGACTTGAAGTGCCGCTGCGTCGCGATGCGGCCGTGCTGCAGTGGCGCCGCAAAGTCGCAGACAGACCGTGGCTCGGCGTCGTGCCTCAGCAGCACGGCACAGCCCTGGGCGTTGCACCGCCGCTGGGCAGGCTTACGCCCGACATGTTGCGCGGCGCCGCGCACATCACCCGGCAGTGGGGTGACGGTAGCCTGCGCTTGACCCCTTGGCAGAGCCTGATGCTGACCAACATCGACCCCGCCGGCATCGAGCAGGCCCAGCGAGCGCTGTCGGCCCTGGGTCTGCTCTGCCACAGGCATGAGCCGTTGGCCCGCATCGTCGCCTGCACCGGCGCCAGCGGCTGCGCCAAGGCGCATGGCGAGACCAAGGCCGATGCGGTAGCGCTTTCAGCCCTGTTGCGTACCGGTGCCCCAGCCAGCGTGCACCTGTCTGGCTGCTCCCGATCCTGTGCCGTGGCCCATGTCGCCCCGGCCACCCTGCTGGCCCGCTCGCCGGGCCGCTACGACCTCTATCTGCGTGACGCGCGCCAACCGGGCTTCGGTGCCCTGCGCGCCACCGACCTCACCTTGAACGAAGCAGGCGCCATGCTCGCCCTGCCGACGGAGCACCTTGATGATTGACTACATCCGCGATGGTCAGGAGATCTATCGCAATTCCTTCCGGATCATCCGCGAGGAAGCCCGGCTCGAGCGGATCCCCGCAGACCTGGAGAAGCTAGCCGTGCGCGTCATCCATGCCTGCGGCATGGTCGAGGCCATCGACGGCCTGCAGTTCTCCGAAGGTGCCGGCCGTGCCGGGCGTGAAGCCCTGGCCAACGGTGCGCCGATCCTCTGCGACGCGCACATGGTCGCCGAAGGCATCACCCGTGCGCGCCTGCCGGCGAACAACCAGGTGATCTGCACGCTGCGCGACCCCAGCGTCCCGGACCTGGCCAAGGACGCCGGCAACACCCGCTCCGCCGTGGCCCTGGAATTGTGGAGGCCGCACCTGGAAGGCAGCGTGGTGGTGATCGGCAACGCGCCGACCGCCCTGTTCTACCTGCTGGAAATGATCGATGCGGGCGCACCGAAACCTGCGCTGATCCTCGGCTTCCCGGTCGGTTTCGTCGGCGCGGCGGAGTCCAAGGCCATGCTCGCCGCCGACAGCCGTGGCGTGCCGTTCGTGATCATGCAAGGCCGCCTGGGCGGCAGCGCGATGGCCGCAGCGGCGGTCAACGCCCTGGCCACGGAGGTGGAATGATGGCGCCGCGCGGACGTCTGCTGGGCCTGGGCGTGGGCCCCGGCGACCCTGAACTGATCACCGTCAAAGCCTTGCGCTTGCTGCGCGATGCACCGGTGGTCGCGTATTTCGTGGCCAAGGGCAAACGCGGCAATGCCTTCGGCATCATCGAGGCGCATCTGCAGGCCGAGCAAACGCTGCTGCCGCTGGTGTACCCGGTGACCACCGAGGCGTTGCCGGCACCGTTGTCCTACGAGCAGGTCATCAGCGATTTCTACGATGAAGCCAGCGTTCAAGTGGCCGAACACCTGGATGCCGGCCGCGACGTGGCGGTGATCTGCGAGGGTGACCCGTTCTTCTACGGCTCCTACATGTACCTGCATGACCGGCTGGCACAGCGCTTTGATGCCGAAGTGGTCCCGGGCGTGTGCTCGATGCTGGGCGGCGCTTCGGTGCTGGGTGCGCCGCTGGTCTACCGCAACCAGAGCCTGTCGGTGCTGTCAGGCGTGCTGCCTGCTGAAGAACTCAAGCGACGACTTGCCGACGCCGACGCGGCGGTGATCATGAAGCTGGGCCGCAACTTCCCCAAAGTGCGTCAGGTGCTCGGTGAGCTGGGGCTGGATGGGCGTGCGCTGTATGTGGAGCGCGCGACCATGGCCAACCAGAAGATCGTCCCGCTGGACCAGGTCGATCCGCAGTCTTCGCCTTACTTCTCGCTGATCATCGTGCCGGGTGAAAAATGGCAGGGATGAACATGCACGAAGCCCCGGCGATCATCCTCCTCGGGCCTGGCAGCCTGACCACGGCGCAACGTATCCAGCAGTGCTATCCAGCGTCCACGATCCATGGCTTGAATGGCCGGGTCGAAGGTGCCGACGCGTATTACGAGGCGTTTGGCGACACCCTGCGCGCCCTGTATCAGCAGGGTAGGCCGATCATTGCGTTGTGCGCGGCAGGCATCGTCATCCGCAGCCTGGCCAGCCTGCTCGGGGAAAAGGGCGAGGAGCCGCCGGTGCTGGCGGTTGCCGAGGACGGCAGCGCCGTGGTGCCTTTGCTGGGCGGCCTCAGTGGCGTCAACGTGATGGCTCGCGAAATCGGCGAGGCACTGGGCGTGGCGGCGGCGATCACCACCAGTGGTGAGCTGCGCTTCGGCACCTGCCTGCTGAACCCGCCCGAGGGGTATGCGCTGGCGGACCTCGACCAGGGCAAGCGGTTTGTCTCCGACCTGCTGGCGGGTGAGGCGGTACGGATAGAAGGTGATGCCCCTTGGTTGCAGCAAGCGCAGTTGCCGGCCAGTGACAGTGCGCAGCGCACGATCCATGTCGGCTGTGATGCACGCCCGACCCGCCGTGACGAGTTGCTGATTCACCGCCGCTCGCTGGTGGTGGCGGTTGCCAACGCTGGGCCCGAACTGCTGGCGCAGGTGCGCACTGCCTTGCGCGATGCAGGCCTGGCCGAGCAGGCGCTGGCCTGCCTGCTGGCGGATGAAGCCTTGATGGCGGAGCCATCGCTGCATGAGGCCGCCGAGGCACTTGGCGTCGGTCTGCGCTTTGCGCCAGTGCCCTGCGGCCTGGCCAGCATGCTGACCGAAAGCCTGCCTGGGGCGACGCTGGTCGAGCAGGCGAGGATCGTCATTGCCGTGGCAGCGTCGCCTGTCGACGTGACGCAGGTCGGTCGCCGCCGCGGTCGCCTGGCGGTGATCGGGCTGGGCCCGGGTGCCGCCGACCTGATGGTGCCCGCGGTCAAGGCAGAGCTTTCGCGCGCTGAAGATGTGCTGGGCTATGAGACCTACGTGCGCATGGCTGGCCCGTTCCGCGATGACCAGGTGCTGCATTGCACTGACAACCGAGAAGAGATGCAGCGCGCTCGCCACGCCTTCGAGCTGGCTGCCCAGGGCCGTTCGGTGGTGGTGGTATCGTCGGGGGACCCAGGCGTGTTCGCCATGGCCGCCGCTGTGCTCGAAGCGCTGCACGCATCCGACGACCCCGCCTGGCACCGTGTCGATCTGGAGATCCTGCCAGGGGTCTCGGCTTCGCTGGCGACCGCTGCCCAGGCGGGTGCACCGCTGGGGCATGACTTCTGCGTGATGTCGCTGTCGGACAACCTGAAGCCCTGGTCGATCATCGAGAAGCGCCTGGACCTGGCGGCCCAAGCCGACCTGGTGCTGGCCTTCTACAACCCGATTTCCAAGTCCAGGCCGCACCAACTCGGGGTTGCGCTGGAGGTGGTGCGTAGGCACCGCGAAGGGAACACGCCAGTAGTCCTTGGCCGTGACATCGGTAGGCCGGGGCAGACGCTGAAGATAGTCACCTTGGCAGAACTGCTGCCGGAAATGGTCGATATGCGCACCATGGTCTTGGTGGGCTCATCGACCACTTGCCGTTTCGATCGGGCGGACGGGCGTGAGTGGGTGTATACCCCGCGCTGGTATTACGCGGAAGGCTGATACGTTCAGGAAGGTTTTCAGGGCGCCCGCGCCTGCGGGCAATGGGTAGGGTGCAGTTCTGCCGGCGATACGCGTCGGCAGTTCTTCCCCGAGGAACTTCCCATGACTGATGAAACCGTCACAGAGAACAGCAACAGCCTGGCCATCATCGAACAGTCGCTGATGGCATTCGGCGCCGGTATGAGCGTGCAAGCCCGTCGGGATGCCAAGCAGAGCTACCGCTATGCATCGCTGCGGGCCTCCAAGCGCTACAACTCTGAGGGACAGACCGAGCAATGGTTCGGCGAATTCCTCAATGCCATGGGCACCTGCCACTGGACCATCGGCAAGCGTGACTTCGCCCGTGAACACACCTCTTCGAAAACGCTGACGATCGAGGCTGTCGCTTTCAAAGTCACCAAGGCCGCCGCCCAGGCCCTGATCGGTGGTCCGATCGCCGATGCGGTGAGCAAACTCGTCGGTGATGCCCTGTCCGGACTCGGCAACATCACCGAGGCCCAGGAAATCTTCAAACGCAACGTCAAAGAAAAACCGTCGGGCACCGTGAGCCTGGGTGCCTGCATTGAAACCTCGACGGGTGAAGTGGTCATGATGATGACCGCGCACAGTGCCTACCCCAGCAGCAATGACCTCGAGACCTTGGTGTTCAGCTGGAAGAGCTCCGGCGACGAGCAGTATGCCGGCTCGGCCTATCTGGTCCATGACACCGACATGTACGACACCATCCGGGACAGGATCAAGCAGGAGCTGCAGAACCATAGCGAACAGGACATGAAAGATCACCCGATCTGACCACCAGGGCGGGGTGGCTGCCGGCCGTCCCGTCTTTCGTTGCACTTGGACAAGGAAGCAGACAATTGGACATGCAGACATACACGCTGTGGCTCCTCGGTACGACGGCCCTGCTAGTCGACGACCGCACATCCGCCGCGCAACGCCAGGACGTTTTCGACAGTGTCCTCTATGCGCAGCTGCAGACCGAAAAACACGCTGACACGCATTTTTCCAACTATCCCGCCTGGAGCGGCTTTTACCGGGACGCATTGGCCAGTCGTGGCTGGGCTGCTGTGTTGCGCAACGGGCAGTACCTGTATGAAGGGCAACTGGCCGACACAACGCCGCTGCAGTGGATCGCAGGTCACCTTCAGGCGAAATACCTTCAGGCTCCGGAGGCGCTGGCGGCTGCAGTGAAGATGCTGGAACAGCAAACTTCGCTGCCATTCGACAACCCCGTCGAGGGCGCAGAGAACCGCTATGCGGTCTATGAACTGGGTTTATTGCACCCTGGGCCTGAATTGCTGCTGTGTGGGCTCGGCATGGAGCTCCGGCCATCCACTGTGCCTCCGCCACCGGCCGAGCCCTCGCGAGCGGCCGAGCTTGGCAATGACTACCTGAGCACGTGGCGGGGCGTACTGGATGACGATACCTACGAGGAAATGCGCGACCGTGTGCGCCGTGAAGTAGCGAGCAAGCTGCTCATCCATGACCTGATCAAAGACCTGGGTGCATTGCCCAAAGGAGATACTCATGGACAAGCCTGAAGCATCGCTGCTGGGCGGTAGCCTGGTCACGTTCCAGCCAGAGGTTACGCTCGAGCAGCGCAAGGCGGTGCGTCTGGCCGTACGCTTCGCTCGCCGTGCCACGTTCGATCTGTTGAAGGAGGAAAAACGCCAGAACGCCTTCCTATGCCACTGAAGAGGCGCGCAACCTCGATCTGTTCGCCTACTGCCGCCGACAACTGCAGTTTCTCGGGGCGGATGGACTGACTCCAGAGCAGGCCCACTGGCCGACGCCCCACCGTGACCAGATCGTCGACAAGGCATTGCAAGCGATCATGGCGGTCGGTGGCGACGCACATGCCAGCAGCATGCGCCTGGCCTTCGAAGGGCTGCGCCGTGATCCGCCGGGGTTACTGCACCTGACGCGTTACAGCAAGGAGCAACAAGGCTTTCAGTTGATTCCTTGCGGAACTGGCGGCACGCACCGAGTGGACATGGTGCTGTACTTCGAGACTGGCGACTTGTCGATGTTCGACTCCACTTTCCTGTTCAGGGGGCGCGAGCATACCTACGCGAGGGCGCAGTTGATTCGCTTCGATTCCCAACTGTTCGCCAGCGAGTACTGTGACAAAGTCATGCTCAGCCTGCAGCGCGGCTCCGATAGAGATATGCGTGAGCTACCTCTCTAGTGGGCCACGCCCTCATGGCAGCATATAACCCTTGATCCCGGTAAAGATGATCTGCGCCGCCAAGGCGCAGACGAACAGCCCCATCAGCCGGCTGACGATCTGCAGGCCCTGATCGCCAAGAAGCCGCTCTATGCCATGCGAGAGGTACAGGACCAGGCCTACGGTGAAACTGGCCAGGGCGATACTGACGATGGCCAGCAGCTTGTCGTCCCAATGCGGTTGCCCCACGCCCATCACCAGCAGTGCACCGATGGTGCCGGGGCCAACCGTGAGCGGGATGGTCAGCGGCACGATGGTCACATCCTGCTGCACGTTATCGGCCTGCACGGCCGGCTTGCCCTGGGCCATGCTCAGGGCCGAGATGAACAGCACGCTGCCGGCGCCAATACGAAAGGCGTCGGCGGTGATGCCAAAGATGCCGAAGATCACCCGCCCGAACAGGTACAGCAACACGCTGGCGACCAGCGCGGCAAAGGCCACCTTCCAGGCCAGTTGCTTGCGCTCCTTGCTGGAGTGGCCACGGGTCAGGCTGATGAAGCACGACAGCACGAAGAACGGGCTGTAGAGCACGAGCATCTTGAGGTAGACACTGAACAACTCATGGAGCATGAGCGAGATTCCTGGCTGGGCCGTCGGGGGGAGGACTTACCCGTGAAACGGTGGATCCAGCCACTATAGTTCAGGAGGTGTGCAGCGGATCGTCAGCCTTTGCTTCGCGCTGTTTTGCCCAATACTGAATCAGCTCGCGCAGTTGCGACAGCTCCACCGGTTTGGCCATGTGCCCGTCCATGCCGGCCAGCCGTGCGCGCTCTTTGTGTTCTGCCAGGATATGCGCGGTCAGCGCCACCACCGGGGTGCGCTGGCGCTGGTTGGCGGCTTCCCAGTCGCGTAACTGCTGGGTGGCCGAGAACCCGTCGAGTATCGGCATTTCGCAGTCCATCAGCACCAGGTCGTAGCGCCGCGCCTTCATGGCCTGCAAGGCCTCTTCGCCATTGCTGGCGGTGTCCGGTTCGAGGTTCAGCTTGCCCAGCATGCCCCGGATCACCTTGGTCGAGATGCTGTTGTCTTCGGCGACCAGAACGCGGAAATCACCTGGCAGCTCCGTTGCGCATGGCGTGCCCGGCAGGCTTGCCGGCACGGCCTGCTCGCGGCCGCGCTGGGCCAGTTCTTCGGCCAGGGTGGTTTTCAGGGTGTAGCCGGCTACCGGTTTGGCGAGGATGCGTTTGACCCCGGCGTTACGGGCGATGACCTTGCTCGGGGCATTGCTGATGCCGGTGAGCATCACCACCAGGATATCGTGGTTGAGGCTCGGGTCTTCCTTGATCTTGGCGGCCAGTTGCATACCGGTCATGCCTGGCATGTTCTGGTCGAGCAACACGGCGTCGAAGTAGTCGCGCAGGTGCGCCTTGGTCCGCAGCAGCGCGAGGGCTTCCTTGCCAGAAGGCACCGCGCTGACATTCATGCCCCAGGCGCTGCACTGTTGTACCAGCACCTTGCGACAGGTGTCGTTGTCATCCACCACCAGCACCCGCGCATCGCGCAACGGGCCGTCGAGGTCGGCTGGGGGTTGCTCCAGGCGCGAAGGGTCCAGCGGCAGGGTAAGCCACAGGGTGTTGCCCATGCTGGTGCTGCTCTTGATGCCGAATTCACCCTGCATCAGGCCGATCAACTGTTTGGCGATCACCAGGCCGAGGTGGCCGCCGAGTTTGTTGCTGGAAAGGAAGTGGTGGCTGTGCAGCTCGGCCTGCAGCAATGCTTCGCGCTCGGCGGCAGGCAGCGGTTCGCCACTGTCCTGAACGGCGATCCGCAGGCGCGGCACCTCGCCGCGTTGATCCAGTGCAACCACCAGCAGGATCTCGCCGTGGTCGGTGTTCTTCAGCGCATTTTCCAGCAAGCTCGACAAGGCCTGGCGCAGGCGCGTCGGGTCGCCGCTGATGACGCGCGGCACTTGCGGCTGGGTAAAGCTGATCAGCTCGATGTTCTGTTGCTCGGCCTTGGCCCGGAAGATGTTCAGGCAGTCTTCGATCAGGGCGTTGAGGTCGAACTGCACGTCGTCCAGCTCGATCTGGCGCGACTCGAGCTTGGAGATGTCGAGAATCTCGTTGATCAATGTCAGCAGTTCGTTGCCGGCGCTGTGGATGGTTTGCACATAGTCGCGCTGCTTGACTGACAGCGGTGTGCCAAGCAGCAGCTCGGTCATGCCCAGCACCCCGTTCATGGGGGTGCGGATCTCGTGGCTGATCTTGGCCAGGAACTCGGCCTTGGCATTGATTTCGGCATCACTGGCAGCCAGGGCGCGGCTGGCGCTGAAACGTTCTTCGCTCATGCGCCGCAGGCGCTCGCTGACCGCCAGGTTGAGCAGCAGACCGCACGCCACGGTCAGCCCCATGAGGATGCACAGCAGCCAGGGCGTCGAGGTGCGGGTCAGGCCGAGCAGGGCCGGTAGCAGCACCAGGCCGCCCAGGTTGAACACCAGCATGGCGATGGAGAACAGCCGTGCCGGGGCATAGCCTTTGTACCAGTGATAGCTGCTGACCAGCAGCATGGTCATGCTGCCCAAGGCCAGCAGGGCGTAGGTCATCAGGTTGAGCGGCAGAGTGTCGACGAACAGCAGGATCAGCCCGCTGACTGCAGTGACCAGCATTTCGCCATGCAGCAGGCGGTTGAGCCGGGGCGAGTTGCAGGGCGAGAAGAAGTGCTGGGTGAAATACAGGCCCGACAGGCCAGCCAGGACCAGGGTCAGGTAGGCGGCCGGGGTTTGCGCGCTGTGCCACAAGTGCCACCAGGGGCCGCTGAGGTTGAGCAGGATCAGGCCGCTGAGCAGCATCAGGCCATGGTACAGGGCGAGAATCAGGGTGGTGCTGGATCGGCTGTAGAGGAAGCGGATCAGGTTGTGCAGGATCAGCATCAGCAAGCCGCCGAAGAGCATACCGAACAGCAGCGACTCGCTGTGGTCGGAAGCGGCTACGGCCGCAGGCTCCAGGGTGATGGCCGGGCGCAACTGGTGCTCGGAGACCAGGCGCAGGTAGATATCCAGGGTGTGCGTGCTGTTGGGCAGGGGCAGTATGTGGTCGCTGCCGCGCAGGGTCGGGCTGGCGTTGCCGGCCTGGCGGCCATGGCGCAGCTGGCGTAGCAGCTTGTCACCGTCGAGGGCGTACAGGTCCAGATGGGAAAGGTCGGGGGCGAAAATCCGCAGCAGTTGCTCTTGATCGCCCGGCTCCAGGCGGTAATGCAGCCACAATGCCTGTTCCGCAGGGGCGGCATCGAGCTCGCCGAGGGTGATCGGGCTGAACTGGCTGCGATAGCGATCGGAGCGAACGTCGCTCAATTGCAGACTGGCCTGTTCGTCGAGCAAAACGGACCAGCTTCCGCCTTGCTCGGCTGAAGCCGGGAGCAGGCAGAGCAGGGTCAGCAAGCTGACGATCAGGGCTATGGCAATCCGAAGCCGACGCACTACGAGATCCCTTCCTAGCTGATGTGCCGGGTACTAACTATGCGCGGCGCGCCAAGTCGAAGGCAAGGCCCACAGGGGGCCTTGTCGACGAGCCGAACGCCGCACGCACAACGCGTTGCGGCGATCCGCAAAAGCTTACTGCTGGTGTTCACCGCGCTCGCGGGCGATGGCCCGGTAGCCGATGTCGGTACGGTAGAAGCTACCGTTCCAGTTCACTTCCTTGGCCAGGCGGTAAGCCTGCTGCTGAGCGTCGGCAACGGTGCTGCCCATGGCCGTGGCGCAGAGCACGCGGCCGCCGTTGGTGACCACTTGGCCGTCCTTGAGCGAAGTGCCGGCATGGAACACCTTGCCTTCGATCTTGGCCGCTGCATCCAGGCCGCTGATCACGTCGCCCTTGGCGTAGTCGCCCGGGTAGCCGCCGGCTGCCAGCACCACACCCAGGCTCGGGCGTGGGTCCCACTGTGCTTCGACCTTGTCCAGGGCCTTGGCGAAGGCTGCTTCGATCAGCAGCACCAGGCTCGACTCCAGGCGCAGCATGACCGGCTGGGTTTCAGGGTCGCCGAAGCGGCAGTTGAACTCGATGACCTTGGGGTTGCCCGCCTTGTCGATCATCAGGCCGGCGTACAGGAAGCCGGTGTAGACGTTGCCTTCTTCGGCCATGCCGCGCACGGTCGGCCAGATCACCTGGTCCATCACGCGCTGGTGCACGTCGGCGGTGACCACTGGCGCAGGCGAGTAGGCGCCCATGCCACCGGTGTTCGGGCCAGTGTCCTGGTCGCCGACGCGCTTGTGGTCCTGGCTGGTGGCCATGGGCAGCACGTTGTGGCCGTCGACCATGACGATGAAGCTGGCTTCCTCGCCGTCGAGGAACTCTTCGATCACCACGCGCGAGCCGGCTTCACCGAACGCGTTGCCGGCGAGCATGTCACGCACGGCGTCTTCGGCTTCCTGCAGGGTCATGGCGACGATCACGCCCTTGCCTGCGGCCAGGCCATCGGCCTTGATCACGATCGGTGCGCCTTTTTCCTGCAGGTAGGCCAGGGCAGGCTCGATCTCGGTGAAGTTCTGGTAGTCGGCGGTCGGGATCTTGTGGCGAGCCAGGAAGTCCTTGGTGAACGCCTTGGAGCCTTCCAGCTGGGCCGCGCCCTTGGTTGGGCCGAAGCAGTCCAGGCCGCGGCTGCGGAACAGGTCGACCACACCGATGACCAGCGGCGCTTCTGGGCCGACGATGGTCAGGTCGACGTTCTTTTCGGCGAAGTCGGCCAGTTGTTCCAGGGCGGTGACGTCGATGGCAACGTTCTCGCACTTGGCTTCGGTGGCGGTGCCGGCGTTGCCGGGGGCGACGAAGACTTTCTCGACGCGTGGGTCCTGGGCGACTTTCCAGGCCAGGGCGTGCTCACGGCCGCCGCTGCCAATGATCAAAACTTTCATGTCAAAACCTCTGTTTGGCGGTGATCATCGTCCTTGTAGGAGCGGATTTATCCGCGATTGCGGTGGTGAATCCAGCATCGCAATCGCGGATAAATCCGCTCCTACAAGGCCGAGGATCGCCCGGCCATCTTGATTAGTGGCGGAAGTGGCGCATGCCGGTGAAGACCATGGCGATGCCGGCTTCGTCGGCAGCCGCAATGACTTCAGCATCACGCATCGAGCCACCTGGCTGGATCACGGCGCTGATACCCACTTTAGCCGCATTGTCGATGCCGTCACGGAACGGGAAGAACGCGTCCGAGGCCATGACCGCGCCTTGTACCTGCAGGCCAGCATGCTCGGCCTTGATGGCCGCGATGCGTGCGGAGTTGACGCGGCTCATCTGGCCGGCGCCGACGCCGATGGTCTGACGCTGCTTGGCATAGACGATGGCGTTGGACTTGACGAACTTGGCCACTTTCCAGGCGAACACCAGGTCGTGGATCTCTTGCTCGGTCGGCGCACGCTTGGTGACGATCTTCAGGTCATCGGCAGTGATCATGCCGTTATCGCGGCTCTGCACCAGCAGGCCACCGTTGACACGCTTGAAGTCCCAGCCGGCAGCACGCTCGGCTGGCCACTCGCCACATTCCAGCAGGCGCACGTTCTGCTTGGCAGCGACCACGTCGCGAGCAGCCTGGGAGATTTTCGGGGCGATGATCACTTCGACGAACTGGCGATCGACAATGGCCTTGGCCGTTTCGCCATCGAGTTCACGGTTGAAGGCGATGATGCCGCCGAACGCCGACTCGGTGTCGGTGGCGTAGGCCAGGTCGTAGGCCTTGCGGATGCCGCCTTCGTCTTCAGGGACCACGGCCACGCCGCACGGGTTGGCGTGCTTGACGATGACGCAGGCCGGCTTGACGAAGCTCTTCACGCATTCAAGTGCAGCATCGGTGTCGGCCACGTTGTTGAACGACAGCTCTTTGCCCTGCAACTGGATGGCGGTGGAAACGCTGGCTTCGCCTTTCTTGGCTTCGACGTAGAACGCCGCGCTCTGGTGCGGGTTCTCGCCGTAGCGCATTTCCTGGGCTTTGACGAACTGGCTGTTGAAGGTGCGCGGGAACTCGCTGCGGCCTTCGGTCGACAGGGCCTCTTTGGCCTGGTCGATGGTGCCCATGTAGTTGGCGATCATGCCGTCGTAGGCGGCGGTGTGCTCGAACGCCTTGAGCATCAGGTCGAAGCGCTGGGCGTAGGTCAGGCCGCCGGCCTTGAGGCCTTCGAGGACGCTGGCGTAGTCGCTGGCATTGACCACGATGGCCACGTCCTTGTGGTTCTTGGCAGCCGAACGGACCATGGTCGGGCCGCCGATGTCGATATTCTCGATGGCAGTCGGCAGGTCACAGCCAGGCTTGGCGATGGTGGCTTCGAAGGGGTACAGGTTGACGGCGACCAGGTCGATCGGCTTGATGCCGTGCTCGTTCATGATGGCGTCGTCGACACCGCGACGGCCGAGGATGCCGCCGTGGATCTTCGGATGCAGGGTCTTGACCCGGCCATCCATCATTTCGGCGAAGCCAGTGTAGTCGGCCACTTCCACCGCGTTGACGCCGTTGTCCTTGAGCAGCTTGTAGGTGCCGCCGGTGGACAGGATCTCGACACCGAGCTGTTGCAGCTCACGAGCGAATTCGAGGATACCGGTCTTGTCGGAGACGCTGATCAGGGCGCGGCGGACTGGCAGGCGGGTAGTCTGGTCGGTCATTTCGGGTTCCAATAACGCGGTGGAGTCAGCAAAAAAGGCGTTCCTTCGCAGGAGCCGCCTTTTCTGATTGGGATTCTGGCCTTACAACAAGTCGTACTGCTTGAGCTTCTTGCGCAGGGTGCCACGGTTGAGCCCGAGCATCTCGCTGGCTTTGGTCTGGTTGCCCTTCACGTAGTTCATCACGCTTTCGAGCAGGGGCGCCTCGACTTCGGAGAGCACCAGGTTGTACACGTCAGTGACGGTAGCGCCTTCCAGGTGTGCGAAGTAGTTGTGCAGCGCCTTCTCGACGCTGTCGCGAAGGGTCTGGCCCTCTTCGCTAGGCGTATTGAGGTGCTGTTTGAGGTTGGCGTTGTCGCTCACGGGCGTTGTTCCACTCACTAATGTCTCGGTCATCATCGTCATGCGGCCACCCCTTGTTCGTCCTCTGTCTCAAGGCTCTGTCGACGTTCGTTGAAATACCCACGAACGTTGGCGCACTGCGCTTGTGTGTCTTCCAAAGCGTTGAACCGGGAGCGAAACTCCTTGCCGCCGGGTCGTGTTGCCAGGTACCAGCCAACGTGCTTGCGGGCGATACGAACGCCCATCACATCGCCATAGAAGGCGTGCAGCGCGGCCAGGTGCTCCAGCAGGATGCGTTCCACTTCGTCCAGCTTGGCGGCTGGCAAATGCTCGCCGGTCGCCAGGTAATGCGCGATCTCGCGAAAGATCCAGGGACGCCCTTGGGCAGCCCGGCCGATCAGCAGACCGTCGACCCCGGTGGCGTCCAGCACCGCCCGGGCCTTTTCTGGCGAAGTGATATCGCCATTGGCAAAAACCGGGATAGACACCGCCTGTTTGATGGCAGCGATGGTGTCGTATTCGGCTTCGCCTGTGTACAGGTCGGCGCGTGTGCGGCCATGGACCGCCAGCGCCTGGATGCCTGCCTGTTCGGCGATCTTCGCCACGTTCAGGCCGTTCTTGTTCGCCCGGTCCCAGCCGGTACGAATCTTCAGGGTCACCGGGACGTCCACCGCGCCGACAACGGCGTGGAGGATCTCGCTGACCAGTGCTTCATCTCTCAATAAAGCAGAGCCTGCGGCTTTGTTGCAGACTTTTTTCGCCGGGCAGCCCATGTTGATATCGATGATCTGGGCACCCGCTTCGACGTTGGCCCGGGCCGCCGCCGCCATCATCTGCGCGTCACCACCGGCGATCTGTACCGAGCGGGGCTCGGGATCACCTTCGTGGATGCGACGCAGGCTCGACTTGCGGCTGTTCCACAGGCTCATGTCGCTGCTGACCATCTCCGACACCACCATGCCCGCGCCCAGGCGCTGGCAAAGTGTACGGAAAGGCTGGTCCGTGACCCCGGCCATGGGCGCGAGGATCAGGTTGTTGCGTAGTGTGTATTGGCCGATGCGTACCGCCGACATAGGTGTTCCCTGTTGTGGGGCCGAATCATTGGAGTCGAAAAAGGGTTGGCATGATACCCGCTCTCGGTGACCGGATAAAGATGGATTTGGATAAATTCTGAACAGTTGTCGGCTTATGCCGATAGTGCTGCATGCCGCCTGTGCGGGCCTCATCGCCGGCAAGCCGGCTCCCACAGAGCCGGCAGTGCGGCAATGGGTTATTCGGGGGAGCGGAAGCTGAGGCTGTAGTTCACGGCCTTGGGGCCCGGGTCGAGGATGTCCAGGGCAATGTGGATCGGCGTCTGGCTGGGCATTTCGCCACGGCCGGCCAGCTCGCCAGAGAGGTATTCGCTGGGTTTGAAGCGACGGCTGGCGATCAGCTGGCCATTGAGGTCGGCGAAACGCAGCTCCAGCAACGGGAACGGTTGGGCGAAGGGGGCTCGGTTGTAGATGATCGCGTCGACGATCAGTGCGCCCTTGAAATCCGGGTGGCTACGCACCACCAGGTTGCTGCTCTTGATCCGGCCGATATCGACGCGGGTCGGCACTTCGCAGCCAAACACTGGGCACAGCTGCTGGAAGATCGGGCGGTACTGGTCGTGGCGGGCCAGTTCGTCGAAATGGAACCACACGTACTGGAAGGCCAGCAGGCCGGCGGCGAGCAGGGTCAGCACGCCCCACAACAGGCGCTTGCCCCAGTTTGCCTTGGGCTTTTCCCAACCCAGTTGCAACGGGTCGTCGACCACATCGACCAGTGGCTCCTTGCGGGACGGGCGCTCGGCCTTGGCGGCAAAGCCAGGTTCCAGGCGCTCGCCGGGCAGCGGTTCGACAGGGTCGTCGTCACGGGCCGACAGTTGGATATCGATTTCGTCGTCATTACGGGCGCTCAGGCCCTTTTCGTGAATGATCGCGTCATCGTCAGGCAGCGGCTCGGAGAAGTCGCGGGCGTCGTCGTGCTCGGCTGCACGGTGGGCCGCAGGCTCATCCTCTAAGTCCAGGTCGAGGCTGGCGCCCAGCGTCGGCTCGGTGCGGTCCCCGGGTTCTGGCTCGAGTGCCAACAGCTCCTGGTCCATCAGGACCGGCGCGGGCTCGTCCAGCGCTTGCGGCTCGGGGCGATCGTCGGTTGCGGTGCCGAACGGTGCTGCGCCGAGGTGGTCTGCTTGCGGCTCGTCTCGGCGTGCCTGCAGGGCGTCGTCTGCAGCGGCTGAACGGGGTTCGGCGGGCTGGTCGCGACGCTCCAGGCGGGCAAGCTCCTCGTCCAGGTCCAACTCATCCAAGGCCTGGACGGTGGCCGCCCAGTCCTCGGGTTCGACCGGTGGCCGCTCGCTGGGTACAGGGGCGGGCACAGACGGCGCCTCGGCGGGCAGTTGCGCAGGCAACGCAGGTGCGCTGCCGGCCTTGGCACGATTCTGCTCCAGCAACTGTTTTGCCGCATTGAACACCTGCAGGCAGTGGCCGCAGCGCACCACACCGCGCGCTACGCTCAGCTGGTGATGAGTGACGCGAAAGCTGGTCTGGCAATGCGGGCACTGGGTGACGAAACTGTCGGTCATGCGGCAATCCGGGAGCTGTGCAGAGGTTAATTCTAGGCCCGCTTAGCGGCGGCGACCACTGATGCGCACCCAGCCGTCGCGCACGACGATCGGGTCCAGCTCGAAGTCGGCGGCATAGGCCGCGGCCACTTCCTCACCCTGTTCGGCGAGGATGCCCGACAGTGCCAGCAGGCCACCTGGGCGGACCAGGCCGGACAGTTGCGGCGCCAGGGAGACCAAGGGGCCCGCGAGGATGTTGGCGACCAGCACGTCGGCCTGCATTGCTGGCATGTGTTCGGGCAGGTAGAGCGCGAACTTCTCATCCGCGATGCCGTTGCGCTGGGCGTTGTCACGCGAGGCTTCGAGCGCCTGCACGTCGATGTCGGTGCCAACGGCTTCACGGGCGCCGAGCAGCAACGCGGCGATGGCCAGGATGCCCGAGCCGCAGCCGAAGTCCAGCACCTGGGTGCCTTCGAGCTGCTGGCCGTCGAGCCATTCCAGGCACAGCGCGGTGGTCGGGTGGGTGCCGGTGCCGAAGGCCAGACCCGGGTCGAGCAGCAGGTTGACCGCGTCCTTTTCCGGGGCCTCGTGCCAGCTCGGCACGATCCACAGGCGGCGGCCGAAGCGCATCGGCTGGAAGTTGTCCATCCAGCTGCGTTCCCAGTCCTGGTCCTCGATCACCTCGGCATGGTGCTCGGGCAGTTCTGCGCCAGTCAGCAGGCGCAGGTGGGCGAATACGACGTCTGGCACGGCATCGGCTTCGAACAGCGCCAGCAGGTGGGTGTGCGACCACAGCGGGGTGGTGTTGAGGTCGGGCTCGAAGATCGGTTGATCTTCGGCGTCCATGAACGTGACCGAGACGGCGCCCACTTCGAGCAGGGCGTCTTCGTAGGTTTCGGCTTGTTCCGGGCTGATGGCCAGGCGTACTTGCAGCCAAGGCATGGCGGGCACCTTTGGTAAATCGACAGGGGCAGCCCGAGGCTGCGCGAAGGCTGGCAGTTTACGCGAGTGCGGGGCTTTGTGCATGAATTGAGGGGGGGCTGCTTTGCAGCCCAATCGCCGGCAAGCCGGCTCCCACAGATACCCCACCGAACCTGTGGGAGCCGGCTTGCCGGCGATTGGGCCCTGACAGGCAATAAAAAACCCCGGCACTGGGCCGGGGTTTTCATGCATCACGCTAACGCGATCACTCCTGGTTGGCCAGTTTGTGCTCGAGGTAGTGGATGTTGACGCCGCCTTTGCAGAAACCTTCATCACGCACCAGGTCGCGGTGCAGTGGGATGTTGGTCTTGATGCCGTCGACGACGATCTCGTCCAGGGCATTGCGCATGCGCGCCATGGCTTCGTCGCGGTCCTTGCCGTAGGTGATCAGCTTGCCGATCAGCGAGTCGTAGTTCGGCGGAACCGAGTAACCGCTGTACAGGTGCGAATCGACGCGAACACCGTTGCCGCCCGGGGCGTGGAAGTGCTTCACCTTGCCTGGGCTCGGGATGAACTTCTTCGGGTCTTCGGCGTTGATACGGCACTCCAGCGAGTGGCCACGGATCACCACGTCTTCCTGGCGGATCGACAGCTTGTTGCCAGCGGCGATGCTGAGCATCTCCTTGACGATGTCGATACCGGTGACCATTTCCGAGACCGGGTGCTCAACCTGCACGCGGGTGTTCATCTCGATGAAGTAGAAACGGCCGTTCTCGTACAGGAATTCGAAGGTGCCGGCACCGCGGTAGCCGATCTCCACGCACGCATCGACGCAACGCTTGAACACTTCCTGGCGGGCGTTCTCGTCGATGCCCGGGGCAGGTGCTTCTTCCAGTACCTTCTGGTGACGGCGCTGCAGCGAGCAGTCGCGGTCGCCCAGGTGGATGGCGTTGCCCTGGCCGTCGGACAGCACCTGAACTTCCACGTGACGTGGGTTGGTCAGGAACTTCTCCAGGTAGACCATCGGGTTGCCGAAGGCGGCACCGGCTTCGGTACGGGTGAGCTTGGCCGAGGCGATCAGGTCCTCTTCCTTGTGCACCACGCGCATGCCGCGACCACCACCGCCACCGGCGGCCTTGATGATCACCGGGTAGCCGACGTCACGGGCGATCGCCAGGGCGACCTCTTCGTCTTCCGGCAGCGGGCCATCGGAGCCCGGTACGGTCGGAACGCCGGTCTTGATCATCGCGTCCTTGGCCGAAACCTTGTCGCCCATCAGGCGAATGGTGTCGGCTTTCGGGCCGATGAAGGCGAAACCGGACTTCTCCACCTGCTCGGCGAAGTCGGCGTTTTCCGCCAGGAAGCCGTAACCCGGGTGAATGGCGGTGGCGCCTGTCACTTCAGCCGCGGCGATGATCGCCGGGATGTGCAGGTACGATTCCTTGGACGAAGCAGGACCAATGCAGACCGACTCGTCTGCCAGGCCCAGGTGCATCAGTTCGCGGTCGGCCGTGGAGTGCACGGCGACGGTCTTGATGCCCAGCTCTTTGCAGGCACGCAGAATCCGCAGGGCAATTTCCCCACGGTTGGCGATCAGGACTTTTTCCAGCTTCCCAGACATCGTTGGCTCTCCGCGAATCAAACGATGGTGAACAGCGGCTGGTCGAACTCAACCGGCTGACCGTCTTCCACCAGGATGGCGTCGATGACACCGCTGCATTCGCATTCGATGTGGTTCATCATTTTCATCGCTTCGACGATGCACAGGACGTCGCCTTTCTTCACGGTCTGGCCGACTTCAGCGTAGTTCGGCGAGGTCGGCGAAGGCTTGCGGTAGAAGGTACCGACCATTGGCGACTTGATCACGGTGCCACGCAGGGCCGGGGCGGCGGCTTCGGCAGCCGGTGCGGCAGCGGCAGCGGCAGCGACCGGGGCGGCGGCTACAGGGGCAGCCATCGGTGCTGGTGCGTAGAACTGTTGAGCTGCTGGGGTCTTGCTGTGACGGCTGATACGGACCGACTCTTCGCCTTCCTTGATCTCCAGCTCGTCGATGCCAGACTCTTCCAGCAGCTCGATCAGTTTCTTGACTTTACGGATATCCATTAATCATCAACTCCCAAAGGTTCGGTCAGGGGGCGTAATTTAAAAAACGTATCTGAACGTTTCTCTCGAACCTCGGCCCACTCGGGCCAAGGTCTCAATCATCAGGGCTGTGCGTTGGCAGCCAGCTGTTCCAGTGCGGACTCCAGGGCCAGGCGATAACCGCTGGCGCCCAGACCGCAGATCACCCCTACGGCGACATCGGAGAAGTAGGAGTGGTGACGGAACGGTTCGCGTTTGTGCACGTTGGACAGGTGCACTTCGATGAATGGGATGCTCACCGCAAGCAATGCGTCACGTAATGCGACGCTTGTGTGGGTGAAAGCAGCCGGATTGATCAGGATGAAGTCCACACCCTCGTTGCGTGCGGCGTGAATACGGTCGATCAGTTCGTACTCGGCATTGCTCTGCAGGTACTGCAGATGATGGCCAGCGGCGCGGGCGCGCTGCTCCAGGTCCTGGTTGATCTGGGCCAGGGTCACGGCGCCGTAGTGGCCCGGCTCGCGGGTACCGAGCAGGTTCAGGTTGGGGCCATGAAGCACCAGTAGGGTTGCCATCTGCGTATTTCCTTGGATTTGTAGGGCAATTCGACACAGCGCGGCGAGTGTGCCGTAAAGCGACGGCAAGTGTCCAGTTCCCCGCAATAGGCAGCACGATGTCCGAGGTTCGCGCGAAGTATGTGACCAAATGATTAAATCTGGTCACTCATTGGCAGAAATTTCCCGGCACGCGGGAAGTTATAGACGCAGTTTGCCGCGCACGCGCGTAAGAACTTCGGCGAATTCCCCGGCGTTTATCTCGCCAATCACCCGATCAGTGGTCATTTCGCTGCCGTTCGCGGCAAAGAACAACAGCGCGGGTGGGCCGAACAACTGGTAGCGGTCGAGCAGGGTGCGTTGTTCGGCATTGCTCTGGGTGATATCGAAACGCAGTAATTTGAACGCGACCAGCTGGGACTGGACGTGTGGGGCGTTGAGCACTTCGTGCTCGATCACCTTGCAGCTGATGCACCAGTCGGCGTACCAATCCAGCAAAACCGGCTGGCCGTTGGCTTTGGCGTCCGCCAGCGCGGCGTCCAGGGCGGCAGGCGTGGTGATGGTCTGCCAGGCGCTTTCGCGGGCTTCGGCACCACTGTTGGCGCCAGCGACGGCGGGCGGTGGCAGCGGGCGCAGGGGATCGCCCTGGCCATTCAGGGCGCCATACCAGCAGGCCAGGGCGTACACCAGCGAGGCCAGGCCAAGCAGTTGCGCCAGGCGCTGGCGTGGCGTCTTGATCACGAACTCCAGGGCGCCGAGGAACAGCGCCACGCCGGCGGCCAGGAAACCCACCAGCAGCAGGGTCACCGGCCCCGGCAGCACGCGGCTGAGCAGGCCGATGGCAAGGCCCAGCAGCAAGACGCCAATAGCGTTCTTCACGGTGTTCATCCAAGGCCCGCTCTTTGGCAGCCAGGCCGCGCCGCCGGTGGCGACCAGCAGCAGCGGTGCGCCCATGCCCAGGCCCAGGGCGAACAATTTGAGCGCGCCGCCCACGGCGTCGCCACTGGCGCTGATGTACAGCAAGGCACCGGCCAGGGGCGCTGATACGCAGGGCGAAACCAGCAGGCTCGACAACACGCCCAGGATCGCAGCGCCCAGCAGCGAGCCGCCCCGGGTGTGGTTGGCCACGTTTTCCAGGCGATTGCTCAAGGCGTGCGGCAGCTTGAGTTCGAACAGGCCGAACATGGCCAGGGCGAACAGCACGAAGAACAACGCGAAGGGCACCAGCACCCAGGCTGACTGAAGCCGCGCCTGCAGGTTCAGGCCGGCACCGAACAGGCCCATCAGCGCGCCCAGCACGGCGAAACTGGCCGCCATCGGCAGGATGTAGGCCAATGACAGCGACAGACCGCGCAGGCCGCCGACCTGGCCTCGCAAGACCACGCCGGAAAGGATCGGCAGCATCGGCAGCACACAGGGGGTGAAGGTCAGGCCAACCCCGGCGAGGAAGAACAGCAACAACGACTTCCAGTTCCAGACCTGTTCGCCACTGGCCGGCAGTGTGCCAGGCCCTTCGCCGTCGATGCTCAGGCGCTCGGTTTCAGGTGGGTAGCACAGGCCTTTGTCGGCGCAGCCCTGGTAGCCCACCAGCAGGGTGAAGGCGCGGGCGTCGTTGCGCGGCAGTTCGATGTCGAGCATGCCGTGGTAGACCTCGACGTCGCCGAAGAACTCATCGTGCTTGGCTTCGCCCTTGGGGATGTTCGGTGTGCCCAGGGCGACGTCCGCAGGTTCGGTGCGGAACTGGAAGCGGTGGCGGTACAGGTAGTAGCCGTCGGTGGCGACGAAGCGCAACTTGATGGTCTGGGCGTCGGCCTGGACCAGGCTGAGCTTGAAGGCCTCGTGCACCGGCAGGAAGTCGGCACCGTTGGACAGCGAGGCGGCGCCGAGGGTAGCGCTGGGGCGGTTGTCGAGCAGGCCCGTGGCGAAGGCTGGGCTGGCCAGCAGCAGGAACAGCAGGAAAAACAGGCGGCGCATGACGGACTCGCGAGGTGGAACATGCGGGGCATGATAGCGGAGATGAAGGGGGTTGGGAGATTGGGGGGTAGCAGGGCGACACATGGCCGCTGATAGTGTTTCGCCAGTAAGGGCCCTATCGCCGGCAAGCCGGCTCCCACAGGTACCCCACAGATCATGAGAATTGTGGGGTACCTGTGGGAGCCGGCTTGCCGGCGATAGGGCCAGACCTGTCAGACCCTGAACGCGCGAACAGCTCGGTTCAACTCACCACCCAGGCTCAGCAACTGCTCCCCTTGCTCGCGCCCTTCGCCAATACGCTGCAGGTTGTCCTCACCCAGTGCATGAATCCGCTCACTGTGATCGCGAATCTCGCTCACCGCGCCACTCTGCTGCGCCGTGACATCGGCGATGCGTACCGCCGTAACGGCAATTGTGCGAATCGCGCTGACGATGTCATCCAGCGCGCCATCGGCGGCCTGGGCTCGACCGGCAGTCGCTTCGGCATGTTCGAGCTGAGCCCGCATGCCCACCACAGACTCCTTCGCGGCCTGCTGCAGGCGGTCGATGAGCGCCTGGATCTCGCCGGTCGCCCCGGTGGTGCGCTGCGCCAGCGAGCGCACTTCGTCCGCCACCACGGCAAAACCGCGGCCCATCTCGCCGGCGCGAGCGGCTTCGATCGCGGCGTTCAAGGCCAGCAGGTTGGTCTGCTCGGCAATCGAGCGGATCACCGTCAGCACCCCGCCGATGGTCGCCGACTCTTCGGCCAGCTGCTCGATCGTGCGGGCATTGCCCTGTACCTCGTCGACCAGCGTGCGCAGGCCCGACAGGCTCTGCCCGATCACGGCCTGGCCCTGTTCCACGGCGCGGCCGGCGTCGCGGCTGGCGTCGGCTGCGGAACTGGCGTCGCCGGCCACCTGTTGGATGGTCGCCTCCAGTGCGCCCAGGGCATCGCGGATCTGCCCGGTGTCACCGGCCTGGCGTTCGGCGCCTTGGTGCAGGGCGGCGCTCATGCCCGCCAGGGCGTGGCTGCTGCCGGCGACCTGCTCGGCGTTGTGGCGGATGGTGCCGACCAGTTCCACCAGGTAGTGGCGCAGGCGGTTGAGCGATTCCTGGATGTCGTGCAGCTCGCGGTTGGTCCGCCCCAGGGCGATGGGCTGGGCGAAGTCACCTTCGGCCCAGCGCGAAAGGGCCGGGGCAAGGCCGGTCAAGGTGCGTGCCAGGCGCCGCTGCAAGGTGTCGATGAGCAAGGCGATCAGCAGGATCAGGCCGATCATCAGGCCTTGCATGATGCGCACCTCGCTGGCGATTCTGGCGTGTTGGCCACGCACGTGCGGCTCCAGGCCGGCAATGGCCCGTTGCACGGCGTCGAGCCGGTCATGGGTACTGGCGGCCAAGGCGCTTCGCCGCTCGATCTGTTCGCGGGTGCGTTGCAACTCCGCGGGGTAGCGGTTGAGCAGGCTCTGCAGGTCGCGCTTGAGCGCAACCGCGACATCTTCCTGTTGGGTATTGGCCTGGGTTTCCAGGCCCATCATGGCGGCGAAGTCGTCGGCGCTGGATTCGGCTGTACCGGTCACGCCCAGCAACGGCAGGCCGTCGATGACCTGGGCCTGGGCGCGAATCAACTGCAGCTCGCGCTCCACTTCGTCGGCCAGCTCGGCACGGCCGCTGCTGACCAGCTTGTCACGGGCCAGCGAAAGGCGGCCCAGGTGTACGCTGGCATCGATCAGGGGCTGCAGATAGCCGTTGGCAGCAGCGCTGCCGCTGTCGCGAGCATAGCGGGCCAGTTGTTCGAGGTTGGCCCCCAGTTCCCGTTCGGCCTGCAGCAGCAAGGCTTGCGGATCGCCAGCCAGCTTGCCGGCCGCCAGCAGTTCGTTGGCGGTGAAGGCGCTCAGTGTGTCCAGGCCAGGTCGCAACTGGCTGGCCAGTTCGTCAGGCAGCTCGGTCAATGCCGCTTGCAACTGCTGGTTGGCCTCCATGGCCGCGGCGTGGCGCACGGCGTCGCCGTTGCCCAGGTAAGCCTGGATATTGCGTGCGGCCTGGTTCTGAAACTGCTGGGACAGGCTCAGGTAACGCTCCATCAATTGATAGGGCCGTTCCAGGGCACGCTGCGACCACCACAGGGTCGCGCCCAGGGCAATACACACGGTAACCAGCAACAAGGTGTTGAAATTGGTCAGCCACTTCAGGCGCATAGCCGCGAACTTCCTGCGGGGGAGTGGAGGTAGGGGCCTGAAGTTATTGCCATTTCATGACAAGGTGATGACGCTAGTGGCTTGATGCCATATCTGCGCTAAGGCGCCGGCCTCGCGCCGCATGCTTGGCCCGAAACAATGCGGATATTCAGTTCGCGACTCATTGGTCGCTTATGCGTAAGGCGGTGTCTGCTTTATAGTGCTGCGACACGGGCTTGCCGTGGCACCCTGGCGCAGGCCTGTGGTCCAAGCCCTGAACCGTCGTGATTGATTAAGGACAAAGCCATGCTGGACTGGAAAAACCGTGAGGCAAAAGCCGAGCCCCGCGAGCGTGTCGACGGCCGCGGTGCTGCCGCCCGCAGTTACCTTGGCGGCCTCTGGAGCCGTGCCCTGGGGACGCTGATCGGCCTGTATCTGCTGGTCTGCATCGGCCTGGGCTGGTACTGGAGCCAAGAGCCGGAACTGTTCCCGGTGCAACAGAATGCCCAGGCTGCGGCCGAGCGCACGGGCCAGCAGATGGTGGTCGGCTATACCACCCTGGAAACCCTCAAGACCGTGGCCGGCACCTTGCTGAACAAGCCGGGCGGCTATATCTCCAACGACCGTTTCCCGCCAGGGCTGTGGATGGACAACATGCCGAGCTGGGAATACGGCGTGCTGGTCCAGGTGCGTGACCTGTCCCGCGCCCTGCGCAAGGACTTCGCCCGCTCGCAGTCGCAGTCGACCGAGGACGCCGACCTGGCCAAGGCCGAGCCGCGTTTCAACTTCGACAACAAGAGCTGGATCCTGCCATCGAGCGAATCGGAGTTCGAAGAAGGCATCAAGTCGCTGACGCGTTACCAGACCCGCCTTGCCGCTGGCGACAAGGGCGCGATCTTCTACACCCGCGCCGACAACCTGAACAACTGGCTGGGCGATGTCGCCACCCGCCTTGGCTCGCTGTCCCAGCGCCTGTCGGCCAGCGTTGGCCGGGTCAAGCTCAACTCCTCGCTGAAGACCGAGTCGGTGGTCGCCGGCCAGGCCCCGCAGCTGGACGAAGAGCTGGTGGAAACCCCGTGGCTGCAGATCGACAACGTGTTCTACGAGGCCCGTGGCCAGGCCTGGGCGCTGTCGCACCTGCTGCGTGCCATCGAGGTGGACTTCGCCGACGTGCTGGCGAAGAAGAACGCCACGGTCAGCGTGCGTCAGATCATTCGTGAGCTGGAAGCCTCGCAAGAAGCGCTGTGGAGCCCGATGGTGCTCAACGGCAGCGGCTTCGGCATGTGGGCCAACCACTCGCTGGTCATGGCCAACTACATCTCCCGGGCCAACGCCGCGGTCATCGACCTGCGCCAGTTGCTGTCGCAGGGTTGAGCATGACCATCAGCCCCGACGAGGCCGCCCACCGGGCGGCTTCCGACCGCGAACTGGTCGCCTGGGTGGACGAAGCCGATCAGGTGTTGGGCGCGTTGCCCAGGGCTGAGCTGCGCGAGCGGGGCCTGATCGGCCGTTGTACCTTCATTCTGCTGTTCAACAGCGCCGGGCAGCTGTGCGTGCACCGGCGAACCTTGAGCAAGGCGCTGTATCCCGGGTATTGGGATGTGGCTGCCGGCGGCATGGTGACGGCAGGCGAGGGCTATGCCGAATCGGCGGCGCGGGAGCTGGCTGAAGAGCTGGGGATCGACGGCGTGCCGTTGAGGTTCCACGAGCGCTTCTATTTCGACCAGCCGGACAACCGTTTGTGGTGCGCGGTGTATTCGGCGGTTTCCGATGCGCCTTTGCGGCTGCAGCCGGAAGAAGTGATCGAGGCGAAATTCGTCAGCCTTGCCCAGGCAGAAGTCGATAGCCTGGTCCAACCCTATTGCCCGGACTCGTTGGCGGCGTTGCAGCGGTACAAGGCTAGTCTTGGGTAAGTTGGGGCCGCTGTGCGGCCCTTTCGCGACACAAGGCCGCTCCTACAAGCGCAACGCGGACCGTCTGAAGGAGCGACCTTGTGTCGCGAAAGGGCTGCAAAGCAGCCCCAGCGCCATTGAGTCGCAAATCATTCGCAAAATGGCGCAATCCAGTACTTAGCAACGGCGTGATTTATCGTTAAACTGCGCGCCCTTTTCGGGCTGCCGCAGGTCT
Organism: Pseudomonas sp. NPDC089395; assembly: GCF_044749525.1. Lineage (NCBI taxonomy): Bacteria > Pseudomonadati > Pseudomonadota > Gammaproteobacteria > Pseudomonadales > Pseudomonadaceae > Pseudomonas > Pseudomonas sp. NPDC089395. The sequence goes on from NZ_JBIVID010000007.1 coordinate 302,325, forward strand.
TGTGGCAGTAGCGCCGCCCCTGCCAGAGTGGGGCTTCGCGGTCGGCTCCCGCCGACCAGTTTTTGTCCTCAGCACCGAGGAACAAAAGTGGCCAAGAAAGCTTCTTCCTTCGCCGCCCTAGGCGGTCTCGTTTACTCCACCGATGCCGGTCGGCACTGTCCTGACTGTGGCCAGCCGGTGGATGCCTGCACCTGCAAGCAGCCAATCATCCCCGAAGGCGATGGCATTGCCCGTGTGCGCCGTGAAAGCAAAGGCCGTGGCGGCAAGACCGTGACGACCGTCACCGGCGTGCCGCTGCCGGCCGACCAGCTCAAGGAGCTGGCCACCACCCTCAAGCGCCGCTGTGGTACCGGCGGTGCGCTGAAGGATGGGGTCATCGAGATCCAGGGCGATCACGTCGAACTGCTGATCGGTGAGCTGACCAAACAGGGTTTCAAGGCAAAAAAATCCGGCGGCTGATGCCTGCCCGCGCTTTTTTGCCCAGCGCTTTCTAAACTCGTTGCCGTGGCCAGGGTCTATCCCTGGACACGGGCGAATCGTCATTTTCAGCTTTTACACTGCAGCCGCCTGCTGGCGGGGCAGTGTCTTCGACTTATCTATAGGGGACTTGAATGTCCGTACGACGCACACGCAAAGACGATGGTAGCCAATGGACCGTGGCCGACAGCCGCAGTGTTTATGGCATCCGCCATTGGGGCGCTGGTTATTTCGCCATCAATGAAGCCGGGCGCGTCGAAGTGCGCCCCAACGGGCCCAATAGCGCACCGATCGACCTGTTCGAACAGGTCGACGAACTGCGCCAGAGCGGCTTGTCGCTGCCGCTGCTGGTGCGCTTCCCCGATATCCTGCAGGACCGCGTGCGCCAGCTGACCGGCGCCTTCGACGCCAACATTGCGCGTCTTGAATATCAGAGCCAGTACACCGCGCTGTACCCGATCAAGGTCAACCAGCAGGAAGCGGTGGTCGAGAACATCATCGCCACGCAGAACGTCTCCATCGGCCTGGAAGCCGGCTCCAAGCCCGAGCTGCTGGCGGTGCTGGCGCTGGCGCCGAAGGGCGGCACCATCGTCTGCAACGGCTACAAGGACCGCGAGTTCATTCGCCTGGCGCTGATGGGCCAGAAACTCGGCCACAACGTGTTCATCGTCATCGAGAAAGAGTCCGAAGTGGCGCTGGTGATCGATGAGGCCGCCGACCTCAAGGTCAAGCCGCAGGTGGGCCTGCGTGTGCGCCTGTCGTCGCTGGCATCGAGCAAGTGGGCCGATACCGGTGGCGAGAAGTCCAAGTTCGGCCTCTCGGCCGCCCAGTTGATCTCGGTGGTGCAGCGCTTCCGCGATGCCGGCCTGGATCAGGGCATCCGCCTGCTGCACTTCCACATGGGCTCGCAGATCGCCAACCTGGCCGACTACCAGCACGGTTTCAAGGAAGCCATCCGCTACTACGGCGAGCTGCGCGCGCTGGGCCTGCCGGTCGACCATATCGACGTGGGCGGTGGCCTGGGCGTGGACTACGACGGCACCCACTCGCGCAATGCCAGTTCGATCAACTACGACATGGATGACTATGCCGGCGTGGTGGTGGGCATGCTCAAGGAGTTCTGCGACGCGCAGGGCCTGCCGCATCCGCACATCTTCTCCGAGAGTGGCCGTTCGCTGACCGCGCACCATGCGATGCTGGTCATCCAGGTGACCGATGTCGAGAAGCACAATGATGAAGTGCCGACCATCGAGAACAAGGAAGCCCTGCCGGAAACCGTGCAATGGCTGGTTGACCTGCTGGGCCCGACCGACATCGAGATGGTCACCGAGACCTACTGGCGCGCCACCCACTACATGGGTGACGTAGCGGCGCAGTACGCCGATGGCAAGATCACCCTGGCCGAAAAGGCCCTGGCCGAGCAGTGCTATTTCGCCGTGTGCCGTCGCCTGCACAACTCGCTGAAGGCCCGCCAGCGCTCGCACCGCCAGGTGCTGGACGAGCTCAACGACAAGCTGGCCGACAAGTACATCTGCAACTTCTCGGTGTTCCAGAGCCTGCCGGATACCTGGGCCATCGGCCAGGTGCTGCCGATCATTCCGCTGCACCGCCTCGACGAAGAGCCGATGCGCCGCGCGGTGCTGCAGGACCTGACCTGCGACTCCGACGGCAAGATCAACCAGTACGTCGACGAGCAGAGCATCGAGACCAGCATGCCGGTGCATGCGGTCAACGAAGGTGAGGATTACCTGCTGGGCGTGTTCCTGGTTGGCGCTTACCAGGAGATTCTCGGCGACATGCACAACCTGTTCGGTGACACCGATTCGGTGAACATCTACCAGAACGCCGATGGCAGCGTGTACCACGCCGGTATCGAGACCCACGACACCATCGAAGACATGCTGCGCTACGTGCACCTGTCGCCGGAGGAGTTGATGACCCACTACCGTGACAAAGTGGCCAGCGCCAAGATCAGCGCGCGTGAGCGAACCCAGTTCCTCGATGCCCTGCGTTTGGGCCTGACCCGCTCCTCGTACCTGTCGTCGTAATCGCCGGGGCCGCTCCTGCACGTTTCCTGTAGGAGCGGCCTTGTGTCGCGAAATGAGGGCGCAGCCCTCACCAGCCCCACACCCGGAAACAGTCCAACCCTCCCCCCAACCCCCCCCGCCAACTACCTTTGAACACATTGCTCAAAGGAAACCGACATGGACAGTCAAGGTAATCATCGCCTGCGCCAGGGCCGCTACTCCGAGCCAGGCAAGCTCTACCTGCTCACCACCGTTACACGCAATCGCGCCCCGTTGTTCAAGCACCTGTTGTTTGCCAGAACAGTCATCCAGCAGCTACGGCTAAGCGACCATCAGGGCAGTTGCCGATCGCTGGCTTGGGTACTGATGCCAGATCATTTGCATTGGTTGATCGAACTCGGGCCGGTGAACCTTGGGGATCTGATGTGTGCCTTCAAATCGCGAAGCAGCTGTGCGCTCTATCGAGCAGGTGCCGATCGGCGGCATATCTGGCAGCCAGGCTTTCATGACCGGGCATTGCGTAGGGAGGAGGATGTGAAAGCTGCTGCGAGATACATTATTGCCAATCCTGTTCGAGCAGGATTGGTGCTGCGTGCTGGTGAGTATCCGCATTGGGATTGTGTGTGGTTGTAAGGACGTAGGTGAGGGCTGCGCCCTCATTTCGCGACACAAGGCCGCTCCTACAGGGGGCGCGCAGTTGCATCAGTGGAGCCACAGATCTTTTTTGTGCAATTGCCATGCAACCCACCCCAGCGTCACCGCCCGCAACGCCATGAACCCAAGGAACGCCAACCACAACCCATGGTTGCCAAACCCGCTCATGGCCCACGCCAGCGGCAGTGCTATCAGCACCGCCAGGAGCATCGCATTGCGCATCTCCCGCGCCCGCGTCGCACCGATGAACAGCCCGTCGAGCAAGTAACTCCACACCGCAATCAATGGCAATACCGCCAGATACGGCAGGTAGGGGTACGCCGCCGCCCGCACGCTGGCGATATCGGTCTGCAGGTCGATGAACAGATGCCCACCCACCAGGAACACCCCGGCAAACCCCAGGCTGGTGATCAACGACCAGCCGCACGCCACCACCAGTGAGCGGCGCAGGGTCTGGCCATCACGCGCACCAATGGCATGCCCGCACAGGGCTTCCACGGCATGCGCCAGGCCATCGAGGGCATAGGCGGTGAGCAGCAGGCCGTTGAGCAGCAGTGCGTTGGCCGCCACCGTGGCCTCGCCCAGGCGTGCGCCCTGCACGGTGATCAGCAGGAACACCAGTTGCAGGGCCAGGCTGCGCAGGAAGATATCGCGGTTGACCGCCAGCAATGGCCGCCAGGCTTGCCAGCGCTTGAGTGCGGCCCAGGCGATTTGCCCGGGGTAGGCGCGCAGGGCGGGGCGGGTCAGGGCCAGGCCGAGCAGGGCGGCACTCCATTCAGCAATCACCGAGGCCCGCGCCGAGCCCAGCACGCCCCAGTCAAGACCCAGGACGAACCACAGGTTCAAAGCGATGTTCAGCAGGTTGGTGGTCAGCAGGATGGCCAACGGTGCTCGCGCATTCTGGGTGCCGAGGAACCAGCCCACCAGCGCGTAGCTGGCCAGCGCCGCCGGCAGGCCGAGCAGGCGGGTATGGAAGAAGGCTTCGGTGGATTGCTGCAACTCGGCACTCGGTTGCATGGCATGCAGCGCCAACTGGCTGAAGGGCAGGGCGAGCAGGCCGATGAGCAGGGCCAGGCCCAGCGCCAGCAACAGGCCTTGCACCAATACCTGACGCAGCGCGGCGCCATCGGCACGCCCTGCCGCCTGGGCGGCGAAGCCGGTGGAGCCCATGCGCAGAAAGCCCATCAGGCCGACCATGAAGGTGAACAGCGTGCCGCCCACGGCCACCGCGCCGAGCTGGTGGGCGTGGGGCAGGTGGCCGATGACCGTGCTGTCGACCAGCGCCACCAGCGGGACCGAGATGTTGGACAGGATCATCGGGGCGGCCAGGGCCCAGACTTTTCGGTGGGTGAGGCGATGGTGCCAGTCGCTGGCAATTTGAGACATGTGAGTTCCTGGGAAAAGCAGGGCCGCTTTGCGCCCCCTTCGGGTTTCCAATTGGCCGCATTGTACCGGCCAGCCATCGGCCATTGCGCTATAGTTGCTGCCCTCAAGCACCGCTGCCAAAGAGTTCCCACTCCATGTTCAACAAAGGATTGTTGCTGGCCTGCGCGCTGGCCTTGCTCAGCGCCTGTGACTCCTCGACACCCGACAAGCCCGCCCCCGCCACACAAACGCAGGCGAGCGCGCCGGCCGAGGCCCCGGCTGCCCGGCACGAAGATCCTACCGTGCTCGCCAAGCGCTTTGAGGGCCGTGAGCTGAGCGTGCTGGATGCCTCGGAAGTGCAGCTCGACGGCGCCAGCACCCTGTCGGTCAGTTTCTCCGTGCCGCTGGACGCCAAGCAGGACTTCGCCAGCAAAGTGCACCTGGTCGACACCGTGAAGGGCAAGGTCGACGGCGCCTGGGAACTCTCCGATAACCAGATGGAACTGCGCCTGCGCCACCTGGAGCCACAGCGCAAACTGGTGCTGACGGTCGACAAAGGCCTGCTGGCGGTCAATGGCAAGCCGCTTGCCAGCGAGTCGGTGACACGCCTGGAAACCCGCGACATGCAGCCCACGGTAGGCTTCGCCAGCCGTGGCTCGCTGCTGCCCACACGCCTGGCCGAAGGCTTGCCGGTGATCGCCCTGAACGTCGACAAGGTCGATGTCGAGTTCTTCCGGGTCAAGCCAGGTAGCCTGTCGGCGTTCCTGGTCAGCTGGGGCCGCAACAGCAGCCTCTACTACTACCAGTCCAAGGAAACCCTGGACATGGCCGAGCTGGTCTACAGCGGTCGCTTCGATCTCAACCCGGCGCGCAACACCCGTGAGACCGTGCTGCTGCCCATCGCCGGGATCAAGCCGCTGCAGGAACCAGGTGTGTACCTGGCGGTGATGCGCGCGTCTGGCACCTATGATTATTCGCAGCCCGCGACCCTGTTCACCCTCAGCGACATCGGCGTGTCCGCCCACCGCTACCGCGACCGCCTCGACGTCTTCGCCCAGGCCCTGGAAGGCGGCAAGGCACTCAATGGCGTCAACCTCGAACTGCATGACGACAAGGGCAAGCTGCTGGCCCAGGCCAGCACCGACGGCGCGGGCCATGCCCAGCTGCCGATCACTGCCAAGGCCGATACCCTGATCGCCACCCAGGGCGTGCATACCACGCTGCTGCGCCTGAATACCGCGGCCTTGGACCTGGCCGAGTTCGACATCACTGGCCCCCAGGCCAACCCGTTGCAGTTCTTCATTTTCGGCCCCCGCGACCTGTATCGCCCCGGTGAGACCGTGCTGCTCAACGGCCTGCTGCGCGACCAGGACGGCAAGCCGGTCAAGGCCCAGCCAGTCAGCGTGGAAGTGCGTCGTCCCGACGAGCAGATCAGTCGCAAGTTCGTCTGGGAGGCCGATGGCAATGGCCTGTACCAGTATCAGCTGCAACTGGCGACGGAGGCCCCGACCGGTCGCTGGCAGCTGTTGCTCGACCTGGGTGGTGGGCGCAAGCAAGTGTACGAGTTCCTCGTCGAAGACTTCCTGCCCGAGCGCCTGGCGCTGGAGCTCAAGGGTAGCAGCACGCCGCTCGCCCCCGAAGACGCCGCGAACATCCAGGTCACCGGCCGTTACCTCTATGGTGCTCCGGCCACGGGCAACCGCCTAAGTGGCCAGGCCTACCTGCGGCCCCTGCGCGAGGCGGTGCCGGCGCTGCCGGGCTATCAGTTCGGCTCGGTCACCGAGGCCGACCTCAACCAGGACCTGGAGCTTGATGAAGTCACCCTCGATCAGGCCGGCAAGGCCGTGGTCGCTATCGAAAGCCACTGGGCCGAGGCCCGCTCGCCGCTGCAATTGACCGTGCAGGCCAGCCTGCAGGAGTCGGGTGGGCGCCCCATCACTCGGCGTCTGGAGCAACCGATCTGGCCCGCCGAGCGCCTGCCCGGTTTGCGGGGCCTGTTCGAGGGCGAGGAAACCGACAGCGACGGGCCGGTGCAATTCGAATTCCTGGTGGCTGACCGTGACGGCCACAAGCTGGCCGCCGACGGCCTCAAGGTGCGCTTGATTCGCGAGCGCCGCGACTACTACTGGAACTACTCGCAGAGCGATGGCTGGAGCTACGCCTACAACGAGAAATTCCTCACCCAGGATGAGCAGACTCTCAACGTCGAGGCCGGTACTACCGCTAAACTCAACTTCCTGGTGGAGTGGGGCCCTTACCGTGTCGAAGTGGAAGACCCACAGACCGGCCTGGTTTCCAGCGAACGCTTCTGGGCCGGTTACCGTGCCCAGGACAACGCCGAAGGCGGCGCGGTGCGGCCAGACCAGGTGAAGCTGGCGCTGGACCAACCGGCCTACGCCGACGGCGCCACCGCCAAAGTGACCGTGACTCCACCCGCGGCCGGCAGCGGTTACCTGATGGTCGAGTCCAGCGAAGGCCCGTTGTGGTGGCAGGAAATCGAGGTGCCCGCCGCAGGCAAGACCTTCGAGGTGCAGCTGGACAAACAATGGGCCCGCCACGACCTGTACCTCAGCGCCCTGGTGATTCGCCCTGGCGAGCGCAAGGCCAACGCCACGCCAAAACGTGCAGTCGGCGTCCTCCACCTGCCCTTGGCCCGCGCCGAGCGCAAGCTGGCGCTGAGCCTGCAGGCACCAGAGAAGATGCGGCCCAAGCAACCGCTGACGGTCAGTTTCAAGGCCGTCAACGCCGATGGCAGTGTGCCCAAGCAGGTGCATGTGCTGCTGTCTGCGGTGGACGTGGGCATCCTCAACATCACCGACTTCAAGACGCCCGACCCCTTCGCCAGCCTGTTCGGCCGCAAGGCCTATGGCGCCGATCAGCTGGACATCTACGGCCAGCTCATCGAAGCCGGCCAGGGCCGCCTGGCCAGCCTGGCGTTCGGTGGCGACGCAGCGATGGCCAAGGGCGGTAAACGGCCGAACACCACGGTGACCATTGTTGCCCAGCAGAGCCTGCCGGTGACCTTGGACGACAAGGGCGAAGGCCAGGCGACAGTCGATATTCCGGACTTCAACGGTGAACTGCGGCTGATGGCCCAGGCCTGGACCGAGGAACATTTCGGCATGGCTGAAGGCAAGACCGTGGTGGCCGCGCCGCTGATCGCCGAGCTTTCCGCACCGCGCTTCCTCGCCGGTGGCGACCAGACCCGCCTGGCGCTGGACCTGGCCAACCTGTCCGGCCGGGCCCAGCAACTGAACGTGGCCATCAGCACCGAAGGCCCGTTGAGCCTGGCGGCGAGTGCCCAGCAAAGCGTGACCCTGGCCGAGGGCCAGCGCACCACGCTGATGATTCCGGTGCAGGCCCAGGGTGGCCTGGGGCAGGGCAAGGTGCAGGTGCGGGTCGATGGCCTGCAGTTGCCGAGTGAGCCGGCCAGTGCCTTCACCCGCGAATGGACCTTGGGCATCCGCCCGGCCTATCCCGCGATGCTCAAGCACTACCGGGTAGCGCTCAAGGAGCAGCCCTGGACGCTGCCAGAAGGTGACCTGGCCGCCTTCGAGCCGGCAGGCCTGGAGGCCAGCCTGGCCCTGTCGAGCCGCCCGCCCTTGAACCTGGCCGAGCAGATTCGCGCCCTCGAAGCCTACCCCTATGGCTGCCTCGAACAGACCGCCAGCGGCCTTTACCCGTCCCTCTACGCCGATGCCGAAAGCCTCGCGCGCCTGGGCATCAAGGGCGAGCCGGCGGCGGTGCGCAAGCGCAAGATCGAGATGGGCATCGAGCACCTGCTGGGCATGCAGCGCTACAACGGCAGCTTTGGCCTGTGGAGTGCCGACAGCGAAGAAGAGTATTGGCTGACCGCCTATGTCACCGACTTCCTTCTGCGCGCTCGCGACCAGGGCTATGGCGTGCCGGCCGAGGCATTGAAGAAGGCCAACGAGCGCCTGCTGCGCTACCTGCAGGAGCGCAACCTGATCGAGGTGGACTACAGCGAGAACGCCGAGCACACCCGTTTTGCCGTGCAGGCCTACGCCGCGCTGGTGCTGGCGCGCAACCAGCAGGCGCCGCTGGGTGCCCTGCGCAGCCTGTTCGATCGGCGTGCCGATGCCCGCTCCGGCCTGCCGCTGGTGCAACTGGCCGTGGCGCTGGACAAGATGGGCGACAAGCCGCGTTCGCAACAAGCCTTGCAGGCGGGCCTGGGCATCAGCCGCAGCAAGGGCTGGATGGCCGACTACGGCAGCAACCTGCGTGACCAGGCGCTGATCCTGGCGCTGCTGCAGGAAAGCAATCTGGCCAGCGACCAGGTCGACCAGCGCCTGTTCGCCCTGTCCGATGAGTTGGCGGCCAACCGCTGGCTCTCGACACAGGAACGCAACGCCTTGTTCCTGGCTGGCCGTGGCTTGCTCGGCAAGCCGGAAGGCCAGTGGAAAGCGCGCCTGGACAGTGCCGGCGAGGTCCGCGAGTTCAGCAATGACGACGCTGGCATGAAGCTCGAAGGCCCGCTGCTGGCCTCGCCTTTGAGCCTGCAGAACCAAAGCGACGCCACGCTCTATCAGCAGCTCACGCTCTCCGGCTACCCACGCCAGGCGCCTGTTGCTGGTGGCAATGGCCTGGAGATTCGCCGCGAGTACCTGGGCATGAATGGCCAGCCACTGGACCTGCAGAACCTGCGCAGCGGCGACCTGGTGCTGGTGCACCTGGCGCTCAAGGCCCAGGAGCGAGTGCCTGATGCACTGGTGGTCGACCTGCTGCCGGCAGGCCTGGAGCTGGAGAACCAGAACCTGGCGCAGAGCGCTGCCAGTCTGGACAACGCCAGCAGCGCAGTGAAGCAATGGCGGGAATCGATGCAGAACGCCAGTGTGGTGCATCAGGAGTTTCGCGATGACCGCTATGTGGCGGCGCTCAAGCTGGACGGCTACGGCACCACCCACCTGCTGTATTTGGCGCGTGCGGTAACGCCGGGCACCTACCGTGTGCCGCCACCGCAAGTGGAGTCGATGTACCGGCCGAACCTGCAGGCGGTGGGGGATGGGCAGGGTGAGATGACGGTGAAGGCGCGATGAGGCTGTAGGAGCGGCCTTGCGTCGCGAAAGGGCCTCGCAGAGGCCCCAAACCAGCGCATGCGGTGCAACAGAAACACCGTGCGCTGGCCTTGCGGCCGCTGCGCGCCCGATCGCGACGCAAGGCCGCTCCTACAATTGGCGGTACAGCCTCAATGGATGACCCAGCTCATCACCCACAAACCCAGCACCAGCCAGATGATCCCGAGGATGATCGAGGCACGCATGAACGCGCGGATCGCCGAATACAGCAGCATCAGGCCGACGATCAGGGCGAGGATGCTGATCAGCGAGGTATCCATGCCCAACGTGCGTGCCAGCCCATCGATGAAGTTGCCCCCGGCATTGGCCAGCAGGTTGAACAGCCCGCTCAAGGCATCGACGATGAAGCGGATCAACGAACCCAAGGCCTGGCCAAGCCACTCGAAAAAACCTTCTACATGCATAGTTGCTTCCTGATGAACAATTCGGCGAGTTGCCGTTCCCAAGCCTTTGGCCATCACCTGGCCAGGTCGGTTCCCGATGCCTAGCTTAGCCCGACCGCGCACCCGCGCGGGCAGGAACCTGCGCACCCTCGCCATCACGCTCATGCTGCTGTGCGCCCTGCTGTGGCTGGCTGACCGCCTGTGGCCACTGCCCATGCCGGCAGACGACTTGGCGCGAGTGGTGCTGGCCGAGGACGGCACGCCGTTGTGGCGCTTCGCCGATGCCGAGGGGGTGTGGCGCTACCCGGTCAGCCCCGACGAGGTTTCGCCGTTCTACCTGCAGGCGCTGCTTACCTACGAGGACCGCTGGTTCTACCATCATCCCGGGGTCAACCCGCTGGCGCTGGCGCGGGCGGCGTGGCTGAACCTGCGCGGTGGGCGCGTGGTGTCGGGCGGCAGCACGCTGTCGATGCAGGTGGCACGCCTGCTCGACCCGCACGACCGAACCCTGGCCGGCAAGTTGCGGCAGCTGTGGCGCACGGCGCAGCTGGAGTGGCACCTGTCCAAGCGCGAGATCCTCCAGCTCTACCTCAACCGTGCCCCGTTCGGCGGCACCTTGCAGGGCGTGGCCGCCGCCAGTTGGGCCTATCTGGGCAAGTCGCCCAAGCACCTGACCGCCGCCGAGGCGGCGCTGCTGGCCGTGCTGCCCCAGGCACCGAGCCGTTTGCGCCCGGACCGTCACCCCGCGCGCGCCCAGCGCGCCCGCGACAAGGTGCTGCAGCGCCTGGCCGAGTACCAGGTATGGCCCGCCCAGCAGATCAGCGAAGCCATCGAAGAGCCGCTGTTGCTGGCGCCCCGTCAGGAACCGGCGCTGGCGCCACTGCTGGCGCGGCGCCTGAACACCCCTGACAGCCCACCGCTGATCCGCACCACGCTGGATGCCGCCTTGCAGCGGCGTCTGGAAGACCTGCTGCTGGGCTGGCGTGCGCGCCTGCCGGAACGCACCTCGGCGGCGATCCTGGTGGTGGATGCGCAGACCATGGCGACGCGGGCCTACCTGGGCTCGATCGACCTCGCCGATGAGCGACGCTTTGGCCACGTCGACATGGTTCGCTCGCTGCGCTCACCGGGTTCGACCCTCAAGCCGTTTCTCTACGGCATGGCCCTGGACGACGGCCTGATCCATTCCGAGTCGCTGCTGCAGGACGTGCCGCGGCGCTATGGCGACTACCGCCCCGGCAACTTCTCGATGGGCTTCAGTGGCCCGGTGTCGGCCAGCTCGGCGCTGGCCCTCTCGCTCAACCTGCCGGCGGTGCAATTGCTCGAAGCCTACGGGCCCAAACGCTTTGCCGCGCAGCTGCGCATGGCCGGCATGCCGTTGGCACTGCCGCCACTGGCCGAACCCAACCTGGCGCTGATTCTGGGCGGCGCCGGTAGCCGCCTGGAGGAACTGGTCGGCGGCTATGCCGCACTGGCCCGGGCCGGCAACAGTGCCCAGGTGCGCCTGCAGCCCCAGGACTCGCTGCTGGAGCGGCGCTTGATGTCGCCAGGTGCCGCGTGGATCATCCGGCGCATCCTCAGCGGCCAGGCGCGGCCGGACCGCGACCCGCATGCCGAGTTGGTGCAACGCCCGCAGCTGGCCTGGAAGACCGGCACCAGCTACGGCTTTCGCGATGCCTGGTCGATCGGCGTCGGCCCGCGCTACCTGATCGGCGTCTGGATCGGCCGGCCCGATGGCACGCCGGTGCCCGGGCAGTTCGGCCTGGGTTCAGCAGCACCCCTGATGCTGCAGGTGCATGACTTGCTGAGCAACCGCGACAGCCAGCGCGGCCTGAGCGTCCCGGTCGAGCGCGTGCCCGACAGCGTTGGCGTGGCGGCGATCTGCTGGCCGTTGGGGCAGCCCATGGCGCGCCAGGACCCCAACTGCCGGCGGCAGCGCTTCGCCTGGACGCTCGACGGGACTACGCCACCGACGCTGCAGGCGGCCGACCAGCCGCTCGGCCTGGGGTTGCGCGAGCGGGTCTGGGTCAATGCCCAGGGGCTGCGGGTGGATGGCAGCTGCTCAGGGGCCAAGCTGCGCGACATCGCCCTCTGGCCGGCGCCTCTGGAGCCCTGGTTGCCGCGTGCCGAGCAGCGTGCGACGCGGCTGCCGGCGGTGGACCGCAACTGCCCGCCGCAGGTCCCGGCCAGCGCGCCTCCGTTGTCGATCGTCGGCGTACGTCCCGGTGACAACCTGCGCCGCCCGGCAAGCAGCACCGAGCCGCTGCAACTGCAGGTGTCGGCCCTTGGCGGCGGTGGTCGGCGCTGGTGGTTCCTCAACGGCCAGCCGTTGGGCGAAACCGAAGGCCAGGGCAGCTTGCTGGTGCGCTTCCAGCAGCTCGGGCAGCACGAGCTGAGTGCGCTGGACGAAAGCGGTGCAACGGCGCGGGTGGCATTCCAGGTGGGTGAGTAGCGTTCGACGTTTGCCGGAGCTGCACCTACGCTTGCTGGTGATGGGTGTGACCGGCGACGCTCCGGTACCCAAGGGATTCTGGAGCACCCTATGCGTCCTCTGGTCGTGCCCCTCATGCTCGTGTCCTGGGCCAACGCGGTTCTTGCCGACCCGTTGCCGGTGTATATCGACAGCCAGCAATACGAACGCCGCCTGCCCAGTGCGAATCTGCCGCTGGAAGCCTATCGCCCTGTTGCGCCGCAGCTGCAACGGGTGGCCGCTGGCGAGCCGGCTTCGATGCCGATGGCCGAGCGACTGGTGCTGCACAAGGTGCGTTTCGAAGGCGGTACGGTCTACCCGTTGAGCGAGCTGCGTGCGCACTATCAGCCGCTGCTGGGCCAATCAATCACCTTGTACGAACTGCAGCGGTTCACCGATCGCCTGACCCAGCGCTACCGCCACGACGGTTTTCCCCTGTCGTTCGCCTACTTGCCGCAGCAGGATCTTGCCGATGGCCGCGCCCACGTGGTGCTGGTGGAAGGCTATATCCGCGACGTCCAGATCGTGGGTGATATCGGCCCCGCGGCGGACTACTTCGCGCAGTTGGCCGAGCGGCTGAAAACCGAGCGGCCACTGACCGACGCTACGCTCCAGCGCACCCTTGGCCTGATGCAGCGTGTTCCAGGCGTCACCGTGCAGGCCGAGGTGGTCCCGGGTGAAGACGCCGAGGGGGCGGCACGGCTTACCCTGCGTGCATCGCGCAAGCCATTTGCAGCAGCTGTGACCGTGAATGACGGCAGCCGTGACGATCTGCAGGCGCTGTTCACGGTCTCCAGCAATGCGCAGACGCGTCTTGCCGAGCAGTTGACCGCACGTTTCTTGCTGCCGCCGGGTGATGACCAAGCGCATTACCAACGGCTTGACTACAGCCAGTACCTGGACGCCCAGGGTAGCCAGTTGCTGCTTTCGGCTGCGCGCTATCGCAGCGAACCCGGCACCCGTGTACGCCTGGACAACGGTACCGACCTGAGCCAACGCATCGAGAGCGAGCGCTATGCGCTCGGCTTCGCACAGCCGATGATCGTTGCCGCGAATGAATGGATGAACGTGACTGGGCGTTTCTATTCGGTCAGTGAGCACATCGATGAAAGGCGCGGTGGCCAGCGCGAATACGACACCTATGTACGTGCCCTGTCATTCGAGGGCGACTGGCGCCAGGCCGAGCCACGGCGCCTGCGCATGGTCAGTGCCGGGGTCTATCAGGGCCTGGATTACCTGGGCGCGCGCAGCGATGCCGACTACGACCTGGACTTCCTGCGCTTTCGACTGGCAGGGTTGCAGGGCGACACCTTGCTGGAAAACTGGCAGGGCGTTGTCTCGGGTGCGCTGTACTGGAGTGATGAGCGGCTGCCCGAGAGCGAGCGGGCGGTGTTCGGTGGGCAGCATTTCGGTCGCGGCTACCCGCGCGACCAGGCCGCAGGGGACAAGGGCTGGGGCGTGGCCTACGAGCTCAACTACAGTATCCGGCCACGCACGGGTTGGCCGCCTGTGTTGCAGCCCTATGCGCTCCTCGACGCCGCCAAGGCCTGGTACAACGGCGGGCCATTCGAGGATGCCAACATGAGTTCGGTGGCAATGGGGGTGCGGTTATCGGACGGCCGCACTGGCAGTGTTGCGCTGGAAGTGGTCAAACCGCTGGCAGATGTGGCGCTGGACAGCATGAGCCGAGCGCCGCGCGTGATGTTGAGCATTACCTATCAGATGCAATGAGGCCCACCGCGACGTGGGTCAGTGCGTGATGAAACGCTGGTGCACCGGCGACGAACTCGGCGTCAGCGCCAGGGCCAGTTGCGTGCGGTTGTGCATGTGGGTCAGGCGCAGCACCTGCGAGACGTACAGTTTGACGGTGTTCTCGGTGATGCCCAGCTCGCAGGCAATCTGATAGTTGGTCTTGCCCTTGCTCACCAGCCGGGCCACCTCCAGTTGGCGGGGCGACAGCTTCTCGAACGCAGCGGGTAGCTCGCCTTCAGGCTCCTCGGCATCGGTGGCTCGCCGGTGAACGCCCTGGCCGCGGGCTTTTTCGAGATCCTGGTAAAGCTCGTCGATGGAGCCCGCCAGGTCCTGCAGGCGCTGATTGAGGTTGCCCAGGTCCTGGAAGCTGGCCCTGCGTTCGAGCAGGATCTGCTCCTGGCGGCGCAGGCCTTCGAGCAGTTCGTCGAGGTTCATGGGTTTCTGGTAATAGTCGGCAAAGCCCTCGCGCAAGGCGCGGATCACGTCCTGCTTGTCGGCGCGGCCGGTGAGCATGATCGCTTCGAACATGCGTTGGCGCCCGGGAACCTCCTTCAACGCGCGAACCAGTTCGATGCCATCGCGTTCGGGCATGTCCAGGTCGCACAGCACCAGGCCGATGGCTTCGTCGGCGATGTAACGCTCGATGGCTTGGTCGGTTGAAAAGGCGGCAACGCAGGGGTGGCCCTGGCTTTCGAGAAACTCGCACAACTGCTCGACGATCACTTCCTGATCATCGACGACCAGGACTTTCACCCCACTTGATGTCTTGTTCACGATCAAACTCCCTGTTCGTATATGGCCCAGCTCCCGGACCAGACGCTCTGGCAGCTTAAAAATAGCCGCTGCAAGCGATTCTGTACAAGGCATGTACAAGCTATCGGACCGCAGGGATGATCATTGGATCCATACAGCGGTAAGCAGAAAGCCGGCGAGCACGTAGGGGACGAAGGCCTGTTTGTCGCCCATCTGCTCGGTCAGGGTCTGCAGGCGCTTCTTCACCTTGGGGTTGAGCAGGGTCCACAGACGCCTGCGCGTTGCCAGCCACAGCAGCAGGCTGACACCCGCCCCGATGAAGGTACCGAGCACATATTGCGGGCTGGTGGCCAAGGCCAGGGCACCCATCAGCTTGACGTCGTCGGCGCCGAAGCGGCCGAGCATGTAGCCGGGCAGGGTCAGTAGCATGACGATGGCCAAGGCCCAGCCGGCCTCGCTGGCGTCGGCGCCGATCCAGCTGTGGCCGGTGACGAACAGCCAGACCAGGGCGCAGGCGGCGACACCCAGTGTCAGCACGTTGGCGATCTGGCGTTCGCGGATATCTTGTTCAGAGCACAAGGCAAGCCACATCAGGAGAACAATGCTTTGCATTGGCAGTCCTTATTCGTTGAACACCGCTACCCGTTCAGTCAGGTTTCCTAGTCAGGGTAGACGCGAACTGACGAACGGGCTATGCCATGGCTATTTCTTGCTGCCCGGTGGGTAATGGCTCAACACTTCGGCCACGGTGTTGTGGATCGCGCTGTTGCGCTCCTCCGGGCTCGGTGGATAGTTGTTCATGATCTGCTCGGCACTGCCGCGCCAGACCAGCTTGCCGTCATGGCCATCGAACATGTCGACCTGGATGGTCGCCACCTTGTAGTCGACGCTGCGGGTCTCGTTGTACATCGGCCCGCCCCAGTAGCCACCCCAATAGCCACCCCAGCCGCCCCCGTAGTTGGTGGTGATCTGTTGCTGGCGTTGCTCGACGATCAGGTAGGCACGCACCTTGAGGTCGGCCGGGCTATTGCCTTGGGCCGGGCGCAGGCCGCGCTGGTCGAGCTGATAGTCGACCGCCTGACGGATGCGCTGTTCGGTCAGATCGCTCTTGATGCGCGGATCATCCGGGCGGTATTGCAGGCCCGGCTCCTGCCACGCCCAGCTGCGGTACGCGGCAAAGTCGCGGCTGGCGTCGTAGTCCTGCTGGACGTTGTGGCTTGAGCAGGCGGCGAGCAGCAACGCGAACGACAGTAGAACAAGGCGGCGCAACATGATGGTTCTCCATTGAACATTAACTGGGAGGATAGCCGCTGAGCGCTTTGTGCACCGATTCGCGCAAGGCGCTTTCGCGCTCGCGCGGCGAGCTCTGGTCGCTGCCGCTTTCGGCGCTCGCGCTCCACACCGGCTCGCCGTTACGGGCATCGAACAGGTCGATGCGCACCACCATCACTTCGACCTCGTAGGTGCGCACGATCGGCACGCTGGCATAGGCGCCGTAGCCGTTGTTGTAGCCACCGATGCCGACGCTGCCATAGGGACGCGGGCCATAGTAGGGGCCGTAATAAGGGTCGTAGTAGTCGTAGTCGCGTACCTGGCGCAGGCGCCGCTCAAGGCGCATGTCGGCACTGACCAGCAGGTCGCCGGTGCTACCCCTGGCGGGGCGCAGTCCATGCTGGTCGAGCGCACCGCTGACGGCGTCGGCCAGTTGACCCGGGTCGGCGTCGGCGTTGCCGGTGGGCAACTGGCCGTCGCGCCAGCTCCAGCTGCGGTAACGTCCATAGTCCCGCGCAGGTGCCGGGTAGGCACTGGCGTCGAAGGTGCTGGCCGCTTGCGCGGGGGCCGGTGGCAGCGGGCGGCTGCTGGCGACGTAGGGGTTGCTCGCCTGGCAAGCGGCCAAGGCGAGCGGCAGCATGGCCAGGCACAACGGACGGTACGGCATTTCTTCCTCCCGGCGGGCGGGTCAGCGGGGGCGGCACATCCAGTGCAGGTAGCGGCCGAGCCCGGCGAAACCTGGGTGACGGCGGTGGGCCAGTTCCATTTCCAGCAGGTCGAGCAGCTCGGCCTTGTCCTGGAATTCCTTGGGCATGTAGTCGTGGAACACCCGCACGCCGCTCTCGCTTTCGACGTGCCACATGGATTCAAGTTGCGCCTTGAGCTCCCGTGGATCAAGCGGTTTTTGCGGGGTCAGGCTCTGCTTTTCACCCTGCAGGCGGTTGCTGCGCAGCTTGCGGAAATGGCCCTTGAGCAGGTTGCGGTAGACCAGCGCATCACGGTTGTAGAAGGCCAGCGACAGCCAGCCACCGGTGGCGGTCAACTGGTGCAGCACCGGCAGGATGCTTTCCGGCTCGGCCAGCCATTCGAGCACGGCGTGGCACAGCACCAGGTCGTAGGGTTCGGTGAGCTGGCCGAGCAGATCCTGCCACGGCGCCTGGATGAAGGTGGCGGGCTGGCCGGCTTCGGCAAAGCGCGCGCGGGCGCCTTCGAGCATCGGCGCGGCCGGTTCGGCCAGGGTCACGTGGTGGCCGCGCTGGGCCAGCCAGAGCGCCATGTGGCCGAGCCCGGCACCAATGTCGAGCACCCGCAGCGGGCGGTCGGGCAGGGCTTCGGCCAGGTCGGCCTGGAGCACGGCCAGGCGGATTGCGCCCTTGGCGCCGCCGTAGATCTTTTCGGCGAAACGGGTGGCCAGCTCATCGAAGTGACGGTCGTTCATCGGGCGAAGCGCCTCTCGCTGTCGGCAAGCTTGGCCCGAACCACTTGCTCCATGTCCAGGCCCAGTTCACTGCACAGCAGCAACAGGTAGAGGATCACGTCACCGACCTCCTGGCCGGCATGGGCGAGCTGATCAGCAGGCAGCTGGCGCGATTGCTCCTCGCTCAGCCACTGGAAGATTTCCACCAGCTCGGCCATTTCCACGCTGGCAGCCATGGCCAGGTTCTTCGGGCTGTGGAAGCCGCGCCAGTCGTTGTTGTCGCGGATCCGGTGCAGGCGTTCGGTGAGTTCTTGCAGGTTCATCGGGGGTCTCCTAATGCCGCATAGCTTCGGCGCAGGCCCGATGCAAATCAAGTGGATTCGAGGCGCTAGAGCGTTTCCCAGCGCCCGACCATGTGCACCAGCTCGCCATGCCCATCGAGCCGCAGTTCACCTGCAGGGCCTGCCACGCTGGCACTGAGCACCACCTCCGACGGCAGGCGCACGGGTTTGCGGAAATCCACCTCGAACGCGTATCGGCTGTTGGGCAGGTGGGTACGCAGCGCCGCCAGTGCCATGGCCTTGCTCCACATGCCATGGGCGATCGCCTTGGGAAAACCGAACAACCGCGCGCTGGCCGCACTCAGGTGGATCGGGTTGTAGTCGCCGCAGACCTTGGCGTAGCGCCGGCCGATATCACTGTCGGCATACCAGCGGGTGGCTTCCGGCAAGGGCTCAGGCACCTTGTCTTCGCTGGCGTCGGGCTGGCCATCGAGGTGCAGGCCACGCACCAACATGCGGCTGGTCTCGCGCCAGAGTAGGCCGAGCGCATCTTCGGCTTCGGTGACCAGGTCGAAGGTGCCGCCCTTGGCATGCGCCTGCAGGTTGTCGGCGAACACTGCAAAGCGCAGCCCGTCGATGCCGCCCAATGGGCGCAGCACCTCGATGCGATTGTGCAGGTGAACCAGGCCGAGCAAGGGGAACGGGAAGTCGTGGGCTGTCAGCAGCTGCAGCTGCAGCGTGAAGGCCATCACGTGCGGGTAAGTGCCAGGCAGTCGCCCATCGTCGGTGAAGTGACAGAGCCGGCGATAGGCGGACAGGTTGTCGGGCTGCACGCGAATGAAGCTGCGCAGGCCAGCGGTCGGTAGCGTGCTGCCGCTGATCTTGCGCTTGCTCGCCGCGCGCAGGTAAAGGCTGGCGCGTGAGTCGGGGCTGTGCAGGTCGTGCCATTGTCGGTTCATGCTCATGCCCCCATCAATGCCTGGCCGCAAACCCGCAGCACTTGCCCGTTGACCGCGCCGGACCCTGGTTGGCTGAGCCAGGCGATGGCTTCGGCGACATCCTGTGGGCGTCCGCCCTGGCCCAGCGAGCTCAAGCGCCGCCCGGCCTCGCGCAGGCCCATGGGCATGGCGGCGGTCATGTGCGTCTCGATGAAACCGGGGGCCACTGCGTTGATGCTGCCGCCACGTTCGGCGAGCTTCGGCGCCCAGGCCTGGGCGAAGCCGATCAGCCCGGCTTTGCTGGCCGCGTAGTTGGCCTGGCCACGGTTGCCGGCGATGCCGCTGACCGAAGCCAGCAGGGTGATGCGTGCGTGCGCGCCCAGCGCGCCCCCTTCATGAAGCGCCTGGGTCAATACCAGCGGGGCCTTGAGGTTGACCGCCATGACCGCGTCCCAGTATTCCGGGGTCATGTTGGCCAGGGTCTTGTCGCGGGTGATGCCGGCGTTGTGCACGACGATATCGATGCCGCCGGGCAGGGCTTCGAGCAGCTGCGCGGCGGCGTCGCCGGCGCAGATGTCCAGGCCCAGGGCCTTGCCGCCCAGGCGGGCGGCCAGGGCGTCGAGGTCCTGTTGCGCCTGCGGCACGTCCAGCAGCATGACCTCGGCACCGTCGCGGGCCAGGGTTTCGGCGATGGCAGCGCCAATGCCTCGCGCCGCGCCGGTGACCAGCGCCCGCCGGCCCGCCAGCGGCCGGGTCCAGTCTTCGACCTGCTCGGAGCAGGGTTCAAGGCGCAGCACCTGTCCGGAAATGAATGCGCTCTTGGGCGAAAGGAAGAAGCGCAAGGCCCCTTCGAGCTGGTTTTCGGCACCGTTGGCGATGTAGAGCAGCTGCGCCGTGGCGCCGTTGCGAAGCTCTTTGGCCAGTGAACGGCTGAAGCCCTCCAGGGCACGCTGGGCAACGCTGGCCAGTGGGTCGTCGAACTGCTCTGGCGCACGCCCGAGGATTACCACATGGGCGCAGGCGGCCAGGCTGCGCAGCAAGGGCTGGAAGAACTCGCGCAATTGCTTCAGCGCGTCGCTGTCGGACAGGTGGCTGGCATCGAACACCACGGCCTTGATCTTCGGCCCCAGGCCGGCGACCCAGGCGGGGGCCTGCAAGCCTTCGTCATTGAAGCTGTAGCATTCGTCGGTCAGGCGCGGGGCGATGGCTTCGACGGTGTTCGCCAACGGCCCGCCGCCCAGCACCAGCGCGCCCTCTACAGGGCGCAGGCGGCCCGCCTGCCAGCGCTCCAGCGGCGCCGGGCGCGGCAGGCCAAGGGCATCGACCAGGCGACGGCCGAGGTTGGAGTTGGCAAAGCCGATATAGCGGTCGCTCATGTGCGGGACTCCCTGAAGGCAAGCTTGCAAGTGTGGACCAACTTTGTGGCAAGGTCGTTCGAATGCGGCAAAAACACCTAGGCTGTACGGACCGAATGGTTTCAGGAGGAATCCACGCATGCGTTCACTTCGCCGGGTCGCGATCCTGGGCGGCAACCGAATTCCCTTCGCCCGCTCCAATGGCGCTTACGCCACTGCCAGCAACCAGGCGATGCTCACCGTCACTCTCGAGGGCCTGATCGAGCGTTATCGACTGCATGGTCTGCGTTTGGGCGAGGTGGTGGCGGGCGCGGTGCTCAAGCACTCGCGCGACATGAGCCTGACACGCGAATGCGTGCTCGGGTCGCGCCTGTCGCCACAGACGCCTGCCTACGACATCCAGCAGGCCTGTGGCACTGGCCTTGAGGCCGCGCTGCTGGTGGCCAACAAGATTGCCCTGGGGCAGATCGACAGCGGCATCGC
The DNA here is from genome assembly GCF_044749525.1 of Pseudomonas sp. NPDC089395. Classification (NCBI taxonomy): domain Bacteria; kingdom Pseudomonadati; phylum Pseudomonadota; class Gammaproteobacteria; order Pseudomonadales; family Pseudomonadaceae; genus Pseudomonas; species Pseudomonas sp. NPDC089395. The sequence continues at coordinate 323,048 of NZ_JBIVID010000007.1, forward strand.
GGGGGGCGTGGACACCACTTCCGATGCGCCGATCGCGGTCAATGAGGGGCTGCGTCGCATCCTGCTGCAAGCCAACCGCGGCAAGAGCCTTGGCGAGCGGCTCAAGCCATTCCTGCAACTGCGCCCTGGCCACCTGAAGCCCGAGCTGCCGCGCAACGGCGAGCCACGCACCGGGCTGTCGATGGGCGAGCACTGCGAACGCATGGCGCAGACCTGGCAGATCGACCGCGCCGCACAAGATGAATTGGCCCTGCTCAGCCACCAGCGGTTGGCGGCGTCCTACACCGACGGCTGGCAGGACGACCTGGTGACGCCGTTCCTGGGGTTGGCGCGCGACAACAACCTGCGGCCAGACCTGAGCCTTGAGCAACTCGGCAAGCTCAAGCCGGCGTTCGACCACAGTGGCCTGGGCACGCTGACCGCGGGCAACTCCACGCCGCTGACCGATGGTGCTTCGCTGGTGCTGTTGGGCTCGCCGGAGTGGGCCCAGGCGCAAGGGCTGGAGGTGCTGGCCTACCTGGTCGATGGCGAAACGGCGGCGGTGGATTTCGTCAAAGGCCAGGAAGGGCTGTTGATGGCGCCGGTCTACGCCGTGCCGCGCCTGCTGGCGCGCAATGGCCTGAGCCTGCAGGACTTCGATTACTACGAGATTCACGAGGCCTTCGCAGCTCAGGTGTTGTGCACCCTCAAGGCTTGGGAGGATGCCGAGTACTGCCGCACGCGTCTGGGGCTGGAGGCACCGCTAGGGGCCATCGACCGCAGCAAGCTCAACGTCAAGGGCAGCTCGCTGGCGGCCGGGCATCCGTTTGCCGCGACCGGGGGGCGGATCCTGGCCAATCTAGCCAAGCTGCTGGCCAAGGCGGGCAAGGGGCGCGGGTTGATTTCGATCTGCGCGGCGGGGGGGCAGGGTGTGACGATGATTGTCGAGCGTTGAGAACGCGTCGCCCCATTCGCGGGACAAGCCCGCTCCCACAGGCACTCCACTGAACCTGAGAACAGTGAAATAGCTGTGGGAGCGGGCTTGTCCCGCGAAATGAACGACACCGATACCACAGGTGTTAGGCTTGTCTGGTCAGAACTATAAGAAACCGCCATGCCGAGCATCGGACACCCCCGCGCCATCCCTGCCCTGGACCACCTGCCCAGGCCGCTTTATGCCCGTGCCGAAAGCCTGGGCGCTGGCTCCTGGACCACCTGCCACCGCCATGACTGGGTACAGTTTTCCTATGCCATCAGCGGCGTACTGGGCGTGTACACCCGCGACGGTAGCTACTTCGCCCCGCCGCAGTGGGGCGTGTGGATTCCGGCCGATGCCGAACATGAAGTGGTAACGACCGGGCAGGCCGAAATGCGCAGCCTGTATATCCGCCGCGATGCCTGCGCGTGGGCGCCGACGCAGTGCCGGGTACTGGAAGTAACGCCCCTGGCGCGGGAGCTGATCAAGCAGTTTTGCCTGTACCCGGCGCATTACCCGGAAGGTGACAGTGTCGAAGCGCGCCTGGTGGCGGTGCTGCTCGACCAGCTGCGCAGGCTGCCCGAAGTGGGCTTCTCGCTGCCGCTGCCCCGTCATCCGGGATTGCTGGCGCTGTGCAATGGCCTGATCGCTGCGCCGGACCAGGTGCAGACGTTGCAGCAGTGGGCGCTGCAGTTGGGGTGTTCGGAGAAGACCTTGATGCGCTTGTTCCAGCGCGAAACTGGGTTGAGCTTTCGCAATTGGCGGCAGAGGATGCGGTTGTTGTCGTCGCTGGCATTGCTGGAGGCGGGGGAGAGTGTGACCGACGCGGCGCTGGGGTGTGGCTATGACTCGACCTCGGCTTATATCGCGGCTTTCAAGCAGTTGTTTGGGGCCACGCCGGGGGAGTTGAAATTGTAGGGTGCCTGTAGCGGCCCTATCGCCGGCAAGCCGGCTCCCACAGGTAACCCACATGTCTTGAGGCTTGTGTTGTACCTGTGGGAGCCGGCTTGCCGGCGATAGGGCCAGTACAGGTTGCCGATCAGGTGCGGAACCGCCGCACCAGCGAATCCAGCTCGTTGGACAACCCAGCCAGGCTCTCCGAATCCTGCCGCGCCGCCTGGGCCAACTCGGCCACCAACTGCGCATCGCCATGAATCTGGCTGATATGGCGGTTGATGTCCTCGGCCACCTGGTGCTGTTCCTCCGCCGCCGTGGCGATCTGGGTGTTCATGTCGCGAATGATGTCCACCGACTCGCGGATCTGGCCAAAGCTGTCGCGGGCCAGGCCAATGCGGCTGACGGACTGCTGGGACACCTCAAGGCTCGCATGCATCTGCTCGGCCACCTCGGCGGTGCGGCTGGCCAGGTTGCCGAGCAGGCCATCGATTTCGGCGGTCGAGTCGGCGGTGCGCTTGGCCAGGGCCCGCACCTCGTCGGCCACCACGGCAAAGCCGCGGCCTTGTTCGCCGGCCCTGGCGGCCTCGATCGCGGCGTTCAACGCCAGCAGGTTGGTCTGCTCGGCAATCGAACGGATGGTGCCGAGGATCGACTGAATGGCGTTGCTGTCACGCTCCAGTTGCTGGATCGACTGCGCCGACTGTTCGATCTCCTGGCTCAGGCGGTCGACACTGTGCACCGCCGCATCGATCTGTTGCTGGCCTTCGCGAGCTTGTTGCTGGCCACTGTCGGCCGATTGCGCAGCCTGACTGCAGGAGCGCGCGACCTCGTTGGCGGTGGCGACCATTTCGTGGAAGGCGGTGGACACCATGTCCACGGCTTCGCGCTGGCGCCCGGCGGCCTCGGCCATGTCGCTGGACACCCGGGTCGAGCTGCTGGAGGTGCTGAGAATCTTGCTGGCGGCCGAGCCGATGTGCTGGATCAGGCTACGGATGGCGCCAAGGAACTGGTTGAACCAGCTGGCCAGCTGCGCGGTTTCGTCCCGGCCGCGTACATCGAGGTTGCGGGTCAGGTCGCCTTCACCCTGGGCAATGTCTTCCAGGCCGCTGGTGACGCTGTTGATCGGGCGCACGATGAGCTTGGCGAAGGCGGCGCCGACCACGGCGAACAGCGCTGCCAGCACCAGTGCGATGGTGCCGATGAGCCAGGTCAGGCGGGTGGTGGTCTGCATCACTTCGCCTTGCTGAATCAGGCCGATGAAGGTCCAGCCGAGCTTCTCGTCGGGGTAGACGTTGGCCATGTAGCGCACCCCGCCCAGGTCGACTTCGACCAGGCCCTTGCCGGCCTTGGCCAGCTCGGCGTAGCCGTCACCGAAGCTCGCCAGTTGCTTGAAGTTGTGGCTGGCGTCGCGCGGGTCGACCATCACGTTGCCGTTGTTTTCCATGAGGATCAAATAGCCACTTTCGCCCAGCTTGATCTGCTGAACGATCTCGGTCAGGCCCTTGAGCGACACGTCGATGTTGACCACGCCACCGGGGTTGCCGAGCTGATTGGCCACGGCGCGCACGGTACTGACCAGCACCGCATCATCGCCCGCCCAGTAGTACGGGGCCGTGCGCAGGGTCTTGCCGGGGTTGGCCATGGCCGTCTGGTACCAGGGGCGGGTACGCGGGTCGTAGTTGCTCATGCTCGGGTCGCCCGGCCAGAACGCGTAGCCGCCGTCCTTCAGGCCATAGGACACGTAGGCATAGTCCGAGTGGCTGTTGGCCAGGCGGGTGAACAGTTCGAACAGCGCTTTGTCGTGTTCACCGGGGGCGATTTGCGCGGCATCGGCACTGATGTGCTTCTTGATGTCGGCGCCCGCGCCGGTGACCTCTGGCAGGCTGGCCAGGTAGTCGACGTTCTGGGTGATGCCCTGGAAGAACAGATTCATGGCATTGCTGACCTGGCGGATCTCGCGGCTGCTGCTGTCGAGGAATCCATCGCGGGCTTCGCCGCGCAGGTTGATGACCACCAGGGTGGCCACGAGGACGATGGGCAAGGCGGCGATGACCGCGAATGCCCAGGTCAGTTTCTGTTTGATGTTCATCGACGCTCCCGGAGATTGTTTTTATCGACACGCGATGCTCAGGGCATCGGCAGCGTCCGGGATTTTTTGAGCGCAAATGCCCGTATTTATTGGGCGAAGCCGCATTTGGCGACTATTCGGTCGGGTTCAGGCTAATATGGCATACCAATTTCTTGGCCACCTGGCCAAACACATCAATGGCAGCACTCGCCGCCGTTGGCCAGGTCCTTGAGAATCGGGCAGTCGGGCCGGTCGTTGCCCTGGCAGTGGGCGGCCAGTTCACTCAAGGTATCGCGCAAGCTGATCAACTCCTCGATGCGCCGGTTCAGCTCATCGATATGCTGCACGGCCAGTGCCTTGACGTCGGCACTGGCGCGCTGGCGGTCCTGCCACAGGGTCAGCAGCTTGCCCACTTCCTCCAGGGAAAAGCCCAGGTCGCGGGAGCGCTTGATGAACGCCAGGCTGTGCAGGTCCTGCGGCTGGTACAGGCGGTAGCCGCTGTCGCTGCGGGTGGCCGGCTTGAGCAGGCCGATGGACTCGTAGTAGCGGATCATCTTGGTGCTGAGCCCGCTGCGGCGGGCGGCCTGGCCGATGTTCATGGGGCCTCCTGCGAGGTGCTGGTGGGTTTCCAGGTTTTCAGCCACAAGGCATTGCTCACCACGCTGACGCTGGACAGGGCCATGGCGGCGCCCGCCAGCACCGGGTTCAGGTAACCCATTGCGGCCAGGGGAATACCAATCAGGTTATAGATGAATGCCCAGAACAGGTTCTGGCGAATTTTCGCGTAGGTCTTGCGGCTGATTTCCAATGCGGCGGGTACCAGGCGCGGATCGCCGCGCATCAGCGTGATGCCGGCGGCCTGCATGGCCACGTCGGTGCCGCCGCCCATGGCGATGCCGATATCCGCGGCGGCCAGGGCCGGGGCATCGTTGATGCCATCGCCGACCATCGCCACCACGCCGTCCTGTTTCAACGCGGCCACGGTGGCGGCCTTGTCGGCAGGCAGCACTTCGGCATACACGTCGTCGATGCCGAGGCGGTCGGCCACCACCTTCGCACTGCCGCGGTTGTCGCCGGTCAGCAGATGGCTGCTGATGTGTTGTTCATGCAAGGTGCTGATCGCTTGCTCGGCACCGGGCTTGAGGCTGTCGCCGAAGGCGAACAGGCCCAGCAAACGGGGCTGTGCGCCACGTTCGATGAGCCACGACAGGGTGCGGCCTTCGGCTTCCCAGGCCTGCGCCATGGCGGCTAGCGCACCGGGTTGCAGGCCGCTTTCGTCGAGCAGGCGGCGATTGCCCAGGGCCAGTTCGCGCCCTTCCACCCGCCCGGCGATGCCGCGACCCGTGAGCGACTGACTGTCGGCCACCGGCGGAACGTCGAGGCCTTGCTCGGCGCAGGCTTGCAGAACCGCTTTGGCCAGTGGGTGCTCGCTGCCACGTTGCAAGGCACCGGCCAGACGGTGCAGCTCGGCGCCGTCGCCGGCCAGCGCCTGGCTGTGCACGACCCGTGGGCTGCCCGAGGTGAGCGTGCCGGTCTTGTCGAACACCACACGGTTCACAGCATGGGCGCGCTCCAGGGCTTCGGCGTCCTTGATCAGGATGCCGTGGCGCGCGGCGACGCCGGTGCCGGCCATGATCGCGGCTGGCGTGGCCAGGCCCAGGGCACAGGGGCAGGCAATCACAAGGACGGCGACCGCGTTGATCAGCGCGGTCTCCAGCGGTGCACCGGCCAGCCACCAGCCGACCAGGGTGAGCATCGCCAGCACCAGTACCGCAGGGACGAACACCTGGCTGACCCGGTCAACCAGCTTCTGGATCGGCGCCTTGGCCGCCTGGGCGTCTTCGACCAGGCGGATGATGCGGGCCAGCACGGTTTCAGTGCCCACGGCCTGGGTACGCACCAGCAGCCGGCCTTCACCGTTGATGGCGCCGCCGGTGACGCTGTCACCGGGTTGCTTGGGCACGGGCAGGCTCTCACCGCTGATCAAGGCTTCGTCGGCATGGCTGCTGCCTTCCACCACTTCACCATCCACCGGGAAGCGTTCGCCAGGTTTGACCAGCACCAGGTCACCGAGGCGCAGTTGAGCGATCGCCACGTCCTCTTCACGGCCATCGACCAGGCGCACGGCGCGCTCGGGGCGCAGGGCTTCCAGCGCGCGGATGGCGCTGGCGGTCTGGCGTTTGGCGCGGCTTTCCAGGTATTTGCCGAGCAGCACCAGGGCGATCACCACTGCCGAGGCTTCGAAATAAAGGTGAGGTTCGCTGCCAGCAGTGGCTTGCGCCCATTGGTACAGGCTCAGGCCATAACCGGCGCTGGTGCCCAAGGCCACCAGCAGGTCCATGTTGCCGGCACCGGCACGCACCGCCTTGTAGGCCGCCACATAGAAGCGTGAGCCAAGGATGAACTGCACCGGCGTGGCCAGCAGGAACTGCGCCCAGGCAGGCAACATCCAGTGCAGGCCGAACGGTTGCACCAGCATCGGCAGCACCAGGGGCAGCGCCAGCAGCAGGGCGACGCCGACCGCCAGGCGTTCCTTGCGCAGGCGACGTTGGGCAGCCTGCTGATCATCCTGGCGCGCCTGTGGCAGGCTGGCGCTGTAGCCGGCTTTCTCGACGGCGGCGATCAACTGCTGGTCATCGAGGGCCTGGAGCACTTCGAGGTGGGCGCGTTCACTGGCCAGATTGACGCTGACCTGCTCGACCCCCGGCAATTTGCCCAGGGCCCGTTCGACCCGGCCAACACAGCTGGCGCAGGTCATGCCGCCGATCTGCAGCTCTACGGTGCGGGTCGGCACGCCATACCCTGCGTCGCGCACGGCGTCGACCAGGGCTGGCAGGCTGCCGGCCGGCGCCTGGACGCGGGCCTGTTCGGTGGCGAGGTTGACGCTGACCTGTTCGGCGCCGCTGACTTTGCGCAGGGCGCGCTCGACACGGCCAGCACAACTGGCGCAGGTCATGCCGGAAATCGGCAAGTCGAAAGTGGTGGATGCTGACATGGCTTTCCTCCTTGGACAGGCCTCCAGCATCAACCTTGCCATGCAGGGAAGGTCAATAGCCCAGGCCGGCTCGCTTCAACTCAAGCCCATTGTGGCCCATGGCAATGCGGTATTTGTTGATCTGGCCCGCCTGCAAGGTCAGCCGCGTGCTGCGCTGGTCCTCGATGCCTGGCGCGCAACCGGGCATTTGCCCCGGCAGCAGGCGCAAGCGTACATCGACCGGGCCCGGCGGCAGGTTGAAGGAGGCCGATTGTTCCTGGAACACTCGCCCGGACAGCTGATCGTTGAGGTAGATGCCGATTTCGCAGCTGGTGGATACTTCCAGGCGCTCCCGGGAAATGATCAGTACGCTGTAGTCCGAGTTGCCCTCGGCGCTGGCCGGCGGCACCGCGGCTAGCGCGCCCAATAGCCCGACAACGCTCACTGCTGCCCTGAACATGAAGAATCTCCTGCTTGCCTGAATCATCAAAGGCGCAGCTTGGCCGAGGAGCGCGCGGATTTCCACCCCGGCCGTTCGCCGCAGAACTTGACCTTGCCCCGATGGCAAGCTTGAAACTGCGCAAAACCCACAAGGAGGCAACACCCATGCAAGTGTTCAACGTACAAGGCATGACCTGCGGCCATTGCGTGAAAGCGGTGACCCGCGCCGTCCAGGAGCAGGATGCGAAGGCGCAGGTGGAAGTCGACCTGGCTGCCAAGCAAGTGCGCGTGAAGAGTGTGCTGATGGTCGAGCAGGTGCTGGCAGCCATTCGGGAAGAGGGCTATCAGGCCGAGGTAGCGTGAAGCCGCCCTGCTGATTTGTAGCAAATGTTTTCATACTGATGGGGTCCACTGCAGGTAGACTTACGCGCTTGCTTAGCCTGCTATGGATTCCTGATGAACCTGCGAATGGTGCTGATCCTGGGCGCACTGAGTGCGTTCGGGCCCCTGGCGATCGACTTCTACCTGCCCGCCTTCCCGGCCATGGCGCAGGCGTTCGCCACCGACGAGAAACATGTACAGGCCACGCTGGCTGCGTACTTCCTCGGTTTGTCGCTCGGCCAACTGGCCTATGGGCCGGTGGCCGATCGCTTCGGCCGACGTAAGCCACTGCTGTTCGGCGTGGGGCTGTTCACCCTGGCGTCGTTGGCCTGCGCCTACGCGCCCAACCTCGATACGCTGATCGTGGCGCGCTTCGTTCAGGCCTTGGGCGGCTGTGCCGGCATGGTGCTGTCGCGGGCCATCGTCAGTGATAAATGCGACCCGGTGGCCTCGGCCAAGGTGTTCTCGCAACTGATGCTGGTGATGGGGCTGGCGCCGATCCTTGCGCCGATGCTGGGTGGGGTGCTGGTGAACCTGTCCGGTTGGCAATCGATCTTCCTCGCCTTGAGCCTGTTCAGCGCGTTCTGCCTGTTTGCAGTGGGCCTGGGCCTGCCAGAGAGCTTGCCGGCGCACATGCCGCGCCAGCCGCTGTCGGGGGCGCTGCGTCAATACTCGCGACTGCTGGCCGATCGCGTGTTCATCGGGCATGCCTTGACCGGAGGCATCGCCATTGCCGGGATGTTTGCCTACATCGCTGGTTCACCTTTCGTATTCATCAAGCTCTATGGCGTACCCGCAGAGCATTACGGCTGGCTGTTCGGCACCAACGCGGCGGGTTTCATTCTGGTGGCGCAAGTCAACGCACGTCTGCTGGCCAAGCGTGGCCCGGCATTCCTGCTGGTGCGGGCGGTGTGGTTCTACCTGGCGGCGGGGTTGGTTCTGCTTGGCGTGGCAGCGTTGCGCCCGGCGCAGTTGTGGCCACTGCTGGTGCCACTGTTCGTCTGCATTGCCAGCCTTGGCTGCATCATTCCCAATGCCTCGGCCTGCGCCATGAGTGGCCAGGGGGCCCGGGCAGGCAGCGCCTCGGCATTGATGGGCTGCTTGCAGTTCAGCGTCGCCGCCGGTGCGGCGGCGTTGGTCAGCGTCCTGCACGATGGCAGTGCGGTGCCCATGACACTGGTGATCAGCCTGTGCGGGGCACTGGTGGTCAGTGTCGCGCTACTGACCCGGGGTTTGCAGGCCAAGCGTCCGGCATGAGCGGATGAGGGGCCTGTAAACGGGTCTCGAGGGTTGCGACAAAGGCGCGTGCTTCGGCCTCGCTGCGAAAGCCCACCACATGCTGGTCGAGGCATACCTGCCAAGGGCAATTGGGGTTGCGGTTCGACGCACTGACGACAATCTTCATCGCGGCATACCTCCGAATAGGGGGGAGAGCGGATCAAGTGTAGCGCTGCGGCAACCCTGCGCCATGGCTTGCGGGAGTGTTCTGACTGGCGGTCGCTGCACGGGTTAATGCAATGCTTCGAAGTGTGTAGAAGGTTCGCTTTAATTTGCGTTATTTGGGGAAGCAAGGTGTCGGCAGACTCCCTTGGGTGCATAGGGCCATTCTTCCTCATGGCCTGTTTCTTCCTTGCTAAACAGCAGCTTCCTTCACTACAGGGCTTTAGCGCCCCAACCACCGGGCTGCGCGGGGGGCTGAAGGGTTGCCATACCCTAATTCACTTTGACACCTCTGAACGCGCATGCCTGCGGGAGCGGTCGTGCGTGCGGCTTATACTGCGCCCGGGGCTGGCGTCGGCAAGGCGTTTGCTTGTCGCGGCTGGCACCCGCCGAGAGGTGTAATCGGCGTTGCCAGGGTTGGCCATTGGAAATCAGATGTGATTGGCAGGGAGTAACAGGACATGAATGCAGTCAGCAGTATCAGCCAGATTGCCGGCCTGATGGCCGACCCCAAGCGTAGCGCGATGTTATGGGCGCTGATCGATGGCACGCCGCGGCCGACCGATGAATTGGCGATGATGACCGGGTTGACCTCATCCTCTGCCTGCGCGCACCTGTCGCTTTTGTCTTCGGCAGGTTTGCTCAGGCTCGAAGCGCGTGGCCGCAAGCGCTACTTCAGACTTGCCACGCCCCAGGTGGGGGCGGCGGTCGAAGCGCTGGCCAGTGTGCAGCTTGGCTGTGACGGCCAGCAGCGGGCGGCACCGGTACAGATGCCGATGTCGATGCGCAGGGCGCGTCGTTGTGGTGACCATATGGGGGGCGAGCTGGCCGCTGAGTTGTATCACCGCCTGGTGGTCGCAGGTTGGCTCGAGAGCAGCGACCGTCAACCGATGGTCAGCGATGAGGGACGGGAAGAGCTGGCGCGCATCGGGGTGTATATCGATGCCCTGGCGCCGCGCCAGCAGCGTGGATGCGTGATCTGCCACTGCAGCGACCAAGGTCCGCACCTGGGCGGTAGCCTTGGGCAGGCATTGCTTACGCTGTTTCTGCAATCTGGCTGGATCCGCGAGCCAGGGGGGACACGGGCAATGCAGATTTCCGCCGAAGGCATTCAGCAGATCAACCGCATTGCCCGGGTCACAACGCTGCAGGTGGGCTGAGCACCCACGCAGACGCGTCAGACCAGACGCGCGTCCAGGCTGTTCTGGGCCAGGCGGCGGGCCTGGTCTTCGGTCATGCCCAGGTGAGTGTGCAAGGCATGGAAGTTCTCGGTGACGTAACCACCGAAGTAGGCCGGGTCATCCGAGTTCACTGTCACCTTCACACCGCGCTCGAGCATGTCGAGGATGTTGTGCTGGCTCATGTGATCGAACACGCAGAGCTTGGTGTTCGACAATGGGCACACGGTGAGGGGAATCTGCTCGTCGATGATGCGCTGCATCAGGCGCTCGTCTTCGATGGCGCGTACACCATGGTCGATGCGCTTGATCTTGAGCAGGTCGAGGGCTTCCCAGATGTACTCGGGCGGGCCTTCTTCGCCGGCATGGGCAACTGCGACGAAGCCCTCGCTGCGGGCACGGTCGAACACGCGCTGGAACTTGCTGGGCGGGTGGCCCATTTCGGAGCTGTCCAGGCCAACGGCGATGAACGCGTCGCGGAAGGGCAAGGCCTGGTCGAGGGTCTTGTGTGCCTCGTCTTCGCTGAGGTGACGCAGGAAGCTCAGGATCAGGCCGCTGCTGATGCCCAGTTGTTCACGGCCGTCCTTGAGCGCGTGGTTGATGCCGTTGAGCACGACCTCGAACGGGATGCCGCGATCGGTGTGGGTCTGCGGGTCGAAGAAGGGCTCGGTGTGAATGACGTTCTGTGCCTTGCAGCGCTGCAGGTAGGCCCAGGTCAGGTCATAGAAGTCCTGCTCGGTGCGCAGTACGTCCGCGCCTTGGTAATAGAGGTCGAGGAATTCCTGCAGGTTGTTGAAGGCGTAGGCGCTGCGCAGGGTTTCGACGTCGTTCCAGGGCAGGGCAATCTTGTTGCGCTCGGCCAGGGCGAACAGCAGCTCAGGTTCAAGCGAACCTTCGAGGTGCAGGTGCAGTTCGGCCTTGGGCAGGGCGTTCAACCAGTCATACATGGGGTGGTGATCTCAATCAGGTACGGTTGCCGCCATTCTACAGGCCCTGGCCAGGCATTGCGCTTGGCCAGGCCGGTATTGCGCCAACCGGTGATCGGGTTGGACTCACCAGATGAGGGGCTCACCCTTGTAGTTGATGAAGCGCAGGCCGCCCTTGCCACTCTGAGCCTTGACCTGTTCGAGCATGCCACGGGTACTGGTGAGCACGTCGATCTCGGCGTTCTCGCCACCCATGTCGGTTTTCACCCAGCCCGGGTGCATGGCCAGTACACAGAGGTCAGGGCGCTGCAGGTCGACCACGAAGCTGTTGATCATCGAATTCAGGGCGGCCTTGCTGGCTTTGTACAGGCACACCTCGCCACCGTCGGGGATGGTCACGCTGCCCAGGATCGAGCTCATGAATGCCAGTACGCCGCTGCCTTGGCGTACCTGGCCGGCAAGTCGACGCGCGACGCGGATCGGCGCCACCGCGTTAGTCATGAACAGGGCGCCGATGTCCTCTGGCTGCACCGTCTCCAGGTCTTGTGGCAGGGGGCCCATGACGCCGGCGTTGATGAACACCAGGTCGAACACTTCACCTTGCAGGCGTTGCTTCAGGCCATCGAGCTGGGCAGTGTCGTTCATTTCCAGCTGTTCGATGCGTACCCCAGGAACCTCGCCCAGCGCGCCGGGCTTTTGTGGGTCACGGACCGTGGCGGTGATGTTCCAGCCGTCTTCGTTCAGCCGCTGCACCAAGCCCAGGCCAAGCCCGCGAGAGGCGCCGATGATGAGGGCAGTTCTTGAGTTAGCCATAGGAACATTCCTTTATCGGTGTGGGAAAAAGGAAATGAGCATACTGCAGGCACGCCTCATGTGCCTGGATTAAAGGGTGATTAAAAAATGATCAATGACAGATGGCCGTGCGCCGGCGGGCGCTTGGCTTGTTGGCTAACGGGTTATCCACAGGCTGATCCACAGTAAATGTGTGCAAGCGCGACTGACACCGCTGTGAAATACGCCTGACGCATTGTGGATAACACTTGACAGCTCAGGTGTTTACAGCTGTCATCAAACGGTGATCAAAATATGCTCAATCCTTTGCAGGCCTTGAGTGGCAAGGGTTACAGCTGAGTGCCCCAAGCTTATCCACAAGCCGGCCCACAGTTGTTGTGCGCAACCTTCAGCGTGCTTCGAGAAGGATTCGACCGCGGCTGAGGTCTGCCAGTTGCTGTTGCAAGGCGGCCAGGTGGGCTTCGCCAACGGCAATCTGCAGGTCAACGCCATTGGCGGTGAACTGCTCGTCCAGCACCAGGCCATCCACTTCTGCCAGGCGCAGTTTCACCAGCGCCAGTTCGCTGAAGCTGCAACTGCAGGCAAATTCGCTGCGCTGTACCAACAGCCGCTTCGGTGCCTGTTGCAGGCATTTGTTGGCCCCTCCGCCATACGCCCGTGCAAGGCCACCGGTACCCAGCTGGATGCCGCCGTACCAACGGATGACCAGCACCACCACCTGGTCGCAGTCCTGCGCCTCGATGGCGGCCAGGATGGGTCGGCCAGCCGTGCCACCCGGTTCGCCATCGTCACTGCTGCGATACTGTGCGCCTAGCTTCCAGGCCCAGCAGTTGTGGGTGGCGGCCAGGTCGCTATGGCGTTCGATGAAGCTCATCGCCTCGGTGGCACTGCTTATAGGGCCGGCGAGGGTAATGAAGCGGCTCTTGCGGATTTCCTCGCGAAACTCGCAGAGGTCGAGCAGGGTAGAAGGCATATATAGACGTCAGGCGCTCGGCGCGATGCCGCATCCCTTGAGAATGATGTGGATAAGATTGCTGCTCGCGTCTTCCATGTCCTGCTTGGTCAGGCGGCTGCGGCCGGTGACCTGGCAGATCTGGGTGGCGAAGTCGGCATAGTGCTGGGTGCTGCCCCACAGCAGAAAGATCAGGTGCACCGGGTCGACCGGGTCCATCTTGCCTGCGTCGATCCAGGCCTGGAATACCGCGGCGCGGCCTCGGAACCATTCACGGTAGTCGGCGCTGAAGTATTCGCTCAGGCAGGTGCCGCCGCTGATGACCTCCATGGCGAAGATCCGCGAGGCTTGCGGGTTGCGCCGAGAGAATTCCATCTTGGTGCGGATGTACTGGCTGAGCGCTGCACCCGGGTCGTCTTCAACGCTCAAGGCGTTGAAGGTGCTGTCCCACAGCTCGATGATGTTGCTCAATACGGCGATGTAAAGGCCGAGCTTGTTGGTGAAGTAGTAATGCAGGTTGGCCTTGGGCAAGCCGGCCTTCAGCGCGATGGTGTTCATGCTGGTGCCCTTGAAACCATGACGGGCGAATTCGTCTTCGGCGGCCTGGATGATGGCCTGTTCGTTCTTCTGGCGGATGCGGCCGGCGGGCTTGCCCGAGGCGGAAAGGCGATGCGCAGGGACTTCTAGGGTCATGGACGATTCCGTACAGGTGTGTGGCAACGGATGTCGGACAAGATTACCTGCCTGTGCGCAAGTGACAAGCATTAGCGGCAGAAGCAGGCATCAGCGTGTCGCAGCCAGGCTTTCAAGGAAGCTTTCCAGTACCAGATTCGGCCTGCGTCCTTTGCGCGTGACCCAGCTCAGGCTCAGATCGTAGAAGCGCTGGGCGGGCTTGAGTGCGCGCAGGCGGCCTTGCTGGACCCAGAACGTGGCGTAATGGTCGGGCAGGTAGCCAATGTAGCGCCCCGTCAGGATCAGAAACGCCATGCCTTCGCGGTCAGAGGCACTGGCGGTGCAGTTCAGGGCCTGGTAATGGGCCTGGATATCGGCGGGCAGGCGGAAGGTAGGGGCGATCGCTTCCTGGTCGTTGAGGCGATCATCGTCGATCTGCTGGTCGTCGGCATAGAACAACGGGTGACCAACGGCGCAGTAGAGCAGTGAGCGTTCGCTGTACAAGGGTTGGTATTCAAGGCCGGAAAGCGGGCTGGTCTGTGGCACCACGCCAACATGCAGGCTGCCGTCGAGCACCCCTTGTTCGACCTGGCTGGGGGCGATCATGCGGATCTGGATTCGCACGTCAGGCCCGCGGTCCTTGAGCTCGGCCAAGGCATGGGTAATGCGCATGTGCGGCAGGGTCACCAGGTTATCGGTCAGGCCGATGTTGAGCTCGCCCCGCAAGTGCTGATGCAGGCCGTTGACTTCAGTGCGGAAGGTTTCCAGCGCGCTCAGCAGTTGCAGTGCCGAATGGTAGACCTCGCGGCCTTCCTCGGTCAGCGAGAAGCCGGCGCGGCCACGCTGGCAAAGGCGCAGGCCGAGGCGCTGCTCCAGGTCGTTCATCTGCTGACTGATAGCGGAACGGCCTATGCCAAGCACGTTCTCCGCCGCTGAGAAGCCGCCGCATTCGACAACGCTTCGGTAGATTTTCAGCAGGCGGATATCGAAATCGCTGACCTGTGCGAGAGGGTCGGGGCGTCGGCTCATAAGTTTAGTCTTACGCTACCTGAAGATTAGAAATGTAGGCTTTTTCAGACTTTATCCGCGTGCGAATTTAGCTGCAACAACATCCATCGTTGCCTAATCGTCTTTCGAGGAACCGCCGATGAACATGCCCGAAACCGCCACCGTCGGTATCGCCAGCCAGCTGAAGCTGGATGCCCACTGGATGCCCTACACCGCCAACCGCAACTTCCACCGCGACCCACGCCTGATCGTGGCGGCCGAAGGCAGCTACCTGATCGATGACAAAGGGCGCAGGATCTTCGACGCCCTGTCCGGTCTGTGGACCTGCGGCGCCGGGCATACCCGCAAGGAGATCACCGAGGCGGTCGCACGCCAGATCGGTACCCTGGATTACTCGCCGGCCTTCCAGTTCGGCCACCCGCTGTCGTTCCAGCTGGCCGAGAAGATCACCGAGCTGACCCCTGGTGACCTGAACCATGTGTTCTATACCAACTCCGGTTCCGAGTGCGCCGACACCGCGCTGAAGATGGTCCGCGCCTACTGGCGCCTGAAAGGTCAGGCCACCAAGACCAAGATCATCGGCCGTGCCCGTGGTTACCACGGCGTGAACATCGCCGGCACCAGCCTGGGCGGCGTCAACGGCAACCGCAAGATGTTCGGCCAGCTGCTGGATGTCGACCACCTGCCTCACACCGTGCTGCCAGTCAACGCGTTCTCCAAGGGCATGCCGGAAGAGGGCGGTATCGCCCTGGCCGACGAAATGCTCAAGCTCATCGAGCTGCACGATGCTTCAAACATTGCAGCCGTGATCGTCGAGCCGCTGGCGGGTTCTGCCGGTGTGCTGCCGCCGCCGAAGGGCTACCTGAAGCGCCTTCGCGAAATCTGCACCCAGCACAATATCCTGCTGATCTTCGACGAAGTGATCACCGGTTTCGGCCGCATGGGCGCGATGACCGGCGCCGAGGCCTTCGGTGTGACCCCTGACCTGATGTGCATCGCCAAGCAGGTGACCAACGGCGCCATCCCGATGGGCGCGGTGATCGCCAGCACCGAGATCTACCAGACCTTCATGAATCAGCCGACCCCGGAATATGCCGTCGAATTCCCCCACGGCTATACCTACTCGGCACACCCGGTAGCCTGCGCCGCCGGTATCGCCGCGCTCGACCTGCTGCAGAAGGAAAACCTGGTGCAGTCGGCCGCCGAGCTGGCGCCGAACTTCGAGAAGCTGCTGCACGGCGTGAAGGGCACCAAGAACATCGTCGACATCCGCAACTACGGCCTGGCCGGCGCGATCCAGATCGCCGCCCGTGACGGTGACGCCATCGTCCGTCCGTATGAGGCTGCGATGAAGCTGTGGCAGGCTGGCTTCTACGTACGCTTCGGCGGCGACACCCTGCAGTTCGGCCCAACCTTCAATACCCAGCCGCAGGAACTGGACCGCCTGTTTGACGCGGTCGGTGAAACCCTGAACAAGATCGACTGATCTTTCCGATTTTGACGCAAGGCGCGCGAGCTGATCGCGCGCTGGCCTCTACCTTCTTTATCTGGAGTTTTGCATGAGCATCGTTCAGCACCTGATCCACGGCGAGCTGGTTACCAAGGGTGAGCGCACCGCCGATGTCTTCAACCCGTCCACTGGCCAGGCGGTCCGCAAGGTCGAGCTGGCAAGCCGCGCTACCGTGCAGGAAGCGATCGACTCCGCCAAGGCTGCTTTCCCGGCCTGGCGCAACACCCCACCGGCCAAACGCGCCCAGGTGATGTTCCGCTTCAAGCAGCTGCTGGAGCAGAACGAAGCCAAGATTTCGCAGATGATCAGCGAAGAGCACGGCAAGACCGTGGAAGACGCTGCCGGCGAACTCAAGCGTGGTATCGAGAACGTCGAATTTGCCTGCGCAGCACCCGAAGTGCTGAAAGGTGAGTACAGCCGTAACGTAGGTCCGAACATCGATGCCTGGTCGGACTTCCAGCCGCTGGGCGTGGTAGCTGGCATTACCCCGTTCAACTTCCCGGCGATGGTTCCGCTGTGGATGTACCCGCTGGCCATCGCTTGCGGTAACGCGTTCATCTTGAAGCCGTCCGAGCGTGACCCGAGCTCGACCCTGTTCATCGCCCAACTGCTGCTGGAGGCTGGCCTGCCAAAAGGCATCCTCAACGTAGTACACGGCGACAAGGAAGCGGTGGACGCACTGATCGAGGCGCCGGAAGTGAAGGCCCTGAGCTTTGTGGGTTCTACCCCGATTGCCGAATACATCTATGCCGAAGGTACCAAGCGCGGCAAGCGTGTGCAGGCCCTGGGTGGCGCCAAGAACCATGCCGTGCTGATGCCTGATGCCGACCTGGACAACGCCGTCAGTGCACTGATGGGTGCGGCCTACGGTTCGTGCGGCGAGCGTTGCATGGCCATTTCGGTCGCAGTGTGTGTCGGCGACCAGGTTGCCGATGCGCTGATTGCCAAGCTGGAGCCGCAGATCAAGGCGCTGAAGATCGGTGCCGGTACTTCCTGTGGCCTGGACATGGGGCCGCTGGTTACTGCCGCTGCCCGTGACAAAGTGGTTGGCTATATTGATGACGGTGTTGCTGCAGGTGCCAAGTTGGTGGTGGATGGCCGCGGCTTCCGTGTAGCAGGTAATGAAGATGGATACTTCGTCGGTGGCACCCTGTTCGACAAGGTGACTCCAGAGATGCGTATCTATAAAGAAGAGATCTTTGGCCCAGTGCTGTGCGTAGTGCGCGTCAACAGCCTGGAGCAGGCCATGCAACTGATCAACGATCACGAGTACGGTAACGGCACCTGCATCTTCACCCGTGACGGTGAGGCGGCGCGCCTGTTCTGCGATGAGATCGAAGTGGGCATGGTAGGTGTGAACGTGCCGCTGCCGGTGCCGGTGGCTTATCACAGCTTCGGTGGCTGGAAGCGTTCGCTGTTCGGTGACCTGCATGCCTATGGCCCGGATGGTGTGCGCTTCTATACCCGTCGCAAGGCAATTACTCAGCGCTGGCCGCAGCGTGCGAGCCATGAAGCGTCGCAGTTTGCGTTCCCTAGCTTGTAAGGGTGAGAAGTGAAGCGGGGAGGCCGATAGGCCTCCCCGCTTTGTTTTTCAGCGATATTGAAGTTTCTTGGAATTAAGCCTTGACGGGCTCTCGAATCCCCTTATAATGCGCCCCACTTCCAGCGTAGTCGGAACGAAA
>NZ_JBIVID010000008.1:0-324011 GCF_044749525.1 Pseudomonas sp. NPDC089395
TGGTAGTGTGGGGTTTCCCCATGTGAGAGTAGGTCATCGTCAAGATTCATTTCGCAAAACCCCTATCTGCGCAAGCAGGTAGGGGTTTTGTCTTTAAGTAGAAGCCATAGAAATTCGCAGGCACGTCCCGAGGACGGGCCAGCACACAGAATTTCTTGACGACCATAGAGCATTGGAACCACCTGATCCCATCCCGAACTCAGCAGTGAAACGATGCATCGCCGATGGTAGTGTGGGGTTTCCCCATGTGAGAGTAGGTCATCGTCAAGATTCAAACACAAAGCCCCTGTCTGCATCGCAGACAGGGGCTTTGTCTTTTCGGGGCCGGTCACAGAACCGCGTCACATGCCAGGCTTCGGCGCAGGCGCCTGGCGGTGTGGAAGTACTACTTGGCCACCTGCTTGTCCAGGTAAGCCCTCATCACCCGGGCCGCCTTGTTCAGATGCTGCTCCAGCACCTTCACGGCCTCGTCCACCCGCTTGCCGCTGGCCGCATCCACCAGCGCGTTGTGATCGTCCTGAGTGAGTTTGCCCAGGCCCATCGATGACAAGTGGAAGCGCAGAAAGCGCTCTTCCTCATTGAGCTCGATTTCAATCAGGCGCAACAGCTTCTGATTCGGTGCCTTGCTATACAGAGACATGTGGAACAGCCGGTTAAGGCGACCGATTTCCGCATGGCGTGTTTCGTTTTCCAGTTGCTGGATGTAACTGCGGGCACTGGCAATGTCAGCGGCATCCAGCAACGGGATCGATTGACGTAACGCTTCACTCTCCAGTAGCACGCGCAGCTCATAAGTGTCGACCGCGTCCACCCCGATCAAGGGGGCAACCACTGCACCTTTGTGCATCTCCACCCTCAGCAGCGACTGCGCTTCAAGCTGGCGCAGCGCTTCCCGTACCGGCATGCGACTGACGCCGTACAAGGTGGCAAGCTCCTGTTGACGCACGGCGGTACCGGGCGGCAGGCGGCCATCGAGAATGGCGCTACGCAGGCGTTCTTCGATCACGGCACGGGCCAGGTGCGACGGCAGCTGTTCAGCGGTCAGCACGTTGCTCAGTTTGATTTTCTCGGGCACGCGGAGTCTGCCTCGATAATGAAAGTTTGATCCAATGAAACGAGTAACCGGCAAGGAGGCTTGTCAAACCAACGCGCGCACTGAGACTCGCGAAGCAGGAGTTCATTCATGTTGGATGAAGTCGCTTGGCAAAGAAAGCGCTACACATTAAGCGTTATCAATAAAGTTATAGCGTCCCGACCACTGGTGTCCTGATTGCCGGATGCCATTGTCTTTTAAACCGACTGGCGCCACCATCGCTGTTTTCGATTGGTCTGAACAGGTCTTCGCAGTGGCGATATCCTGGGTCCTCAAAATTGCCGTGCGCCGTGCCGGCCTTGCTGTGCTACTGGGTAGCCTGTTGCTCGGCGGTTTGCATGCGGATTGGGATTTCACCGACATCAGCCGCAAATCACAAACGCTGTATGGCCCTCTCGGTGCAGGGAAAGGCCGCATCGATGCCTGGCAGAACCTGATGGCCACGCAAAACCAGGGCACCGAGTTGCAGCGCCTGCAGGTGGTCAACCTGTTCTTCAACCAGCAGCTGCGTTACGTCGAAGACATCGACCTTTGGCGTGAAGTCGATTACTGGGCCACGCCGATCCAGGCACTCATCAAGGGCGCCGGTGATTGCGAAGACTACGCCATCGCCAAGTACTTCAGCCTGCGGCGCATGGGTATTGCCAGCGATAAGCTGCGTATCACTTACGTCAAGGCCCTGCGTCAGAACCGTGCGCACATGGTGCTGACCTATTATTCAAACCCACAGGCACAGCCGCTGGTGCTCGACAGCCTGATGGACGCGATCGAGCCGGCCAACCAACGCACCGACCTGTTGCCGGTCTACGCCTTCAATGGCGAAGGCCTGTGGCTGACGGGGGGCGCGGGCAACAAGAAGGTCGGTGACACCAAGCGCCTGTCACGCTGGCAGGACTTGTTGAAGAAAATGCAGGCCGAAGGGTTCCCGGCCGAACCGGTCTACTGAAGGAGCGCAGATGTCACTGTTCAAACAATTGCTGTTGGCCATTTGTCTGTTCCTGGTGGTCGCATTCAGCGGCAGTTTCATGGTGAGCCTGGAAAGCTCGCGTAGTCAGTACGTCAACCAGCTGCGCTCGCATGCCCAGGATGCGGCCACCGCACTGGCGCTCTCCTTGACGCCGGGCATCGATGACCCGGCCATGGTAGAGCTGATGGTCAGCTCGATCTTCGACAGTGGCTACTACGCCAGCATCAAGGTCATCGACCTGGGCTCCAACGCGGTGCTGGTGGAGCGTCACGCCAAACCAGACCCTGGCGGTGTCCCTGCCTGGTTCATCCGCCTGATCGGCCTGGAAGCAGCGGGCGGCGATGCCATCGTCAGCCGCGGATGGCAGCAGGCCGCACGGGTCGAGGTGATCAGCCATCCGATGTTCGCCATCGGCAAGCTCTGGCAGAGCGCACTGGGCAGCTTGGGCTGGCTGCTGCTGTGCGGTGCCGCGAGCGCGGCGCTGGGAGCCTTGCTGCTGCGCCGCCAGCTGCGTCCGCTGGATGCCATGGTCGAGCAGTCCCAGGCCATTGCCCGCCGCGAGTTTCTCAGCCTGCCCGAGCCGCGCACGCCGGAGCTGCGCCGGGTGGTTCAGGCAATGAACCAGATGGTCGACAAGCTCAAGGCCCTGTTCAGCGAACAGGCCGAACGCAGTGAGCGGTTGCGTGCCGAGTCGTATCAGGACAGCCTGACCGGCCTGTCGAACCGGCGCTACTTCGAGATGCAGCTCAACGCCCGAGTCAGCAACCTGGAGGAGGCCCGTGCCGGCTACCTGCTGCTGCTGCGTGTGCAGGGGCTGGCCGGGCTCAACGCGCGTCTTGGCGGGCAACGTACCAACCAGCTGTTGCAGGCAGTTGGCGAGCAGCTTCGGCGCACCTGTGCCAGCTTCCCCGAGACCAACGACCTGATTTCACGCAGCCGAGGCGGGGAGTTCGCAGTGTTGGCGCCCGGCATGGTCCACGAAGACGCGGTACGCCTTGCCCAGGCCCTTGAGGCGGCGCTGCAAAGCCTGCACGAGACAGGTGCCAGCGACCTCTCGCCAGTCGCCTGCATTGGGCTGGCGCCATTCAGCCCGGGCGATGCCCCGCAGGCGCTGCTCAAGCTGGCTGACGAGGCACTGGCGCGTGCCGAGAACCAACCGACACCGGGCTGGGTGTGCCTTGAGCAGGGCGCGGCTGCCGTTGCCGGCGACAACCAGCACGAATGGCATACACGCCTGGACGAGGCGTTTGCCGGCGGCCAGTTCGAGCTGTTCTTCCAGCCGGTGGTGGATGCCCAGACGGGCCAGCGGCTCCTTCATTACAAAGTGATCTCGCGGCTGCATGACGACCAGGGCGAGGCATTGCCCGCCGGCCGCTTCCTGCCCTGGCTGGAGCGTTTCGGCTGGATGTCGCGACTGGATCTGCTGGTGCTGGAAAAAGTGCTCGCGCACCTGCGCAGCCATGATCAGGTGCTGGCGTTGAACCTGACCGCCGCGACCCTGGCCGACCCCAAGGCCCTGCAGCGGGTCTATGAGTTGCTGGACCAGAACACGGCACTGGGCGCGCGGCTGATCTTCGAGATCGGCGAAGAGCAATTGCCCGAGCAGGCGGCGCTGGAACAGTTGACCCGGCGCCTGCGAGGGCTTGGTTTCGGCCTGGCACTTCAGCGTTTTGGTGGCCGCTTCAGCATGATCGGCAACCTGGCGCATCTGGGCCTGGCGTACCTGAAGATTGATGGCAGCTACATCCGCAATATCGATCAGGAACAGCACAAGCGATTGTTCATCGAAGCTATCCAGCGCGCGGCGCACAGCATCGACCTGCCATTGATTGCCGAGCGGGTGGAGACAGAAGGGGAGCGGTTGGTGTTGGTGGAAATGGGTGTGGGCGGTATCCAGGGCCAGCTGGTTGGCGAACCTGCGCCCTGGCGCTAATTTCAAGTGTGCCGGGGCGCCACGCGCCCCAGGGGCTCAGATCAACCCGCCTTCCTCTTCTTCTTCGATCAGGTTATTCAGGCTGCCCAGCGCCTTGCGCGCTGTGGAGCGACTGAGCAACTTGGCCTGTGCGCCGGCCGGCAGGTCGGTGATGCTGATCACGCCCTTGGTGGTCAGCACCTCGATCAGGTCCTCGAGCACGCGGATCATGTCCAGGTCACTCTGCTTGAGCTGCTTGAGACTGTTCTCGACGACGTCGTCGGCAAACCACTCCAGGATTTCGACATGGTCGGCCGGGAGGATTTCCGTGTATTCGGCGTAAGGGGCGGCTTCCACCCGCTGCAACTGACCGCTGGCGTTACGCTGCACGTAGAACATGGCGTCCATCCTCGTCACGTGGGTTCCTTGGCTTGCTGGCTAAGGCGCAGCATAGGCAAT
Organism: Pseudomonas sp. NPDC089395; assembly: GCF_044749525.1. Lineage (NCBI taxonomy): Bacteria > Pseudomonadati > Pseudomonadota > Gammaproteobacteria > Pseudomonadales > Pseudomonadaceae > Pseudomonas > Pseudomonas sp. NPDC089395. The sequence goes on from NZ_JBIVID010000008.1 coordinate 4,432, forward strand.
GATGCGGTATTGCGCCTGTTCATCGAGAGGTTGCCGAGTGCTCCCTGCTCAAACCGATCATCAAGGGGCATTCCGAGACCCTGTTTGAGAGCTGGATCACCGTTTGCAACGGTGCGTCAGATTGTCTCTGGCAAACGTGTGCGGCTGTCTGTTAAATAGCAACTTGACACTATTTTCCCCTGGTGCTGTAGAATTGACGCTTTCAAACCAAGCCCAATCTGCAGGCGCCGTTTTTTTGACGAGCAATTTCGTCAAAAAGCCGCGACGACATGCGTGCGGCCTCCCATCCTTGAATCAGCTTCGATTTTGAATTCAGAGTCATCGTTTTGACGAAAAGTATTCCATTGTTGGCTATTCCCGGTTTGGGTGCCGAGCATAGTCAGTTTCATGACCAAGGCTTGTACTGGTTGGCCTGTGACACCACAGAAAACGCCGCTACGCTCTGCCGCCAAGTCATCGCCGCCATGCCTGAACAAGGCCGGGCTGCGTTGCTCGGTGATGCGCGTGTCATGCAAGAGTCCCTCGAAGGGCTGGACCCGGCTTGTGGTCCTGCCGAACTGACTCTGTACGAGGCTGACACCCGGGCCATCCTGCAGCTCAAAGACGACCTGCCACGCATCGACTTGCCGGGCCGGGTGCTGGTAGCACTGGTATCGACGGCTGCGTGGGAAGGGGGCAAGGTCGAGCGCTGGTGCCAGACGTTGCGCCAAGCGGCACTCGCCGCCGGTGCACTGATCGTGGTGATCAGTGAAGGTCAGAGCGCCTCGCTGATTGAGCGCCTGCGCGCATTCAACCAATCCCTCGACGGACTTGCCCAGCTCTACCGTGGCCAGGGCGGTGTGCGCTATCTGCAGCATTACTGGAGCAACCTGCTTGGCGTTGTCGGCCCCATGGACGTCGAACTGGCGCGCCAGGCCAGCGGGTTTGCGGTTGCCGGTCGGCTTCAGCCGCTGTCCGATGCGGGTGGCGATGAACTGCTGTGCCTGGCCCAGAGCCAGGTGCTTGAAGGTGCGCCGGCACTGTCCGAGCACTGGCAAGTGTTCGACAGCATCAGCGAGCTAGGGGCCAAGGCCGGGCGCGCCGTGTCGGCAACCGTGATTTTCGCCATGGACGGTGGTCAGCGTCTCGACGTGCTGGCCCGTCAACTGCACACCTTGCGTCAACTGCGCGGCAATGCCCTGAAGCTGGTGGTACGCGAAATGGCCCCGACGCTGCGTTATCAGGACGAGCAACTGCTGCTGGCCTGTGGTGCCAGCCAGATCGTGCCCTTCGGTGCCAGTCTTTCGCGCTTCCTGACCATGGTCGACAGCATTCAGGGTTATGTATGGCCCCGTCATCTCCCCGCTGATTTCGATGCCTTGCTCGCCCGCCTGCGGCCGCTGCCGATCTGTGGGCTGGTGGCCCCGCGTGCCTTTGCCGAAGCGGTGCAACAAATGTGGCAGGGCCATCGCAACGGTGAAATCGTCCACCAGCTGCTGGTGCTGCGCCCCGCCCCCGGCCTGAGCCCACTACAGGCCTGCTCGCGCACGGTGTTCCGCCGCGATGGCGATATCGCCTGTGTGGTCGACGACGTGCTGTTCCTGTTCCTGTTCGCCTGCCGTTCGGAAGGTGTCGAGCAGGCGCTGGACCATATCTTCCAGCTGTCCTGGAAAGAGCTGTTCATCGGCCAGGAGGTCCTGGTCAGCCTCGACAGCCTGGGCGGCACGGCCTTCCTCGACGAAACCATACCGCAACCGCCACTGGCCGAGTCGCTGGCGCTGCCAGCGGCGCATAAAAGGCCTGCCCTGGCACCGCGGCAGATCACCCTGCGTCATTGGGGGGCCAAGTGAACTTCGCGCAATTGCTCCAGGTAGTCGGCATCAGTGCGCTGGTTACCTTGATCCTCGTCATGTTCGTGCTTCGCGTACGTGCCATGGTGCAAGGCTGGCTCAGCCGTCATCTGCGCCCCCGTTACCTGAAGCCGGTGGGTGTACGCCGCCGTGTTGTGCGTCAGGACCCTGATCATGACTAGCTCGACATTTTCAACCTCGATACCGGGCCGTTGGCACGGTCTGGGTGCCTGGAACCTCTACTTCCTGGCCAAGTTCCTGTTGGTTGCCGGCGGCATGCTGGACTTCCAGGCGCTGCCCAACCTGCTGTTCGCCGCATTTTTGCTGGTCCCCCTGCCTGGGCGCTGGTTGCGCGTCGGGCGCCAGGTGGTGGCCGTGCCAGTGGGTGTCGCCCTGTTCTATCAAGACACCTGGCTGCCGCCGTTCAGGCGCTTGCTGGAGCAGCCGGGCGTGCTCGATTTCTCGTGGGATTACCTGCTGGAACTGATGGCCAGGTTCGTCAACTGGAACCTGGTCGGCGCCCTGGTGCTGCTGGTGGTGGGGTACCTGTTCCTGCGGCACTGGGTGCGCCTGAGCACCTTGAGCCTGGTCGGCCTGGCGTGGCTGGCGGTTGGCGGGCTGCCGTCGTTGGGCACCGGAGCCGGCCAGCCGGCCGTTGCCGGTGCAGCCAACACGGCCGCCACCGCCGCCACTGCGCCTGCCGGGGCGGTCGCCGACACCGCGACCCTCAATGCCTGGCTTGACCGCTTCTTCACCAGCGAACGTCAACGGGTGACCACGTTCCCTGCTGCCAAGCCGGATGAGCAGGCGTTCGACCTGCTGGTGATCAACGTGTGCTCCCTGGCCTGGGATGACCTCTCGGCCGTCGGCCTGCACGAAAACCCCTTGTTCTCGCGCCTGGACGTGGTCTTCGATCAGTTCAACTCGGCCACTTCCTACAGTGGTCCGGCAGCGATTCGCATGCTGCGGGCCAGCTGTGGTCAATCGTCCCATGTGGGTCTGTACCAGCAGGCGCCCGAACAGTGCCTGTTGTTCCAGAACCTGGCCAACCTCGGTTTCCAGAGCCAGACCTTGCTCAACCACAGCGGGCGCTTCGACAACTTCATCGGCGACATCACCCGGCAGCACATGCCTCAGCCTGGCTTCAGTGTCAGCGACTTCCCGCGGGCGCTGGTCAGCTTCGACGGCTCGCCGATCGCCGGCGACCTGGACGTCCTGAACGGCTGGTGGGGCAAGCGCAAGAGCTCCGGTGCCGAGCACGTCTCGCTGTTCTACAACACCATCAGCTTGCATGATGGCAACCGCTTGGTGACCGCCGACGGCGGCACGCGCCAGGCCGATTACGCCACGCGGGCCAATCGCCTGTTCGGCGACCTCGGCAAGTTCCTCGACGAACTCGAAGCCAGCGGCCGCCGCGTGGTGGTCGCCATCGTTCCCGAACACGGTGCTGCCCTGCACGGCGACCGCATGCAGTTGCCCGGCATGCGCGAAATCCCAACGCCGTCGATCACCCACGTGCCGGTCGGCCTCAAGTTCATCGGCATGGGCCAGCCGGCCCGCAGCGAGCCGCTGAAAGTCACCGCACCTACCAGCTTCCTGGCCCTGTCCGAGCTGGTGTCGCGTGTCTATGCCGGCCTGGGTGCCGGCCAGACCCTCGACCTGCCGAGCCTGCTGACTGACCTGCCCACCACCGAGCGCGTGTCGGAAACCTCCGGTGCCCAGGTCCTGGACTACCAGGGCCGGACCTACATGCGTCTGCAAGGCCAGCCGGATTGGCAGCCTGTTCCCAAGGAGAGCCCATGATGGCTGGCAAAGCTGACCCCTCCGACCGCAGTGACGATATCGCCCAACTGCGTCAGTACCTGGCCATGCCTGCCTTGAGCTACCAGGACATCTCCATGATGGTCGGCGTACAGCAGGCCTTGCAGCGCTGGCCGCTGCTGGGCGAAAGCTGCATGGCCACCCTCGGCAACGCTGCCGTCGAGCAGCCCGAAAAGCATGAGACCCTGCGGTCATGATCAGCCTGTCCTTGCATGGATTGCGCGGCGGGCTGGGCCGTACTGCCCTGCTGGCAGCGCTGGGCTATGCCATGCGCGAGCTCGGCGAGCGCGTGCTGCTGGTGGATATGAGCCCGGACAACCTGCTGGGCCTGCACTTCAACCTGCCGCTCGACCAGCGCGATGGCTGGGCGTGCGCCGAACTGCAGGGGCGGCCTTTCGGCGAGCCCATCTATGAGGTGCTCGACGGGCTGTGCCTGATGCCCTTCGGTGAAGTGGCGCAAGAGCGGCTCGACGACCTGGGGGCCTACCAGCAGCCCGAAGTGTGGCGTACACGCCAGGCCGCACTGGCCGAGCATTTCGACTGGCTGCTGTTCGACCTGCCTCACCCGGTCGCGGCCAAAGCCACACGCGGCTTCGACACCGACATGCGGATCCTGGTGGCCGAAGCCGAGATGACCAGCCACGTATTGCTCGGTCGCCAGCCGGTCGAGCGCTACGACCTGCTGCTGGTCAACCGTTTCGACCCTGCCAGCAGCCTGCAGAGCGATGTGGTGATGGTGTGGCGTGACCTGTTCCGCAACCAGTTGCCGCTGCAGCTGGTGCACCGTGACGAAGCGTTCGGCGAAGCCTTCGCCAGCAAGGCGCCAGTGGGTCACTACGCACCGCAATGCCTGGCATCGCGCGACGTGCAAAGCCTGGCGGTGCGCTGCCTGGCGAGGCGGCAAGCGTGAACGTGACGCCACGCTCGGCCTACGCCTACTTCACCGCACGCGGCGCGCACTGGCCGGTCGCCCTGCTGTTCACGTTGGGTGTGTGGGTGGCGTTCCTGTTGCTGCGGCTCGAATCGCCGTCCTGGCAGGCATTGCTGGCCGAGCATCAGCGACTGTTTCCGCAGTTCGTCGGCAAGCGGCCGACGCTGGGCGACCCGCTGCGCCTTTTGATCCAGTGCCTCTGGCTGCTGCTGCGGCGTGTGCCTCAGCCGCGCAAGCCGGGCCGGCCCGTGCGCGCCTGGTCCTTCGCGGTCGGCCACTTGCACGGGGCATGGCAGGTGCTGCGCAGGTATCGCGCGCGGCTGGCCGAAACCATGCGCCAGGTGCCGAGACGTTTTCGCGACAGCAACTTGCAGCACGATGCCGCCCAGCGCTTGCGCCGGCTGAGTGTGTTCGGCCGTCGCCTGTTCTATACCGTGCTCACCTTGTGCGCCGTGCTTCTGGCCGTGCTCTGCGTGACCGAGCCGTTCGGCTACCAGGCGCAGCTGGTGTTCATTTTCCTGCTGTGGGGCATCGCCATGCTGGTGCGCTACATGCCAGGCCGGTTCCCGACCCTGATGCTGATCGTGCTGTCGACGATCATTTCGTGCCGCTACCTGTGGTGGCGCTACACCTCGACCTTGAACTGGAACGACAAGCTCGACCTGGTCTGTGGCGTGATTCTGCTCGCCGCCGAAACCTACTCCTGGTTCGTGCTGATCCTGGGTTACATCCAGACCTGCTGGCCGCTGGAGCGCAAGCCGGCGGCCCTCCCGGCAAACCCTGCACACTGGCCGACAGTCGACCTGATGATCCCCACCTACAACGAGGATCTGTCGGTGGTGCGCACCACCGTGCTCGCCGCCCTGGGCCTGGACTGGCCGCGCGAGTGCCTGCGCATCTACATCCTCGACGATGGCAAGCGCGAGGCGTTTCGTGCCTTCGCCGACGAGGTCGGGGTGGGCTACATCGTGCGGCCGAACAGCAAGCACGCCAAGGCCGGTAACCTCAACCATGCGTTGGGTGTGACCGACAGCGAGCTGATTGCCATCTTCGACTGCGACCACGTGCCGGTGCGTTCCTTCCTGCAGATGACGGTCGGCTGGTTCCTCAAGGACCCCAAGCTGGCGCTGGTGCAGACGCCCCATCACTTCTTCTCGCCCGACCCGTTCGAGCGCAACCTGGGCTCCTTCCGCCGCCGTCCCAACGAAGGCGAGCTGTTCTACGGGCTGATCCAGGACGGCAACGACATGTGGAACGCCGCCTTCTTCTGCGGCTCCTGTGCCGTGCTGCGGCGTACCGCGCTGGAGAGCATTGGTGGTTTTGCCGTCGAAACGGTGACCGAAGATGCCCATACCGCGTTGCGCCTGCACCGCCAGGGCTGGACCTCGGCCTACCTGAGTATTCCCCAGGCCGCGGGCCTGGCCACCGAAAGCCTGTCGGCGCACATTGGCCAGCGCATACGCTGGGCGCGCGGCATGGTGCAGATCTTCCGTACCGACAACCCCCTGTTCGGTCGCGGGCTGAGCCTGTTCCAGCGGATCTGCTACGCCAACGCCATGCTGCACTTCCTCGCCGGCCTGCCGCGGTTGGTCTTCCTCACCGCACCGCTGGCGTTCCTGTTGCTGCACGCCTACATCATCTACGCGCCGGCGGTGATGATCCTGCTCTACGTACTGCCGCACATGATTCACGCCAGCCTCACCAACTCGCGCACGCAGGGCAAGTACCGGCAGACCTTCTGGGGCGAGGTCTACGAGACCGTACTGGCCTGGTACATCGCCCGCCCGACCACGGTCGCGCTGTTCGCGCCGAAGAAAGGCACGTTCAACGTCACGGCCAAGGGCGGTCTGATGGAGCATGGCCAGTTCGACTGGCACATCGCCAGACCCTACCTGTTCCTCGCCGGCCTCAACGTGGCTGGCTTGGGGTTTGCCGTCTGGCGCCTGTTCACTGGCCCGGTTGCGGAAATCGGAACAGTGATCGTCAGTTCGCTGTGGGTGCTCTACAACCTGCTGATCATCGGCGCCGCCTGCGCGGTTGCCGCCGAAGTACGTCAAGTGCGGCGTGCACACCGTGTGCAGATGAACTTGCCGGCTGCCCTGCAGCTGGAAAGCGGGCACGGCTTCCCTTGCACCCTGGTCGACTATTCCGATGGCGGCATCGGCCTGCAGTTGGGCGACGGCGTGTCGCCTGCGCCAGGCGAGCGCGTGCGCTTGCTGCTGAGCCGCGGACAGCGTGAATTTGCCTTCAATGCACGGGTGACCCGCATCGTCGGCCGACATGTGGGCCTGACCTTTGATGGCCTCACCCAGCAGCAGCGCATCGACCTGGTGCACTGCACCTTCGCCCGCGCCGATGCCTGGCTGAACTGGCAGGACAATCACGAAGTTGAACGCCCGCTGCGCAGCCTGGTCGACGTCCTCAAGATGGGCGGCATCGGTTACCTGCGCCTGATCGAACACACACCTGGTTGGCTGCGCGATCGACTGCTGCCAGTGCGCGACCTGGCGCGCTGGCTGGGCAGCTACCTGCCGCGCACCCCCCGACCTCTCCCATCCACGAACCTTGTTGACCGAGACGCATGATGACTCGTTATCCCGCACGCACCTGGGGCCTGGCGATGGCGCTGCTTGCCTCGCTGTTCCAGAACGCTGCCGTCGCCGATGTAGCCCCCCTTGCCGTACCGGACGAGCCATCGGTGCCCACCTGGCCCGTCAACCAGACGTTCGAGCAGCTTGGCCGACCGGCCGACAGCCTGTTGCTGGGCGTGCGCAACAGCGAAAACATCGAATTCGGCGTGCGCCGGGACCGCCTGGCAACCGACGCGGTGCTGCAGCTGGACTACACCCCTTCGCCAGCGCTGCTGCCGAACCTGTCCCATCTGCGCGTGTACCTCAACGATGAGCTGATGGGCGTGGTGCCGATCGAGAAGGAACAGCTCGGCCAGCGCGTGCGTCGCCAGATGCCGCTGGACCCGAAGCTGATCAGCGACTTCAACCGGGTGCGCCTGGAGTTCGTCGGGCATTACACCGATATCTGTGAAGACCCGGCGCACAGTGGCCTGTGGCTGAACGTCAACCGCAAGAGTCAGGTCCAGCTGCGCGAGCAGGCGCTGGCGCTGGAGAATGACCTGGCCTACTTCCCGCTGCCGTTCTACGACGCGCGCGACACCAGCAAGGTCGAGCTGCCGGTGGTGTTCGCCGACGCACCGACCGTGGGTGAACAGCGTGCTGCGGCAATCCTCGCGTCGTACTTCGGCAGCAAGGCGGGCTGGCGCAAGGCAACCTTCCCGGTGTCGTTCAACAGCCTGCCGGCCAGCGGCGACAAACCCCGGCCTGCCGTGGTGTTCGCCACCAACGAGCGGCGCCCGGCGTTTATCGCCGACCTGGAAAAATTCCCCGCAGTCGATGGCCCGGTGGTGCAGTTGATCGACCACCCGGACGATCGCTGGAGCAAACTGTTGCTGGTGCTTGGCCGCAATGACGAGGACCTGATCAAGGCCGCGTCGGCGCTGGCCGTTGGCAGCGACCTGTTCCGCGGCCCGCGGGTCAAGGTCGAGCAGATGACCGCCCTGCAACCACGCAAGCCGTACGATGCGCCGAACTGGACGCGTACCGACCGGCCGGTGCGTTTCTCCGAGCTGCTCGACTACCCCGAGCAGCTGCAGGTCAGCGGCTTGCAGCCGCGGCCGATCACCCTGGATGTGAACCTGCCGCCGGACCTGTTCGTCTGGCGCAACCAGGGCATCCCGCTGCAGACCTTGTATCGCTACACGCCGCCCGCCGTCACCGACGAATCGCGCCTGAGCATCAGCGTCAACGACCAGTACATCACCAGCATGCCGCTGGTGGGCAACGACCGTCGCAGCAGCACCCTGGAAGAAATGCGCCTGAACGTGCTGTCTACCGACAGCACCGCGTTGACCGAGCAATCGCTGGTACCGGCGTTGAAGATCGGCGCGCGCAACCGCCTGCGGTTCGACTTCAGCTTTGCCAGCACCATGGGCAGCGCACAGCGCGACCATTGCCAGACCACCCTGCCGGTGGACGTGCGCGCGGCGATCGACGAGAACTCGACCATCGACCTGTCCGGCTACCACCACTACATGGCCATGCCCGACCTGCGCGCCTTCGTACGCAGCGGCTTCCCCTACAGCCGCATGGCCGACCTGTCCGATACCGTGATCGTGGTGCCGGCCAAGCCGACGCCAATGCAGGTCGGCACCCTGCTGGATGTGATCAGCAGCATAGGCGGGCAGGTGGGCTACCCGGCCCTGAACGTGCGCCTGAGCGACAACTGGAAGCAGGCTTCAGAAGCCGATGCCGACCTGCTGCTGATCGGCAGCCTGCCCGAAGACCTGCGCGAGCAGCCCAACCTTGGCCTGCTGCTCAATGCACAGCGTGACTGGATGGTGCAGGGGCGCGTGCTGGAGCAAACCGGCAACCGCCGCTTCGATACCTCGCCGGTGGTATCCAATAGCCGGGTCGAAATCAGCGCCCAGGCGCCGATTGCGGCGATCACCGGCCTGAAGTCGCCGTTCCACGAGCAGCGCAGCGTCGTTGCACTGTTGGCCAGCTCCGATGCCGCTTACGGCATGCTGCGCGATGTGCTGGCCGATTCCGGCAAGCTGGATGCAGTGGCAGGCTCTGTCGCCCTGGTGCGCAGCAGCGGCGTCAGCAGCCAGTTCGTTGGCGAACACTATTACGTCGGCCAGCTGCCATGGTGGCTGCTGCTGTGGTTCCACCTGTCTGACTACCCGGCACTGATCGCGGTGATCGCCACCGTCAGCGTGCTGCTGTTCGCCTTCCTGTTGTGGCGTGCGCTGCGCTGGGCTTCGCGTCGTCGCCTGGGCGGAGCCGATTGACCATGCGCCAGTTGTTGGCAGTGCTGCTGGTGCTGTGCATGCCCGCTGTCGCCACGGCGTCGACGACTTGTCCGTGGCCGGCCTGGGAGCGCTTCAAGGCCGAACTGGTCAGCGCCGATGGCCGGGTACTCGACCGCAGTGACGAGCGCCAGATCACCACCTCCGAAGGGCAGAGCTATGCGCTGTTCTTCGCCCTGGTCGGCAATGACCGGCAGGCGTTCGCGAAGCTGTTGCGCTGGACCGGCAACAACCTGGCCGAAGGCGACCTTTCGCGTCACCTGCCGGCTTGGCTGTGGGGGCGCAGCAAGCAGCAGTGGCAGGTGCTGGACAGCAACAATGCCAGCGATGCCGACCTGTGGATCGCCTACAGCCTGCTCGAAGCCGGGCGGCTGTGGGACGAGCCGGCCTATACCCAGCTGGGCACGCAGATGCTCTGGCGCATCGCCGCCCAGACCGTGCGCAAGCTGCCCGGCCTGGGTGTGATGCTGTTGCCCGCAGACTATGGCTTCGAAGACAACCGTGGCTGGCGCCTGAACCCCAGCTACCTGCCGCCGCAGCTGTTCGACCGCTTTGCCCTTGTGGACCCGTTGTGGGGTGAGATGGCGGGCAACGTCCGGCGCGTCTGGCTACAGGCGTCGCCCAAGGGCTTTGCACCGGACTGGCTGCTGTGGACACCTGCGGCAGGCATCGAGCCCGACCCTGAGCACGGCAACGCCGGGGACTATGACGCCATCCGTGTTTACCTGTGGCTGGGCATGCTGGCCAACGGCGCGCCGCAGCGCGACGAGTTGCTGCGTCACTTCGCGCCGATGGTCGCCGCCACCACGCAAGGCGGCCTGCCGCCGGAAAGCGTCGATGCCCGTAGCGGCAAGCTGAGCGGTCATGGCCCGGCGGGCTTTTCTGCGGCGCTGCTACCGCTGCTGGCCAACGCCTCTGCTGACCCGACAGCGCTCGAAGCCCAGCGCAAAAGGCTGCGCGAGCAGCCCGTCGACGCGCAGGCGTATTACAACCAGGTCCTTGCCATGTTCGGCCAGGGCTGGGACGAAGCCCGCTATCGCTTCGACAACCAAGGTCGTCTGCTGCCTGCCTGGAGTGCGCCATGTTCCGAATGATCGGCGTGCTGACGCTGACCGCGTTGTCTTGCGCCGTGGCTGCGCAGCCCAAGGACCGGGATGAACAACGCCAATGGCTGCTCGAGCAGGTGCGTATCGGCGAAGCGTTGCACCGCGACGACCTGATTCACGACGCCCTGGCCCGGTTGCGCCTGCTCGAGCCGCGCAACCCTGATGCCTTGCTGGCCGCCTTGAGCCTGGCGCTGCGTGAGCAGAAGCCTGAGGAAGCCGAGCAACTGCGCGCAAGAATCGCCGAAGTGGCGCCGGGCAGTCTTCAGGACCGGCAAGCCCGGCGCCTGATGCAGCTGCAGCAACCGGAGCAGATGCGGCGCCTGCAGCAAGCGCGCCTGATGGCGGTGACAGGGCGCTACGAAGAAGCCCTGGTCGCTTATGACCAGTTGTTCGCCGGCGAACCGCCCAGCCTGGAGCTGGCGCTGGATTACTGGCGTGTGCGAGCCAACCTGCCAGGGCAACGGCCGGAAGCGATCCGCCAGCTGCAGCAACTCGATCGCCAGTACCCGGGCAATGCCGGCCTGCGTCAGACCTTGGCCAGCTGGCTGTTCAGCGAAGATCGCGACAGCGAGGCCTTGGCCGTGCTCCACCAGTTGTCGCGCGACCCGACGGCCCGCGATGCCGCCGCGCAGCGCGAGTTCGACTACCTGTCCGAGCAACCGGTGAATGCCAGTAGCGTGGCTGCCTGGCAGGCATTCATCCAGCGTTATCCCGCTTCGCCGCTGTTGTCGCAGGCCAACGAAAACCTCAAGCAGCAGCGCACCCTGGTGGGCGACCCGGCCTGGCAGGCTGGGCAGCGTGGCAAGGCCCTGCTTGATCAGGAACGTAACGCCCAGGCCGAGGCGCAGCTGCGTCTGGCCCTGCGCCGCTATCCCGACGATGCCAGCCTGCACGGTGCGCTTGGCGTTGCGCTGATGCGCCAGCGCCGCTATTCGGAAGCGAACGCGTCTTTTCACCGGGCTGTCGCCATCGAGCAGAACACCCGCTTGATGAGCAAATGGAAAGATCTTGAAGCCTCCAGCCAGTACTGGGGGCTGTTGCAGAGGGCCGACAGCGCGCTGGAGAAGCAGAACCTGCGCGCCGCCCGCTCGCTCTACCAGCAGGCGCGCCAGCAACGCCCCAAGGACGAGTTCGCCTTGCTCGGGCTGGCCGATGTGTCGTTTGCCGAAGGCGACCTGGCCGGCGCCGAACGGCAATACCTGCAGGTGCAGCGCATGGTGCCGGGCAATGAAAGCGCGGTGCGTGGCCTGATGCGGATCTACCAGGCGCAATCGACAGACAAGGCCGAAGCCTACCTGGACAGCTTGCCGCGAGCCCAACAGGCCCAGTTCGCCAGCCTGCGCCGCAGCCTGGAGCTTGGCCGCCTGCGCGAACAGGCTGATGCGGCATTGCAGCGTCAGGACTGGGCTACTGCCAGTCAGGTCCTGGGTCGGGCTGCCGAGTTGGCGCCCGATGAGCCTTGGCTGGCCTACCAATTGGCCAGCAGTCTGCGCCAGCAGGGGCGCAACGCCGAGGCAGACGCCGCCTTCACCCGGATACTGCAACGTCAATCGGCCGACCCCGCCACGCGTTATGCCCATGGTCTGTACCTGGAATCCAGTGACCGTGATGCACAGGCTCAGGACACCTTGCGCGCCGTACCGCAAGGCGCCTGGACCGACGACATGCGTGCCCTCGACAAGCGTGTGCGCCGACGCATGACCTTGGCCCAGGCCCAGCGCCTGCAGGACCAGGGCCGCACCGACGAGGCCACAGCGGTGCTGGAAGCCGGCCTGGCCCATGGCCAGGGTGACCCGGACGACCTCCTGCTGATGGCGGACTGGGCCGCAGAGCGGGGCGACCAGCGCAAGGCGCGTGGCTATTACGAGCGCGTGCTGCAGGTTCAGCCGCAGCGCCCCGAGGCCCGCCTGGGCGTGATGGAAAGCTGGATCGCCGAAGGCGACCTGGCGCGTGTGCGCCAAGCATTGGACGCGCAGCCCCTGCAGTTGACCGACGCGCAAAGCGATGCCCAGCGGCGCCTGGCTGCGGTCTATGTTGCGCTGGGCGAGAAGGACAAGGCTGTCCGACTGCTGGACCATATCGCCGCACAGCAGACCCAACCCGACCCGTTGCTGCGCCGCGACGCCGCCCGCCTGGTGGCCGCCAACGATCCACAGCGGGCGCTCGACCTGTATGCGGCGGCCATGGCCGATGCACAGTTGCTCAGCCGTGAGGCGGTGGAGCCGCGTGATGACCGCGCCCTGACCTACGCCAGCCGCGCGAAGGACACGGATGACTGGCTGGCGCGCAGCCTGCGCAGTGACGTCGATGAGCTGTACCAGCAGCGCAACACCAGCGTCACCCTCATGCACGACTACGGCTGGCGCAAGAATGACGGTACGGACGGTATTTCCCGGCTGAGCACCCAAACGACCTTGCTGCATGTCGATACCCCTTGGGAAGACGGCAGGGCGTTTGCGCGCGTGGAGCGCATTGGCATGGATGCGGGTTCATTCGACGTGGGTGAAAACAACAAGCACACAGAGGATTTTGGTTCTTGCCAGTTCATCAAGAAGGATGGTGAGCGCGTGGGCTGTGCGGGTAGTTCGGAAAGCGCCAACGGTGCGGTTCTGGCCGCGGGCTGGCAGAACGAACGTTGGGGCTTCGACCTGGGTACGACCCAAGGCTTCGAGGTCAACAACTGGTTGGGCGGCGCGATTCTCAATGGCGACCTCGGGCAGGTCGGCTGGTCGCTCGCTGCCTCGCGCCGGCCAATGAGCAACTCGTTGCTTTCGTTTGGCGGCACCCGAGACCCCAATACCCGCATCCGCTGGGGCGGTGTGACGGCAAATGGCGCCACACTTGGCCTGAGCTGGGACCAAGGTGGTGATCACGGCGTCTGGGCCAGCCTGGGGCACCACTGGCTGTATGGCGAGAACGTCGCTGACAACGAGCGCACACGCATCATGGCGGGGTACTACCGCCGCGTCGTGGAAAGGGCGGACGAGCGGATGCGCGTTGGCTTGACCGTGATGCGTTGGAATTATGACAAGGACCTGGGTGGCTACAGCCTCGGCCAGGGCGGGTACTACAGCCCCGAACGCTACGAATCGATCGGAGTGCCAGTTAGCTATGCCTGGCGCAATTATGATTGGTCGTTCCTGCTGGAAGGTTCGGTCAGTTGGTCTCGCGCCCATAGTGGCAGTAGCCGCCTGTACCCGGACTCGAGCGTAAACCGCAAAATTCTTGAGCACTACGACATTGCACCTTCGGATATCGGCGAAACCAACATCAATGCGATGACTGACTCCAGCGAAAGCACCGGCCTGGGCTACCGCCTGCATGGCGCGTTCGAACGACGCCTGAACGATCGCTGGGTACTGGGTGGAGGTTTCGACTGGCAGCACAGCGACGACTACACACCAAGCCACGCCCTGCTCTACGTGCGCTACCTGTTCGAGCCGTGGCGCGGCAACCTGGCCTTGCCCGTCACCGCACTGGAGCCCTACAGCGAATGGCGCTAAGGGGCGCCCAGCGCGCCCCTCGGCAGAGAATTGACTGCTTCATATGGTTATTCTCTAACGGTATTTAAATTATTTTTCTTATGCCTTTATAGTCGCTCCCACTGCGTACCCGTCGACCAATCGATGCGCCGCACGACTTGAACCCACACGGGTAATCCCCGTGCGTTTCTGATCGTTGCGCGCCATTGAAGTCGCGCACTGCGTGGGAGTGACACATGCCAGCCGCCTCGAACGCCTTGTCGTCCATCGACAGCGCCCAGCCGCAATTCTTCGAAATCCTTCCGTTCTCCGGTGCCGTGGGCGCCGAGATTGTCGGCCTGGACCTGACCAAGCCAGTCAGTGCCGAAGATTTCAGCCGTATTCATCGCGCCCACCTCGACCACCCTGTGCTGGTGTTCCGTGACCAGCGCATCAGCCCGCAGCAGCAAATCGACTTCAGCCGCCGCTTCGGCGAGCTGCAGATCCATGTGCTCAAGCAGTTTCTGCTGGCCGGCCACCCCGAGATCCTGATCGTTTCCAACATCATCGAAAACGGCCAGAACATCGGCCTGGGCGATGCTGGCAAGTTCTGGCATTCGGACCTCTCCTACAAAGAACTCCCCAGCCTGGGCTCCATGCTGCATGCCCAGGAGCTGCCCAGCGAAGGGGGGGACACCTTGTTCGCCGACATGCACAAGGCCTGGGACGCCGTTCCCGATGCCCTGCGCAACGTGGTCGAGGGCCGCAGTGCCGCTCACTCCTATACCGCCCGTTATGCCGAGACCAAGTTCGAGGGCAACTGGCGCCCGACGCTCACGGCCGAGCAGCTTGCCCAGGTGAAAGAAGTCATCCACCCGGTGGTGCGAACCCACCCGGAAAACGGCCGCAAGGCGCTGTTTGTCAGCGAGGGCTTCATCACCCGCATCGTCGGCCTGCCGGAGGATGAAAGCCGCGATGTGCTGCAGCAGTTGTACGCGCTGAGCGTGCTTGAGCAGAACATCTATCGCCATCAGTGGCAGCCCCATGACCTGGTGTTCTGGGACAACCGTTCGCTGATCCACCTGGCCACCGGCTGCCCGGCGCACCTGCGGCGCAAACTGTTCCGTACCACCATCCAGGGCGATGCCCCGTTCTGACGACTGAGGAAAACATCATGCGCAAATCCATCAGCCGCCTGGCGGCAAGCATCGGCCTGGGCGCCAGCCTGGTCGTCGGCAGCCTCGCGGCGCCCACCGTGGCCCATGCCGAAGGCAAGATTCGCATCGCCGAGCAGTTCGGCATCGTCTACCTGCTGCTCAACGTGGTGCGTGACCAGCACCTGATCGAAAAACATGGCAAGGAGCAGGGCATCGACATCGACGTCGACTGGGCCCAGCTCTCCGGTGGCGCGGCGATCAACGACGCGCTGCTGTCCGGTTCGGTGGATATCGCCGGTGCCGGCGTCGGCCCGCTGCTGACCGTGTGGGACCGCACCAAAGGCCGGCAGAACGTCAAGGCCGTGGCTTCGCTGGGCAACTTCCCGTACTACCTGGTCAGCAGCAACCCGAACGTGAAGACCATCGCCGATCTCTCCGACAAGGACCGCATTGCCGTGCCTGCGGTCGGCGTCTCGGTGCAATCGCGCTTCCTGCAGTACGCCGCCGCCCAGCAGTGGGGCGACAAGGAATACAACCGCCTCGACAAGTACACCCTGGCCGTGCCGCACCCGGATGCCACCGCCGCGTTGCTGGCCGGAGGCACCGAGCTCAACGGACACTTCTCCAACCCGCCGTTCCAGGACCAGGCGCTGGCCAACAAGAACGTTCACGTAGTGCTCAACAGCTACGACCTGCTCGGCCCCAACTCGCCGACGCTGCTGTTCGCCACCGAGAAATTCCGCAACGACAACCCCAAGACCTACAAGGCCTTCGTCGACGCCCTGGCCGAGGCGGCGGACTTCGCGCAGAAGGACAAGGCGGCTGCGGCGGATACCTACATCCGCGTGACCAAGGCCAAGATCGACCGCGATGCGCTGATCAAGCTGATCGACAACCCGCAGTACGAGTTCACCGTCACGCCGAAGAACACCTACAAGCTGGCCGACTTCCTGTACCGGGTGGGCGCCATCAAGCACAAGCCGGAATCGTGGAAGGACTACTTCTTCCAGGATGAACGCCCGTTGCAGGGGAGCTGATCGATCATGACCGCCCCATTGCCAGGCCACACGGTCAGCAACCTGAGCCGTGTCACTACGCCGTCCTTGCTCAAGGTGGACAACCTGAGCCTCGAATACCGCACCTCGCAACGCGTGGTGCGGGCCACTCACCAGGTCAGCTTCGAAGTCGACCGTGCCGACCGTTTCGTCCTGCTCGGCCCATCCGGTTGCGGCAAGTCCACCTTGCTCAAGGCCGTGGCCGGTTTCATCAGCCCCCGGGAAGGGCAGATCCTGCTGCAGGGCCAGCCGGTCAACGGCGCTGGCCCTGATCGCATCGTCGTGTTCCAGGAGTTCGACCAGTTGCCGCCATGGAAGACGGTGAAGCAGAACGTCATGTTCCCGTTGCTGGTGTCTGGTCAGCTCAAGCGCGCCGAGGCTGAAGAACGCGCCTTGCATTACCTGGACAAGGTCGGCCTGGCTGCCTTCGCCGATGCCTACCCCCACACGCTGTCGGGCGGCATGAAGGCGCGCGTGGCGATTGCCCGAGCCTTGGCCACCCAACCGAAGATCCTGCTGATGGACGAGCCGTTCGCCGCGCTCGATGCGCTGACCCGGCGCAAGATGCAGGAAGAATTGCTGCTGCTGTGGGAGGAGGTGCGTTTCACCTTGCTGTTCGTCACGCACTCCATCGAGGAGGCGCTGGTGGTCGGCAATCGCATCCTGCTGTTGTCGCCGCATCCGGGACGGGTGCGGGCCGAGGTGCACAGCCACCAGTACGACCTCGGCAGCCTTGGCGCTGCGGACTTCCAGGCCAGCGCACGGCGCATCCATCGGCTCCTGTTCGACGAGGCCGAAGCCCCGGAGCAGGCCGATGACCTGGGCTTCAACGACATCCGCATCGCCTACTGACAGGAGCTTCAGCCATGACCACTACACCTGTACGCCAGGAATACGAGGTGCAGCTGGAGCCCTTGCTCAGCGTGCCTGTGGAACGCAACCTGCCGCTGGCCCAGCGCCTGTGGCAGCACGGCTGGTTGCGCAAGGCGGTGATCCTTGTCGTGATCGCCGCACTGTGGGAGGGCATTGCCCGCTACCAGGGCAATGACCTGCTGCTGCCGACCTTCCTGCAGACCGCCGCCGCCCTTTGGGACGGCCTTGTCAGCGGGGAGCTGCCGGCCAAGGTCGGCGTGTCGCTGGTGATCCTGCTCAAGGGCTATGTGCTGGGTATTGTCCTGGCCTTCGGCCTCACCAGCCTGGCAGTGTCGACTCAGTTGGGCCGTGACCTGCTGGGCACCCTGACCTCGATGTTCAACCCGCTGCCGGCCATTGCCCTGCTGCCATTGGCCCTGCTGTGGTTCGGGCTGGGCGACAACAGCCTGATTTTCGTGCTGGTGCACTCGGTGCTCTGGGCGCTGGCGCTGAATACTTACGCAGGCTTTCTCGGCGTGTCGGAAACCTTGCGCATGGCCGGGCGCAACTATGGCCTGAAAGGGCTGCGCCTGGTGCTGCATATCCTGGTGCCGGCGGCACTGCCGTCGATCCTTTCGGGGCTGAAGATCGGCTGGGCCTTTGCCTGGCGTACGCTGATCGCGGCCGAACTGGTGTTTGGCGCCAGCAGTGGCAAGGGTGGGTTGGGGTGGTACATCTTCCAGAACCGTAACGAGCTGTATACCGACAAGGTGTTCGCCGGGTTGGCGGTGGTGATCCTGATCGGGTTGCTGGTCGAGGGGCTGGTGTTCAATACCCTGGAGCGGCTGACCGTGCGGCGCTGGGGGATGCAGCGGTAGACGGTTTTGCAGTAACAATTTCTAACATCCCATCGGCAATTTGTCGGTGAATCTGTAGGAAACGTCTGATTTTATCGCCGATCTCCTTTAAACGATTGCGGGGCTTCCTCCTTCGGGCCTAGCCTCATCCGCTCGTGACGGTCGCATCAAGTGACCTTCCCCGATCCAATCGTTTACAGGGAGCAGTGAACATGGCTTTCGATGCCTACATTCAAATCGCCGAAATCACGGGCGAAGCAAAGGACGAGAAGTACACCAACTGGATCGAGATTCTCGGCTACACATTCGGTACCAGCCAAAGCACGTCGGCCACCGCCAGTTCCGCTGGCGGCGCCACTTCTGGGCGCACCAGCCTGAGCAATCTGACCTTCACCAAGTACCTGGACAGTGCCAGTTGCAAACTGCTCGAAGCCAGTTGTGCCGGGCAGCACCTGAAAGAAGTGAAACTGGTCGTTTGCCGCGCCGGCAGTGACAAGCTCAAGTACTACGAAGTGGTGCTCGAAGAAGTGATCATCGCCGACTACGCACAAACTGCACACGCGGGCGTGCCGACCGAAATCGTCCAGCTCGACTACGGCCGTATCAAGACCACCTACACACGACAGCAGCGCGTCGATGGCAGTGCGGGCGGCAATGTGACCGGCGGATGGGACCGGATCGCCAACAAGAAGTTTGCGTGAGGGATGACCATGTCCGAGGCACGCAGCTTTATAAATCCCAAGGCGCAAAACTACGCAACGCTCAAGAACGGCACGCCGATGAACGCCAATCAGCGCGCCAAGTTCGATGTGCTGAATGCGCATATCGTCAATACAGTGGTCTTTGCCGGCGAACTGGTGATCGTGGGTGACCCGAGTACGCCGTCTTGTACCAGTCATGAGGCCTTTCTCATGGCCAAGGCAGTGGGCATTCACCGTGACATCGTGTTTAACGGCGGGGGCGTTGATGGCTTTCTGCTGGAGAACTTCGAGATGCTGCAGAGTCTGCTGGCGCATGCGTCCATGGGGGCCGGTGCAGCCAGCGATGGCTGGGCCAGGCACTTGGAGGCGATCAAAAAGACGATGGAGCAGATCGAGCAGCTGCACCGTGAGCATATGAGTGGCGGTGCGTTCAGGGCGCGGGAAGAGTTTTATGCCAAACGCGCAACACTTTTCATGCAGTTGAATGACCAGCTTGAGAATACCGCGGCTTTTGGCTCAGGACTGCGCAACCAGGGATCGATTAAGCGGATGTTGCAGTTGTCTACCAAAAGTTATTTGAGTGCGGGGGAGGTTTCCAATTATGCGCAGAAAATTACAGGGGTGGCTAGAGCTGCAAATTTAATCAAGAAAGGCGGCTATGTGGGCGTCGCATTAGATGTGGCGGCAACGGGTCTATCCATTCATGAGGCATGTACGTCAGGTCGCGAGGAAGAATGTAAAAAGGCTAAGTATGTCGAGGGAGGCGGTTTGATAGGCAGTACGAGTCTAGGAACTACTGTAGGCGCGGCGGGAGGTTTCGTTGCTCCTATCATCTGCGGTGCAATTGGCATTCCAACAGGTGGAGCGGGAGCGCTTGCTTGCGTAGTCATCGGTGGAGGCCTCGCCGGTATGGCGGGAGCAGAGTTAGGAAGTATGGGGGGAGAGGGGCTGGGCCTAATTTTATATGAGGCAGCAAAATGACGAGCGCGCAAGTAGCGGTGCTTGGTATATGTTTGTTTGCATCGCCTATATTAATCATTGGGGGATGGATATTCGTTGCTTGTCGTTATCTGGAATATGTCGAATCATTCTTCAAGAATAGCGCAGTGGTTGTTGGTAATAAAAATATCTTTGCGGGTGCTGGAGTGTTTGGGAAGGTTATGCGTGTGGGGTCTATTTCGGCGATGTTATCCATGAGCCGATTATGTATCCGCAAGGGTTTTCTTCACCCTGGGGATGTGCAGTCACTACCTGTGCGCATCAAGAGGCTGCTACTTTCTATATGGGCGTTGCACTTGATTGTATCTGCTTCACTTGCGGCTTTTTGTCTGTGGATAGGTTTTTTGCGGGGCTAACTGTTATTTGTAGGAGTTGTATGGTTGTAATTTTCATGAGGCTGATTGAAAGGGTTAAGTGTGGCTGTGCAGGAGTTTTATAATGGTTTTCGTCACGCCTGATGTGGTTGCTCTTATTGTGGTATCTATAATATTGCTTATGGCGCTGGTCATGTTCTCCATAGCCTATGTGGCGCGTAGCTATATTGAGCTAATAGAGTCGAGGCTGCCAAACTCTAAAGCGGTGGAGGAAAATAAAGCAATTCACAATAAAAATGAGCTGGTCGGGAAGATCATGCGTCTCCATGGTGTTGTAATGATGCTGCTCTTGCCTAGGATTTATGCTCGCAGAGGACTTGTTGAAATAGATGATGTAAAGGAGTTTCCCCGTGGGATGAAGTGTCTGCTTCTGTTTTTACACGGCTCTTTCTTTGCGTTACTAGGGGCCCTAGTGGGTATACGCTCTTGGCTACAGTAGTATGTGGTTCAAAAAGGCCTAATCTAATAGTAGCGCTGAAGGGCTAGTGAGCCCTCCGGGTCGTAGACGTCTCCATTGCTCGGTTCGCGGCTGGAAGTGGAGAGCGTACTGTTCGAGATAGCCGATGTTTCTGTACGTCCCTATCGCGGGCTTGCCGGCGATAGGGCCAGTACAGCCACTAATTCTGGTAAAGGGCAACCGCATTGCTCAGGGTTTTGGCTATCTCCTCTCGCAATTGATCCGGCTGCTCCACCATCACCCCATCCCCTTGGCTCAACACCCACCAGCGCAACGCCCAGCCATCGTCCAACGTGGCCTGCAGCCGATGCCCCTGCTCCAGCGCCGTGAGCTGCATGTCCGCACTCAAGGGCATCTCTCGCAACTGACGGGCCACCTGATCGCTGACCCAGGCCTGCAGTTGCAGTCCATCACCTTGGGCCGGCTGCAGCGTTTCACCGCGCAGATAACCTTGCAGGTCGAAGTTTCCGCGATGCTCTCCTACAACCTTCGCCGACCAGTGCCAGCCAAACGGAATGCTCTTGTCATTGCGTTCCAGCGGAAAGATCAGCGACAACTCATTAAGGTCGCGCTCCACCGTGCGTTTGCTGACGGAGAACCCCACATCGCGCAGGCGCCACACCAGTTCGGCGCTGGTTATGCCCGGTGAGCGGCTGGGTAGCTGGCGCAGCAACGCCCATTGACGGCTGAGGGTGGCGCGAGTAGTTGCGAACGGCAAAAGGTAACGTCCTTGTCTAGGCTTGCCGCAGTAGCATGGCGGCATGAGGGGGTCATGGCAATTAGCCATGGCACGATCAGATCAAGGAACCTGCGATTGGTTGCCACATGCCGAATCGTTCGCGACAGGTTTCGACGTGCCATCGCGCAGAATTACGCCTCATCACAGCCGCGGTCGGGCCTGTGGATCGTTCAATGAGGATGAACATGTCTGCTGTCAGCAATATCCATTCGCTGCTCGCCCGTCTTTTGCCTGAGCAGGTGATTTGCCCGCCGACCCTTGGCGGAAGGCGGCAGCGCCTGTTCGCCGGCGTGGGTTTGCCCAGCCAGCGGACGTTGCTGGTCAGCCGGCTGGATGAAGCATCGGACCTGCAGGCGGTGTATGCCGACCTGCGCCATCAGGCACTGGCCGGTAACGTGGCGGCGCTCAACGACCTCGGCTGGATCTGGCTGAATGGCAAGTATTGGCGCGCCGACACCGCGCTGGCCGGGCACCTGCTGCGCATGGCGGCCCTGCAGGGCAATGCGGCGGCCTGGTTCAACCTGGGGCAGCAACATTACTTCGGCAAGGGCGTCGAGACCTCCTATGTGCAAGCTGCGCAGTGCTACCGGCAGGCGTTCGAGCGGGGCATGCTGCACGCCGCTGCCGCGCTTGGCGATCTGTACGAGGAAGAGGTGTGCGATGCGGGGCTCGACTGGCAGGTGGATCTGCCAAGGGCTTATCAGTGGTTCTACCGTGGCGCCGAACGGGGTGAAGCGCGTTGTCGCTTCGAAGTGGGTTATCGCCTGCTGCATGGCTTGTGCGTGGCGGCCGATATCAAGGCCGGGTTGTATTGGCTGGAGCTGGCGGCCGCGACTGGGGTCATGCAGGCGGCCGAAGAGTTGGCGGTGCATTTCAGCCGGTTCGATGCGGTGCGCTATCTGGATTGGCGGGATCGGGCGGTGCAGATGGGCAGCAAGTTGGCTTTGGCGATGAAGCTGGAAGATCAGGTTTAGCTGTGCCTGTTGGGGCCTCATCGCCGGCTTGCCGGCGATAGGGCCAGTTCAGCCACCTTATCCCTGAGCATGAACAACAATTCATCCATTCCCTCCGTCGCCCCCGGTTGACGACAGGGGGAGGGCAAGGCGTATATTGATAGTTAGCAAACTATGAATATCCTTGGTTCCCCCCACATGACCCTTGACTCTCTGCGCCTGCAAGTCAGCACCGGCATGGTCGTTGCCGCTCGCCACTGGCGGCGGATCTGCCACTCGGCCCTGACCAGCTACGGCATTTCCGAAGCCTGCGCCGCGCCGTTGCTGATGATCGTGCGCTTGGGCGATGGCGTGCACCAGGTGGCCGTGGCCCAGGCCGCCGGCCTGGAAAGCCCGTCGCTGGTGCGCCTGCTCGACCAACTGTGCAAGGCCGGCCTGGTGTGCCGCAGCGAGGACCCACTGGACCGCCGCGCCAAGGCCCTGAGCCTGACCGCCGAAGGCCGTAGCCTGGCCGTGGCCATCGAAGCGGAACTGGTGCGGTTGCGCCACGACGTGCTGCAAGGTATCGACGAGGCCGACCTGCAAGCCACCCTGCGTGTGCTGCGTGCCTTCGAAGCCGCCGGCCTGGGCACGGCGGGCGGGGTGGCATGAACGGCTTCTTCAGCTCGGTGCCACCCGCCCGCGACTGGTTCTACGGTGTGCGTACCTTTGCCGCGTCGATGATCGCGTTGTACATCGCCCTGCTCATGCAGCTGCCGCGCCCGTACTGGGCGATGGCGACCGTTTACATCGTCTCCAGCCCGTTTGTCGGGCCGACCAGTTCCAAGGCCCTGTATCGCGCCATGGGCACGCTGCTCGGTGCTGGCGGGGCGATCTTCCTGGTGCCGCCGCTGGTGCAGTCGCCGTTGCTGCTGACGGTGGCCATTGCCCTGTGGACCGGCACCTTGCTGTACCTGTCGCTGAACCTGCGCACGGCCAACAACTACGTACTGATGCTGGCGGGCTACACCCTGCCGATGATCGCCCTGGCGGTGGTCGACAACCCGTTGGCGGTATTCGACGTGGCCTCCTCACGGGCCCAGGAAATCTGCCTGGGCATCGTCTGCGCAGCGGTGGTGGGCGCGATCTTCTGGCCGCGGCGCCTGGCCCCGGTGGTGGTCGGCGCTACCGGAAGCTGGTTCACCGAGGCGATCCGCTACAGCGATACCTACCTGGCCCGCGAGGTTGCCGCCGACAAAGTAGGCAGCATGCGCGGCACGATGGTCGCCACCTTCAACTCGCTGGAGTTGATGATCGGCCAGCTCGGCCATGAAGGCGCCGGCCCACACACCCTGAAGAACGCCCGCGAGCTGCGTGGTCGGATGATTCACCTGTTGCCGGTGATCGATGCCCTCGACGACGCCCTGGTCGCCCTCGAAGGCCGCGCCCCGGCGCAGTTCGCCCAGTTGCAGCCGGTGCTGGCCGCGGCGCGCGAATGGCTTGCAGGCACCGCCGAGCATGCCTCGGTGGCGCGCTGGACGGCACTGCACGAGCACATCGACCGCCTGCAGCCGGGCGCTGCCGCCCTTGACCAGCGTGCCGAACTGCTGCTGTCCAATGCGCTGTACCGTCTGACCGAATGGGTCGACCTGTGGCAGGACTGCTGCACCCTGCAGCACTTCCTGCGCACCGACGACGCCAAGCCTTGGCGCCCGGTTTACCGGCACTGGCGGCTGGGCCGCCTGACGGCATTTTTTGACCGCGGCCTGATGCTCTATTCGGTGGTGTCCACGGTGCTGGCGATCATCGTTGCCTGTGGCCTGTGGATCGGCCTGGGCTGGAACGACGGCGCCAGCGCGGTGATCCTCGCCGCCGTATCGTGCAGTTTCTTCGCCGCCATGGACGACCCGGCGCCACAAATCTATCGGTTCTTCTTCTGGACGCTGATGTCGGTCATCTTCTCCAGCCTGTACCTGTTCCTGGTGCTGCCGAACCTGCATGACTTCCCGATGCTGGTGCTGGCCTTCGCCGTGCCGTTCATCTGCATCGGCACCCTGACCGTGCAGCCGCGCTTCTACCTGGGCACCTTGCTGACCATCGTCAACACCTCGACCTTCATCAGCATCCAGGGCGCCTACGACGCGGATTTCTTCACCTTCCTCAACTCCAACCTGGCCGGCCCGGTCGGGCTGCTGTTCGCCTTCATCTGGACCTTGGTGATGCGCCCGTTCGGCGTGGAGCTGGCGGCCAAGCGCATGACCCGTTTCCTCTGGCGCGACATCGTCGAAATGACCGCGCCGGCCACCCTGGCCGAGCACCGCCAGGTTGGCGTGCAGATGCTCGACCGCCTGATGCAGCACCTGCCGCGCCTGTCGCAGACCGGCCAGGACAGCGGTGTGGCCCTGCGCGACGTGCGCGTAGGCCTGAACCTGCTCGACCTGCTGGCCTACCTGCCGCGTGCCGGCACCCAGGCCCGTGAACGCCTGCAAACGGTGATCGAGGAAGTCGGCAGCCACTACGCGGCCTGCCTGCGCGCCGGCGAACGCCTGCATGCGCCCGCCGCGCTGCTGCGCAACATGGAGCGTGCGCGCCAAGCGCTGAACCTGGATGAACTGTACGAACGCGGCGATGCCCGCACCCACCTGCTGCACGCCCTGAGCGGTCTGCGCCTGGCGTTGTTGCCGGGTGTCGAAGTGATGCTCGAGCCTGCCGAACAACCGCAACTGCCCCCTGGGCTGGACGGAGCGCCCCTGTGATCGGTGAACTAGATATCAGCGGGGTGTTCCTGCCCACGCTGCTGGTGATGATGTGCTGCACCTACCTGCTGTTTCTCGGGGTGCACGCGGTGCTGGTGCGTCTGCATTTCTACCGCCTGGTCTGGCACCGGGCGCTGTTCAACGTTGCTTTGTATGCCGTGCTGCTTGGCGCGGTGGACCATTTTTGCCGAAGCCTGATGCTGCCATGAAAAAACCTTTGTTGACCCTGGGCCGTGTGGTCCTGACCTTGCTGGTAGTGACCTTCGCCGCCGTGCTCGTGTGGCAGATGGTGGTGTATTACATGTTCGCCCCCTGGACCCGCGACGGGCATATCCGCGCCGACGTGATCCAGATCGCCCCGGATGTCTCCGGCCTGATCCAGAAAGTCGAAGTGCGCGACAACCAGACCGTCAAACGCGGCGATGTGCTGTTCACCATCGACCAGGACCGCTTCACCCTGGCCCTGCGCCAGGCCAAGGCCACCCTTGGCGAGCGCCAGGAAACCCTGGCCCAGGCCTCCCGCGAGGCGCAGCGCAACCGCAAGCTGGGCAACCTGGTGGCGGCGGAGCAACTGGAAGAAAGCCAGTCCCGCGAGTCGCGTGCCCGCTCGGCGGTCAGCGAGGCTCAGGTGGCGGTGGACACCGCCCAGCTCAACCTCGACCGTTCGGTGGTGCGCAGCCCGGTGGATGGCTACCTCAATGACCGTGCGCCGCGTAACCACGAGTTCGTCACCGCTGGCCGCCCGGTGCTGTCCGTGGTCGACAGTGCTTCGTACCACGTCGATGGCTACTTCGAAGAAACCAAGCTGGGCGGTATTCAGATCGGCGATGCCGTGGACATCCGCGTGATGGGCGACAACACCCGTCTGCGCGGCCATGTGCAGAGCTTCGCTGCCGGTATCGAAGACCGCGACCGCAGCAGCGGCGCCAACCTGCTGCCCAACGTCAACCCGGCGTTCAGCTGGGTGCGCCTGGCCCAGCGGATCCCGGTGCGTATCGCCTTCGACGAAGTGCCGCAGGACTTTCGCATGATCGCCGGGCGTACCGCCACGGTCTCGATCATCGAGGGGCAGCATCCATGAAACAGCTGATCCTGGCTGGCTTTTGCCTGTCTCTGGGGGCCTGCATGATGGTTGGCCCCGACTACGAAGTGCCGAAGGATGCGGCGGTGCAGCGCAGCGACCTCAACGGCTCGTTGCGTCAGGATGCCGATAGCGTGGTGTCGGCGCCGGTGCCCGAGGACTGGTGGCAGCTGTATCAGGATCGGCGCCTCAACGAGCTGGTACGCCAGGCGCTGAGTGCCAACACCGAGTTGCGTGTGGCCGCGGCCAACATCGCCAAGGCCCGGGCCCAGGTCGAAGTGGCCGAGTCGCAAGGTGGCTTCAATGGCGGCATCAAGGCCGGCGCCCAGCGTTTGCAGGAGTCGGGCGAAGCCTTCCTGCTGCCTGAGAAGGTGCCGGTGGCCAACATCGGCGAGGCGATCATCAGCGCTTCGTACCAGTTCGACCTGTGGGGCACCTTCAAGCGCGGCACCGAAGCGGCCCAGGCCAATGCCGATGCCGTGCAGGCTGCTGCCGACACCGCGCGCATCACCCTGGTGGCGGATGTGGTCAAAGCCTATACGCAGGTGTGCTCGGCCAACGAGGAATACCACATCGCCCGTGAGTCGCTCGACCTGCAGGAGCAGAGCGTGCAGCTCAACCAACGCCTGCGCGATGCCGGCCGAGGCGATGAAACCCAGGTCACCCGCTCGCAGACCCAGTTCAAGTCGTTGCGCGCCGAGTTGCCGCGCTTCAAGGCCGAGCGTGAGACCGGCATGTATACCCTGGCGGCACTGCTGGCCAAGCCGGTCGAGCAGCTGCCTGCCGGTACTGCCGATTGCGCCGAGCTGCCGCATTTGAATCAGCTGGTTCCGGTTGGCGATGGCGCCGCGTTGCTCAAGCGCCGCCCCGACGTGCGCCAGGCCGAACGCCAGCTGGCGGCGGCTACGGCGACTATTGGCGTGGCCACGGGTGCGCTGTACCCGGATATCAGCATCGGCGCCCAGGTCGGCACAATCGGCATTCTCGAAAACCTCGGCGAACCTTCGACCAACCGCTGGGGCTTTGGCCCGCAGATCAGCTGGACCATTCCAACCAACGGCACCCGTGCCCGCATTCGCATGGCCGAGGCTTCGACCCAGGCCGCGCTGGCGCATTTTGACGGCGTGGTCCTGAACGCCGTGCGCGAGACCCAGACCCGGCTTGCGCAGTACAGCGCCTTGCTGGACCGGCGTGATGCGCTGGCCGAAGCGGAGCAGTCGGCGAAGGAAGCGGCGGACCAGACGCACCGGTATTACCAGGCAGGGCGTGAGTCGTTCCTGGCCGATCTGCAAGCGACGCGCACCTATACCGATGTGCGTGCGCAGTTGGCGGCTGCCAATAGCCAGGTGGCGCTTGGGCAGATTGGGGTGTTCTTGGCGCTGGGTGGTGGCTGGAAGGATGCCGCCAAGCATTGAGGCCCAATCGCCGGCAAGCCGGCTCCCACCGGATTTGCGCAGAGCTTGAGGGCAGCGCCGACCCTGTGGGAGCCGGCTTGCCGGCGATGAGGCCCTGACAGACAACACCTCAATCAAAGCCAGATCGCATCCCAATGCGGATAATCCCCCACCCGATCAACCAAACCCGCCCGTTTCGGGTTCAACACGATATACCGCGCCACATCCTGCACATCCTCTTCGCGCCGCAAAGCCCGGTCGTGAAACCCCTTCTGCCAAAGCCTTCCATATCGCCCTAGATGATGGTTGATAACGCAGGTACTTCGCGACTTCACTCGGCGCATCAGGGTTTTCAGGCTCACCGGCCCCAATTCAATCAACCAGTGGAAATGATCAGGCATCACCACCCAGGCTAAAGATCGGGCGGCACCTTCCAGTTCGGCCTGGCGAAACTGGCTGACCAGCAGACGAGCCGAGTGAAACCCACTCAATACCGGGGCTCTGTGCAATGTGGTGCTGGTGAGGAGATACAGCCGATTCCTTTCTGAAAACCGGCCAATTCTCAACTGATTTGAATGGGGACGTTCCATGTTCCCTGCCTCCTGATGGTTAGCTCATCAGGCTAGTAATGATGGATCTGCAAGGTTTGGTTCAATTGGCACCTGGTGTTACAGCGGTGCCCCCATCGCCGGCAAGCCGGCTCCCACAGGATTTGCGCAGACTTGAGCGCAGCGCTGACCCTGTGGGAGCCGGCTTGCCGGCGATCGAGGGCGAAGCCCTCGTCAGGGTCGTAGGACATTTCCGAATCTGAAACCAAATGCTTCAGTTCTGGTTCTCTGTCGAATTATCCTACGGCACCTGTCGGAAGGTGCTGTCTTGGCTGGAAAGTGTTCCCGGAATACTGTCCTCGGGCGCCTCGCAAGGCGACCGGGCGTGAGACACCCGGCTGGTTACAGGTAGCACCGCTTAATGGCGGTCGTGCGTGGGCAAGCTTCGGTCTGGCCGGGTTCCTGTACCCCGGGTCTCACCCCATGCACGACTGCCACCCAAATCCGTGAGACGAGGAGGAAGGCAGAACATTTCCAGTACAGGAGATCCGCCATGAAAAAAGCTCGTCCTTGATCCACCCGCCTACCTTCTCGCACTCGACGTGCCTGCCGTTACCCTCGCAACCCCACCCGCGCCGATGGAACGCGATCTGCTGGTGAGCGCACTGACCCTCACCCTCGTCCAAACCGCCAATGTGCTTATCGACAGCCCTCCAGGCGTGCGCCGCGATGCCATGGGCATGAGCATGCGCGTCATGTGCGCTGTGCTCAACGCCGTCATGGATCACCCTGGCCTCAAAGCACTTGAGAACAGGAGCGAAGCCTGTGAATGAGCCACGCGACGCTTCAACGGCAGGTGTTGAAACTTTCGACTTGTTCACCCTGAAACCTGATGTTCCCTTCGGTCATGCCTTCTCGCAGCTGTCGGTGCTGCTCGGCTGCATCCGCTACCTCACCACCGAAGCGGAGATGGAAAATGACCGCGTCGCCGGTAGTGCGGCGCGGATTCTCAGTGAGATGGCCAAGGCCTTGATCGATGATCTGGAGCTGGGATTGAACAAGGTTCTTCAATAGGCCTTGAGTACCGGGGCCGCTGCGCGGCCCATCGCCGGCAAGCCGGCTCCTACAGGTACCCCGCTGGATCTGAAACGGCGGGGTACCTGTGGGAGCCGGCTTGCCGGCGATCGAGGGCGAAGCCCTTGCCAAGCATTTGTCTCAAGATTTTTCATGAAATCCGCCCACAAACCTTGAGGGAACCTGAGTGGAAGTGAACAATGTTCTCTTTCGTATTTCCTTCGAGATTGGCCATGAATTCCCGTTCCCGTCTGCTTGCCTGGTTGCTATGGCCCATGCTGGCGCTATGCAGCACCGTGGTGCTGGCCGAATCCCCTGCCGAGGCCGGCAAGGCCCTGCACCTGCTCGATTACATCGGCGCCGACTACCCGCCGACCGTGCGCGACGGCAAGGTGATCGACAGCGGCGAATACCGTGAGCAACAAGAATTCAGCGCGGTATTGGCCGATCTGGTCAAAGGGCTGCCAGCCAATGCCGAGCAAAACACCCTGGAGCAGGGCGTCCAAGCGCTGCGACAGGCCATCGACCAACGCCAGGACGGTGCCGCAGTCGCCAAACAGGCTCGCCAGCTGGGCGCGCGACTGGCGGTAGCCTATGAAGTCAGCCAGGCCCCGGTGATCACCCCGGACCCGGCCCGTGGCGCTTCGCTGTATGCGCAGAATTGCTCGATCTGCCACGGTGACACCGGCGCGGGCGACGGTCCGGCAGGCGTGGGCCTGGAACCTGCACCAGCCGACCTGCGCAAGACCGAGCGCCTGGACCAGCTCAGCCTGTTCGACCTCTACAACACGATCAACCTGGGCATCGATGGCACCGAGATGCCGTCTTTCGCCGACCAGCTCGATGACCGCCAGCGTTGGGACGTGGCCGCCTACATCGCCAGCTTCACCGCCGACCCGCAGGCGGCCAAGGGCGACAAGACCTGGAACCTGGCCGACCTGGCCCGGCAGACCCCGGCCGAAGTCGCTGCCAACGAAGGCGCCGCAGCCGTACAGGCATTCCGCGCCCAACGTGCCCAGCCGCCGCAGGTCAAGCGGGGCCCGGCGCAGCTGCTCGAATACACCGCCAGCACCCTGGAGAAGAGCCTGGCCGCCTACCGCGCAGGCGATCACGACCAGGCCTACGACCTCTCGGTAGCCGCCTACCTGGAAGGCTTCGAGCTGGTGGAAAGCTCGCTGGACAACATCGACACCCAGGCGCGCAAGGACACCGAAAAGTCCTTGATGGCCTACCGCCAGTCACTGCAGGACGGCTTGCCGGTCGCCCAGGCCGAACAGCGCATGGCCGAAGCCAAGGTCAAGCTTGACCAAGCCTCCAAGCTGCTGGGTAGCGATGGCCTGAGCTGGTCGCTGAGCTACATTTCCGGCCTGCTGATACTGCTGCGCGAAGGCCTTGAAGCCATTCTGGTACTGGCCGCGATCCTGGCCTTCCTGCGTAACACCGGCCAGCAGTCGGCGGTGCGCAGCGTCAATGTCGGCTGGGGCCTGGCGCTGGTCGCAGGCTTCGGCACCTGGGCGCTGGCGGCCTATGTGATCGACGTCGGTGGCGCCCAGCGTGAACTGCTAGAAGGCTGCACGGCGCTGTTCGCGTCGGTGATGGTGCTGTGGTTGGGCGTATGGATGCACGACCGCCGCCACGCCGCGGCCTGGCAGGACTACATCAAGAGCAGCCTGGTCAGCGGGGGCGGGCGCTTCGGCTTTGCCGTGCTGGCGTTCTTCTCGGTGTACCGCGAGCTGTTCGAGGTGATCCTGTTCTATGAAACCCTGTGGCTGCAGGCCGGCCCAGCTGGGCATCAGGCGGTGCTGGCAGGCGGTGCCACGGCGCTGGTGCTGTTGGTCGGCCTGGCCTGGGTGATTTTGCGCGGCTCGGCGAAACTGCCGCTGGCGCTGTTCTTCAGCATTAACGCGGCCTTGCTGTGTGCGCTGTCGGTGGTGTTCGCCGGGCATGGCGTGAAGGCGTTGCAGGAGGCGGGCGTACTGGGCACGCGGCCGGTGGCGTTCTTCGAGTTCGACTGGCTGGGGATTCATGCCGATGCGTATTCGCTGGCGGCACAGGCGGTGGCGTTGCTGGCTATTTTGGTGCTCTATGGGCGTAGTCGCCTGGCTGAGAAGCGCCGGGCTGCCGTTTAGGTGTTGATGTTGCTGGCCTCTTCGCGGGCTTGTCCCGCGAAGAGGCCGGCTCTGACAGAAGGGATTGCTACATGCGCATATGGATCGACGCCGATGCCTGCCCCAAGGCAGCCAAGGACCTGATCGTCAAATTCGCCCTCAAGCGCAAGCTGGAGGTCATCATGGTGGCCGGCCAGGCCGTGGCCAAGCCCGCCTTCGCCGTGGTGCGGCTGATCGTGGTGCCCAGCGGCATGGACGCTGCCGACGATTACCTGGTCGAGCACGCCGTGCCCGGCGAGCTGGTGATCTGCAGTGACGTTCCACTGGCCGACCGCTTGATCAAGAAGGGCGTGGCTGCGCTGGACCCGCGTGGGCGCGAATTCGACGAGCGCAACATGGGCGAGCGACTGGCGGTGCGCAACCTGTTCACCGAACTGCGCGAGCAGGGGCAGGTCGGGGGCGGGCAGGCGCCCTATGGCGAACGCGAGAAACAGGCGTTCGCCAATGCGCTGGATCGTATCCTGACCCGCCTGGCCAAAGGCTGATCACTCACCCTCGTGGGTCAGCTCCAGCACTCGGTCCACCAGCTTGTAGATGCCACC
Source organism: Pseudomonas sp. NPDC089395 (assembly GCF_044749525.1). Lineage (NCBI taxonomy): Bacteria > Pseudomonadati > Pseudomonadota > Gammaproteobacteria > Pseudomonadales > Pseudomonadaceae > Pseudomonas > Pseudomonas sp. NPDC089395. The sequence goes on from NZ_JBIVID010000008.1 coordinate 36,148, forward strand.
CGCCGCTTCACTGATCGACTTGGCGACCATGTAGGCGGGAGTGGTCACCAGCTTGCGCTGGGTGTCTTCGACGATGTCATGCACATCACATTCTTCATGGGTAGCACCCATCTTGACCATGGCGGCAGCGGTCCCGGCATCGTTGCCAATGGTGCAAACCACGCCCGGGCCATAGATCTTCGCCGCCAGCGCTGGCGAAATGCAGATCAGGCCGACCGGCTTGCAGGCCACGGCAAAGGCTTCGGCCAAGGCCAGCACATCCGGGTTCACGGTGCACTTGGCGCCATCCACGGCGAAGCTCGACAGGTTTTTCGCCGCGCCGAAACCACCGGGCACGATCAGCGCATCGAAGTCCTCGGCCTTGGCTTCACGGATATCCTTCACCTCACCACGAGCAATGCGCGCCGACTCCACCAGCACGTTGCGCGACTCAGGCATCTCTTCACCGGTCAGGTGGTCGATCACATGCAGCTGCGCGATATTCGGCGCAAAGCACTGTACCTGTGCACCGCGCTGGTCGAGGCGCAGCAGGGTGATCACGCTTTCATGGATTTCGGCGCCGTCGTACACGCCACAGCCGGAAAGAATCACCGCTACTTTTTTCGTCATGCTCATTACTCCATTTTCGAGGCACTAAATGTCCTCTAGTTTGGCAGATGTGGCCATAGGGATTCGCGCGGGCGCATCCTAATCTCAGTGGATAACCTTCGAGGCTACCCTCCATGGACCTTATTCTGCTGGCCGTGCCGTTCTTCTTCGTGCTGATAGCGGTAGAGCTGATCGCCGACCGTGTCCGCGGCCAGCGCAACTTCACCGTTGCCGATTCGATCAACAGCTTGAGCACGGGGGTGCTTTCCACCAGCACGGGCCTGTTGACCAAAGGGGTAGGGCTGCTGACCTATGCACTGGCCTGGGAGCACCTGGCGCTGCTGCGTTTGCCGGAGCAGGCCTGGTGGGTGTGGCTGCTGGCGTTCGTGCTGTATGACCTGTGCTACTACTGGCTGCACCGCCTGGGGCATGAACGCAATGTGCTCTGGGCCGCTCATTCGGTGCATCACCAGAGTGAGGAGTACAACCTCACCACCGCCCTGCGCCAGACCAGCAGCGGTTTCATCTTTTCGTGGATCTTCTACCTGCCGCTGGCGCTGATCGGCGTGCCGCCAGTGGTGTTCATCACGGTGGCGTCGTTGAATTTGCTCTACCAGTTCTGGGTACATACGCGCCATATTCCCAAGCTGGGCTGGCTTGAATGGGTGCTGATCACACCGTCCAATCATCGCGTCCACCATGCGCAGAATCCTGCTTACTTGGATCGCAACTACGGCGGGGTGTTCATTCTCTGGGATCGCCTGTTTGGCACCTTCAAGGAAGAGGATCCGGCCGAGCCGGTGGTGTTTGGCGTGACCACGCCGCTGGCGAGCTGGAACCCGTTGTGGGCCAACCTGCAGTTCTATGCACAGCTCTGGGACGATGCCCGGCGCACCCGACGCTTGTGGGACAAACTGCGTATCTGGTTCATGCCCACCGGTTGGCGCCCGGCGGATGTCGTTGGGCGTTATCCACAGGCCAAGCAGAACCTGGCGTTGTTCCGAAAGTTCGAGATTGCCTTGGGGCGCGCGCAGCAGGTGTATGTGGCCGCACAGTTCGTGGCCTACGTGGCGTTGGGCAGTTACTTGATGGACGTTGCCGAGCAGGTGCCGAGCGCCGCGCTGGTGCTGGGCTGGTCGGTGACGGCGTTTGGCCTGTTCGTGCTGGGTGCGGCCCTGGAGAACCGGCCGTGGGCAGTGCGCCTGGAACTGGCGCGGCTGCTGTCGAATGCGCCGGCGTTGTACCTGGCCGGCGCGTCTGGCTTAGTGCTGGTCACGCCCCTGGCGTGGTTCCTGCTCGGGGCTTACAGCCTTGTCAGCCTCTGGGCTCTGGCCTTCTGCCGCCGCTTTGCGCTCCGCGCGCAGGGTGCGGAAGCGCCGGCGCAACCAGAGCAGGCCACCCAGCAGCAACAGGCCGCCGAGCACCCATAGCTCGTACTTCTTCACGTTGCCCAGCATGCCTTCGAGGATGGCACCGAAGTGGTACGCGGCCGCGCCCAGGGCCAATGCCCAGACGGCCGCACCGATACCGTTGAGCAGCAGATAGCGCCGTGGTGGGTAGCCGGACAGGCCAATGGCCACGGGCATCACCGTGCGCAGGCCGTAGACGAAGCGAAAACTCAGCACCCAGATGTCCGGGTGGCGGCGGATGTGTTCCAGCGCTCGGTCGCCCATGGCCTGCCAGCGCGGTCTGCGCGCGAGGATGGCGCGGCCGTGGCGACGGCCCATGAAGTACCACAGCTGGTCGCCGGCATAACTGCCGAAGAACGCTACGACCACCACCAGGCTGATGTCCATGTAGCCGCGGAATGCGAGGAATCCCGCAAGCACCAGGATGGTCTCGCCTTCGAAGAAGGTGCCGAGAAAAAGGGCAAAGTAGCCGAAATCCTGCAGGAATTGTTGAAGCATTTTCTGAGGTGCTGGCGAAATGAACGCGCAGCCTACCCCTTCGCGCGCTTTCGTGAAAGTGTCCAAATGTGTCTCGACGTGAACTATTCCTACACGGACAATGCCTTCGGCCGCAAGTCATGGGCTTGCCTCAAGGTGTAACACAGGCGTCATAATGGCCGCTTATCGTCCCGCTCAATTGATGATAGGGCGTTAACGTCCTCAGGAACGTCCAGATGAATAATGAAGTGCTAACCCCTGTCGCGATCAAGGATGCCCAGGCCGTCCCCGAAGAAATGGTGCAGACCCCGCCAGACCTGCCCGAGGCCCCGGAGCCCGTGGTCGAAGCGGTTGTGCCTGCCCCTGCGCCGACCCCTGCCATCGCCGTTCCGAACCTGGACGACAGCAGCCTGTACATTCATCGCGAACTGTCGCAGCTGCAGTTCAACATTCGCGTGCTGGAGCAGGCACTGGATGAATCCTATCCACTGCTCGAGCGCCTGAAGTTCCTGCTGATCTTCTCCAGCAACCTGGACGAGTTCTTCGAGATCCGTGTGGCGGGCCTGAAGAAGCAGATCACGTTTGCCCGTGAACAGGCTGGTGCCGATGGCCTGCAGCCGCACCAGGCGCTGGCACGCATCAGCGAACTGGTGCACATCGAAGTGGAGCGTCAGTACGCGATCCTCAACGACGTGCTGCTGCCGGAGCTGGAAAAACACGCCATTCGTTTCATCCGTCGTCGTTACTGGACACCCAAGCTCAAGACCTGGGTGCGTCGCTATTTCCGCGACGAGATTGCACCGATCATCACGCCGATCGGCCTCGACCCGACCCACCCGTTCCCGTTGCTGGTGAACAAGAGCCTCAACTTCATCGTCGAGCTTGAAGGTGTCGACGCCTTCGGCCGCGATTCGGGCCTGGCGATCATCCCGGCGCCGCGTTTGCTGCCACGGGTCATCCGCGTGCCGGAAGAGGTAGGCGGTGCCGGCGACAACTACGTGTTCCTGTCGTCGATGATCCACGCCCACGCCGATGACCTGTTCCAGGGCATGAAGGTCAAGGGTTGCTACCAGTTCCGTCTGACCCGTAACGCCGACCTGTCGCTGGATTCCGAAGAGGTCGACGACCTTGCCCGGGCCCTGCGCGGCGAACTGTTCTCGCGCCGTTACGGCGACGCCGTGCGCCTGGAAGTGGCCGACACCTGCCCGAAACACCTGTCCGATTACCTGCTCAAGCAGTTCAGCCTGAGCGAGAGCGAGTTGTACCAGGTCAACGGCCCGGTCAACCTGACCCGCCTGTTCAGCATCACCGGGCTCGATAGCCACCCGGAGCTGCAGTACACGCCGTTCACCCCGGCGATCCCCAAGCTGTTGGTGAATGCCGACAACATCTTCAGCGTGATCAGCAAGCAGGACATCCTGCTGATGCACCCGTTCGAGTCGTTCACCCCGGTGATCGACCTGCTGCGCCAGGCCGCCAAGGACCCGCATGTGCTCGCCGTGCGTCAGACCCTGTACCGCTCCGGCGCCAACTCGGAGATCGTCGACGCCCTGGTGGACGCGGCGCGTAACGGCAAGGAAGTCACTGCTGTGATCGAGTTGCGTGCGCGGTTCGACGAAGAGTCCAACCTGCAGATGGCCAGCCGCCTGCAAGCTGCCGGCGCGGTGGTGATCTACGGTGTGGTCGGCTTCAAGACCCACGCCAAGATGATGCTGATCCTGCGCCGTGAACAAGGCGAGATCGTCCGCTATGCGCACCTGGGCACCGGCAACTACCACGCTGGCAACGCCCGCCTGTACACCGACTACAGCCTGCTGACCTCCGACGACGCCCTCACCGAGGACGTCGGCAAGCTGTTCAGCCAACTGATCGGCATGGGCAAGACGCTGCGCATGAAGAAGCTGCTGCACGCGCCGTTCACCCTGAAGAAGGGCATGCTCGACATGATCGCCCGGGAGACCCAGTTCGCCCTGGAAGGCAAGCCTGCGCATATCATCGCCAAGTTCAACTCGCTGACCGATGCCAAGATCATCAAGGCCCTGTACAAGGCCAGTCAGTCGGGGGTGAAGATTGACCTGGTGGTGCGCGGCATGTGCTGTCTGCGTCCTGGTATCCCGGGGGTGTCGCACAACATTCAGGTGCGCTCGATCATCGGCCGGTTCCTGGAACACACGCGGGTGTTCTACTTCCTCAATGGCGGCGAAGAGCAGATCTACCTGTCCAGCGCCGACTGGATGGAGCGCAACCTCGACAAGCGCGTCGAGACTTGCTTCCCGGTGGAGGGCAAGAAGCTGTTGCTGCGGGTGAAGAAGGAGCTTGAAGGCTACCTGACCGACAACACCCATGCCTGGACCCTGCAGCCCGACGGGCGCTACGTGCGCAGCAGCCCGACCGGCAACCAGAACCCGCGCAGTGCTCAGGCGACCTTGCTGGAGCGCCTGAGCCTGCCGGTGCTCAACGTACGCTGAGGACGAAATTGACCCGGGTCAGCCATTCCGCCTCGTTGGCGAAGTCGGCCTGGGTCAGTTGGTTCTGCTCCAGCCAGCCTTCCGGGAAGGCGACGTCGAGGCTGTTGTCGGCCGCTAGAAGCTGCACCTTGGGCATCTCTTGGGTGCCACGGATGTGGTGGAACAGGATGGCGAAACGCAGCAGCACGCACAGGCGCAGCAGTTTCACGCCTTCATCGCCCAGATCGGCGAACCTGTCCTTGGGAATATTGCGGCGGTGGCCGCGCACCAGCAGAGCCATCATCTGCTGGTCTTCGCGGGAGAAGCCTGACAGGTCGGAGTGCTCGATCAGGTAGGCGCCGTGCTTGTGGTAGTGGTAATGGGCAATATCCAGGCCGATTTCGTGAATTTTCGCCGACCAACCCAGCAGATCGCGCCAGTTTCCTTCTTCAAGATCCCACGCCTTGGCCACCTGGTCGAACGCATGCAAGGCCTTGCGCTCGACGCGCGCGGCCTGGCCCTGGTCGACGTGGTAGCGCTCCATCAGCGAGTTCAAGGTGCGTTCGCGCACGTCTTCGTGGTGATGGCGGCCGAGCAGGTCGAACAGCACACCTTCGCGCAGGGCGCCGTCGCAGTGGTCCATGCGCTGCAGTTCCAGCGCGTCGAAGATCGCTTCGAGAATCGCCAGGCCGGCCGGGAAGATGGTGCGACGGTCCGGCTTGATGCCGTCGAAGTCGATCTTGTCGACCTCGCCGAGCTTGAACAGCTTGCGCTTGACCCAGGCCAGGCCTTCGGCGGTGACCTCGCCATTGCCCAGGCCGCCGGCCTTGATCGCGGCGCCAATGGCGCGGATGGTCCCGGACGAGCCGATGGCTTCGTCCCAGGTCAGGCGGTGCAGGGCATTCTCGATGCTCATCAGCTCAAGGCGCGCGGCGGTGTAGGCCTGGGCGTAGCGCGCCGGGGTGATCTTGCCATCGCGGAAGTAGCGCTGGGTGAAGCTGACGCAGCCCATCTGCAGGCTTTCGCGCAGCAGCGGCTCGAAGCGCTGGCCGATGATGAATTCTGTACTGCCGCCACCAATGTCGGCGACCAGGCGTTTGCCCGGGGTGTCGGCCAGGGTGTGGGATACGCCCAGGTAGATCAGGCGCGCTTCTTCACGGCCGGAAATCACTTCCACTGGGTGACCCAGGATGGCTTCGGCGCGCTGGATGAATTCGTTGCGGTTACGCGCTTCGCGCAGGGCGTTGGTGCCGACGATGCGCACAGCGCCTGCGGGCATGCCGTTGATCAGCTGAGCAAAGCGCTTGAGGCACTCAAGCCCCCGTTCCATGGCTTCTTCGCTGAGCATGCGCGATTCGTCGATGCCGGCGGCCAGCTGAACCTTTTCGCCGAGGCGCTCGAGAATCCGTATCTCGGTGTGGTGGGCCTTGGCCACGACCATGTGAAAACTGTTGGAGCCAAGGTCGATGGCGGCGATCAGAGACAGGTTCTTCGCTGTAGTATGCGGCATGATCTGAGTGTTCTCGGTCGTTAACCCGGCAATCGTGCCACGATCCTTGGCTGTCGCCAACGCGCGGTACGCCAAGGGTTGATGCAAGGCAATGTGCCATTCGATGCTATGACACTTGTGTGACGGTTTCGATTCGAGGCGTCTTGCACAACTATAGTTACACTCAATCGTCCGTGACTTCCTGTAGGGCCTGGGTGCGGCTATCATGGGCCACGTTTTTTGCTTACGACCCTGGAGATATCCATGAGCAGCGATCTGATCAAACACGTCACCGACGCCACCTTCGAGACCGAAGTCCTGCAGGCTCAAGGCCCGGTGCTGGTCGACTACTGGGCTGAATGGTGCGGCCCATGCAAGATGATCGCGCCAGTACTGGACGACATCGCCTCCACCTACGAGGGCAAACTGACCGTCGCCAAGCTGAACATCGACGACAACCAGGAAACCCCGGCCAAGCACGGCGTGCGTGGCATCCCGACGCTGATGCTGTTCAAGAACGGCAACGTCGAGGCCACCAAGGTCGGCGCGCTGTCCAAGTCGCAGCTGGCCGCGTTCCTCGACGCCCACCTGTGATGTGAAAAAGCCCCGCAAATGCGGGGCTTTCTTTTTTAACCCACTAGACGTCGAAAAAAGCAAGTGTTACATTCGACCTCGCACTGCTTCTCCAGTGCCCTCTGCATGCCGTCGCCGAAGCATCCCTAATTCGAATCAGTACGCGATCCTGTCGCCATCTAGCGGCGCGGCCTCATTAAGCCAACGCTTAATTCTCCCTTCCTTACATGATTACGTCATTCCCCTTATGAACCTGACTGAACTCAAGCAAAAGCCGATTACCGATCTTTTGGAAATGGCCGAACAGATGGGCATCGAAAACATGGCCCGTTCGCGCAAACAGGACGTGATTTTCGCCCTGCTGAAAAAGCATGCGAAGAGCGGCGAAGAGATCTCGGGTGACGGCGTGCTGGAGATTCTCCAGGATGGTTTCGGTTTCCTGCGTTCTGCTGATGCGTCCTACCTGGCCGGCCCCGACGATATCTATGTCTCGCCCAGCCAGATCCGCCGCTTCAACCTGCGTACTGGCGACACCATCGTCGGCAAGATCCGCCCACCGAAGGAAGGGGAGCGTTACTTCGCCCTGCTGAAGGTCGACACCATCAACTTCGACCGCCCGGAAAACGCGAAGAACAAGATCCTGTTCGAAAACCTGACGCCGCTGTTCCCGAACAAGCGCCTGAAGATGGAAGCTGGTAACGGCTCCACCGAAGATTTGACCGGTCGCGTCATCGACCTGTGCGCACCGATCGGCAAAGGCCAGCGTGGCCTGATCGTCGCCCCGCCGAAAGCGGGTAAAACGATCATGCTGCAGAACATCGCGGCGAACATCACCCGTAACAACCCCGAGTGCCACCTGATCGTTCTGCTGATCGACGAGCGCCCGGAAGAAGTGACCGAAATGCAGCGCACCGTGCGTGGCGAAGTGGTCGCTTCGACCTTCGACGAGCCGCCGACCCGCCACGTGCAGGTTGCCGAGATGGTCATCGAGAAGGCCAAGCGCCTGGTCGAGCACAAGAAGGACGTGGTCATCCTGCTCGACTCCATCACCCGTCTGGCGCGTGCCTACAACACCGTGATCCCGAGCTCCGGCAAGGTACTGACCGGTGGTGTCGACGCCCACGCCCTGGAGAAGCCGAAGCGCTTCTTCGGCGCCGCGCGTAACATCGAGGAAGGCGGTTCGCTGACCATCATCGCCACTGCGCTGGTGGAAACCGGCTCGAAGATGGACGAAGTGATCTACGAAGAGTTCAAGGGTACCGGCAACATGGAGCTGCCCCTGGACCGTCGCATTGCTGAAAAGCGTGTGTTCCCGGCCATCAACATCAACCGCTCCGGCACCCGCCGCGAAGAGTTGCTGACCGCTGATGACGAACTGCAGCGCATGTGGATTCTGCGCAAGCTGCTGCACCCGATGGACGAGATCGCCGCCATCGAGTTCCTGGTCGACAAGCTCAAGCAGACCAAGACCAACGACGAGTTCTTCCTGTCCATGAAGCGCAAGTAAGCGCTTCCGACCGGAAATGATTGGGGCTGCTTCGCAGCCCATCGCCGGCAAGCCGGCGATGGGACGCGAAGCGGCCCCAAATCATTTTTGCCCCCAATAAAGCCCTGAACGGCGCTACACTCTGCACCCCGACCGATACGGCCAACACGAGGCACATGCATGCAGTATCGCGATTTGCGCGACTTCATCCGTGGCCTGGAGCAGCGCGGCGAACTCAAGCGCATCCAGGTTCCGATTTCCCCCGTTCTGGAGATGACCGAGGTCTGCGACCGCACGCTGCGCGCCAAGGGCCCGGCGTTGCTGTTCGAAAAGCCCACGGGCTTCGACATTCCGGTACTGGGCAACCTGTTCGGCACCCCGGAACGGGTGGCCATGGGCATGGGCGCCGAGTCGGTCGATGAATTGCGTGAAATCGGCAAGTTGCTGGCCTTCCTCAAGGAGCCAGAGCCGCCGAAAGGTTTGAAGGACGCCTGGTCCAAGCTGCCGATCTTCAAGAAGGTCGTGTCGATGGCGCCGAAGGTGGTCAAGGATGCGGTGTGCCAGGAAATCGTGGTCGAGGGCGATGACGTCGACCTTGGCCAGCTGCCGATCCAGCACTGCTGGCCGGGCGACGTGGCGCCGCTGATCACCTGGGGCCTGACGGTTACCCGTGGCCCGAACAAGGACCGCCAGAACCTGGGCATCTATCGCCAGCAGGTGATCGGCCGCAACAAAGTCATCATGCGCTGGCTGAGCCACCGTGGCGGCGCGCTGGATTACCGCGAATGGTGCGAGAAGCATCCGGGTCAGCCATTCCCGGTCGCCGTGGCCCTGGGCGCTGACCCAGCGACCATCCTCGGCGCGGTGACGCCCGTGCCGGATACCCTGTCCGAATACGCTTTCGCCGGCCTGCTGCGCGGCAACCGCACTGAGCTGGTCAAGTGCCGTGGCAGCAACCTGCAGGTCCCTGCCACCGCTGAAATCATCCTCGAAGGCGTGATTCACCCGGGCGAAATGGCACCCGAAGGCCCGTATGGTGACCACACCGGCTACTACAATGAAGTGGACAGCTTCCCGGTGTTCACTGTCGAGCGCATCACCCATCGGCAAAAGCCGATCTACCACAGCACCTACACCGGGCGACCGCCAGATGAGCCGGCGATCCTCGGCGTAGCGCTGAACGAAGTGTTCGTGCCGATCCTGCAGAAGCAGTTCCCGGAAATCGTCGATTTCTACCTGCCGCCGGAAGGCTGTTCCTACCGCATGGCGGTGGTGACCATCAAGAAACAGTACCCAGGCCATGCCAAGCGCGTGATGTTGGGTGTGTGGTCGTTCCTGCGACAGTTCATGTACACGAAGTTCGTTATCGTTACCGATGACGATATCAACGCCCGCGACTGGAACGATGTGATCTGGGCCATCACCACGCGCATGGACCCCAAGCGTGATACGGTGATGATCGACAACACGCCAATCGACTACCTGGACTTCGCGTCGCCGGTATCGGGGCTGGGGTCGAAAATGGGCCTGGACGCCACGCACAAGTGGCCGGGCGAGACTACACGCGAATGGGGCCGGGTCATCGTCAAGGACGAGGCCGTCACCCGCCGTATCGATGAGCTGTGGGATCAGTTGGGAATAGATTGATGCAGGTAACGTTGCAGCCGTCCGGGGCAGTGCTGGCGCTCGAACCCGGGGAACGGATCCTGGAAGGTGCGCGGCGGCTGGGCTATGACTGCCCGAGCAGCTGCCGCAATGGCAATTGCCATGTCTGCGCCGCGTTGTTGGTCGAAGGCCGTGTTCGTCAGGAAGGTGAGGTCCGTGACCACGGCGAGCTGTTCACCTGCATTGCCGAACCGCTGGAGGACTGCGTCTTGCTCTGGGATGGTGTGCTGGCCCTGGGTGAACTGCCGGTGCGCAAGCTGGCGTGCAGCGTCACCGAGTGCGTCGAGGTTGGCGGCGATGTCTGGCGCGTGCGCCTGCGCGCGCCTGCGGGCAAGCCACTGCGCTATCACGCCGGGCAGTATCTGATGATCGAGCGCGAGGGCGGCAAGCAGGCCGCCTTCTCCCTGGCCTCGGCGCCCCATGGTGGACGTGACCTGGAGCTGCACGTGCTGTGCCGCGAAGACAGCGCCCAGCAGCTGCTGGCGCAGTTGAAGCGTGATGGCATTGCCCGCATCGAGATGCCGTTCGGTGACGCGCACCTGGCCGAGTTGCCCGAGGGGCCGCTGGTGCTGATTGCTGCGGGCACTGGCATGGGGCAGATGCACAGCCTGGTCGAGCACTGCCGCGCCCAGGGCTTCAAGTACCCAGTGCACCTCTACTGGGGCGTGCGCCGTCCCGAGGACTTCTACACCCTCGAACACTGGGACGAATGGCAGCGCCTGCCGAACCTGTTCCTGCACAAGGTGGTCAGCGACCTGTGTGGTTGGGAAGGCCGTTGCGGCCTGCTGCACGAGGCAGTTTGCGAAGACGTCGCGGACCTCAATGCTGTTCACGTCTATGCCAGCGGTTCGCCCAACATGGTCTACGCCACCCTTGATGCGCTGGTGGAGAAGGGCATGGATGCGCACCGGATGCGCGCCGATGTGTTTGCCTACGCGCCACGCGGTTAATAACCGAACTTCTTGTTAGTGGGTATAAGGCGGTAATTGTTACCGCCTTGGCCAATAACTATCGCGTAACTTGGAATAATCCTCTCCAATCGTCGGAAGTTTGCGTAAGACTTTGCTTGCAGGGCTTGAGCACGGGCGTGTTTGTATCCTAAGGTAAATGCATGCACCCATGATGTGGCGGCGCAAGGCCCGCCACGCAGCGGTTCTCGCTCCATGCATAGTTCACGGGGATTAATGGCGGCAGCTTATGTCGGCACTTGAAAGTTTATCCTGGGAAGTTTCATACCCTCCGGCGCTCGATTTCGGCCAACAACTGACTCACGAGCAACTGTTCAATTCCATGCAGTCGACCATGTCGCGGCATCAGGGTGGGCCGGTGTGGTTGTTCGCTTATGGTTCGTTGATCTGGCGCCCGGAGTGTAATTCCGTGGAGCGTCAGCGGGCGCGAGTGCATGGTTATCACCGTGGGCTTTACCTGTGGTCGCACGAGCATCGTGGCACACCAGAGACGCCGGGCCTGGTATTTGGCCTGGATCGCGGCGGTTCCTGCAGCGGGTTTGCCTATCGTCTCGATGAAAGCAATCTGGACGAGTCGCTGATGGCCCTGTGGCAGCGAGAGATGCCGTACCCGGCCTATCGGCCGCATTGGCTCAGTTGCCGGTTGAGTGATGGAAGCAAGGTGCAGGCCTTGGGCTTTGTGCTGGAGCGGCATCTGCCGTGCTACGCCGGCAACCTGCCGGATGCCCTGCTCCGCCAGATTCTGGCCAGCGCCAAGGGGCGGTATGGCACCACCCGCGACTATGTCGAACAGACGTTGAATGCGCTGCGCAGCCACCAGATGCCGGATCGCAACCTGGAAGCGCGGTTCAGGCGCTGCCATAACTTGCGCGAGGTTTGATTCAGCCTGTTCCGGCCCTATCGCCGGCTTGCCGGCGATAGGGCCCGCGTGAACAACCTCAGCCCTACCTCGCCAGCACCACCAACTTACCCACAGCCTTACGCTGTCCCAGCTGTTCGATAGCTGCCCCCGCCTCAGCCAGTGGATAAGTCTTCGACACCAGTGGCTTGAGCTTGCCCTCGGCATGCCAGGCAAACAGTTGCCTGAAGTTGGCCGCGTTATCCTGCGGCTGGCGCTGTGCAAACGCGCCCCAGAACACCCCTAGCACCGCAGCGCCCTTGAGCAGCACCAGGTTTGCTGCCATCTTCGGGATCGTCCCGCTGGCAAACCCGACCACCAGCAACCGGCCATTCCACGCCAGACCGCGCACTGCCTGGTCGAACAGCTCACCACCGACCGGGTCGTAGATCACATCCACACCTTGGCCACCGGTCAGGCGCTTGATTTCGTCCTTGAGGCTGGCCTGACTGTAGTCGATCAGTTCGTCGGCGCCCGCCGCCCTGGCCACGGCAAGTTTTTCTGCGCTACTGGCTGCGGCAATGACCTTGGCGCCCATCGCCTTGCCGATCTCCACCGCCGCCAGCCCAACGCCGCCGGATGCACCCAGCACCAGCAGGGTTTCTCCAGGCTGAAGCTGGCCACGCTGGCGGAGCGCATGCATCGAAGTCCCATAGGTCATGCCGAAGGCGGCAGCGGTGGGGAAGTCCATGCTCGCGGGGATCGGCAGCACGTTGTAGAACGGCACCGCCACCTGTTCGGCGAACGCTCCCCAACCGGTCAGGGCCATTACCCGGTCACCCACCTTGAAGGTCCCGGCCTTGTCACCGACCGCGGCGACCACCCCTGCGGCCTCGCCCCCTGGCGAAAACGGCAACGGCGGCTGGAACTGGTATTTGCCTTCGATGATCAAGGTGTCGGGGAAGTTGACCCCGGCTGCCTGGACGTCGAGCAGGACCTCGTTGATCTTCGGCACCGGGCTGGCCACCTCTTCCAGAACCAGGTTGCGTGCCGGACCCAGGGTTTTGCACAACACAGCTTTCATCGGGGCTATTCCTTTGCGTGTAGTGGCCGATAAGTGTAGGAGGGTCGTTTGCCGGGTCAACGAGCATGCCCCGCCTTGATGGCCCGGCATAAGACCAGGCTTGGGTTTCAGAGGTGTGCTGGGTAAGCTGGCGCCAATCGTGTTGAGGAGCGAATTCGTGAAAGCGTGGATGTTGATGGTGCTGGCCCTGATGCTGCCGGCGGCGGCGATGGCCGAGGAAGCCAAAGAAGGAGCGCCCAAGGTCTCCTACATCAGCCTGAGCCCGCCCTTTGTCGGCAATTACGCCCTCGATGGCGGTCCTAGACTGCGGGTGTACAAGGCCGACGTGGCCCTGCGTGTGACTGGCGATATCGCCGCCGCGGCGGTGAAGCACCACGAACCGCTGATTCGCAATCAGCTGGTGGCACTGTTTGCCCAGCAATCCGTGGATAACCTGAGCAACGTCGATGCCAAGGAGAAGCTGCGCCAGGAAGCGTTGAAGCAGGTGCAGCAGGTGATGGAGGCGGAAGAGGGCAAGCCGATTGTCGAGGATCTGCTGTTCAATAACCTGATTGTGCAGTGATGATTTTTTGAAGCGTTCGCCACAAGCATTGCGGTGCGATTGAGATCGAGCGCCGCGCGGGCGGCGCTCGATCGCAAGAACGCTAAAGATCTCCAGCCAGGCCAATCCCATTCAACTCGCCAACGCAATGATCGCCGCCCACTGCTCCTCGGTGACCGGCATCACGGACAACCGTGTCCCCTTCTGCACCAGCGGCAGCTCCGCCAGCGCACTCTGCTGCTTGAGCAGCCCCAACCCCAGCACCTGCCTGAACGTCTTCACATGCGCCACATCCACCGCGCTCCACGGGTTCTTCTCAGGGGTGGCCTTGGCGTCGTGATAGTGGCTCTCGGGGTCCAGCGCAGTAGGGTCGGGATAAGCGGCTGCAGTGATCCGGGCTATTCCGGCAATGCCCGGTTGCGGGCAGCTGGAGTGGTAGAAAAAGAACGCGTCACCGACGCTCATGGCCCGCAGGAAATTACGTGCCTGGTAGTTGCGCACGCCATCCCAACGCGCCTCGCCCAGGCGGCCCAACCCTTCGATCGACAGTTCGTCGGGCTCGGATTTCATCAGCCAATAGGCCATGGATACTGCTCCTGAAAAGGTTTGAAATAACCTGTTGCACGAAACCGACAGCCGGTTGGCGTCAACGTTTGCGTGTCGACTCAGGTTGTCGGAGAATGCGCCGATTTTAAAGCTAGAAGCTCCGGGGACTCCAAGAAAGTCGCCGAGCCTGACAGTGCCTAGGGGGGCATGCTTCGATGAACCAACGCAAACCGGATCTGCTGTGGATTCTGGTCTTCATCTTTGGCCTTGGCGTGGTCACCACCGGTTATGCCCAGGGCATCCTGGAGCGCAAGCTGGACATTGCCTACCAGACCCCGGTCGACGCCGGCCAGCCGCAGCGCTGATCCCCCGCCGCTGACGCCGCTCAGTTCGGCGCCAGGTACCAGCCACGGTCCGAGACCGTGCCTTGCAAAGGTACATCCCAACTGGCCTGCGCCAGTCGTTCGACCTTCTGGCATTCATGGGCCAGCCCCAGCAACAAGGGTTTCTTCCACGCCTTGCGGCGCGACTGGTAGGCCAGGCTGCGGTCGTAGAAGCCGCCGCCCATGCCCAGCCGCCCACCCACTTCATCGAAGCCGACCAACGGCAGCAGGATCAGGTCCAGTGACCAGATCGGCCGCTGGCGCTTGCGGTCGGTTATCGGTTCGGGAATACGGAAGCGGTTGCGCTTGAGTTTTTCACCCTGTTCGAAGCGCTGGAACACCATGCGGGTCCGCGGCCAGGCGTGCAGTACCGGCAGGTACGTGCGTTTGCCCCGGCGCTGGGCCTCGCGCAGCAGTAACTGCGGGTCGATTTCACCGTCGTTGGGCAGGTACAGGGCGATATGGCGGGCGCGCCGGAACAGCGGGTGCTGGGCCAATTGGCGATACAGGCCAAGCGAGGCCTGGCGCTGCTGGGCAGGGGTGAGTGCGCGGCGGGCATTGCGAAGCAGACGACGAAGCTGGGGGCGGGTAAGCGGCTCAGTTTCAGTCATGGCACTGGCGGTCCCAGGTGTCGGATTGCCTGCCGAGCCGGCAGGCAAAGGAAATCAGGCTCCCCGATAAGACCGCTATCGGTGTAGCCCTTGAACCCGAAAGTTCAAGGTGGAGATTGCAGGGGGCGTTAAGGCTTTCCGTCGGGCGGACATGCACACCGGCCCCAGCGTGCAACCCCCGTGGTTGTGCGTATCGGCTCAGGGACATAACCGACTGGCGCATCCCCCAGGGAGTGGCGCCAGTATACCAATCTCAGCCGATTTTGGTATCCGCATCGTCGGACAATGCCTTGTCGACGCGATCGAGCAGGTCGCGTACCTGTTCGCGGGTGGTGCCGCCAGCAGGAGCGTCGTTTCGATCTTCCTGGCGGTGCAGCATCTCGTGGGTGATGTTCAACGCGGCCATGACTGCAATACGGTCGGCGCCAATCACCTTGCCGCTGCTGCGGATCTCACGCATCTTGCCATCCAGGTAGCGCGCGGCGCTGACCAGGTTGTTGCGCTCTTCCGGCGGGCAGATGATCGAGTATTCCTTGTCGAGGATCTGCACGGTGACGCTATTGCTTGAACTCATGAGTCTTGCTCCAGGGCCTTCAGGCGTAAAATCATCGACTCGACCTTGCGCTTGGCGATTTCGTTCTTTTCGATGAGGTGCGCGCGCTCCTCGCGCCAGGATTTTTCCTGAGCTATTAGGAGTGCATTTTGCCGTTTTAGTTGCTCGACACGTTCGATCAGCAACTCGAACCGGCTCATCAGCGCCTGCAGGTCGTTCTCTTGCGTGGGTTGCACTCGATTCGCTCCGTCGTTGAATCACCCTGCGATGATGCCTCTCCCTGTACGGCGACGGCCAGTGCCGATGGTCTTGGCGCGCCTGCCGATGCTAGGATACAAGGTCTTCATTCTAGTCAAATGCGCCGTCTGGCGCCTAGCCGACCATGCCTAATACCCAATCGCCCTACACTGCATTCGCCGCACTGCTCTCGAGCAACGGCCACCCTGTTTCCCCTGCCGAGCTGCATGGCCTGCTGATTGGCCGCAGCTGCGCCGGTGCCGGCTTCGACCCCGACTCCTGGCTGGCCGACGCCGCCGGTGTGCTGGAGAACGAGCCGCAAGACACGGTTCGCGCAGCCCTGATCGGCCTGCAGGAAATGGTCAAAGCCGAGCTTACCGGCGAAGACATCGCCATCGTCCTGCTGCTGCCGGGCGACGAAACCTCGCTGACCGACCGCGCCACGGCGCTGGGCCAATGGTGCCAGGGCTTCATCACCGGCTTCGGGCTGAACGCCGGCGGCAAGGACCTGTCCACCGATGCCAAGGAAGTGCTCCAGGACCTGGTGGCCATTTCCCAGGTCCAGGAAGCCCTGGAAGAGTCCGAAGACGGCGAGAGCGACTACATGGAAGTCATGGAATACCTGCGTGTCGCGCCGCTGCTGCTGTTCACGGAACTGGCCGCACCCGCCGCGCCTGCGCCAAAACCATCGCTGCACTGATCAACCGGGGGTAGTTCTGCCCATGAGCCACATACCCAAGGCCGAGTATGCCCGTCGGCGCAAGGCGCTGATGGCACAGATGGTCCCCAACAGCATTGCCATTCTGCCGGCGGCCGCGGTTGCCATCCGCAACCGCGACGTCGAGCACGTGTACCGTCAGGACAGCGACTTCCAGTACCTCAGCGGCTTCCCGGAGCCGGAGGCGGTGATCGCGCTGATCCCAGGGCGCGAGCATGGCGAATACGTGCTGTTCTGCCGCGAGCGCAACCCCGAGCGCGAGCAATGGGACGGCCTGCGCGCCGGGCAGGAAGGCGCGGTCCGTGACTTCGGCGCGGACGATGCCTTTCCGATCACCGACATCGACGAGATCCTCCCCGGCCTGATCGAAGGCCGCGAGCGGGTCTACAGCGCCATGGGCAGCAACGCCGAGTTCGACCGTCGGTTGATGGACTGGATCAACGTGATCCGCTCCAAGGCCCGCCTCGGCGCCCAGCCGCCGAACGAGTTCGTTGCGCTGGATCACCTGCTGCACGACATGCGCCTGTATAAATCGGCGACGGAAGTGAAGGTGATGCGTGCTGCGGCGGCGATTTCCGCCCGGGCTCATGTGCGGGCCATGCAGGCCTGCCGGCCAGGGCTGCATGAATACAGCCTGGAAGCCGAGCTGGACTACGAGTTCCGCAAGGGCGGGGCGAAGATGCCTGCCTACGGCTCGATCGTCGCCGCCGGTCGCAATGGCTGCATCCTGCACTACCAGGAAAACGACGCACCGCTCAAGGACGGCGACCTGGTGCTGATCGATGCCGGCTGCGAGATCGACTGCTATGCCAGTGACATCACCCGCACCTTCCCGGTCAGCGGGCGCTTTTCGCCGGAGCAGAAGGCCATCTACGAGCTGGTACTCAAAGCCCAGCACGCCGCCTTCGCCGAGATCGCACCGGGCAAGCACTGGAACCACGCCCACGAGGCCACCGTGCGGGTCATCACCGAGGGCCTGGTTGAACTGGGGCTGCTCAAGGGTGAAGTGCAGGCGCTGATCGACAGTGAGGCCTACCGGGCCTTCTACATGCACCGTGCCGGACACTGGCTGGGCATGGATGTGCACGATGTCGGTGAATACAAGGTGGGCGGCCAGTGGCGCGTGCTGGAGCCCGGCATGGCGCTGACCGTCGAGCCAGGCATCTACATTGCCGCCGACAACCAGAATGTCGCGAAGAAATGGCGTGGCATCGGCGTAAGGATCGAGGACGACGTGGTGGTGACCAGGCAAGGTTGTGAAATTCTGACCTCGGGCGTGCCCAGCACGGTCGCCGAGATCGAGGCGCTGATGCAGGCAGCCCGTAAGGACGCAGCATGAATCGGGTCAACCTGGCGATCATCGGCGGCGGGCTGGTGGGCGCGAGCCTCGCGCTGGCGCTGCAGGCCGGAGCCAAGGCACGTGGCTGGAAAATCGTGCTGATCGAACCCTTCGCGCCTGGCGACAGCTTCCAGCCGAGCTACGACGCACGCTCGTCGGCGCTGTCGTTCGGAACTCAGCAGATCTATCAGCACCTTGGCCTTTGGCAAGCGATCAGCCCGCGTGCCGAGCCGATCCGGCAAATTCATGTGTCCGACCGTGGACGCTTTGGCGCCACGCGCCTCGACGCGCAGGAAGAAGGCGTGCCGGCACTGGGCTACGTGGTCGAGAACGCCTGGCTTGGCCAGTGCCTGTGGCAAGGGCTGGACCGAGAAGTGGTGAGCTGGCGCTGCCCGGCCGAAGTGCGGGCGATGCAGGCCATCGAAGGCGGCTACCGGCTGCAGCTGGAAGACGACACCCGCCTGGAATGCGATTTGGCGGTGCTGGCCGATGGTGGCCGCTCCGATCTGCGCGAACAACTGGGCATCCACGTGCGCCGCACGCCGTATGAACAAAGTGCGCTGATCGCCAATATCTCCCCAGGCGAAGCGCACGGCGGCCAGGCCTTCGAACGCTTTACCGAGCAGGGCCCCATGGCCCTGTTGCCGTTGCCGGAAAACCGCTGCGCATTGGTCTGGACGCGGCAGGGGATGGATGCCCGTCGCCTGGCGGAAATCGACGAGCGCAGCTTCCTGCGCGAGTTGCAGGATGCCTTCGGCTACCGCCTTGGCGCGTTGCGCCAGGTCGGCGCGCGGCACCTCTATCCGCTGGCGCTGGTCGAAGCACAGGAGCAGGTACGCCCGCACCTGGTGGTGCTGGGCAATGCCGCGCACAGCCTGCACCCGATCGCCGGGCAGGGCTTCAACCTGTCGCTGCGCGACGTGCAGTCGCTGGCCGACGCGCTGTTGGCGGGTCCCCAGCAGCCAGGCGACCTGGCGACCTTGCTGGCCTATCATCAACGCCAGCGGCTCGACCAGGCCCTGACCATCGGCTTTTCCGACCAGGTCACTCGCCTGTTCGGCAGCAATCAGCCTTTGCTTGCGGCTGGACGCAACATCGGTCTGCTCGGCCTCGACCTGCTGCCACCGGCAAAAAGCTGGTTCGCCCGCCAGGCCATGGGCCTGGGCACCCGCCCCGATCCGCGGGGCCAGGCATGAGCGACCCGCGCAGGCTGGCGCGCCGGGCGCGCATGTTGCGCTGGCTGCTGAACCTCTACCCGCCGTACCTCGGTGCCGGTATCCGCATCCAGCACATCAGCCCGGACATGCGCAGCGTCAAGGTATGCATGAAGCTCACCCGCTGGAACCGCAACTATGTCGGTACCCAGTTCGGCGGCAGTCTGTATTCCATGGTCGACCCGTTCTACATGCTGCTGCTGATCGAGCAGCTGGGCCGTGAATACATTGTCTGGGACAAGGCCGCCAGCATCGACTTCATCACCCCAGGCAAGGGCCCGGTGTATGCCGAATTCCATGTCGATGACGCGCTGCTTGAGGAAATCCGCCAGCAGACCGCCAGTGGCAAGAAGTACCTGCCACATTTGCAGGTCGATATCCGCGACGGCACCGGTGAGCTGGTGGCGCGGGTCGATAAAACCCTATACGTGCGGCTCAAGCCGCAAGCGAGGCAGGCGTAAGGCATGGAAATGCGCGCAGATCTGTTGATTGTCGGTGCCGGTATGGTCGGCAGCGCCCTGGCCCTGGCCTTGCGCCATAGCGGCCTGGAAATCCTCCTGCTCGATGGCGGCTCGCTGTCGGTCAAACCGTTCGATGGCAACGCGCCGTTCGAGCCCCGGGTCAGTGCCCTGTCGGCCGCCAGCCAGCGCATCCTGGAGCGCCTGGGCGCCTGGGAAGGTATCGCCAAGCGGCGTGTCGCACCCTATACCGACATGCATGTGTGGGACGGCAGTGGCACCGGGCAGATTCATTTCTCGGCTGCCAGCGTGCATGCCCAGACGCTGGGCCACATCGTCGAGAACCGGGTGGTGCAGGACGGCCTGCTGGACCGCCTGCACGACAGCGACATCGGCCTGCTGCCCAATGCCCGTCTGGAGCAACTGCGTCGTTCTGGCGACGAGTGGCTGCTGACCCTGGCCGATGGGCGCCACCTGCGTGCGCCGCTGGTGGTGGCCGCCGATGGCGCCAATTCGGCGGTGCGGCGCCTGGCCGGTTGCGAAACCCGCGAATGGGACTATCTGCACCACGCCATCGTCACCAGTGTGCGCTGCAGCGCCTCACACCAGGGCACCGCCTGGCAGCGCTTCACCGATGAGGGGCCGCTGGCGTTCCTGCCCTTGCTGCGTGACGGCAAGCAGGACTGGTGCTCGATCGTCTGGTCGACCACGCCGGAGCAGGCCGAGCAGCTCATGGAGATGCCTGACGATGTCTTCCGCAAGACCCTGGAACGCGCTTTCGAAGGGCGCTTGGGCGACGTGCTGGAGGCCGACCCGCGTGTCTGCGTACCGCTGCGTCAGCGCCACGCCAAGCGCTATGTGGATGAGGGGCTGGCACTGATCGGCGATGCCGCGCACACCATCCACCCCTTGGCAGGGCAAGGCGTCAATCTGGGCTTCCTCGATGCCGCCGTGCTGGCCGAAGTGCTGGTGAATGCCTGTGAGCGTGGCGAGCGCCTGGCGGATGTGAAGGTGCTCAGCCGTTACGAGCGACGGCGCATGCCGCATAACCTGGCGCTGATGGCGGCGATGGAAGGTTTCGAGCGGTTGTTCCAGGCCAATCCGCTGCCGTTGCGCTGGTTGCGCAACAGTGGGTTGAAGTTGGTGGAGCAGATGCCGGAGGCCAAGGCGGTGTTTGTGCGTCAGGCGCTTGGGTTGAGTGGGGATCTTCCGGATTTGGCCAAGGCCTGAGATGGCTGGGGCCGCTTTGCGGCCCTTTCGCGACACAAGGCCGCTCCTACACGAACGTGTTGTCCCTTGTAGGAGCGGCCTTGTGTCGCGAAAGGACTGCGAAGCAGTCCCAGCCTGCAACATCCGGTAACGGCTGGGTAGGTGAGCCAGAAAATGGGATTAACTACCATTTGCGCCTCTCATACGATCCAAGGAGTGCTTCCCATGTTGCCACGCAAGCCCCTACTGGCCGCCCTGGCCCTGACCTTGTTCGGCGGCGCCGCCCAGGCGGCGGACGAAGTGGTGGTGTACTCCTCGCGCATCGACGAGCTGATCAAGCCCGTGTTCGATGCCTACACCGCCGAAACCGGGGTCAAGATCAAGTTCATCACCGACAAGGAAGCCCCCCTGATGCAGCGCATCAAGGCCGAGGGCGAGAACGGTGTGGCCGACCTGTTGCTGACCGTCGATGCCGGCAACCTCTGGCAGGCCGAGCAGATGGGTATTCTGCAGCCGATCAAGTCGCCGATCATCGACCAGAACATCCCACCACAGTACCGCGCCTCGTCCCATGACTGGACCGGCTTGAGCCTGCGTGCACGCACCATCATCTACTCCACCGATCGGGTCAAACCCGAGGAACTGACCACCTACGAAGCCTTGGCCGACAAGCAGTGGGAAGGCCGCCTTTGCCTGCGCACGGCGAAGAAAGTCTACAACCAGTCGCTGACCGCCACGCTGATCGAGAACCACGGCGAGGCTGAGGCCGAAAAGATCGTCAAAGGTTGGGTCAACAACCTGTCCACCGACGTGTTCTCGGACGACAACGCGGTGATCCAGGCCATCGAGGCGGGCCAGTGCGATGTGGGCGTGGTCAACACCTACTACTACGGCCGTATGCACAACCAGAACCCGAAACTGCCGGTGAAGATCTTCTGGCCGAACCAGGGCGACCGCGGGGTGCACGTCAACCTGTCGGGTATCGGCCTGACCAAGCATGCACCGCACCCTGAAGCAGCGAAGAAGCTGGTGGAATGGATGACCGGCGAGAAAGCGCAGAAGCTGTTCGCCGACATCAACCAGGAATTCCCGGCCAACCCGAAGGTCAAGCCTTCGGAGGAAGTGGCGGCCTGGGGGAGCTTCAAGGCAGACAGCATTCCGGTCGAGGTGGCTGGCAAGCGTCAGGCCGAGGCCATTCGTTTGATGGACCGGGCTGGCTGGAACTAAGCACCAGGCCTTATCCTTCTGGGGTCTGTTAGGGCCCAATCGCCGGCAAGCCGGCTCCCACAGGTACTGTGAAACCCTCGCGGGCGGCACCGACCCCTGTAGGAGCGGGCTTGCCCGCGATCGACCGCGTAGCGGTCGCCATCGCAACCGAGATTCTTGACCTTGCCCCACGCCCCCCAACGCCGCTGGTATCTCCCGGTCTCCCTGATCGCCGCCCTGGTGCTCCTGCCCCTGAGCGTCCTGCTGCTGGCCTGGCAATCGATCGACCTGCAAATCTGGTCGCACCTGCTCGACACCCAGATGAGCCGCCTGCTGGGCAACACCGTCACCCTGGTGCTGGGCGTGGGCGTGGGTGTCACCGTGCTCGGTGTCAGCCTGGCCTGGCTTACCAGCCTTTGCGAATTCCCCGGCAGGCGCTGGCTGGACTGGGCGCTGATGCTGCCCTTCGCGATACCCGCCTACGTCCTGGCCTTCGTCTTCGTCGGCCTGCTCGACTTCGCCGGCCCCGTGCAAAGCGCCTTGCGCGAAGTGTTCGGGCCGATGCGCCTGCCGCGGGTGCGTTCGACGGGGGGCGTGATCACCGTGTTGGTGCTGGTGTTCTACCCCTATGTCTATCTGCTCGCACGCACGGCGTTCCTGGCTCAGGGCAAGGGCCTGATGGAAGCCGCGCGGGTACTGGGCTTGTCGCCACTGCAGGCGTTCTGGCGGGTGGCCTTGCCCATGGCACGGCCGGCTATTGGCGCAGGCATCGCCCTGGCCCTGATGGAGACCCTGGCGGATTTCGGTGCGGTGGCGGTCTTCAATTTCGATACCTTCACCACTGCCATCTACAAGACCTGGTACGGCTTCTTCAGCCTGTCCAGCGCGGCCCAGCTGGCCAGCCTGTTGCTGTTGGCGGTGATGTTGGTGCTGTACGGCGAACGCCGAGCACGGGGCGCAACCCGCACCGGCAACGAGCGGCCCCGCGGGCAGGCGCTGTACCACTTGCGAGGCATCAAGGCGCTGCTGGCCAGCGGTTGGTGCCTTCTGGTGTTTGCCTGTGCCTTCGTCATTCCGCTGCTGCAATTGCTGGTGTGGTTCTGGCAGCGTGGGCGGCATGACCTGGATGAACGTTATGTCGGACTGGTGCTGCACACCCTGTACCTGGGTGGCATGGCCGCGCTGATCACGGT
Source organism: Pseudomonas sp. NPDC089395 (assembly GCF_044749525.1). Classification (NCBI taxonomy): domain Bacteria; kingdom Pseudomonadati; phylum Pseudomonadota; class Gammaproteobacteria; order Pseudomonadales; family Pseudomonadaceae; genus Pseudomonas; species Pseudomonas sp. NPDC089395. The sequence goes on from NZ_JBIVID010000008.1 coordinate 59,380, forward strand.
GTGCGTGGCGTTGCTGCTGGCCTTCGCGCGTCGCCAGGCGCCGACGGGCGGTATACGTGCCGGGGTTGGCCTGGCCAATCTGGGGTACGCATTGCCCGGTTCGGTCTTGGCGGTTTCGATCATGCTGGCGTTCAGCTACCTCGATAATCACCTGGTGATTCCGCTCTCGACATGGCTGGGCGGGGCGGGCAAGCCGCTGCTGCTGGGCAGCCTGGCAGCCCTGCTGCTGGCCTACCTGGTGCGCTTCATCGCCGTGGCTTACGGGCCGCTGGAAAGCGGCCTGGAACGCATCCGCCCGTCGTTGCCCGAGGCCTCGCGAAGCCTGGGTGTCGGTGGCGCGAGATTATTTTTCAAGGTGTATCTGCCACTGCTGGTGCCGGGTGCCCTCAGCGCTGCGCTGCTGGTTTTCGTCGACGTGCTCAAGGAGATGCCCGCCACCTTGCTGATGCGCCCGTTCGGCTGGGACACCTTGGCGGTACGGGTGTTCGAGATGACCAGCGAAGGCGAGTGGGCGCGCGCGTCATTGCCTGCCTTGACCCTGGTGCTGGTGGGCCTGCTGCCGGTCATCGGCCTGATTCGCCGTTCTGCCCGGCGCCCCGGTCACACTCACTGAGGATGCCAGCCCGCGCCCTTGCGGCTACAATGCGCGGCATTCGCGCGGCGGGTCCTACAAGAAGAGCTGACGATCAAACGTCAACAACCGCCGCCGCTTCGCCACGCCCGGAAGGAGAACCCATGGGACAGCGCACGCTCTTGTACGACTTGCACCTGGCGCTAGGCGCCAAGACGGTCGATTTCGGTGGCTGGGACATGCCCCTGCACTATGGCTCGCAGGTCGAGGAGCACCATCAGGTGCGCAGCGACTGTGGGGTGTTCGATGTTTCCCATATGACCGTGATCGACGTCGCTGGCCTTGATGCCACCGCTTGGTTGCAGCGGTTGCTGGCCAACGATGTCGCCCGCCTGGACGCTATCGGCAAGGCGCTGTACAGCCCATTGCTCAACGAAGCGGGCGGGGTCATCGATGACCTGCTCGCCTATCGCACCGAAAATGGCTATCGCCTGGTCACCAATGCGTCAACCCGGGCCAAGGTCGTGGCTTGGCTGGAGACCCAGCAAAGCGGGTTCGCTGTCGATTTCAAGGTGCGCCCTGATCTGGCCATTCTCGCCATTCAAGGTCCACAGGCCCGGGACAAGGTCGCCGCCTTGCTCAGCGCATCGCGCGCCGCGCTGATTCGCGAGCTGCGCCCGTTCGAAGGTGTTGCCGAAGGCGACTGGTTCATTGCGCGCACGGGTTATACCGGTGAGGACGGCCTGGAGATCATTCTGCCGGGCTGTGAGGCCGTCGCCTTCTACAACGACCTGGTCGGTGCCGGTATCGCCCCCAGTGGCCTGGGTGCCCGCGACACATTGCGCCTGGAAGCCGGCATGAACCTGTACGGCCAGGACATCGACGAAAGCCACACCCCACTCACGTCCAACCTGGGTTGGTGCATCGCCTGGGAACCTGCCGAGCGCGACTTCATTGGCCGTGCCGGCCTGCTGGCGGAAATCGAGCGTGGCGTGCAGGACAAACTGGTCGGCCTGGTACTGGAAGAGCGCGGTGTTCTGCGTGCCCATCAGGTCGTTCGCGTTGGCGGCATTGGCGAAGGGGAGATCACCAGTGGTAGTTTCTCTCCTACGCTGAGCAAGTCCATTGCCCTGGCCCGCGTACCCATGGCCACCGGCGACCGTGCCGAGGTCGAGATTCGCGGCAAGTGGTACCCGGTGCGGGTGGTCAAACCGACCTTCGTGCGCCACGGCAAGATTCTCATCTGAACAATCAACGGCGGGCCGAACCGCTGACCCAATCGAGGAATACAAGACATGAGCAATATCCCCGCCGATCTGCGTTTTGCCGAAAGCCACGAGTGGGCGCGCCTGGAATCCGATGGCAGCGTGACCGTGGGCATCAGCGACCACGCCCAGGAAGCCCTGGGTGACGTGGTGTTCGTCGAGCTGGCCGAAGTCGGCAAAACCTTTGCAGCTGGCGATGCGGCGGGTGTGGTCGAGTCGGTCAAGGCTGCTTCCGACATCTACGCCCCGATCGGTGGCGAAGTGATCGCGGTCAACGAAGCGCTGGCCGACAGCCCGGAGATGCTCAACGAAGAACCCTACGGCGCTTGGATCTTCAAGCTCAAGCCGAGCAACCCGGCGGAGCTGGACAAGCTGCTGGATGCTGCGGGTTACCAAGCCGCTATCGGCGAATAAGCCTCTGGCCTCATCGCCGGCAAGCCGGCTCCCACAAGGACCGCAGCGAACCCTGTGGGAGCCGGCTTGCCGGCGATGAGGCCGAACCTGCAAGCAAGTTTTCCCGCACTCTCGGCAATCCTTCCTAGACTTATAAGTCTCCATGAGACCTGGTCTAGGAAGAGAGCGTCGTCATGTCCCAGTCGCCATCCCTGCATCAACTGCAAGAGCTCAACCCTTTCCTGCGCCGCCACCTGGGGCCCGATGCCTCGGAGCAGCAGGCCATGCTCGCTACCCTTGGCCTGAAGAGCCGCAGCGAGTTGATCGAGCAGACAGTGCCACCGGGCATCCGCCTCAACCGCCCCCTCGACCTGCCGCCAGCCCTGGACGAACAGACCGCACTGGCCAAGCTCGCCGGCTACGCCGAGCAGAACCAGGTCTGGACCAGCCTGATCGGCATGGGCTACCACGGCACCGTCACCCCCACCGTCATCTTGCGCAACGTGCTGGAAAACCCCGGCTGGTACACCGCCTACACCCCCTATCAGCCAGAAATCGCCCAAGGCCGACTGGAAGCGCTGCTGAACTTCCAGCAAATGGTCATCGACCTCACCGGCCTGGCCCTGGCCAATGCCTCGTTGCTCGATGAAGCCACCGCTGCTGCCGAAGCCATGGCCCTGGCCAAGCGGGTGGCGCGCAACAAGAGCAATGCGTTCTTCGCGGACGAGCACTGCCACCCGCAGACGCTGTCGGTGTTACGCACCCGCGCCGAAGGGTTCGGTTTCGAGCTGATCATCGACGCTGTGGATAACCTCGCCAAGCACCAGGTGTTCGGCGCCTTGCTGCAATACCCCGACACCCATGGCGAAGTGCGCGACCTGCGCCCACTGATCGACCAGTTGCACAGCCAGCATGCCCTGGCCTGCGTGGCCGCCGACCTGCTCAGCCTGGTGGTGCTGACACCGCCAGGTGAACTGGGTGCCGATGTGGTGCTGGGCTCGACCCAGCGTTTCGGCGTGCCCATGGGGTACGGCGGCCCCCATGCGGCCTATTTCGCCTGCCACGACGACTTCAAGCGGGCCATGCCCGGGCGCATCATCGGCGTGTCGCGCGATGCCCGTGGCAATACCGCGCTGCGCATGGCGCTGCAGACCCGCGAGCAACACATTCGCCGCGAGAAGGCCAACTCAAATATCTGCACAGCCCAGGTGCTGTTGGCCAACATTGCCGGTTTCTATGCGGTCTACCATGGCCCTGAAGGCTTGCAGCGCATCGCCCAGCGCGTGCACCGGCTCACCTTCGTGCTGGCGGCCGGCCTTGAGGCCAAGGGCCTCAAGCGCCTCAACCAGCACTTCTTCGATACCCTGACGGTGGATGTCGGCGGCGCCCAGGCGGCGATCATCGAAAGCGCCGAAGCGGCGCGCATCAACCTGCGCATCCTCGGTCGCGGGCACCTGGGGGTAAGCCTGGACGAAACCTGCAGCGAAGCGACCGTATTGCGGCTTTTCGACATCTTCCTCGGCGTGAACCATGGCCTGGACATTGCCACCCTCGACCAGCAAGCGTTGCCCGAGGGCATTCCTGCCGCCCTGGTACGACGTACGCCATTTCTTGCCCACCCGGTGTTCAACCTGCACCACAGCGAAACCGAGATGCTGCGCTACCTCAAGCAACTGGAGAACAAGGACCTGGCGCTGAATCAGTCGATGATTCCGCTGGGTTCCTGCACCATGAAGCTCAATGCCACCAGTGAGATGATCCCCATCACCTGGCCCGGTTTCGCCCAGCTTCATCCCTTCGCGCCTGCTGCCCAGGCCACGGGCTACAAGGCGATGATCGATGAGCTGGAAAGCTGGTTGTGCGCCATTACCGGCTTCGACGCCATCTGCATGCAGCCCAACTCCGGCGCGCAGGGCGAATACGCCGGCCTGATGGCGATCACGCGCTACCACCGCAGCCGCCACCAAGCCCAGCGCACCCTCTGCCTGATCCCGTCATCGGCCCACGGCACCAACCCGGCCTCGGCGCAAATGGCCGGCATGGAGGTGGTGATCGTCGATTGTGATGACGAGGGCAATGTCGACCTTGTGGACCTCAAGGCCAAGGCACAAGCGGCAGGGGAAAGGTTGTCCTGCCTGATGGTCACTTACCCCTCGACCCATGGCGTGTATGAAGAGGGCATTCGCGAGATATGCGAGGTCGTCCATCAACAGGGCGGCCAGGTGTACATGGACGGCGCCAATCTCAACGCCCAGGTCGGCCTGGCGCGGCCAGCGGACATGGGTGCCGACGTCTCGCACATGAACCTGCACAAGACCTTCTGTATCCCGCATGGTGGCGGCGGGCCCGGCATGGGGCCGATCGGCATTGGCGCCCACCTCAAGCCTTTCGTTGCCAGCCACCCAGTGGTGCCGGTACCGGGCCTGGACCCGAACAACAGCGCCGTCAGTGCCGCCCCTTGGGGCAGCGCGAGCATCCTGCCAATCAGCTGGATGTACATCGCCATGATGGGCCCGCAATTGGCCGACGCCAGCGAGGTGGCCATTCTGTCGGCCAACTACCTGGCCAGCCAGCTGGGCGGGGCGTTTCCGGTGCTGTACCGCGGGCGCAATCAGCGTGTGGCCCATGAGTGCATTCTCGATCTCAGGCCGCTGAAGGCCCAGACCGGTATCACTGAAGAGGATGTCGCCAAGCGCCTGATGGACTATGGCTTCCATGCCCCGACCATGTCGTTCCCGGTACCGGGGACACTGATGGTCGAGCCGACCGAGAGCGAATCGAAAGCCGAACTGGACCGTTTCATCGAAGCGATGTTGGCGATTCGTGCGGAGATTGACCAGGTGCAGGACGGTACCTGGCCGGCGGAGGACAACCCACTCAAGCACGCACCGCATACGCTGGCCGATGTGCTGGCGCCGTGGACCCGGCCGTACAGCCTTGAGCAGGCGGTGGCACCCAGTGCTCACGTGCGCCAGCACAAGTACTGGCCGGCGGTGAACCGGGTGGACAACGTGTATGGGGACAGGAATCTGTTCTGTGCTTGTGTGCCGGTGGAGGCTTATCGCTGAGATCGGTGTGCGTCATCGCCGGCAAGCCGGCTCCCACAGGTTCTCACTGCATGTAGGAGCCGGCTTGCCGGCGATCGGGGGCGAAGCCCCCGCAGCGATTACTCGGCTACCGCATTCCTGGCCAAAATGGCATTGGCCAGTTCCATGTCCGAAGCCTGCATCCCTGGGTTCTCGGTGCGTACCTGACGCAGCGCCTGCTCGAGGAACGGCCCACGAATAGCGCCCTCGCTGGCGACGAAGCTGCCCGCGTCATCCTGCGCCGCGAGTACCAGCTTTTTGTCGTGCGAAGTGATGTAGCTCGATGCCGTGGTGGCACCGGAAGTCATTACATTACGCCAGAAGGTATCGGCCATGGCGGAGCCCAGAGGCAGCGAAAGCAGGGCAGCAGCTGCGATGGCGGTTTTGAGACGCATGATGAAACACCTCGAAGGGTGAGGGTTGGAGATGCCCGCTTTGATCGGGCCAAATGGTCGCAAGTTCCTTGAATACAAGGGTTTTTTGCTCATGAGCAGACCCGCAGCACCTCTTCTGAAAGGGTCAGCCCACGGGCCACTTTCGCTTCCCCGCAGCTGCGCAAATCCTGCAACCCTTCAGCTAGAGCTTGCCGTTGCAGTTTGGCCAGATCAGTGTCGACACTGATCCGTGCGCGCAGGCTTTCGCTGGGAATCAGCAATTCGAACACGCCTGTGCGGCCATGAAAGCCGGTACCCCGGCAAACCTGGCAGGAAGGGCTCGATGGACGCCCTTGGCATTCATGGCAGAGCAAGCGCACCAGGCGCTGGGCCATCACCCCGCCCAGGGTGGCCCTGATCAGGTAATCGGCCACGCCTAGCTCCAGCAGGCGGGTGATGGCGCTACAGCTGTCATTGGTGTGCAGGGTCGAGAGCACAAGGTGCCCGGTTAGCGCAGCTTGCACGGCCACCAGCGCCGTCTCGCGGTCGCGGATCTCGCCGATCATGATGATGTCCGGGTCCTGACGCAGCATGGCGCGCACGCCATTGGCAAAGCCCAGGTCCAGCGCCGGCTGCACCTGCAGCTGGTTGAAGGTCGGCTCCAGGCGCTCGATCGGGTCTTCGATGGTGCACAGGTTGACCTCCGGTGTGGCCAACAGCTTGAGGCTCGCGTAAAGCGTGCTGGTTTTGCCGGACCCCGTGGGGCCAGTGACCAGCAGGATGCCTTGGCGTCGCTGCAGCAGCGATCGCCACTGGGCCAGCTGTTCACCTTCAAGGCCGAGGCGGTCGAAGTCTTCCTGCAACTGCAGCGGGTCGAACAGGCGTAGCACCAACTTCTCGCCGAACGGCGTCGGCAGGGTCGACAAGCGCATTTCCACTTCGCCCCCGGCTGACAGCCGGCTCTTCACCCGGCCATCTTGTGGTCGGCGTTTTTCCGCCACATCCATGCGCCCGAGGTGTTTAAGCCGGCTGACCACCGCCAGCATCACATTCGCCGGAAACGCATAGACGGTATGCAGCAGGCCGTCTATCCGGTAGCGCAACCGTCCTTGATCGCGGCGTGGTTCCAGGTGAATGTCGCTGGCGCGTTGCTCGATGGCGTACTGCAGCAGCCAATCGACGATGTGCACGATAGGCGCATCATCGGCGCCGGGCTCTGCCTGGCGCTTGCCCACGTCCAGCAACTGTTCCAGCTCGCCGAAGCTTGCCGGCTGCAGACGCTGTGCGCCTTGTACCGAGTGAGCCAGCCGCACCATCGACTGGCCCATCTGGCGTATCTGCAGCGGGCTGGCCAGCACACGCAGGATCGGCTTGCCCAGGCTACGGCCCAGGTCGGCTTGCCATTGGTCCTGGTAGGGCTGTGCGCTGGCGACGGTGATGCCGTTGGTATCGCTGGCAACGATGAAGATGCCGTGGCGCCGCGCGAAGGCAGGGGATATCAGCCCGTTGACCTGCACCAGGTCGAGTTGCAGGGGGTCGATGCGCAGGTAAGGTTGGCCAACTTTGCGGGCGAGCCATTGACACAGGCTGTCCAGGTGCAGCCATTGGCCGGGGGTGCGGCGGTCTTCGAGGTTGAGTGCGGCGATAGTTTCCAGCGGGTGGCGGCCTGGGTGTGCGTTGGCGAATTCCAGTACCCGGTGGGCATCGTCGGTGGCCAGGTGCTGGTCGCTCTGCAGGGCGTCCAGCAGTAACGACAAGTCTAGGGAGCGATCGTCCGTGGTGTGCATGGCGGCATCCGTGCCAGGTGATGAGTTCTTGGGCAAGGCTAGCCGGCAGTTGTGATTCCTGGGGGGTAAAGGGTTTCGAAGTCTTGCGGCAGCGGATCAGACCACCGCCAACTCCACGCGCACCTGACGCTCCAGGCTGACACTTGCCACACACACCAGGTTGCGCAGTTTCTGTGCAATGACCTCGGCCCGATGCCAGCTGAGCCCGCCGATGCCAATTTCGATGTCGAGCAGATCATCCTGCTGGCTGACGTTCACGCTGTGTGGGGTCAGGAACTGCAGGGCGAACAGGTTGAGCACGCGGCACAGGCTGTCCGGTTCGGCTTCAGCCTGCAGGCAATAGTGCACGGTGGCATGGCTGGCGTTGGCGGCCCAGGCATCGGTACGGGGTTGGGGGCGTTCGAGAGCGTTCATGCTGGTCTCCGCAAAGGTGGGAGAAATTCTTGCAGGTTGGAGTCGGTTTTTTTTCGCTATGATTCGATGAATTTCGCCTGGTGGCGAATAGGTCTATTCGCGAATTCATTAGTTTAGGAATTAGTCATGCAAAGCGATCTGGATGCCTACGACCGCCGCATCCTCGAACTGCTGCAAGCGGACGCGTCGCTGTCCAGCGCTCAAATCGCCGAGCGCGTGGGGCTGTCGCAATCGCCTTGCTGGCGCCGCATTCAACGGCTGAAGGAAGAGGGGGTCATTCGGGGGCAGGTAACGTTGCTCGATCGCAAGAAGGTGGGCCTGAACACGCAGATTTTTGCCGAGGTGAAGCTCAATGCACACGGGCGCACCAACTTCACCGAATTCACCGAGGCGATCCGCGGTTTTGAGGAAGTGCTGGAATGTTATGTGCTGATGGGGTCGGTGGATTTCCTGCTGCGTATCGTCACGTCGGATATCGAAGCCTATGAGCGGTTCTTCTTCGAAAAACTGTCGAACGTGCCGGGTATTCAGGAGGTCAACTCGATCGTGGCGCTGTCGGAGATCAAGTCCACCACCAGCCTGCCGTTGAAGCGTTGAACCCATCGCCGGCAAGCCGGCTCCTACAGGGCTGCGGTGTACCTGTGGGAGCCGGCTTGCCGGCGATGGGGGCTCGGCGGGTATCAAGCCCTGAGCAGATGCTTCCAGCCACGGCTCTGATCGATCGCACGAGCCTGCTCGATACGGGCCTCCAGCAGCTCGTCAGGCTCCTCGGACAGCGGTTGCTCCGCCAGCTCGTGGAGCTTTTTCAGGTCGCCATACAGGCGGTCCATCTGCGGCGCTTCAAGCACCTGACGTGCATGACGCAACCAGACCAGCAACTGTTCGATACGCGGCAACTGCTCGGCCAGGTCTTCCGGACGCTGGGTATACAGCGGCAGCTTAAGCGCCCGGCCTTCCTCGCCCAGCAAATGGGCCAGCCAACTGGCCAGTTGTGCCTTGCCCTGGCGCTCGCCGCGGCCCTTGCGCTCGACGGTCCAGCCGCGAGCCAGCAACCAGCGCGAGGTTTCCAGGGAGAACTGACCCCAACGCACGTCCTCGAGCTCATCAATGAACTGCTCGGGGGCAGCGCGACGGATATCTTCGTCGTCATTGCCGGCCTGCACCAGCGGGCGCCAGTCTTCCAGCAGCGCGTCCAGGCTGGTGCGCAGGTCGCGGGTGGTGGCACGCGGCGCGGCCTGGCCCAGGCTGCTGACCACTGCGCGCAGCTCGGCCAGGCACTGCACCCAGTCCTGCAGCAGGCGCCAGTGGCCATTGTGGCGATACTGCTCGGCCAGGCGCTGGCTGCTGCCCAGCAGCTGCCAGGCAAGGGCAGTGAAGGCATCGTCCAGCGCCATTTCGGCTTCCAGCTCGGTGTGAGGCAGGCTCAGCTCGTAGCTGTCCGGCTCCATCAGGCGATAGCCGCGCTCGGCCTTGCTGATGTCGCACGGCATCAGTGGCAGGCTGGCGGCCAGTTCGGCGGCCAGCTCCAGCAGGGCTTCGGGCTCGCCTTCGCGCAGCTCCAGCTCCAGCTCGCAGATTTCTTCCTTGCGCTTGCCGGCAATCACGAAGCCCTGGTCCAGCGCGGCCTCGATCACAACCTTGCTCTTGCCGCGGCCCCAGGCGATTTCCGCGTACTCGCGGGTGAAGTCGGTGGTGAACAGCGGCTTGATGGTTTTCTTGTCCAGTTCGGCCAGTTGCTCGGGCCAGCAGGTGGCGTCGAGCTTTTTCAGGTCGAGCTTGACCTTGTCCAGGTGCCACTCGTACTCGTTGCGCTCGGACAAGCCGGCGACGCTCTGGCCACGGCACTTCAGGGTCTGGATGACTTCCTCGCCATCGCGGCGCAGGCGCAGGGCGACACGGGCGGCGGCAAGGTCACGCTCGGGGGTGTCGAAGTACTGGTTGAGCAGTTCGCGGGTCTGCCAGCCGGACTTGTTGCGCTTTTTCAGCAGAGGGTGCTCGCGCAGGGCAGCGAGGGTATCGCGGCTGGCGCGGAGCTTGAGTTCGGTTTCTTTGTGCATCGCAGGCTCGAAGGGAGGGCGTGATAGCCGTGCAGTCTACAGGACTGGGCTGGCAACGGTTTATTCCTTACGGCGGATGGCCCTATGATGGGCAACGCTTCCGAGGAGTACGCGCATGCCGTTGCCCACGCTCAAAGACCAGTTTGCCGCGTTGATCGCCGCGCCCTCGGTCAGTTGCACCCAGCCTGCGCTGGACCAGTCCAACCGCCAGGTCATCGACCTCTTGGCGGGCTGGTTGGGCGACCTGGGTTTCCGTTGCGATATCCAGCAGGTCAGCCCAGGCAAGTTCAACCTGCTGGCCAGCCGCGGCACCGGTCCCGGTGGCCTGGTGCTGGCCGGGCATAGCGACACGGTGCCCTACGACGAGCAGCTGTGGGCCAGTGACCCGCTCAAGCTAAGCGAAATCGACGGCCGCTGGGTGGGCCTTGGCAGCTGCGACATGAAGGGGTTCTTCGCCTTGATCATCGAGGCCGTGATCCCCTTGCTCGAGCATGACTTCAAGCAGCCCCTGCTCATCCTCGCCACCTGCGATGAAGAAAGCTCGATGTCCGGCGCCCGCGCACTGGCCGAGGCCGGGCAGCCGCTGGGCCGTGCGGCGGTGATCGGCGAGCCCACCGGTTTGAAGCCGATTCGCATGCACAAGGGCATTCTGATGGACCGCATCGACATCCTCGGGCGCAGTGGCCATTCGTCGGACCCCAGCCTGGGCCACAGCGCCCTGGAGGCCATGCATGCGGTGATGGGCGAGCTGATGGGCCTGCGCCGGCAGTGGCAGGATACCTTCCGCAACCCGCAATTCAGCGTGCCCACGCCAACCATGAACTTCGGCTGCATTCACGGCGGTGACAATCCCAACCGTATTTGTGGCCAATGCGCCCTGGAATTCGACCTGCGCCCGTTGCCGGGCATGGACGTGGAGCAGCTGCGCGCGGCCATTCGGGCCAAGCTGCAGCCAGTGGCCGAACGCCATGAGGTGCGCATCGACTACGCGCCGTTGTTCCCGGCGGTGCCGCCGTTCGAGCAGGCCGCCGATGCCGAGCTGGTGCAGGTGGCCGAACGCCTGACCGGGCATCGCGCCGAAGCGGTGGCGTTCGGCACCGAGGCGCCTTATCTTCAGCAGTTGGGTTGTCAGACCATCGTGCTCGGCCCCGGTGATATCGCCTGTGCCCACCAGCCCGGCGAATACCTGGAAATGTCACGAATCGAGCCTACCGTGCGTCTATTGCGTGACCTGATCCGGCACTATTGCCTTCATTAAACGTCCACCCTGCTGATTCGTTGTTGCCTAGAGGAGACCGCGCGTGACCGCAAGCCTGTTCCGACGATGATCCTGAACGCTGTGTCATCTACCGTTCTCCGTCCACTTTATCCACAGGCCCTGTCATGCCCGATTACGTCAACTGGCTGCGTCATGCCTCCCCGTACATCAATGCCCATCGCGACTGCACCTTCGTGGTCATGCTCCCCGGCGATGGGGTGGAACACCCGAATTTCGGCAATATCGTTCACGACCTGGTGCTGCTGCACAGCCTTGGCGTGCGCCTGGTACTGGTGCATGGTTCGCGGCCGCAGATCGAGAGCCGCCTGGCGGCCCGTGGCCTGACCCCGCATTACCACCGTGGCATGCGCATCACCGATGCCGCCACGCTGGACTGCGTGATCGATGCAGTAGGGGCCTTGCGCCTGGCCATCGAGGCGCGCCTGTCGATGGACATCGCCGCATCGCCGATGCAGGGTTCGCGCCTGCGCGTGGCCTGCGGCAACCTGGTGACCGCGCGTCCTATCGGCGTGCTTGAAGGGGTGGACTACCACCATACCGGCGAAGTGCGCCGCATCGACCGCAAGGGCATCAGCCGCCTGCTCGACGAGCGTTCCATCGTGCTGCTGTCGCCGCTGGGTTACTCGCCTACCGGCGAGATCTTCAACCTGGCCTGCGAGGACGTGGCCACCCGCGCCGCCATCGAGCTGGGTGCCGACAAATTGCTGCTGTTCGGCGCCGAGCCTGGCTTGCTGGACGAGCAGGGCAAGCTGGTGCGTGAACTGCGTCCACAGCAGATCGGTCCACACCTGGCGCGGCTGGGCAGCGATTATCAAGGCGAGTTGCTGGATGCGGCGGCCGAGGCGTGCAAGGGCGGCGTGGCGCGTAGCCATATCGTCAGCTATGCCGAGGACGGCGCCCTGCTCACCGAGCTGTTCACCCGCGGTGGCGGCGGTACGCTGGTGTCGCAGGAGCAGTTCGAAGTGGTGCGCGAGGCGACCATCGAGGATGTCGGTGGCTTGCTGGAGCTGATCAGTCCGCTGGAAGAGCAGGGAATCCTGGTACGGCGCTCACGTGAGGTGCTGGAGCGGGAGATCGAGCAGTTCAGCGTGGTCGAGCGCGAAGGCATGATCATCGCCTGTGCGGCGTTGTATCCGATTGCTGATTCGCAGGCGGGTGAGCTGGCCTGTTTGGCGGTGAGCCCGGAATATCGCCATGGCAGGCGCGGGGATGAGCTGCTCGAGCGCATCGAGGGCCGGGCGCGGCAGTTGGGCTTGAATACGCTGTTCGTGCTTACCACGCGGACTGCGCACTGGTTCCGTGAGCGTGGCTTTGCGCCCAGTGGCGTGGAGCGACTGCCGGCGGCGCGGGCTTCGCTGTACAACTACCAGCGCAATTCGAAGATCTTTGAGAAACCGTTGTGATATTTGGGGGCGCGTTGCGCCCCTTTCGCGACACAAGGCCGCTCCTACAGGTTGATTGCGGACTTCTGTAGGAGCGGCCTTGTGTCGCGAAAGGGCTGCAAAGCAGCCCCAATATCCCAATGAAAAACGCCGCCCTGATGGGCGGCGTTTTCATTTACACAGTGTGCAGATACCAGTTGTACTCGAGGTCGGAGATCGAGTGCTCGAACTCCTCCAGCTCGCTTTCCTTGCACGCGACGAAAATGTCGATGTACTTCGGATCGATGTACTTGTTGAGAATCTCGCTGTCGTCCAACTCGCGCAGGGCATCGCGCAGGTTGTTCGGCAGGCTCTGCTCCAGCTGCTCGTACGAGTTGCCTTCGATCGGCTCACCGGGCTCGACCTTGTTGGTCAGGCCATGGTGCACGCCGGCCAGCACGGCCGCCATCATCAGGTACGGGTTGGCGTCGGCACCGGCCACGCGGTGCTCAAGGCGCACGGCATCCGGCGAACCGGTCGGCACGCGCAGGGCCACGGTGCGGTTGTCCAGACCCCAGCTCGGCGCGTTCGGTACGTAGAACTGCGCGCCGAAACGGCGGTACGAGTTGACGTTCGGGCAAAGGAACGCCATGGACGCGGGCAGGGTCTCGAGCACACCGCCGACAGCGTGACGTAACGCGGCGTTCTGCTCGGGATCCTCGCTGGTGAAGATGTTGTTGCCATCTTTGTCCAGCACGGAAATGTGTACATGCAGGCCGTTGCCTGCCTGGCCCGGGTAGGGCTTGGCCATGAAGGTGGTGTCCATTTCATGGTCGTAGGCAATGTTCTTGATCAACCGCTTGAGCAGCACCGCGTAGTCACAGGCCTTGAGCGGGTCGGCAACGTGGTGCAGGTTGACTTCGAACTGCGCCGGGGCGCTTTCCTTGACGATGGCATCGGCCGGAATGCCTTGCTCCTTGGCACCTTCGAGGATGTCCTGGAGGCAATCGGCGTATTCGTCGAGGTCGTCGATCAGGTACACCTGGGTCGACTGCGGGCGCTTGCCCGAGATCGGCGAGCGTGGCGGCTGCGGGCGGCCATTCACGTTCTCCTGGTCGATCAGGTAGAACTCCAGCTCGAACGCGGCGCAGATGGTCAGGCCCATGTCGGTGAACTTGCTCACCACCTGGCGCAACACTTCACGCGGGTCGGCGAAGAACGGCTCGCCTTCGATTTCGTGCATGGTCATCAGCAGCTGCGCGGTAGGGCGCTTCTGCCAGGGTTCGTTGGAGAGGGTCCCGGGAATCGGGTAGCAGATGCGGTCGGCATCACCGATGTCCAGACCAAGCCCGGTGCTTTCGACGGTGGAACCGTTGATGTCCAGGGCGAAGAGGGAGGCAGGCAAGTTGATGCCTTTCTCGTAAACCTTGTGGAGGCTGGTGCGCTCTATGCGCTTGCCACGCACCACACCATTCATATCTGCAATCAGAAGGTCAACGTAGAGAACCTCAGGATGTTCCTTAAGGAACGCGTTCGCTTCGTTAAGCTGAACGGCACGCGGGGGTACCGACATGATGCAACACCTTTGTTGTTAAAAATATCAATCAAGGGGGGCTTGCAGGACCAGTCAATCGAAAAGCCCTACTGATGTCAAGCCAACCCCATGATGCCCTGAAATGGCACATCGACGGCAGATTTGCTGCATATCGGGGCGTGCCATTATCCGCTATTTCCGATGCCAAGGGCTATCTCCGACACGCCGTGTTTTATTTTTTACGGAGGTATTGTGTAAAAAAATGAACAAGGCTAAGCTCGGCCTCAACCCAGAACACAATAATACGAGGGTCACATGGTCCGCTTGTCGCGACCTGAAAGCGCTGCCTATGCGGTGCGCTCGGGTATCCCTGTCGTTCCTGCAAGCATCAACTGCGTTGTGGTCGCCCTGGCCGCAATAATTGACGGTTTGCGCGCCCGGACTTCACCTCGTAGCGTCATTTCGCTGCGCTTCTTGTCTTCGTGCCTTTCAAACTCATTACGGACACGCTCGTTTCCAGTGTATCCACTGTGCTTCTGCGTGAGTGTTTTTGCTTTAGCAATCCACTCCATCCAGAATCAATGCGCGGACCACATTACCTCCTGAGGTATCTATGAGTAACAACCTCGACCAGCTCACCGATTGGTTGAAAGAGCACAAGATCACCGAAGTCGAATGTCTGATCAGTGACCTGACCGGCATCACCCGCGGCAAGATCTCGCCGACCAACAAGTTCATTGCCGAAAAAGGCATGCGCCTGCCCGAGAGCGTGCTGCTGCAGACCGTGACCGGCGATTATGTCGACGACGACATCTACTACGAACTGCTCGATCCGGCCGACATCGACATGATCTGCCGGCCCGACGAAGACGCTGTGTTCCTCGTGCCCTGGGCCATCGAGCCGACCGCGCAAGTCATCCACGACACCTACGACAAGAAGGGCAACCCGGTCGAACTGTCGCCGCGCAACGTCCTCAAGAAAGTTCTCAAGCTCTATGCCGACAAGGGCTGGCAGCCGATCGTCGCGCCAGAGATGGAGTTCTACCTGACCAAGCGCAGCGAAGACCCGGACTTCCCGCTGCAACCACCGGTAGGCCGCTCGGGCCGCCCGGAAACAGGCCGCCAGTCGTTCTCCATCGAAGCGGCCAACGAATTCGACCCGCTGTTCGAAGATGTCTACGACTGGTGCGAACTGCAGCAGTTGGACCTCGACACGCTGATCCACGAAGACGGCACGGCGCAGATGGAGATCAACTTCCGTCACGGCAATGCCCTGCACCTGGCCGACCAGATCCTGGTGTTCAAGCGCACCATGCGCGAGGCGGCGCTCAAGCACAACGTGGCCGCCACCTTCATGGCCAAGCCGATGACCGGCGAGCCGGGCAGTGCCATGCACCTGCACCAGAGCGTGGTCGACGCGACCACCGGCAAGAACATCTTCAGCAATGAAGACGGCAGCATGAGCGAACTGTTCCTGCACCACATTGGCGGCCTGCAGAAATTCATTCCCGAGGCGCTGCCGCTGTTCGCCCCCAACGTCAACTCGTTCCGCCGCTTCCTGCCCGACACGTCGGCGCCGGTGAACGTCGAGTGGGGCGAGGAGAACCGTACCGTCGGCCTGCGCGTACCGGATGCCGGCCCGCAGAACCGTCGTGTCGAGAACCGCCTGCCGGGCGCCGACGCCAACCCTTACCTGGCCATTGCCGCCAGCCTGCTGTGTGGCTACATCGGCATGGTCGAAGGCATTGCCGCCAGCGCTCCGGTCGTGGGGCGTGGCTACGAGCGGCGCAACCTGCGCCTGCCACTGACTATCGAAGATGCCCTGGAGCGCATGGAGATCAGCCGTGCACTGACCCAGTACCTGGGCAAGAAATTCATCACCGGCTACGTCGCCACCAAGCGCGCCGAGCATGAGAACTTCAAGCGTGTCATCAGCTCCTGGGAGCGTGAGTTCCTGCTGTTTGCTGTGTGATCAACCCCCTGAGGCCGCCCTCCGGCGGCCTGCGGACCCTGGAGAAGCACATGAGCGTCAAAAACCCGCAAACCCGTGAATGGCAAACCCTGAGCGGCGAGCACCACCTTGCACCCTTCAGTGACTACAAGCAGCTGAAGGAGAAGGGGCCGCGCATCATTACCAAGGCGCAGGGTGTGCATTTGTGGGATAGCGAGGGGAACAAGATCCTCGATGGCATGGCCGGCCTGTGGTGCGTGGCAGTCGGCTATGGCCGCGAAGAGCTGGTGCAGGCTGCCGAGAAGCAGATGCGCGAGCTGCCTTACTACAACCTGTTCTTCCAGACCGCGCACCCGCCGGCCCTGGAGTTGGCCAAAGCCATCTCCGACGTCGCCCCCGAGGGCATGTCCCACGTGTTCTTCACCGGTTCCGGGTCCGAAGGCAACGACACCGTGCTGCGCATGGTCCGCCATTACTGGGCGCTCAAGGGCAAGCCGCAGAAACAGACCATCATCGGCCGCATCAACGGCTATCACGGCTCCACCGTCGCCGGCGCGAGCCTGGGCGGCATGAGCGGCATGCATGAGCAGGGCGGCCTGCCGATCCCGGGCATCGTGCACATCCCGCAGCCGTACTGGTTCGGCGAAGGCGGCGACATGACCCCGGACGAATTCGGGGTGTGGGCAGCCGAGCAGCTGGAGAAGAAGATCCTGGAAGTGGGCGAAGACAACGTCGCCGCCTTCATCGCCGAGCCGATCCAGGGTGCGGGCGGGGTGATCATCCCACCGGATACCTACTGGCCGAAGGTCAAGGAGATCCTGGCCAAGTACGACATCCTGTTCGTCGCCGACGAAGTGATCTGCGGCTTTGGCCGTACCGGCGAGTGGTTCGGCTCCGACTATTACGACCTCAAGCCCGACCTGATGACCATCGCCAAGGGTCTTACCTCCGGTTACATCCCTATGGGCGGTGTGATCGTGCGTGACACGGTGGCCAAGGTGCTCAGCGAAGGTGGCGACTTCAACCACGGCTTCACTTACTCCGGGCACCCGGTGGCAGCGGCTGTGGGCCTGGAAAACCTGCGCATCCTGCGCGACGAGAAGATTGTCGAGCACGCACGTACGGAAGTGGCACCCTACTTGCAAAAACGTCTGCGGGAACTGCAGGACCATCCGCTGGTGGGAGAGGTTCGCGGCCTGGGCCTGCTCGGTGCGATCGAGCTGGTCAAAGACAAGGCCACCCGCAGCCGCTACGAAGGCAAGGGCGTGGGCATGGTGTGCCGCAACTTCTGCTTCGAAAACGGCCTGATCATGCGCGCGGTGGGCGACACCATGATCATTGCACCACCCCTGGTGATCAGCCATGCGGAGGTCGACGAGCTGGTGGAAAAGGCGCGCAAGTGCCTGGATCTGACCCTCGAAGCGATCCATTGAGCCTTTGCTAGGCTAGCGTTGTGACATTAGTTGGTTACAAGGGGCTGCTTTCCTTGAAACAGCGCCTTGTAACTTGCCAGACTAGCGACTGTTTCAGTCGCCCAACGCGTGTACTGCGGGACCTGGCTGCTGAACGGATGGCTAATCAAAAAAATCTGGAGCATGACGCATGAATAAAATGGGCAAGACGTTGCTGGCCGCAGCCCTGATGGGTGCCATGGCTACTGCTGTTCAGGCTGAAGACAAAGTATTGAACGTCTACAACTGGTCGGACTACATCGCTCCGGACACCATCGCCAAGTTCGAGAAACAGACCGGTATCAAGGTCAAGTACGACGTTTTCGACAGCAACGAAACCCTGGAAGCCAAGCTGCTGGCGGGCAAGTCGGGTTATGACGTCGTCGTGCCGTCCAACAACTTCCTGGCCAAGCAGATCAAGGCCGGCGTCTACGAGGAGCTGGACCGCTCCAAGCTGCCGAACTGGAAGAACCTCGACCAAGACCTGCTCAAGGCCGTCGGTGACGCCAGCGACCAGGGCAACAAGCACGCCTTCCCGTACATGTGGGGCTCGATCGGCATCGGCTACAACCCGGAGAAGATCAAGGCCGTGCTGGGCGTGGACAAGATCGACTCGTGGGACGCCGTGTTCAAGCCTGAGAACATCGCCAAGCTCAAGAGCTGCGGCGTGAGCTTCCTGGATGCGCCGACCGAAATGATTCCGGCCGCGCTGCACTACCTGGGCAAGCCAACCAACAGCACCAAGAAAGAAGACCTGAAGGCGGCCGAAGACCTGTTCCTCAGCATCCGTCCTTCGATCACCTACTTCCACTCCTCCAAGTACATTGGCGACATGGCTAACGGCGACATCTGTGTAGCCGTCGGCTACTCGGGTGACCTGGAGCAGTCCAAGGCCCGCGCCCACGAAGCCGGCGACAAGGTCAAGGTCGACTACATCATTCCGAAAGAAGGTGCCGGTACCTTCTACGACATGGTCGCCATCCCCAAGGATGCCGAGCATAAAGAAGCTGCCTACAAGTTCATGGACTTCCTGATGCAGCCGGAAATCATGGCCGAGATCACCAACGCCGTGCGCTTCCCGAACGGCAACGCTGCTGCCACTCAGTTCGTCGACAAAGACATCACCAGCGACCCGAGCATCTATCCGCCAGCTGAAGTGAAAAAGCAGCTGTACGCGATCGCTGCACCTGATGCCACCGCCCAGCGTGCCATCACCCGCAGCTGGACCAAGATCAAGTCGGGTAAATAAGCCCGATGCAACACCTCTGGGCCGGGGTTTGCCGGCCCAGAGCCCGTGAATGGCAATTGATGATTGCGGCATTGAAGCTGCGAAGGTAAGTTGCGCGCCGGTTTTTCCTGCGCGGCAGTACTGCGCCGTTACCAAGGCACTGATTGTGAGGACCACCCACTTGTCTATTTCTGTATTACGCAAGGCCTTGATGGCTGGAGCGGGCCTGACGCTGGCATGCAGCGTCCAAGCGGCGCCTACGGTGCATGTGTACAACTGGTCCGATTACATCGGCCCGACCACACTCGCGGATTTCGAAAAAGCCACGGGCATCAAGCCTGTGCAGGACGTCTTCGATTCCAACGAAACCCTGGAAGGCAAGCTGCTGGCCGGCAACACCGGCTATGACGTGGTGGTGCCGTCCAACCATTTCCTCGGCAAACAGATCAAGGCGGGCGCGTTCCAGAAGCTCGACAAGAAGCTGCTGCCGAACTACGCCAACCTGGACCCGGCGCTGATGAAACGCCTGGAAAAGAACGATCCGGGCAACCAGTACGCCGTGCCTTACCTGTGGGGCACCAATGGCATCGGCTACAACGTCGACAAGGTCAAGGCCGCGCTGGGCGTGGACACCATCGACTCCTGGGCCGTGCTGTTCGAGCCCGAGAACATGAAGAAGCTCTCCAAGTGCGGTGTGGCCTTCCTCGACTCGGCGGACGAAATGCTCCCGGCGGTGCTCAACTACATGGGTCTGAACCCCAACAGTACCGACCCCAAGGACTACAAAAAGGCCGAGCAGAAGCTGCTGGCAGTACGCCCGTACGTTACCTACTTCCACTCCTCCAAGTACATCACCGACCTGGCCAACGGCGACATCTGCGTCGCGGCAGGTTTCTCCGGCGATGTGTTCCAGGCCAAGGCCCGCGCTGAAGAAGCGAAGAAGGGCGTGAACCTGGCCTACGCGATTCCCAAGGAAGGCGGCAACCTCTGGTTCGACGTGCTGGCGATCCCCAAGGATGCCAAGAACGTGAAAGAGGCCCACGCCTTCATCAACTATTTGCTGAAGCCTGAGGTTATCGCCCAGGTCAGTGATTACGTCGGTTACGCCAACCCGAACCCCAAGGCTGGCGACCTGATGGACCAGGCCGTGAGGACTGACGCCGCGGTATACCCACCGCAGGAAGTGCTGGACAAGATGTTCGTCAACAGTGAGTTGCCACCCAAGGTGCAACGTTTGATGACCCGCAGCTGGACCAAGGTCAAGTCGGGCAAGTAACAATCCAGGCCCGCCACTCAAGCGCGGCGGGCAACAAAATCTTGTTGGGAGTTTCACTCATGGCAGTTGCCTCCGGTGCCTATAAGAAAGCCCTCGAGGGTGGCCAGCAACCCAAGCAGGTGCTGGTCAAAATCGACCGGGTCACAAAAAAGTTCGACGAAACGGTAGCCGTGGACGATGTGTCCCTGGAAATCCGCAAAGGCGAGATTTTCGCCCTGCTGGGTGGCTCCGGTTCCGGCAAATCGACCTTGCTGCGGATGCTGGCCGGTTTCGAGCGCCCGACTGAAGGGCGGATCCTGCTCGATGGCGTCGACATCACCGACATGCCGCCCTACGAGCGGCCGATCAACATGATGTTCCAGTCCTACGCGCTGTTCCCGCACATGACCGTGGCGCAGAACATCGCCTTTGGCCTGCAGCAGGACCGGATGCCCAAGGCCGAGATCGACGCCCGCGTGGCCGAGATGCTCAAGCTGGTGCACATGACCCAGTATGCCAAGCGCAAGCCGCACCAGCTCTCCGGTGGCCAGCGCCAGCGCGTGGCCCTGGCCCGTTCGCTGGCCAAGCGCCCGAAACTGCTGCTGCTCGATGAGCCGATGGGCGCCCTGGACAAGAAACTGCGCTCGCAGATGCAGCTGGAGCTGGTAGAGATCATCGAGCGCGTGGGCGTGACCTGCGTGATGGTGACCCACGACCAGGAAGAGGCCATGACCATGGCCCAGCGCATCGCCATCATGCACCTGGGCTGGATCGCCCAGATCGGCTCGCCGGTGGACATCTACGAGACCCCCACCAGCCGCCTGGTGTGCGAGTTCATCGGTAACGTCAACCTGTTCGAAGGTGAAGTGGTCGAAGACGCCGAAGGCCACGCGATCATTGCCAGCCCGGAGCTGGAGCGCAAGATCTTCGTCGGCCACGGCATCACCACGTCGGTGGAAGACAAGCACATCACTTACGCCCTGCGCCCGGAGAAGATGCTGGTCACCACCCAGCAACCGACCTGCGAGCACAACTGGTCGCGCGGCAAGGTCCACGACATCGCCTACCTCGGTGGCCACTCGGTGTTCTACGTCGAGCTGCCAAGCGGCAAGGTGGTCCAGTCGTTCGTCGCCAACGCCGAGCGCCAGGGCACCCGGCCAACCTGGGGCGATGAAGTGTACGTATGGTGGGAAGACGACAGCGGCGTGGTACTGCGGTCATGAAACTTCGCAAGCTCAAGCGAGCGTTCCAGCGCCTTACCCCGGAGGGGCGGCACCTGGTGATCGGCGTGCCGTTCATCTGGCTGTTCCTGTTCTTCATGCTGCCGTTCTTCATCGTCTTGAAGATCAGCTTTGCCGAAGCCGACGTGGCGATCCCGCCTTACACCGAGATCTACAGCTACGTCGAGGACAAGATCCAGCTGGTGCTGAACCTGGCCAACTATGGCCTGTTGACCGAGGACGAACTCTACATCTCGGCCTACCTGGGCTCGTTGAAGATGGCGTTCATCAGCACCCTCCTGTGCCTGCTGATCGGCTACCCGATGGCCTACGCCATTGCCAACGCCAAAAAGGAAACCCAGACGGTCCTGCTGCTGCTGATCATGATGCCGACCTGGACCGCGATCCTGATCCGCGTCTATGCCTGGATGGGTATCCTCAGCAACAACGGCCTGCTCAACGGCTTCCTGATGTGGATTGGGCTGATCGACCAGCCGCTGCAGATCCTCAACACCAACCTGGCGGTGTACATCGGCGTGGTCTATTCGTACCTGCCGTTCATGATCCTGCCGCTGTTCGCCAACCTGGTGAAGCACGACCAGAGCCTGCTCGAGGCTGCATCGGACCTGGGTTCGAGCACCTTCAACAGCTTCTGGAAAATCACCGTGCCGCTGTCGAAGAACGGCATCATCGCCGGCTGCATGCTGGTGTTCATCCCGGTGGTGGGCGAGTTCGTGATTCCTGAACTGCTCGGCGGCCCGGAAACCCTGATGATCGGTAAGGTGCTGTGGCAAGAGTTCTTCAACAACCGTGACTGGCCGGTGGCTTCGGCCCTGGCAGTGGTGATGCTGGCGATCCTGATCGTGCCGATCCTGCTGTTCAACCGCAGCCAGGCCAAAGAAATGGAGGGCAGGGCATGAAGCGCTTCAGTTTTTCCAAGCTGATGCTGGTGCTCGGCTTGCTGTTCATCTACCTGCCGATGCTGATCCTGGTGATCTACTCGTTCAACGCCTCGAAACTGGTGACGGTGTGGGGTGGCTGGTCGATCAAGTGGTACGTCGGCCTGCTCGACAACACCCAGCTCATGGGTTCGGTGATGCGCTCGCTGGAGATCGCCTGCTACACGGCGGTGGCCGCAGTGGCGCTGGGCACCCTGGCGGCCTTCGTGCTGACCCGGGTCACCCGCTTCAAGGGCCGCACGCTGTTCGGTGGCCTGGTCACCGCGCCGCTGGTGATGCCCGAGGTGATTACCGGTCTGTCGCTGTTGCTGCTGTTCGTGGCCATGGCGCAGATGATCGGCTGGCCGCAGGAGCGTGGCATCGTCACCATCTGGATCGCCCACACCACGTTCTGCGCGGCCTACGTGGCGGTGGTGGTGTCGGCACGCCTGCGTGAGCTGGACCTGTCGATCGAGGAAGCGGCCATGGACCTGGGTGCCAAGCCGTGGAAGGTGTTCTTCCTGATCACCATCCCGATGATCGCGCCGTCGCTGGCGGCGGGCGGCATGATGTCGTTCGCCCTGTCGCTGGATGACCTGGTACTGGCCAGCTTCGTGTCCGGGCCGGGCTCGACCACCTTGCCGATGGAAGTGTTCTCCGCTGTACGCCTGGGCGTGAAGCCGGAGATCAACGCCGTGGCCAGCTTGATCCTGCTGTCGGTGTCGTTGGTGACCTTCTTTGTCTGGTTCTTCAGCCGCCGGGCCGAAGAGCGTCGTCGCAAGGCGATCCAGCAGGCCATCGAGGAAGGTGCCGCAGCCAACGTGTCGCAACCCCAGATCAAGCGCCCAGCGCCCGCTGCTGCGTCGGCCTGATCGGCTGCTCCCACAAGTACATCACAGGCTTTGAAAGCGATGGTGTACCTTGTGGGAGCCGGCTTGCCGGCGATAGGGCCCTAACCGTCTTTCGCTCATCGCCGGCAAGCCCGCTCCCACAGCGATCGAGCTGGCCTGCAATCTCCTGCCCACCATCGAACACCAACTGATCCTTGTCAGTGCCGGTTGTGGAACCCTGATCTACGCTAACAGTCGCAACTTTTCGAATTGTTTTGCGCGCAAGCTTAGGAGCCTGCATGAGGGTGACGCTTCCATTGTTACTGGCAGGCATGGGTCTGCTGTACTTGCTCACGGGATGTAGCAAGGAACATCCACCAGAGCCCAAGCCCCGGGTCGGTGTGCTTCAAGTTCAACCCACTGATTTTGCGGCCAGGGTTACCCTCACCGGCGACGTGCAGGCGCGGGTGCAAACCGACCTGTCATTCCGCGTGGGTGGCAAGATCATCTCGCGCAGCGTCGACGTGGGCGATCACGTCAAGGCCAACCAGGTGCTGGCCAGACTCGACCCGAAAGACCTGCAGAACAACGTCGACTCGGCCAAGGCCGAGGTCTTCGCCGCCCAGGCACGGGTGACCCAGGCCAGCGCGGCGTTCGTGCGGCAACAGAAACTCCTGCCCAAGGGCTACACCAGCCAAAGCGAATACGACTCCGCCGAGGCGGCGCTGCGCAGCAACCAGAGCGCACTCAAGGCCGCCCAGGCGCAACTGGCCAATGCCAACGAACAACTGAGTTACACCGCGTTGGTGTCCGAAGCCGATGGCGTGATCACCGAGCGCCAGGCCGAGGTCGGCCAAGTGGTTCAGGCGACCATGCCGATCTTCAGCCTGGCCCGCGATGGCGACCGCGACGCCGTGTTCAACGTCTATGAATCGCTACTGGTAGCGCCGCCCAGCGATGCGGGGGTGATCGTCAGCCTGTTGGACAACCCCAAGGTCCAGGCTCAGGGCTTCGTTCGTGAAATCACGCCGACCGTGTCGGCGCAAAGCGGTACGGTGCAGGTCAAGGTTTCCTTGCGCAACGTACCCCCGGCCATGCAGCTTGGCTCACCCGTGACCGCCACGGCCAATGCCCAGGGGCGGCCGAGCATCGAGCTGCCCTGGTCGGCGCTGACCAAGGACGTGCACGAGCCTGGCGTTTGGGTAGTGGGTGAGGACGACAAGGTCGAATTGCGCAAGGTTCAGGTTGCCCGCTACCTCACCGGCAAGGTCGTCATCGCCCAAGGCATCAAAGGAGGTGAAACCGTCGTGGTCAGTGGCGGCCAGCTGTTGCATCCGGGCATGCAGGTGCAAATGGTCGATGCCAAGGATGGAGGAGCCGCACCATGAAGCGGATGCTGTTCGTGCTTGCGTCCGGCCTGTTGCTGACGGCCTGTGGCAAAGAAGAAGCACCCGCCGAAGCCGTCCGACCGGTGCTTTCGACCCTGGTCGAAGCTCAGGACCAGTCGCATCTGGGGCGCTTCGCCGGGACCATCCAGGCGCGCTTTGAAAGCACCCTGGGCTTTCGTGTATCAGGGCGCATCGCCCGCCGCTGGCTCGACGTGGGCGCCCAGGTAAAACCTGGCGATACGTTGGCCACGCTCGACCCGACCGATCAACAGAACCAGCTGCGTGCCGCCGAGGGCGACCTGGCCAAGATCCAGGCGCAATGGATCAACGCCCAGGCCAATGCCCGTCGTCAGCAACAGCTGTATGACCGCGGCGTCGGCGCCCAGGCACAGCTGGACATCGCCCAGACCGACCTGAAAACCACCAGCGCCAGCCTGGAGCAGGCCCGCTCGGCCGTCAGCCAGGCCCGCGACCAGCTCGACTACAGCACGCTGCGCACCGACCATGCGGCGGTCATCACCAACTGGCAGGCCGAGGCCGGGCAGACGGTGACAGCGGGCCAGCCCGTGGTCACCCTGGCCCGTCCAGACGTCAAGGAAGCGGTGATCGACCTGCCGATCGGCATAGCCGAAGCGCTGACCAAGGACCTCACCTTCACCGTCGCCTCGCAGCTGGACAGCAGCATCAATACCACCGCCACCCTGCGCGAACTGGGGCCCCAGGCCGATGCAGCCACCCGCACCCGGCGCGCCCGCCTGACCCTGGCCAGCACACCGAGTGCCTTCCACCTGGGGACCGCGATCAGCGTCACCCTGACCTCGGCGATTTCCCCGCGCAGTGAGCTGCCCCGCAGTGCGCTACTGGAACACGAGGGCAAGACTCAAGTGTGGGTGATCGACCCGCAGCAGAAAACGGTTGCGATGCGTGACGTGAAGTTGATCGAGCGCACGGACGACAGCATTGTGCTGGCTTCCGGCGTGCAGCCTGGCGAGCGTGTCGTCACCGCCGGAGTAAATAGTCTCAAGCCTGGCCAGAAGGTCACATTCGCCGAGGATTCACAATGAAAGGAAGCTTCAACCTCTCCGAATGGGCGCTGCGTCACCAGTCGTTCGTCTGGTACCTGATGTTCGTCGGCCTGCTGATGGGCATTTTTTCCTACTTCAACCTGGGGCGCGAGGAGGATCCGTCGTTCACCATCAAGACCATGGTGATCCAGACCCGCTGGCCAGGTGCGACCCAGGACGAAACGCTCTACCAGATCACCGATCGTATCGAGAAGAAGCTCGAGGAGCTCGACTCCCTCGATTACACCAAGAGCTACACCCGCCCCGGCGAGTCCACCGTCTACGTCTACTTGCGCGACACCACCAAGGCGCCCGACATCCCGGAAATCTGGTATCAGGTGCGCAAGAAGATCCAGGATATCCGCGGCCAGTTCCCGCAAGGTATCCAGGGGCCGGCGTTCAACGACGAGTTCGGTGACGTGTACGGCTCGATCTACGCCTTTACCGCCGACGGCCTGACCCATCGCCAGTTGCGCGACTACGTGGAACAAACCCGCGCCGAGGTGCGCGAGGTGCCCAACATCGGCAAGATCGAGCTGATCGGCACCCAGAACGAAGTGCTCTACCTGAATTTCTCCACGCGTAAGCTGGCGGCCCTGGGCATCGACCAGCGCCAGGTCATGCAGGCCCTGCAACAGCAGAACGCGGTGACCCCGGCCGGGGTGATCGAGGCGGGACCTGAGCGCATTTCGGTACGTACCACCGGGCAGTTCGCTTCGGAGAAAGACCTGCAGACGGTCAACCTGCGCATCAACGACCGCTTCTTCCGCCTCAGTGATATCGCCGATATCGAGCGCGGCTACGTCGACCCGCCTTCGCCGATGTTCCGCTACAACGGCCAGCCCGCCATTGGCCTTGCGATCGGCATGAAGGCGGGCGGCAACATGCAGGTGTTTGGTGCTGCGCTGAAGAAAAAGATGGACAGCGTGATCAAAGACCTACCCGTGGGCGTCGGCGTGTACACCGTGTCGGACCAGGCGGTAGTCGTGAAGGAGGCGGTCGGTGGCTTCACCAGCGCCCTGTTCGAAGCGGTGGTGATCGTTCTGGCGGTGAGTTTCGTAAGCCTCGGGATTCGCGCCGGGCTGGTGGTGGCCTGTTCGATCCCGCTGGTACTGGCCATGGTCTTCGTGTTCATGGAGTACAGTGGCATCACCATGCAGCGGATCTCCCTGGGTGCACTGATCATTGCCCTGGGCTTGCTGGTGGACGATGCGATGATCACCGTGGAGGTGATGGTCACGCGGCTCGAACTGGGTGATACCAAGGAGCAGGCGGCAACGTTCGCCTACACCTCGACGGCATTTCCCATGCTGACCGGCACCTTGGTGACCGTGGCTGGCTTCGTGCCGATCGGCCTCAATGGCAGTTCGGCCGGTGAGTACACCTACACCTTGTTCGCGGTGATCGCCGTGGCCCTGATCGTATCCTGGGTGGTGGCGGTGTTCTTCGCGCCCGTGCTTGGCGTGCATATTCTCAAGGCTGAGAAGCTCAAGGCGCACGAGGCCGAGCCTGGCCGGGTCGGACGAGCGTTCGAAGGTGGGCTGGTGTGGTGCATGCGCCACCGCTGGCTGACCATCATTGGTACGGTGCTGCTGTTCGCCCTTTCGCTGTTCTGCTTGCGGTTCGTGCAAAACCAGTTCTTCCCGTCCTCGGACCGCCCGGAAATCCTGGTCGACCTCAACCTGCCGCAAAACGCCTCGATCGAAGAGACACGCAAGGTGGTCGACCGTTTTGAGGCGCGCATCAAGGACGACCCGGACCTGGTGCACTGGAGCACCTACATCGGCGAGGGCGCCATTCGCTTCTACCTGCCACTGGACCAGCAGCTACAGAACCCCTACTACGCCCAGCTGGTGATCGTCAGCAAAGGCTTCAAGGAGCGTGCGGGGATGATGGCGCGCTTGCAGAAGATTCTGCACGAAGAGTTCGTCGGCATCGGCACCAACGTCCAGTCACTGGAAATGGGTCCGCCGGTGGGACGGCCGATGCAGTACCGGGTCAGCGGCCCGGACATCGACCTGGTGCGCAAGCATGCCATCGACCTGGCCACCTTGCTCGACAGCAACGAGCACATCGGCGAGATGATCTTCGACTGGAACGAGCCCGGTAAAGTGCTGCGGGTGGAAATCGCCCAGGACAAGGCGCGTCAGTTGGGCCTGTCTTCCGAGGACGTGGCCAATGTGATGAACAGCATCGTCAGCGGTGCACCGGTGACGCAGGTGAACGACAACATCTACCTGGTGAATGTCATCGCTCGCGCCGTGGACAGTGAGCGGGGCTCGCCGGACACGTTGCAAAACCTGCAGATCGTTACCCCGAGCGGCACCTCGATTCCGCTGCTGGCGTTCGCCACGGTACGCTACGAGTTGGAGCAACCGCTCGTGTGGCGTCGCGACCGGAAGCCGACCATCACCATCAAGTCTTCGGTCAATGGCGATATACAGCCCACCGACCTGGTGGCCCAGCTCAAACCGAGCATCGACGAGTTCGCCAGCAAGTTGCCGGTCGGCTATCAAGTGGAAACCGGCGGTACGGTGGAGGAGAGTGCCAAGGCCCAGGGTCCGATTCGCAAGGTCATTCCGTTGATGCTGTTCCTCATGGCGACCTTCCTGATGATCCAGTTGCACAGCACGCAGAAGCTGTTCCTGGTGGTCAGCGTGGCGCCGCTCGGGGTGATCGGCGTGGTCCTGGCGCTGGTGCCCACGGGGACGCCCATGGGCTTCGTGGCGATCCTCGGCATTCTGGCGCTGGCGGGCATCATCATCCGTAACTCGGTGATTCTGGTGACCCAGATCGATGAGTTCGAGGCCCAGGGCTATTCGCCGTGGGACGCGGTGATGGAGGCCACCAACCACCGTCGCCGGCCGATCCTGCTGACGGCGGCGGCCGCCAGCCTGGGCATGATCCCGATTGCTCGTGAGGTGTTCTGGGGGCCGATGGCCTACGCCATGATTGGCGGCATCATCAGTGCAACGCTGCTGACGCTGTTGTTCCTGCCGGCGCTGTATGTGGCCTGGTACAAGATCAAAGAACCTGAACACAGCGAAAAACCTGCACATTGACCTCTGTGGGAGCGGGCTTGCCCCGCGCATGCGATGGTGAATTCACCATTGCATGCGCGGGGCAAGCCCGCTCCCGCAATGGCTTCGTGCCATCAACTAAAAACAGTTATATAAAAATTCTTAAACAGTATTTTTAAGAATATCCGCGCCTCACTACTATTGCTCTCAAGCCAGGCGCACCCCTTCAAAACCTCTGCCCGGCACCCTTGTTCACAGGAGAACGAGCATGAGCGCATCGCTGCGAAGCATCGACGGTCAGGACGAAGCCATCATTCTGCGTGAGATCCAGAGCGCCTTGCGCGACCTGCGTTTCGGCGCAGTGGAGATTACCGTGCACAACGCGCAGGTCGTGCAGATCGAGCGCAAGGAGAAGTTCCGCCTGCAGCAGCCCGGCAACAAGCCCGGCTGATACCGCCCCTCTTCCAAAACTAGAAAAATGCCAATCGGGAGCTTCACCATGTCCATCCGCCGTTATGCGCTCGCCGCTCTGGCCAGTGCCGTTTTTGCCGGTTCCGCTATCGCCAAGGACTACGAACTGCTGAACGTGTCCTACGACCCGACCCGTGAGCTGTATCAGCAGTACAACGCCGAATTCATCAAGCACTGGCAGCAGGCTCACCCGGATGACAAAGTGAAGATCCAGCAGTCCCACGGCGGCTCGGGCAAGCAGGGCCGTGCGGTGATCGATGGCCTGCGCGCTGACGTGGTGACCCTGGCCCTGGCCGGCGACATCGATGAAATCGCCAAGCTCGGCAAGACCCTGCCGGCGGATTGGCAGAAGCGTCTGCCGGACGCCAGCACGCCGTACACCTCGACCATCGTGTTCCTGGTGCGCAAGGGCAACCCGAAAGGCATCAAGGACTGGGGCGACTTGATCAAGAACGACGTCTCGGTCATCACCCCCAACCCGAAAACCTCCGGCGGCGCCCGCTGGAACTTCCTGGCCGCCTGGGCCTATGGCCTGAAGCAGGGTGGCAGCGAAGACAAGGCCAAGGCCTACGTGCAGGCGCTGTTCAAGCACGTACCGGTGCTGGATACCGGCGCCCGTGGCTCGACCATCACCTTCGTCAACAACGGCCAGGGCGATGTATTGCTGGCCTGGGAAAACGAAGCTTTCCTGGCGCTCAAGGAAGACGGTGGCAGTGACAAGTTCGAAATCGTCGTGCCGTCGCTGTCGATCCTCGCCGAGCCGCCAGTGGCCGTGGTCGACAAGAACGCGGAGAAAAAGGGTAACGAGCAGATCGCCGAGGCGTACCTGAAGTACCTGTACAGCCCAGCTGGCCAGAAAATCGCTGCCGAGAACTTCTACCGCCCACGGGACGAGAAAGTCGCTGCCGAATTCGGCAAGCAATTCCCGAAACTGGACCTGGTAACCATCGACAAGGACTTCGGTGGCTGGAAGACTGCACAACCCAAGTTCTTCAACGATGGCGGGGTGTTCGACCAGATTTATCAGGCGCAGTGAAAAAACGGGGGCCGCTTTGCGGCCCTTTCGCGACACAAGGCCGCTCCTACAAAGGTTCGCGGTTGGCCTGTAGGAGCGGCCTTGTGTCGCGAAAGGGCTGCACAGCAGCCCCAGGATTCAGAAGCCTGCACCGGCCCGGCATAACCGCCGGGCTTCGTGCGTTCAACCAGGGATATTTATGTCACGTCGCATTTCCCCCGTCATACCCGGCTTCGGGCTGACGCTGGGCTACACCTTGGTGTACCTCAGCCTGATCGTGCTGATACCGCTGGCCGCCATGTTCGTGCATGCCGCGCAGCTCACCTGGGAGCAGTTCTGGAACATCATCAGTGCCCCGCGGGTGATCGCCGCGCTGCAACTGAGTTTCGGCACTGCCCTGTTCGCCGCCATCATCAACGGTGTGATCGGTACCCTGCTGGCCTGGGTGCTGGTGCGCTACACCTTCCCCGGGCGCAAGATCATCGATGCGATGATCGACCTGCCATTCGCTCTGCCCACTGCAGTTGCCGGCATCGCGTTGACCGCCCTGTATGCGCCGTCAGGCTGGGTCGGCCAGTTCGCCACCGACCTGGGCTTCAAGATCGCCTATACGCCGTTGGGCATCACCCTGGCACTGACCTTCGTCACCCTGCCGTTCGTGGTGCGCACGGTGCAGCCGGTACTCGCCGACATCCCCCGTGAGGTCGAGGAAGCCGCCGCCTGCCTGGGCGCCAAACCGTTGCAGGTGTTTCGCCACATACTGGCTCCGGCGCTGTTGCCGGCCTGGCTCACCGGCTTCGCCCTGGCCTTTGCCCGTGGCGTGGGTGAGTATGGTTCGGTGATCTTCATTGCCGGCAACATGCCGATGAAGACCGAGATCCTGCCACTGCTGATCATGGTCAAGCTCGACCAGTACGACTACACCGGCGCGACCGCCATCGGCGTGCTGATGCTGGTGGTTTCCTTCATCCTGCTGCTGCTGATCAACCTGCTGCAGCGCCGTATCGAAACCCCTTGAAGGAGGCCCGGCTATGTCCAGTTCATCCCTGAGCGCCAGCGCCGCCGCCAATGCCGCCCGGCGTGGCAGCGCCACCTCGCGGCGCATCCTGATCGGCCTTGGTTGGCTGGTGTTCGCGCTGTTCCTGCTACTGCCACTGGTGATCGTGGTGTCGCAGGCATTGAAGAGCGGTTTCGGCACGTTCTTCGAGGCGATCTTCGAACCCGATGCCTTGTCGGCGCTGAAGCTGACCCTGCTGGCAGTGTTCATTTCGGTGCCGTTGAACCTGGTGTTCGGCGTCAGC
The DNA here is from genome assembly GCF_044749525.1 of Pseudomonas sp. NPDC089395. Classification (NCBI taxonomy): domain Bacteria; kingdom Pseudomonadati; phylum Pseudomonadota; class Gammaproteobacteria; order Pseudomonadales; family Pseudomonadaceae; genus Pseudomonas; species Pseudomonas sp. NPDC089395. The sequence goes on from NZ_JBIVID010000008.1 coordinate 90,633, forward strand.
GCCGCCTGGTGCGTGAGCAAGTACACGTTCCGCGGCAAAAGCGTGCTGGTCACCCTGATCGACCTGCCGTTCTCGGTGTCCCCGGTAATCGCCGGCCTGGTCTACGTGCTGATGTTCGGCGCCCAGGGCCTGTTCGGCCCCTGGCTGCAGGACCACGACATCCAGATCGTGTTCGCCCTGCCGGGCATCGTGCTGGCGACCATCTTCGTCACCGTACCCTTCGTCGCCCGTGAGCTGATCCCGCTGATGCAGGAGCAGGGCACGCAAGAGGAGGAGGCCGCGCGCCTGCTCGGCGCCAACGGCTGGCAGATGTTCTGGCACGTGACCTTGCCCAACATCAAATGGGGCCTGATCTACGGCGTGGTGCTGTGTACCGCGCGGGCCATGGGCGAGTTCGGCGCGGTGTCGGTGGTGTCCGGCCACATTCGCGGCGTGACCAACACCTTGCCGCTGCACGTGGAGATCCTCTACAACGAGTACAACCACGTCGCGGCCTTCAGCGTGGCCAGCCTGCTGCTGATCCTGGCGCTCTTCATCCTGCTGCTCAAGCAGTGGAGCGAGAACCGTATTAACCGCCTGCGCCATAGCGCCGCGGAGGAATGATTCATGTCGATCGAAGTTCGTAACGTCAGCAAGCGCTTCAACAGCTTCCAGGCTCTGGACAACATCAACCTGGATATCCACAGCGGTGAGCTGGTGGCCCTGCTCGGCCCGTCCGGCTGCGGCAAGACCACCTTGCTGCGCATCATCGCCGGCCTGGAAACGCCGGATGACGGCAGCATCGTGTTCCATGGCGAGGATGTGTCCGGCCATGATGTACGTGATCGCAACGTCGGTTTCGTGTTCCAGCACTACGCGCTGTTCCGTCACATGAGCGTGTTCGACAACGTCGCCTTCGGCTTGCGCATGAAGCCCAAGGGCGAACGCCCGAGCGAGAGCAAGATCGCCGAGAAGGTCCATGAGCTGTTGAACATGGTGCAGCTGGACTGGCTGTCCGACCGCTACCCTGAGCAGCTCTCCGGTGGCCAGCGTCAACGTATCGCCCTGGCCCGCGCCCTGGCGGTGGAGCCCAAGGTGCTGCTGCTCGACGAGCCGTTCGGCGCCCTCGATGCCAAGGTGCGTAAAGAGCTGCGCCGCTGGCTGGCGCGGCTGCACGAGGACATCAACCTGACCTCGGTGTTCGTGACCCACGACCAGGAAGAGGCCATGGAAGTGGCAGATCGCATCGTGGTGATGAACAAGGGCGTGATCGAGCAGATCGGCTCGCCTGGCGAGGTCTACGAGAAGCCGGCCAACGACTTCGTCTACCACTTCCTGGGCGATTCCAACCGCCTGGCCTTGAGCGAAGGGCATCACGTGTTGTTCCGCCCGCATGAAGTGTCGCTGTCGCGTCATGAGACCGAGGGGCACCATGCCGCCGAGGTGCGGGATATTCGTCCGCTCGGTGCGACTACCCGGGTGACCTTGAAGGTGGAAGGGCAGAGCGAGCTGATCGAAGCTGAAGTGGTCAAGGATCACGACAGCCTGACCGGGCTGGCGCGGGGCGAGACGCTGTTCTTCCGGCCGAAGGTGTGGCAGAAGGTGGCGGATATCTGAGTCGCTTTTGAGCGTGAGAAACCCGGGCATGGTTCCGGGTTTTTTATTGCCTGGCAGATTGTTGGGGCTGCTTTGCAGCCCTTCGCGACGCAAGGCCGCTCCTACAGAAGAACGCGGTCTCCTGTAGGAGCGGCCTTGTGTCGCGATCGAGGGCGAAGCCCTCGCATCAACCCCATGCCTTGCACGAATATTTCATATGCCTTCAATGCATGTTGTTTTGGGCATTCGCCTACGGCCCACGAACGGCGCGGCTTTGCAACGTCCCTCGAAAACATATATTTCTAAACGATCTATTTTTAACTTTAAACATTACTTTAAGAGATAAGCCTCTGGCCCCGATGATTCAACCACACACCTGAATCAAGAACCCCAGGAGTTTGATCAATGGGTAATGTCCAGACGGCCGTCAGGGCCTACGACCAGCCATGGCGCCCGGCCCCGGGTGACCTGGTCGAGCTCGGACGGACGCTACGCCTGCCATTGGGCCAACTGCGTCTGCAACGCACCCCGGTCAGTGGCCTCAAGCGCCGCGACAAGCTGGCGCTGGCCCTGCTGGTGCTGGCCTTGCACAGTGCCGCAGCCTACTGGGTCAGCCAGGCGCCGACCCCCGCGCTGCCAGTGGTACCGCCACAGATTCCACCCATGACCATCGAGTTCGCCGCCCCCGCGCCGCCTGTGGTCGAGCCGCCTCCACCGGCCCCGGCACCGCCTGTGGTGGAGCCACCGCCACCGGTGGTCGACGAGCTGGCCGCCAAGCCCAAGCCCAAGCCAAAACCGCTGCCCAAGCCCGTGGCCAAGCAACCGCCCAAACCACAGCCCAAGCCGGTCGAGGCGCCGCCACCTGCTCCGGTAGCGGCCCCGACACCGCCCGCGCCACCCGCGCCAGCGCCGGTCACGCCACCCTCGGCCAACGCCGCGTACCTGAAAAACCCGGCGCCGGAGTACCCGCAGATGGCCCTGCGCCGTGGCTGGGAAGGCACCGTGCTGTTGCGCGTCGAGGTGCTGGCCAGCGGCAAGCCGGGCCAGATCCAGATCCAGAAAAGCAGTGGTCGCGACGCCCTCGATGCCGCCGCCCTGGCCGCGGTCAAGCGCTGGAGCTTCGTTCCCGCCAAGCAGGGCGACGTGGCCCAGGCCGGCTGGGTCAGCGTGCCAATCGATTTCAAGCTTCGTTAACTTTTTCGCAGAACACAGGAAGACATCATCATGAGCCTGCTGGCATCCCCCCTCGAATCCGTTGAAAGCGCAGTCATCTGGCTGTTGGTCGGTTTCTCTGTCGTCACCTGGGGCCTGGCCCTGGTCAAGGTCGTGCAGTTCGTGCGGCTCAAGCACCAGGACAAGCGCTTCCACCAGCAGTTCTGGGCGGCTTCAAGCCTGGATTCGGCTGCCGAAATCAGCCATGAGTCACCCGGCCCTGCGGCCCGTGTCGCCCAATCCGGTTACGCCGCGATCGCCGTCGGCGATACCCAGGCCAATGACCTGAGCCACGCCATCAACCACCAGGACCGCCTCGAACGTGCCCTGCGCCAGCAGATCGTGCGTGAGCGTCGCTCGCTGGAAACCGGCCTGGCGGTGGTGGCCAGTATCGGCAGCACCTCGCCCTTCATCGGCCTGTTCGGCACGGTGTGGGGCATCATGGAAGCGCTCAAGGGCATCAGCGCGGCCGGCTCGGCCAGCCTGGAAACCGTGGCCGGCCCGATCGGCGCGGCGTTGGTGGCCACCGGCGTGGGTATCGCCGTCGCCGTGCCGGCGGTGCTGGTCTACAACTACTTCCTCCGACGCCTCAAGCTGACCGCCGCCGACCTGGATGACTTCGCCCACGACTTCTACAGCCTGGCGCAGAAGAGTGCCTTCCGCGTACTGGTGCACCCGGCGGCGCACAAGGCCCATGTCGGGTTCACCCAGCCGGTGAAGGAGGCGTCCTGATATGGCCTTTTCGACCCAGGACAGCGACGAAGTCCTCAGTGAAATCAATGTCACGCCCTTGGTGGACGTCATGCTGGTACTGCTGGTGGTGTTCATCGTCACCGCGCCGCTGCTGACCAACGCCATTCCCATCAACCTGCCCAAGACCGAGGCGGTGGCCCCGGTAGAGCAGAAGGATCCGCTGGTGGTGAGCATCGACGGTGACGGCAAGCTGTTCATCAACAAGGACGAGATCCAGCCCCAGCTGCTGGAAAGCAACCTCAAGGCGGCCAAGGACAAGGATGCGCAAGTGCGTGTACAGCTTCAGGCCGACGACGGCGTGAACTATGGCGAAGTGGCCCGCGCGATGGCGGCCATCGAACGTGCCGGAATCAGCAAGCTGGCGGTGATCACCGCACGCTGACCGGCGAACCCTCTTCAGGCAAGTGCTTAGGGCCATATCTCTTGGCAGGGGATGGCCCTTTTTTTATTGATGCGGGTCATTGATTTTGCATTTTTAGTTATTAATAAATAGCTTCTTATTCCTTTACTGATATAACTCGAGCCCTATACTGACCTGCAAGCACGCAAACTTACTGGAGGCGTCCCCATGCGCAATGAGTCGATTCGTTACCTGATTGTGCCGGGCTGGCAAGGATCGCCAGACAACCATTGGCAAAGCCACTGGCAGCGCAGCCTGCCCAACAGCGCCCGGGTCGAGCAGCATGACTGGTTGACCCCGCAGCGCCAGGACTGGGTGCAAGCGCTGGAGCGGGCCATCGCGGCCGAACCCTCGCCGGTGATTCTCATCGCCCACAGCCTGGGCTGCATCACGGTCGCCCATTGGGCGGCGCAGGCCAGCCCGGTGCTTCTGGGGCGTGTACGCGGTGCATTGTTGGTGGCGCCGGCGGACGTCGAGCGCCCGACCTGCGCACCGGCTTTGCGCAACTTCGCGCCGATCCCGTTGCAGGCATTGCCGTTTCCCAGCCAGGTGGTCAGCTCGGACAACGACCCTGCGGTCAGTGTGCCGCGTGCGCTGTACCTGGCCCAGGCTTGGGGCGCTGAAGCCGGCCTGCTGAGCAATGCCGGGCACATCAACGTCAAGTCCGGGCATGAGCGCTGGGAACAGGGCTTCGCCTACCTGTATCGCCTGCAAAGCCGGGTTGAGCAGCGCGCGCTGCGTCGCGCCTGATCCACCTTATCGTTCACCTTTGCCTGACGCCCGGCCACCCACGACCCGGGGCGGGAGTTTTGCATGACATTTCAAAACCCCTTTGGCCAGCCGTTGCTGACCTTTCCTGAACTGGACAAGAGCCCACTGAGCATCCGTGCCAAGGCGCTGGTGTTCATCGACCCACGCTCGCAGCAGCTGCGCCAGGCGCTGGAGCACCTGGCGCCGCAAGCGCTGCCGGTGTTGATCCGTGGCGAGACCGGTACCGGCAAGGAGTTGCTGGCGCGGCAGATCCACCGCGCCAGCGACCGCGCCGGCTTGTTCGTGTCGGTCAACTGCGCCGCCATCAGCCCGACCTACGCGGATGCCGAGTTGTTCGGCTACAGCGCCGGGACCCTGGGTGGCACTGCCAGCAGCCGCGCCGGCTGGTTCGGTTCGGCCAACGGCGGCACCTTGTACCTGGACGAAATCGCCGATTTGCCATTTGAGATCCAGGGCAAGTTGCTGGCGGCGCTGGAAAACCGTGAGGTCACCCGGGTTGGCGCGCAGCAGCCGCAAGCGGTGGATGTGCGCCTGGTGGCCGCGACCAGCATCGACCTGGCGCGGGTGGTACGCGCAGGCCGTTTCAACGAGCGGTTGTACCAATACCTGCTCGAAGGTGCGCTGGAGCTGCCGCCCTTGCGTGAGCGGCGTGGCGATATCCTGCCGCTGGCCGAGTACTTCGTGGGTATCTATTGCGTGCGCCTGCAACGCCCGCTGCCGCTGATCAGCGAAGCGGCGCAACGCCTGCTGGAGGCCCATGCCTGGCCGGGCAATACTCGCGAGCTGGAGAACGTCATCCACTTCGCGCTGCTGGTCAATGACGGTGACGAGATCCTGCCAGAGGACCTCGATTTGCCAGACACCGCACGCTAGACAGCGCTCATGAACAAATACCGTGATGGCAATTTGTTTTCGGTATAAGCAGCTAATTAAAAGATATTGTTCTGGAATAAAAAATCTCGGTATTGTCGCCTCACGCTCCCGGGTGAACCGGTTGGGCAACCGACTTTGCCATCGCCGATGGCCCAGAATCAGAACAAGGACCACCATGAAGAAGACCCTGCTGACCACGGCCCTGGCCGCCGCCCTGTCGTTCTCCGGCCTGGCCGCCGCTGCCGAGAAACTGGTGGTTGCCGCCACTCCGGTTCCTCACGCCGAGATCCTCGAACTGATCAAGCCAACCCTGGCCAAGGAAGGCGTGGACCTGCAGATCAAGGTCTTCACCGACTACGTGCAACCTAACGTTCAGGTCGACCAGAAGCGTCTGGACGCCAACTACTTCCAGACCCTGCCGTACCTGCAGAACTTCAACGAAGGCAAGGGCACTCACCTGGAAACCGTGGTCGGCGTGCACGTCGAGCCCTTCGGTGGCTACTCGAAGAAGGTCAAGAGCCTTAGCGAGCTGAAAGACGGTGCCACCGTTGCCATCCCTAACGAGGGCAGCAACAGCGGCCGCGCCCTGCTGCTGCTGCAGAAGGCTGGCCTGATCACCCTGAAAGACCCGAAGAACGCTCTGGCCACGCCGAAAGACATCGCCGAGAACCCGAAGAAGCTGAAATTCCGCGAGCTGGAATCGGCCATGCTGCCGCGTGTGCTGGATCAGGTCGACCTGGACATGATCAACACCAACTACGCGCTGGAAGCGGGCCTGAACCCGGCCAAGGATGCGCTGGTGATCGAAGGCAGCGACTCGCCTTACGTGAACTTCCTGGTGGCACGCCCGGATAACAAGGACAGCGATGCGATCCAGAAGCTGGCCAAGGCCCTGACCAGCCCTGAAGTGAAGGCCTTCATCGCCAAGAAGTACAGCGGCGCGGTGCTGCCGGCGTTCTGATTCGCCTGCCAGGCCCTCGCATGGAAAACGCCGACGCATTTGCGTCGGCGTTTTCGTTTGTGGCTGGCGCAAATGCTGAGCAGGCTTTGCCGGCCCTTTCGCGGGACAAGCCCGCTCCCACAGTTTCACCACAAATCTCTGTGGGAGCGGGCTTGTCCCGCGAAAGGGCTGCAGAGCAGCCCCCTTCACTCCGCCGGAACCAGCTTGAGTGAGCTTTGCGTTGGAATTGCCCCCATCTGCGTTCGCTGATACCGCCCTTCGATATACCCCTCTGCCTGGTCCGAATAGTGCGCATCGAACGGCACGCCACTTTGCCCGACGGGGTTGCTTGTCAACGCCTGCCCGGCATCGGCAAAGTCGATCAGCCGCCGTGTCGAAGGCCCGTAAGTCACCGGCCACGGTGCCGGCCCGATCTTCGCCGAGAGGTTGTTCGGCACCTCGTGGGTGCCGGGCGCCGCGAACGGGCCGACGTTGAACAGCAGGTTCAGCGGCTTCTTCACCCCCAGCGGATGGTTGTGCGTGAGGGTATGCGCCTTGCCCCACTGCCAGCTGGCCGGCTCGTTGCCGAAGGTGTCGCGCAGGTGCTTGAGGCTCTGCTGCCAGGCGATGCGCACGACGCTGGTGCGATCAGTGCGCTGGTTGGCGCCACGGGTATTCCACCAGGGCGAATCGGCGTCGGCCGCCAGGCGCGGCAGTGCGGCATCGATGGCGCGGGTGCCGATCAGCACCGGGAACCAGGTGTCGCCCAATTCGTCGTGCAGCGCGGCATAGGCCAATTCGTAGAGGAACTGGTTGAACAGCGTGGCGCTGGTGGATCCCAGCGGATAATCGCCGGTCCAGGCCGCCAGTTGCTCGACCAGCTCCTTTTCTTCGTCGCCCTGGGCAACATGGCGCAGGGTCGCCAGCAGCGGCGCCAGGGTTCGCGGACCATAGTCGCTGGCTGTATCCAGCTGCAGGGCCTGGCTGTTCTGGGTGTCCCATTTCACCTCAGGGTTGGCCAGGTGGCGGTCGAGCTGGCGACCGCGGTCGGGCAGGTTGTAGTAACCGGAAATCGCCATCGCGGCAGGCGGCTGGACGTTGGCTGAGACGATGTAGCCACTGGCCGGGTTCTCCTGTTGCGGGTTGGCGCTGAACGGGTAGAAACCCAGCTTGTCCGCCTGGGCACTCGCCCCATCGAGGATGAACGCCGGGTTCACCCCGTCCGGACGGATCGGCAATTGCGCGGCAGCCCACCAGCCGATGTCGCCACTGGCATTGGCCCAGACGAAGTTGAGCCCCGGTGCCTGCACCTTGGCCGTGGCCTCGCGCATCTTGGCCAGGGTATCGGCGCGGTTGAGCTGGTAGAAACCCTCGAGGATAGGGTTTTCGGTTTCCAGGAACGCCCACCACATGGCGATCGGCGTGGTACCGGCGGTGGCGCCGAGCACCTCATTAACGATCGGCCCGTGGGGTGAGCGGCGCAGGCTGATGGTCACAGGCTGCTCACCCTTGACCGCGATCTGCTGTTCGGTCTTTTCCAGCGTTCGCCACTGGCCATCGACCATGACCTGGTCGTTGTTCGCAGGGTTGGTCTTTTCCGCGATCAAGTCGACGTCGTCGTTCTGGAACATGGTCAGGCTCCAGCCGAAGTCGCGGTTGTGCCCAAGCAGCGCGAATGGGTTGAGGGCCTGGAAATAGCCGTACAGGTTAAAGCCCGGTGCCGACAGCTCGGCTTCGTACCACACGGCCGGCACCGCGAAGCTGATGTGCGGGTCGCCAGCCAGCAATGGCTTGCCGCTGCGGGTGCGGCTGCCGGAGATGGCCCAGGCATTGCTGCCCTCGAACTGCGGGAGGCCAGCTTCGCTCAATGCATCGTGGCTGAGGCGGGCCAGTGCTTCCAGGCTCTGCCAGTCGACCGTCGCCAGCGGGGTGGCCAGTGCGCCTTCGGGCTGCCAGCCGAGGTCGAAAATCTCCAGGTACTGCGGACCGAACTGGTCGCGAATGTAGGTGAGGGCGGGCTCGGTGCGAAATGCGGCGGCGAAGCTGTAGGCTAGGTAGCCGGCGATGCTCAGGGTGTCTTCAGCGGTGAACGGTCTGGGCGTGATGCCGAGCAGGTCGAACTCCATGGGCTTGGGGTGGCTGTCCTGCCAGTCGTTTATACCGTCGAGGTAGGCTTGCAGGGCTTTCCAGGCGGGCGACTGGTGGTCCAGGCGCTGCACCATGAGCGCGGCCTGCTCGCGGATGCGCAGGCTGCGGAACAGCGTGTCGGTGGGCAGCAGCTTGTCGCCCAGCACTTCGGCCAGCTCGCCACGGGACAGGCGGCGCATGATTTCCATCTGGAACAATCGGTCCTGGGCGTGCACGTAGCCGAGGGCACGGTACAGGTCTGCTTCGTTCTCGGCCTGCAGGTGCGGGACGCCGCGGGCGTCGTAGCGCACGCTGACGGGCGCCTGCAGCCCGGCGAGGGTGGCCTCGCCCTGGCGCTGCGGCAGCTTGCCCTGCACGTACCAAAAGCCGGCACCGGCGGCCACGGCCACCACCACGGCCAACAGGGTGAGGCTGCGTTTCATCGAGACTCCTTGTGCATTCGTGTGAACCACTCGCGAACAGAGCATAGCCCCCGACAGGTATTTCTACGCCGTGGTGGGGTCAGCCGGCCCAGGGGCAGTAGCAGCCCACCGCCAGGGTGTTGGACGCGGTGACCTGGCGGCCGTCGAGCAATGCCTTGAGGATCGGCTCGATGAAGCTGTTGCTGGCATTGCACACCGCGCCTTCGCTGTAGGGTCCGAAATAGGCGAGGTGGCCCTGCTGATCCCAGATCGCCACGGCGGGAGACGCGGGCAGGTGCTCGCTGCCGGGCAGTTGGGCGATGGGCTGCAGGCTGCCGAGGTTGGCGGGCAACTGGCCGTGGCTGCCCGGTTTTTGCACGACGTGGAAGGTGACGCCCTGGCCGGCGAACTGATCGACCAGATCGCCCAGGTGTTGCTGGTTGCCGACGTTGCACGGGCAGGCCGGGTCCCAGAAGTGCACCACGCGGATGGGGCCGGGCCCGGCGAGCTCGGCGGGCAGGCGCAGTTGGCTGCCGTCGAAGAAGGTGGTCTGGTTGTCGAAGGGGCGAAGGTAGCGGGATTGGAAGCTGGAGTACGCCTGCCAGAGGACGGCGGCGCCGAGCAGCAGTGCGAGCGTAGTCAGGATGGGTTTGAGGAGGCGGGTCTGCATGAGCGTGCGCGTGGGCCTTGTGGTGGATTCACCGGCCCTATCGCCGGCAAGCCGGCTCCCACAGGGATAGCACCAGGTCTGAAAGGGGTGATCGTCCTGTGGAAGCCGGCTTGCCGGCGATAGGGCCGGTGCAGGTGACACATGTCCCAAGCTTGCCACGGCGAAGCTCAGAGCTGAATATCCCAGATCAATACTCGCTTCGCTGTGGATGTACCCAATGCCTGCTGCCTTTGACCCCGACCGCCTGCGCGCCAGCCTCGCGCCCCTTGGCGCACGCCAGCCCTTGTCTGCGCAGGCGCAGGCGTACCAGCGCTTTTACGGCCTTAACCTGCCGGCGCAGAGCTGGTTGGGTGGTTTCCAGGCGGCGGGTTTCGATCTGGTCGGGCAGGTGTGGGCGCCGCAGCAGCCTGTGGCGACCCTGTTTCTGCTGCACGGCTACTACGACCACATGGGCCTCTATCGGCATGTGATCGAATGGGCGTTGAAGCTTGGCTATACGGTCATCAGCTGCGACTTGCCGGGCCACGGCCTGTCCAGTGGCGAGCGTGCCAGCATCAGCGATTTCGCGTTGTACCAGCAGGTGCTGGATGCGCTGTTCGAGCAGGCGCAACAGCTTGCCTTGCCGCGCCCCTGGCACCTCTGCGGGCAGAGCACGGGCGGCGCCATCGCCGTCGACCACGTGTTGCACAAGGGCGCACAGAGCCCCATCGATGGCCAGGTGATTCTCCTGGCGCCGCTGGTACGGCCCCGGGCCTGGCGGTGGTCGAAGTTCAGCTACCGGGTGCTGCGTCACTTCGTCAACGGCATCGAGCGGCGCTTCAGCGAGAACACCAACGACCCGACCTTCCTCCCGTTCCTCGAAGCCGACCCGCTGCAACCCCGGCGTCTGCCGACGGCCTGGGTCGGTGCGCTGATGGCGTGGGTCAAGCGTATCGAGGCTGCGCCACGCAGCACGCGCCAGCCATTGATCGTACAGGGGGAGGCCGATGGCACGGTGGATTGGCCGTATAACCTCGAAGTGCTCAAGGCCAAGTTCGCCGAACCGCAGATTCTGATGCTGCCCGAGGCTCGCCACCATTTGGCCAACGAACTGCCGGGCATTCGCCAGCGCTACTTCGACTTCATCGACCAGCGCCTGGGCTGATCACTTCAGGTCCGCGCCGTTCTGGCCGACCGCCAGGCCCGCACGCACCGCGGCCACGGCGGCTTGGTAGTAAGCCTTGCCTTCCGGCGACTCGGCGAAGGTGGCGAACTGTTCGAGTTCGGCGTCGGACAGGTCACGGTAGACGTACAGCAAGGTATTGTTGAGGTCTTCGCCAATCTGGTTCATGAGCCGTTGACGTTGGCCATCGAGCAGGCCCTGGGCCTGGCCACCGCCGAACAGGCCGGGGATCATCGAACTCAAGCTGTCGGCGGCCACCCCGGCAATCGCCAGGCTGACTTCGGCACCGGCCTCACGAGCGGGCAGGGCCTGGGCCAGGTGGCCGATGATCAGGATACGGTTGTCGCTGGCCTGGATCTTCGGCAGGCCCTTGGCGTTCTTGGCCAGTTGGTCCTTGCGCGTGGCCAGCAGTTCGGCGGCGACAATCTTGCGCCCCAGCGGGGACTGGAAAAAGGCCAGCGCCGGCGCCGGGTCAGGCAGGGCGACGCGCAGTTGTGCCTGGGCCCGCCGGTCCATGGCCTGGGCCTGGAAGCGCTGGTTGCTGTTGTTGACCAGCGCCTGGTAAACCGCAGGCGGCAGGCTGTTGCGGTAGCGCAGCTGGGCAGCGCTCACGGCATCGTTGAAGTGGGCGCGCTGGTCGGGCCAGCCGGCGGCCTTGTACAGTTGATCGAGGCTGTCTGCCCAGACAGGCATGGTGCAGATCATCAGAAAAAACAGAGAAAACAGACGGCGCATTCAGGACTCCTGTCGGCAGGTGGCTATTGTCCTTGGCCGAACGCCGGTTTGTCGAGACAGGAGGGAGTTTCTCGGCCAAGTGGCGCTGTGCGAGTGCAGGGCTTATGGATATGATGCGCGCCATGCACATTTCCCCTGAACACCCGATGCTTGCGGCCGTCGTCGACGATCTGGCCACCCATGGCTGGTCCCAGCAAGCGCTGTTTCTGCCTGCCGACCTGGTTCGCGCGCTGGCGGCTGAGTGTCGGCGCCGCGATGCCGAAGGCGAACTCAATCCTGCCGGGGTTGGGCGCGGGGTTTCCCAGGAGGTGCGCGAGACCATTCGCGGTGATCAGATCCAGTGGATCGACCCAGGCCAGGCCGAAGCCTGTGATCAATACCTGGACGCCATGGACCACCTGCGCCTGGCCATCAACCAGGGCCTGTTCCTGGGCCTTGAAGACTTCGAATGCCACTTCGCCCTGTATCCGCCAGGGGCGTTCTACCGCCGGCATCTGGACCGCTTTCGCGACGATGACCGGCGCATGGTTTCGGCGGTGCTCTACCTCAATGAAGACTGGCAGCCACAGGATGGCGGCCAGCTGCGCATGTTTCTGGCGGATGGTGTGGAGCACGATGTGCAGCCGCTGGCCGGGAACCTGGTGGTGTTCCTGTCGGGCGAGGTGCCCCATGAAGTGCTGCCCGCCACGCGTGAGCGGTTGTCATTGACCGGTTGGTTTCGGCGCCGTGGCAACGACCTGTTCTGAGCTGCCCAAGGTGCTGGTCAGCGCCTGTCTGCTGGGGCAGCTGGTGCGTTATGACGGGCGGGCCAGTGGGCATCCTGATCTTTTGCAGCGTTGGCAGGCCGAGGGCCGCGTGGTGCCGTTGTGCCCGGAAGTGGCCGGCGGGTTGCCGACGCCACGGCCGCCGGCGGAGATTCCAGGTGGCCAGGGTGGCGACGTGCTCGATGGCGGCGCGCAGGTGCTGACGGTGGCGGGCGAGGATGTCAGTGCGGCTTTTCTTGCCGGTGCGCAGCAAGCCCTGGCACTGGTACGCCGGCATGGCATCCGGGTCGCGGTGCTCAAGGCCGGCAGCCCTTCGTGTGGTAACCGGCTGACCTACGATGGCACATTCACTGGGGTGAAGGTGCCGGGGGAGGGGGTGACCACGGCGTTGCTGCGGCGCGAGGGGGTGCAGGTGTTCAGCGAGCTGGAGCTGGAAGAGGTACAGCGGGCGTTGGCCGCGCTTTCAGCGTAGTTCTGCGCCTGCCTCTTCGCGGGACAAGCCCGCTCCCACAGGAACTCCACAGCTTTAGATTTGTGTGCAATACCTGTGGGAGCGGGCTTGCCCCGCGAAAGGGCCGGTACAGTCTAAAAAGCACTCACTGCCCCGCCGCAGTCTCCTGCTCACCCTTGAACCACTTCTGCTCAAGTTCCGACGTGCGCCCACGGTCCTTGAGCCGCTGCAGGGCATTGTTCAGGGCGCTTTCGAAGGCCGGGTTGTCCTTCTGGAACGGAATCACGAACTTCTTCTCACCGAACGGCTGACTGACATCGAATGGGCCTTTCGCCTCGGGTGTGTTGCCCGCAGGGGTCAAGGCAACATCGTACTTGCCGCTTTCGACACCCGGCAGCACCTCTGCCGCCGGCGCCTCGATGAATTCGGCGCGCAGGTCCAGCTCCTTGGCCAATTCCTGGCCGAACTCGATCTCGAAACCGGTCAGGTGGTCATTTTCCTTGAATGCGTAAGGTGGACTGTCGGCCTGCACGGCAATACGCAGTTCGCCCCGGTCGGCTATTTCGTCTATCAGCTCGGCTTGAGCCAATGGCGTGATCAGTACTGCTAGCAGTACGCCCATGGTCGAACGCATGTAATGCCCCTTTTTCGGCAGTTGAATAACTATCGCCGCAACTTTGTTCCTTCGTCGCGGTCGAGCGCAGCCTATGACCTTGAAGCCTTGGCGAGGTTTAACCCTAACTGAAATATTTCTCTTTGTGGGCTATGGTGAAACACCGCCGCCGTTGTTTTTTTCAGGCTGCGGTCTTTAAGTGAATCACAGGAGAAGTGAATGAACAGCCTATTTTCGCGTGCTGCCGTCGCCGGATTGCTAATGGGAGCCGCAGTCGTGGCCAGCGCCGCCGATACCGTGCTGAAGAGCCAAGAGCCACCCAAGGATGCCAAGGTCTTCATCGTTTCCCCCGCCGATGGCGCCACGGTCGACAAGACCTTCACCGTCAAGTTCGGCATCGAGGGCATCGCGCTCAAGCCGGCGGGTGACCAGACGGAGCACTCGGGCCATCATCACCTGCTGGTGGATGTGGACAAGGAGCCTGTCGCCGACCAACCGCTGCCGACCAGCCTGATGCCTGAGAGCGGTGTAGCGCTGCCGGCCGGCCCGCAAGTACTGCACTTCGGCAAGGCACAGACCGAGGCCACCATTACCCTGACCCCGGGCAAGCACACCTTGCAACTGGTGTTGGGTGACAAGTACCACGTACCGTTCAAGCCGAGCGTCGAGTCGAAGAAGATCACCGTCGAGGTGAAGTAAGCACAACAAAAAAGGGAGGCCACCAGGGCCTCCCTTTTTCATGCAGCGATCACACTCAGAACAGTACGCGCGAGCGGATGGTGCCCTTGACCTGTTGCAACTTTTCTTGCGCAAGGTCCGAGTACTCGGCGTCCACGTCGATTACCACGTAGCCCACTTTCTCGTTGGTCTGCAGGAACTGACCGGAGATGTTGATGCCGTTCTCGGCGAAGACCTTGTTGATCTCGCTGAGCACGCCTGGGATGTTTTCGTGGATGTGCAGCAGGCGGTGCTTGCCCGGGTGCGCCGGCAGGGCCACTTCCGGGAAGTTGACCGAGGATACCGAAGTACCGTTGTCGCTGTACTTGACCAGTTTCTCAGCCACTTCCAGACCGATGTTGGCCTGGGCTTCGGCGGTCGAACCACCGATGTGCGGGGTCAGGATCACGTTGTCCAGGCCGCGCAGCGGGCTTTCGAATTCTTCGTCGTTGGAGCGCGGCTCGACCGGGAACACGTCGATGGCGGCGCCGATCAGGTGCTTGTCCTTGATCGCGGCGGCCAGGTGGTCCAGTTCGACCACGGTGCCACGGGCGGCGTTGATCAGGATCGAGCCCTTCTTCATCGCGCGGATTTCCTTCTCGCCGATCATCCACTGGGTGGACGGCAGCTCAGGCACGTGCAGCGAGACGATATCGGCCAGACCCAGCAGTTCGTGCAGGCTGGTGACCTGAACGGCGTTGCCCAGTGGCAGCTTGGTCAGCGGGTCGAAGAAGTAGACCTGCATGCCCAGGCTCTCGGCCAGTACCGACAGTTGGGTGCCGATCGAGCCGTAGCCGACGATGCCCAGCTTCTTGCCGCGGATCTCGAAGGAGTTGGCAGCGCTCTTGATCCAGCCACCACGGTGGCAGGAAGCGTTTTTCTCGGGGATGCCGCGCAGCAGCAGGATGGCTTCGGCCAGCACCAGCTCGGCGACCGAACGGGTGTTGGAGTACGGCGCGTTGAATACGGCGATACCGCGCTCGCGGGCAGCGGCCAGGTCTACCTGGTTGGTGCCGATGCAGAAGCAGCCGACGGCGACCAGCTTCTTGGCGCAGTCGAAGATCTCTTCAGTCAGTTGGGTGCGCGAGCGGATGCCGATGAAGTGGGCATCGGCGATCTTTTCCTTCAGCTCGGCTTCCGGCAACGAACCAGTGAGGTATTCGATGTTGGTGTAGCCGGCAGCCTTGAGGGTATCGACCGCGTTCTGGTGCACACCTTCAAGAAGAAGGAACCTGATCTTGCTCTTGTCGAGAGAAGTCTTGCTCATCTGCGTAAACCTGTATCCCGGAGAAAAAATGGCGAGGGGTGATGCTAGGCGCGGCATCGGCCTTAGCATGAACAGCGGGAGGGCTATGCTAGCATACGCGACACAATCTGAGCTTATCCCGACAGGTGAAGAGTACTCAGGGTGACTATGAATAAGTCGAGAGTTCCAGCGATGACCCAGCCTGCGGTAATTGATGAACTGATGACCCTTGTCGACCCGGGCAAGGTTCTGACCGACCCGGCTTCCCTGGAGGCCTTTGGCAAGGACTGGACCAAGCATTACCCCCCGGCGCCCACGGCCATCGTGTTCCCCAAGACTGTAGAGCAGGTGCAGGCCATCGTCGGCTGGGCCAATCGCCATCAGGTCGCGCTGGTGCCTTCTGGCGGGCGTACCGGGTTGTCGGCCGGGGCCGTGGCGGCCAATGGCGAGGTGGTGGTCGCCTTCGACTACATGAACCAGATTCTCGACTTCAATGCCTTCGACCGCACCGTGGTCTGCCAGCCAGGAGTCATCACCCGGCAGTTGCAGACCTTTGCCGAAGAGCATGGCCTTTATTACCCGGTGGACTTCGCCTCCAGCGGTTCCAGCCAGATTGGCGGCAATATCGGCACCAATGCCGGCGGCATCAAGGTGATTCGCTACGGCATGACCCGCAACTGGGTGGCCGGCCTGAAGGTGGTCACTGGCAAGGGCGAGCTGCTGGAGCTCAACAAAGACCTGATCAAGAACGCCACGGGCTACGACCTGCGCCAGCTGTTCATCGGCGCCGAAGGTACGCTGGGCTTCGTGGTCGAGGCGACCATGCGCCTGGACCGTGCCCCGCGCAACCTCACCGCCATGGTGCTGGGCACGCCGGACTTCGACTCGATCATGCCAGTGCTGCATGCCTTCCAGGGCAAGCTCGACCTGACCGCGTTCGAGTTCTTCTCCGATAAAGGCCTGGCCAAGATCATGGCCCGGGGCGATGTGCCGGCGCCGTTCGCCACCGACTGCCCGTTCTATGCCTTGCTGGAGTTCGAGGCCAGCACCGAGGCGGTGGCCAACGAGGCGCTGGCCACGTTCGAACACTGCGTCGAACAGGGCTGGGTGCTGGACGGGGTGATGAGCCAGAGTGAAACCCAGCTGAAGAACCTGTGGAAGCTGCGCGAGTACCTGTCGGAAACCATCTCCCACTGGACGCCGTACAAGAACGATATTTCCGTGACCGTTTCCAAGGTGCCGGCCTTTCTGCGCGACATCGATGCCATCGTCAGCGAGCACTATCCGGATTACGAGGTGGTCTGGTACGGCCATATCGGCGACGGCAACCTGCACCTGAACATTCTCAAACCCGACCACATGAGCAAGGACGACTTCTTCGCCTCATGCGCCAAGGTCAACAAGTGGGTGTTCGAGATCGTCCAGCGCTACAACGGCTCGATCTCCGCCGAGCACGGCGTGGGCATGACCAAGCGCGACTACCTGGGTTACAGCCGCTCACCTGAAGAAATTGCCTGCATGAAGGCGATTAAGGCCGTCTTCGACCCTAACGGCATCATGAATCCGGGTAAGATCTTCGCTCCTGAATAAAAAGCAGCAAGCCTAGGAGTCGGCCATGAGTTACCAGCACCAGTACGTAGACGGCACGCGTATCCACTTCCCGCTGGGCAAGGTGGTGTGCATCGGCCGCAACTATGCCGAGCATGCCAAGGAACTGGACAACCCCATCCCCAGCGAACCGCTGCTGTTCATCAAGCCGGGTAGCTGCGTGGTGCCGCTGGAAGGTGGTTTCAAGATTCCGACCGACCGTGGCTCGGTGCATTACGAGGCCGAGATTGCGGTATTGCTTGGCAAGTCGCTGTCCAGCCATGCGTCCGAGGAAGAAGTGCTCGACGCCATTTCCGGCTATGCGCCGGCGCTCGATCTGACCCTGCGCGACGTGCAGGCCAAGCTCAAGGAGAAGGGCCTGCCGTGGGAGCTGGCCAAGAGCTTCGACGGGGCGTGCGTGCTGCCGCCCTTCGTCTCGGCCGCCGCCTTTGACGATGTCACCGATATCCCGGTACGCCTGACCGTCAACGGCGAAGTGCGCCAGGATGGCAACAGCGCGATGATGCTCAACCCGATCGTGCCGGTCATTCAGTACATGGCGCGGCATTTCTCGCTGCAGGCGGGTGATGTGATTCTGACCGGTACGCCGGCTGGCGTGGGTCCGTTCAATGTGGGCGATGAGCTGGTGCTGGAACTGCCGGGCGCGAGCCGCTTCGAAAGCCGCGTGCTCTGATCTGATACCGAGGCGAGCCCTTCGCGGGGCAAGCCCGCTCCCACAAGTATTCTGCTGTCCTGTGCTCAGTGCAGTACCTGTGGGAGCGGGCTTGCCCCGCGAAGAGGGCGGCGCGATTTACCGTTTTTTTCACAATCCATCCGGATAATGCGCCAACCCCTTTTTCCCAGGACCACTCCGCATGGCATCTCCTTCCAGCGCCCCTGCTTCCTCCAGGCCCAAGCGCCGCTTCTACCTGCGCTGGCCCTTTGGCCTGGCTGTTGCCACGGTGATTGGCTACGGGCTGGCGATAGCCATGCACTGGGATGATCGTGGTCTGCTGTGGGTCAAGGAAGGCTTCGAGAGTAGCGCCGAGCGCAGCGAAAGCGTCTGGCTGCCGGACTACCAGGTCGATATCGATGCCAAGCCTCTGCCCGGCATGGATGATGACGAAGCCTCGGACGTGGCGTTCAACCCGCAGACCCGCACCCTGTTCGTGGTGATGGGCAAGAACCCGTTCCTGGTCGAGCTCAGCCTCGAAGGCGATGTACTGCGGCAAATCCCTCTGGTGGGCTGGAGCAACCCGGAAGGCCTCACCGTGCTCGAAGATGGTCAGCTGGCCATCACCGATGAGCGCCTGCACGACCTGACGGTGGTCAAGGTGGACGCGCAGACTCGCACGCTGAACCATGCGGACTTCCACAGCTACGACCTGGGCAAGTCGGTCAAGAGCAACAAGGGCTTCGAGGCCGTGGCCTGGGACCCGATGCGCCAGCGCCTGGTGATTGGCGAAGAGCGGCCACCGAAGCTGTACACCTGGGCCACCGACGGTCGCAACCCGCTCCAGGGTGACAAGCAGCTGCTGGCCAGTGACGAGCTCGACGTGCGCAACCTCTCGGCCCTAAGCGTCGACCCGCGTACCGGTCACCTGCTGGTCTTGTCGGCCGACTCCAACATGCTGCTGGAGCTCGATGAACAGGGTCAGCAAGTCAGCTTCATGACCCTGTTGGGCGGCTTCAACGGCCTTGAGCACACCATTCCGCGTGCCGAAGGCGTGGCCATGGATGACCAGGGCAACCTGTACATGGTCAGCGAGCCTGCGCTCTTTTATCGCTTCAAGAAAAACTGATAGCATTTTCGGATCATTCTGACGCCGAGATTAAGCTTTACTTCAGTAACCCATGGTTAGATTCGCCACCCCCTGAGTCGAGTCTGCCGTTATGCGTCGTTTTCTTCGTTTGCCTTTGCTGTTCGTGCTTGCCGGGCTGCTGGTACTGGGCCTGGCCGGTCAGGAATTTCGCCTGTACGAGCGGGCCTGGTTCAACGTCAAGGCTTGGTGGCAACCGGCCGAGCAGAGCATGGGCCTTGAGCGCTATCAGGTGGTTATCGAGGCTCAGCCGGTGGACGGGCTGGATGACGACCTGTCAGCGCTGACCTACGATCCCGACCGCAAGACCCTGTTCACCGTCACCAACGCCCGTTCGGAGTTGATCGAGCTGTCACTCGACGGTCGTATTCTGCGCCGCCTCCCGCTGACCGGCTTCGGCGACCCGGAAGCCGTCGAATATGTCGGCCCCAACAGCTATGTGATTACCGATGAGCGTCAGCAGCGGCTGATCCGCGTGCGTGTCGACGACGACACGTTGTTTCTCGATGCCGGGGACGCCGAGCAACTGTCCCTGGGCATCGGCCTGAACGGCAACAAGGGTTTCGAAGGGCTGGCCTACGACTCTGCGGGCAAGCGTCTGTTCGTGGCCAAGGAGCGCGACCCGATGCTGATCTACGAGGTGCATGGCTTCCCCCACGAAAACCCCGATCAGCCCTATGCGGTGCATGTGCTGCAGGATCGCAAGCGCGATTCGGGTTTGTTCGTGCGCGATCTCTCCAGCCTGCAGTTCGATGAGCGCAGTGGGCATTTGCTGGCGTTGTCGGATGAGTCGCGGCTGGTGCTGGAGCTGGATGTCGAGGGCAGGCCGCTGAGCACCTTGTCATTGCGCAAGGGGTTTCAGGGGCTCAAGCAGACAGTGCCGCAGGCGGAGGGGATTGCGATGGATGAGGCGGGGACCATCTATCTGGTCAGTGAGCCGAACCTGTTCTATGTGTTCAAGCAGCCGGCTGATTGAGTGTTCTTTTGGGCCTCATTGCCGGCAAGCCGGCTCCCACAAGGGCGGTGGAGAACACCCTGTGGGAGCCGGCTTGCCGGTGGTGGCATCACTCGGCCTTGAGGCTCTTCACACCTTCCGAAGTGCCCAGCAGCAGCAGGTCCGCCGGCCGCGCCGCGAACAGGCCGTTGGTCACCACGCCGACGATGGCATTGATCTGCGCTTCCAGCTCCACCGGGTTGGTGATTTGCAGGTTGTAGACGTCGAGGATCACGTTGCCGTTGTCGGTCACCACGCCTTCACGGTACACCGGGTCGCCGCCCAGCTTGACCAGCTGGCGGGCCACATGGCTACGGGCCATCGGGATGACTTCGACCGGCAGCGGGAAGGCGCCCAGCACCGGTACCAGCTTGCTGGCATCGGCGATGCAGATAAAGGTCTTGGCCACGGCCGCGACGATTTTCTCGCGGGTCAGTGCCGCGCCACCGCCTTTGATCAGGTTCAGGTGCGCGTCGCTTTCGTCGGCGCCGTCGACGTAGAACTCCAGCTCGCTGACACTGTTCAGCTCGTAGACCGGAATGCCATGGCCCTTCAGGCGCTGGGCAGTGGCTTCGGAGCTGGCGACCGCGCCGTCGAAGGCTGTCTTGTGCTGGGCCAGGGCGTCAATGAAGAAGTTGGCAGTCGAACCCGTACCGACGCCGACGACGCTCTTTTCATCCAGCTTCGGCAGAATGAAGTCGACAGCGGCCTGGGCGACGGCCTGTTTGAGTTGGTCCTGGGTCATGCGGGCTCCGAAAGGGGCAGGGCGGTTTCAAAGTTGCCTAGTATAACGGCTTGGGCGGCTTTGCTGTGGTCGCCCGACGTAGCGCTGGGGTAGACTCGCAGCCCTTGTCCCGCGGCCAGTGATGCTTTCCCGATGCTCGAACAGTACGTCAAGAAGATCCTCACCTCGCGCGTCTACGACGTCGCCGTCGAAACCCCGTTGCAGAGCGCTCCACAGCTGAGCAAGCGCCTGGGCAACCAGATTCTGCTCAAACGCGAAGACCTGCAGCCGGTGTTCTCCTTCAAGATCCGTGGGGCGTACAACAAGCTGGCGCAACTGAGCCCTGAGGAGCTGGCCCGTGGCGTGGTCACTGCCTCGGCGGGCAACCATGCCCAGGGCGTAGCCCTGGCGGCCCGGGAGCTGGGTATCAAGGCCACCATCGTGATGCCCAAGACCACCCCGGAGATCAAGGTCGAGGGCGTGCGTTCGCGGGGCGGCAAGGTGGTGCTGCATGGCGACTCGTTCCCTGAAGCGCTGGCCTATTCGCTGAAACTGGTGGACGAGAAGGGCTTCGTCTACATCCACCCCTATGACGACCCGCACACCATTGCCGGCCAGGGCACCGTGGCCATGGAAATCCTGCGTCAACACCCCGGTCAGCTGGACGCGATCTTCGTGCCGGTTGGCGGCGGTGGCCTGATCGCCGGTATTGCCGCCTACGTGAAGTACCTGCGCCCGGAAATCAAGGTGATCGGCGTCGAGCCGGACGACTCCAATTGCCTGCAGGCGGCGATGGCTGCGGGCGAGCGCGTGGTGCTGCCACAGGTCGGGCTGTTTGCCGATGGCGTGGCGGTGGCGCAGATCGGCCAGCACACCTTCGATATCTGCCGCTTGCATGTGGATGAAGTGGTCACGGTGAGCACCGACGAGATCTGTGCGGCAATCAAGGATATCTACGACGATACCCGCTCGATCACCGAACCTGCTGGCGCCTTGGGTGTCGCCGGGATCAAGAAGTACGTCGAGCTCAAGGGCGTTACCGGGCAGACCCTGGTGGCCATCGACTCGGGCGCCAATGTCAATTTCGACCGCCTGCGCCATGTCGCCGAGCGTGCCGAGCTGGGTGAAAAGCGCGAAGCGATCATCGCCGTGACCATTCCCGAGCGCCCGGGCAGCTTCAAAGCCTTCTGCGAAGCCATTGGCAAACGCCAGATCACCGAATTCAACTACCGCAAGCACACCTCCGACGAGGCGCACATCTTCGTCGGTGTGCAGACGCACCCGGAGAACGACCCACGGGCCGCACTGGTGCAGCAGCTGATCGAGCAGGGCTTCCCGGTGACCGACCTGACCGACAACGAGTTGGCCAAGCTGCATATCCGCCACATGGTCGGTGGCCACTCGGCCGGTGCCAGCGACGAAATCGTGCTGCGCTTCGAGTTTCCCGAGCGGCCGGGGGCGTTGTTCAACTTCCTCACCAAGCTGGGCGGGCGCTGGAACATCTCGATGTTCCACTACCGCAACCACGGCGCAGCCGACGGGCGTGTGGTGGCAGGGCTGCAGGTGCCGGAAGACGAGCGCCACCTGGTGCCGGCGGCGCTGGCAAAGATCGGTTACCCGTACTGGGACGAGACCGACAACCCGGCTTACCGGCTGTTTCTGGGCTAAGCGGCTAAGCTTGGCTTACTGCTCAAGGATGCGAAGCTCATGGAACATCTGACAACCCTCAAGGCGCTGCACGTCATTGCTACTGCATTGCTCCTGCTGGGTGCGCTGGGCCTGGCGATCTGGACGGTGCGCGCCCGTCGTCAGGGGGACGCCGAGGCTTATGGCAAGCTGCTGCGCCGGCCGCTGGTGTTCGTCTGGTTGCTGATGGCTGTGTGCCTGGTGAGCATGCCGTTCACTGGCTGGTGGCTGGTGCATCTGGTCGGCTGGCCGCTGGGGCAGACCTGGGTGCTGGCCTCTAGCGTCATCTATACGCTTGGCGCGTTTGCCGTGTGGTGGTTGCTGGTGCGCCTGAACCGGCTGCGCAAGGCCGAGGTGGTGGGGTTGCGGTTTACCCTGGCCTTGGCGGTGTTCAGCGGGGTGTGCTTCCTGTCGATTGCCGGTTTGATGGGCGCCAAGCCGATTTGAGGCATGGGAGGGCTTTGCCCTCCATCGCGACACAAGGCCGCTCCTACAGAGAAACGCGCCCCCTGTAGGAGCGGCCTTGTGTCGCGAAAGGGCCGCAAAGCGGCCCCAGCAATCTCAATCCCTCAACGAAATCACCGGCCACCCCCGCCGCTCAGCCTCCGCCTGCAAGTTAGGATCCGGATCCACCGCCACCGCATGCGTCACCCGCTGCAGCAACGGCAAGTCATTCATCGAGTCGCTATAGAAATAGCTGTCCTCCAGATCGAACCCGTTCTCCAGCATCCACCGTTCAAGCCTCGTCACCTTGCCTTCACGGAAGCACGGTATATCGGTACTACGCCCGGTGTAGCGGCCACCGCGCATCTCGCACTCGGTAGCCAGGAGCACCCGCACACCCAGACGGCGAGCAATCGGTGCGGTCACGAAGCGATTGGTGGCGGTGATGATCACCAGCTGGTCACCCGCCTCGCGGTGCTGCTGCAGCAAGGCCAGGGCCTTGGGCAGGATAATCGGCTCGATGCAGTCACGCATGAATTCACGGTGCCACTGGTCGAGTTGCGCAGGCTCGGTGGCCGCGAGGATTTCCATGGAAAAGGCCAGGTAGGCCTGCAGGTCCAAGGTGCCGTTCAGGTAATCCTGGTAGAAGGCATCGTTGCGTTGCTTGTAGGCGACCGGGTCGAGAATGCCCCGCTCGCACAGGTAGTCACCCCAAGCATGGTCGCTGTCGCCACCGAGGAGGGTATTGTCCAGGTCGAATAAAGCCAGGCGCATCGCGGTCACTCGCATCAGCTACAGAGTAGGCCCGCAGAATACGGAGTTTTCACCTCGCTGCACATAAGCTTGGCGGGCGCGTTGCTGCGCTCGCAGGCTTTGTGGAACAATGCGGTGACATGCGTTTGCGAGGTTGCTGCCGTGATCGACCCGGATGGTTTTCGCCCCAATGTCGGGATCATTCTTACGAATGATGCCGGGCAGGTGCTATGGGCTCGGCGGATCAACCAGGATGCCTGGCAATTCCCTCAGGGTGGTATCAACCCTGACGAGACGCCGGAAGATGCCCTGTACCGCGAGCTGAACGAAGAAGTTGGCCTTGAACGCGACGATGTGGAAATTCTTGCCTGCACCCGCGGCTGGTTGCGTTATCGTTTACCCCAGCGACTGGTCCGTACCCACAGCCAGCCGCTGTGCATCGGCCAGAAGCAGAAGTGGTTCCTGCTGCGCCTGGTGAGCAATGAGCAACGGGTGCGGATGGACCTTACCGGCAAACCGGAATTCGACGGCTGGCGCTGGGTCAGCTATTGGTATCCGCTGGGCCAGGTGGTGACATTCAAGCGCGAGGTTTACCGCCGCGCCCTGAAAGAGCTAGCACCGCGTCTGCTGACGCGCGACTGACGACGGAGTTCGACCCCGAGCCATGCTCAATACGCTGCGCAAGATCGTCCAGGAAGTGAACTCCGCCAAAGATCTCAAGACGGCGTTGGGGATCATTGTCTTGCGCGTGAAGGAGGCCATGGGCAGCCAGGTCTGCTCGGTCTACCTGCTTGACCCGGAAACCAACCGCTTCGTGCTGATGGCTACCGAAGGCTTGAACAAGCGTTCGATCGGCAAGGTCAGCATGGCCCCCAACGAGGGCCTGGTCGGCCTGGTCGGTACCCGGGAAGAGCCACTGAACCTGGAAAACGCCGCCGATCACCCGCGTTACCGCTACTTTGCCGAAACCGGCGAAGAGAAATTCGCTTCGTTCCTCGGCGCGCCGATCATTCACCACCGGCGGGTGGTTGGCGTACTGGTCATTCAGCAAAAAGAACGCCGTCAGTTCGACGAGGGCGAAGAGGCCTTCCTGGTCACCATGAGCGCCCAGCTCGCCGGGGTTATCGCCCATGCCGAGGCCACCGGCTCCATCCGTGGCCTGGGCCGCCAGGGCAAGGGCATCCAGGAAGCGCGTTTCGTTGGCGTGCCTGGCTCGCCGGGCGCCGCCGTTGGGCGGGCGGTGGTCATGCTGCCGCCGGCCGACCTGGAAGTGGTGCCGGACAAGACCGTCGAAGACATCGACGCCGAACTCAAACTGTTCAACAACGCCCTCGAAGGGGTGCGCGAAGACATGCGCAAGCTGTCGGCCAAGCTGGCCACCCAGCTGCGCCCAGAAGAGCGCGCGCTGTTCGATGTGTACCTGATGATGCTCGAAGATGCCGCCCTCGGCGGCGAGGTGGCGGAAGTCATCAAGACCGGGCAATGGGCGCAGGGCGCCCTGCGTCAGGTGGTTGGCGAGCACGTCAATCGCTTCGAGCTGATGGACGACGACTACCTGCGCGAGCGCGCCTCGGACGTCAAGGACCTTGGCCGGCGGCTGCTGGCCTACCTGCAGGAAGCCCGTTCGCAATCGCTGGTCTATGCCGACAACACCATCCTGGTCAGCGAAGAGCTGACCCCGGCGATGCTCGGCGAGGTGCCGGAAGGCAAGCTGGTCGGCCTGGTTTCGGTGCTGGGCTCGGGTAACTCGCACGTGGCCATCCTGGCCCGGGCCATGGGTATTCCCACGGTGATGGGTCTGGTCGACCTGCCGTATTCCAAGGTCGACGGCATCGAGATGATTGTCGACGGCTACAAGGGCGAGGTGTTCACCAACCCCAGCGACGTGCTGCGCAAGCAGTACAGCGAAGTGGTCGAAGAAGAACGCCAGCTGGCCCAGGGCCTCGACGCCCTGCGCGAACTGCCGTGCATCACCCCGGACGGCCATCGCATGCCGCTGTGGGTCAACACCGGGCTGCTCGCCGACGTGGCCCGTGCCCAGCAGCGTGGCGCCGAAGGTGTCGGCCTGTATCGCACCGAAGTCCCCTTCATGATCCAGCAGCGCTTTCCCAGCGAGAAGGAGCAGTTGGCGATCTACCGCGAACAACTGCAGTCATTCCATCCGCTGCCGGTGACCATGCGCACCCTCGACATCGGCGGTGACAAGTCGCTGTCGTACTTCCCGATCAAGGAAGAAAACCCGTTCCTGGGCTGGCGCGGCATTCGCGTGACCCTCGATCACCCGGAAATCTTCCTGGTCCAGACCCGCGCCATGCTCAAGGCCAGCGAGGGCCTGAACAACCTGCGCATCCTGCTGCCGATGATCTCCGGCATCCACGAGCTGGAAGAGGCTCTGCACCTGATCCACCGCGCCTGGGGCGAGGTACGCGACGAGGGCACCGATGTGCCGATGCCGCCCGTGGGTGTGATGGTGGAAATTCCGGCGGCGGTGTACCAGACCAAGGAGTTGGCGCGGCAAGTGGACTTCCTGTCGGTCGGCTCCAACGACCTGACCCAGTATCTGCTGGCGGTCGACCGCAACAACCCGCGGGTCGCCGATTTGTACGACTACCTGCACCCGGCAGTGCTGCAGGCCTTGAATACTGTGGTGCGCGACGCCCATGGCGAAGGCAAGCCGGTGAGCATCTGCGGCGAGATGGCCGGTGACCCGGCAGCGGCGATCCTGTTGATGGCCATGGGCTTCGACAGCCTGTCGATGAACGCCACCAACCTGCCGAAAGTGAAGTGGATGCTGCGCCAGATGAACATGAGCAAGGCCAAGGAGCTGCTGGCCGAGGCCATGAGCCATGACAACCCGCAGGTTATCCACAGCTCGTTGCAGCTGGCGCTGAAGAACCTGGGCCTGGCGCGGATGATCGGGCCTGGGGCCAACAAGACGCTCTGAGGTCTGCACCGGCTCTATCGCCGGCAAGCCGGCTCCCACAAGGATCGCACCGAACCCTGTGGGAGCCGGCTTGCCGGCGATAGGGCCGCTACTGTCAGGCGATGATCTCAACTTCTCCCAAGTGACCACCAAACGGCCCGAAACTGCGCTCGATCAGCCGCCTTTTCCCCTGATCATCCACAATCAGCACCGTACTGGCCCGAGTCCCATAGTTCTGGCTGGCAATGAACACACTCGACAGCAGCTTCTCGGTCGCCAATCCCACACCGGTCTCCGGCAACGCGCTATCCGCCGCCGGCTCAGCATCGGCCAGCAAAGCCAGCAACCGCTGCGGATCCGCAGTCGCCAGCAAGCCCTCCAGCCCTTCACGCGCCTTCACAAGCTTGGGCCACGGCGTATCCAGCCCAGCATTGGAAAGCCCGTACACCCCAGCCTGGAGCAGTCGCGGTGTCGCTTCACGGCCATTCAGGTAGCCCAGCTGACGCCCATCCCCCACCAGCAGGTTGAACCCCGAATACAGCGCACTGCGGCTAGCGACGTGGTCGAGATAGCTCTCGACCCCTAGTTCCCCCTGCAGGAACCCCGCCACTAGCTCACCGCGGCTGCGCGGTCCAGGCGGCTGCCCAGGGTCACGGATGTTGGTCAACGCCGCGAATCGCCCTTGCGGCCCCACGCCCAGCCAGGTACCGCCTGCCTCCAGGTCACGTCCGGCATGCACGCCAGGCGCATCCTCCCACGCTGCCAGGGCCTGCGTCGGCCGGGCATAGAACTCGTCGCGGTTGGCCGCGACGATCAGCGGCAGGGCATGCCCCGGCCGCCAGGCGAATACGATCAGGCACATAGGTTGAGCCTCTGTGTTTTTCGCCACTCTACCCACTGTGGCGCAGGCGTTCCATCCTGACGCAGAGTTCACTAGAGCCACGAGGCCGGCTTCCGTTACCATGCCGGATTGTTTTTCTCGGGGACGACGAATGGAGTTCGCACTCTATCTGCTGCTGGGCGCCTGTGCGGGCGTGCTGGCCGGGCTGTTCGGCGTGGGCGGCGGCATCATCATCGTGCCGGTGCTGGTGTTCAGTTTCACCTTGCAGGGCTTCGACGCATCGGTACTGACCCACCTGGCAGTGGGTACCTCGCTGGCGACCATCGTCTTCACCTCGATCAACGCCGTGCTCGAGCACCACCGCAAGGGCGCGGTGCAATGGCCGATCTTCGCCTGGATGACCGTCGGCATCCTGCTCGGCGCCGGTATCGGCGCCAAGACCGCCTCGCTGATCCAGGGGCCGCAGCTGCAAAAGATCATCGGTGTGTTCGCCCTGATCGTTGCCGCGCAGATGGCCCTGGATCTCAAGCCCAAGGCCAGCCACGGCGTTCCCGGCAAACCCTTGCTGGTCGGCGCGGGCGGCGTGATCGGCTGGGCCTCGGCGATCTTCGGTATCGGCGGTGGATCGCTGACCGTGCCGTTCCTGACCTGGCGCAGCCTGCCCATGCAGCAGGCGGTGGCGACATCGTCTGCCTGCGGGCTGCCGATCGCCGTGGCGAGCGCCCTCAGTTTCATGTGGCTGGGCTGGGACGAAACGCACCTGCCCGCCCACAGCGTGGGTTATGTCTACCTGCCGGCGCTGGTCGGCATCGCCGTGACCAGCATGTTTTTCGCCCGCTTCGGCGCGCGCCTGGCACACAAACTGTCGCCGCGCCTGCTCAAGCGCCTGTTCGCCGCGCTGCTGTTCTGCGTCGGGCTGAGCTTTCTGATTTGAACCAAGAGGAATATCCATGCTGCCTTACCCGCAGATAGATCCCGTGGCCGTGGCCATCGGGCCGCTGAAAATCCACTGGTACGGCCTGATGTACCTGATCGGCATCGGTGGCGCCTGGCTGCTCGCCTCGCGCCGGCTCAACCGTTTCGACCCTACCTGGTCGCGCGAGAAACTCTCCGACCTGGTGTTCTGGTTGTCGATGGGGGTGATCGTCGGTGGGCGCCTGGGTTACGTGCTGTTCTACGACCTGCACGCCTACCTGGCCAACCCGACGCTGATCTTCGAAGTGTGGAAAGGCGGCATGTCGTTCCATGGCGGCTTCATTGGCGTGATGCTGGCGGCCTTGTGGTTCGGCAAGCGCAACAACAAGTCGTTCTTCGAGCTGATGGACTTCGTCGCGCCGCTGGTGCCGATCGGCCTGGGTGCCGGGCGTATCGGCAACTTCATCAACGCCGAACTGTGGGGCAAGGCTACCGATGTGCCTTGGGCAATGGTCTTCCCACCGTTCAGCGACCCCGCCCAGCTGCCGCGTCATCCGTCGCAGCTGTACCAGTTCGCCCTGGAAGGTGTGGCATTATTCGTGATTCTTTGGTTGTACTCGCGCAAACCGCGCCCGACCATGGCCGTTTCCGGCATGTTCGCGCTGTTCTACGGTATTTTCCGCTTCATCGTGGAGTTCGTGCGGGTGCCCGATGCCCAACTCGGCTACATCGCCTTCGGCTGGTTGACCATGGGTCAGTTGCTCTGCGTGCCGATGATCGTCGGCGGCATCTTCCTGATCTGGTTGGCCTACAACCGTAAACCCACGGCAAAACCCGCCGTATGATTCTCACGGCAGGGGCGATCCCCCTGCCGTTCTTGTTACAGGTAAGCCATGAAACAGTATCTAGATCTGGTCCGCGACGTCATCGAAAACGGCACGCTGCAAGGCAATCGCACCGGCATCCGCACCATCAGCCTGCCAGGCGCCATGCTGCGCTTCGACCTGCAAAAAGGCTTCCCGGCCATCACCACGCGCAAGCTGGCGTTCAAGTCGGCGATCGGCGAGATGGTCGGCTTCCTGCGTGGCGTGAAGAACGCCGGAGAATTCCGCGAGCTGGGCTGCAAGGTGTGGGACCAGAACGCCAACGAGAACGCCCAGTGGCTGGCCAACCCGTTCCGCCAGGGCCATGACGACCTGGGCGAGATCTACGGCGTACAGTGGCGCCAGTGGCCGGGTTACAAGCGCATCCCGCTGAGCAGCCCGGCGGCCATCGAGATGGCCGAGAAAGCAGGCTTTCGCAAGATTGCCCAGGACGAAGAAGACGGCCAGGCGTTCGTCATCCTGTACAAGGCCATCGACCAGGTGCGCCAGTGCCTGGACACCATCGCCAACGACCCGGGCAGCCGGCGCATCCTGTTCCACGGCTGGAACTGCGCCCAGCTGGACGAAATGGCCCTGCCACCGTGCCACCTGCTGTACCAGTTCCACCCGAATGTCGAGACCAAGGAAATTTCCCTGACCCTCTACATCCGCTCCAACGACCTGGGCCTGGGCACGCCGTTCAACCTCACCGAAGGCGCGGCGCTGCTGTCGCTGTTCGGTCGCCTCACCGGCTACACCCCGCGGTGGTTCACCTACTTCATCGGCGATGCCCATGTGTATGAAAACCACCTGGACATGCTCAATGAGCAGCTCAAGCGTGAGCCGCTGGAAGCGCCGAAGCTGGTCATCAGTGACCGCGTGCCGGACTTCGCCAAGACTGGCAAGTACGAGCCGGAGTGGCTGGAGAAGATCGAGCCGAGCGATTTCAGCCTGGAAGGTTACGAGCACCATGCGCCGATGACGGCGCCGATGGCTGTTTGACTGCTGGGGGCGCTTTGCGCCCCTTTCGCGACACAAGGCCGCTCCTACAGGAACACGCGTATGCCTGTAGGGCGGCCTTGCGTCGCGAAAGGGCTGCAAAGCAGCCCCTGCATTTCAATGCCCGTGACTACGCCCCACATGCGAATGCTCGGTATCGGGCACCGACACCGCCCCGTTCACCTCAAGCTGCTGCAAGATCGCGCATTCCGCCCCTTGCGCATTGCAACGCTGACGCAGCTCCACCAGCTGCGCCTGCAGCGCCACCAGCCCATCGATCCGCGCCTGTACATGCTCGATATGCTCATCGATCAACGCATTGACGCTGCCGCACGACCCTTCAGGGCTGTCGCGCAGGCGTAACAGGCTGCGGATTTCGTCGAGGGTCATGTCCAGCGTGCGGCAGTTGCGAATGAAGGTCAGCCGCTCGACGTGGGCCTGGGTGTAGAGCCGATAGTTGCCGTCGGTACGTGCCGGCTCCGGCAACAGTTGCTCACGCTCGTAGTAGCGGATGGTCTCCACGGCGCAGTCGGTGGCCTTGGCCAGCTCTCCGATCTTCATGGCACATTCTCCAGCAGGTGGCTTGACCCTATAGTGGCTACAGGGTGTTCACTTGGCAACAGGCGCACATTAAGGATGACCCCATGAACCAGCCTGTCAGCCACGAACACAAGCACGCGCATGACCACGCCCACAGCTGCTGCGGCTCCAAAGCCGCGCCCGCCCTGGTGCAACTGACCGAAAAGGCCAGTGGCAAGGCTCAACTCAGCCGCTTTCGCATTCAAGCCATGGACTGCCCCACCGAGCAGACCCTGATCCAGGACAAGCTCGGCAAGCTGGCCGGCATCGAGCAGCTGGAGTTCAACCTGATCAACCGCGTGCTGGGCGTGCACCATACCTTCGCGGGCACCCTCGAGATCGAGCGGGCCATCGAAAGCCTCGGCATGAAGGCCGAGCCCTTGACTGCGCAGGACGTGGACAAGGCTGCCGAGCCGAGCAAGACCCGTTGGTGGCCCTTGGCGTTGTCCGGCTTTGCCGCAGTCGCGGCGGAGGTCGTGCACTTCAGCGCGCTGGCACCCGAATGGCTGGTCGCCGCGCTGGCGCTGGTGGCGATCCTCGGTTGCGGCCTGGGTACCTACAAGAAGGGCTGGATTGCCCTGAAGAACCGCAACCTCAACATCAACGCGCTGATGAGCATTGCCGTGACCGGCGCGGTGCTGATCGGCCAGTGGCCGGAAGCGGCCATGGTCATGGTGCTGTTCACCCTCGCGGAACTGATCGAAGCGCGCTCCCTCGACCGTGCGCGCAATGCCATCGGCGGCCTGATGCAGCTGACCCCAGACATGGCCACGGTGCAGCAGGCGGATGGCCAATGGCAGGACGTGGAGGTGCGCGACGTCGCCATCGGTACTCGCGTGCGGGTCCGTCCGGGTGAACGCATCGGCCTCGATGGCGAGGTGGTCAGTGGGCAATCCAGCGTCGATCAGGCGCCGATCACCGGCGAAAGCCTGCCTGTCGAGAAGGCCGTTGGCGACAAACTGTTCGCCGGCACCATCAACCAGGCCGGCGCCCTGGAGTACCGGGTGACGGCCGGCGCCGGGCAATCCACCCTGGCGCGCATCATCAAAGCCGTCGAGGAGGCCCAAGGCGCGCGGGCGCCCACCCAACGCTTCGTCGATACCTTTTCGCGCATCTACACCCCGGTGGTGTTCGCGCTGGCCCTGGCCGTGGCGATCATTCCCCCGCTGTTCATGGCCGGCGCCTGGTTCGACTGGATCTATCGCGCCCTTGTGCTGCTGGTAGTGGCTTGCCCTTGCGCACTGGTGATCTCGACCCCGGTGACCATCGTCAGCGGTCTGGCCGCCGCGGCGCGCAAGGGTATCCTGATCAAGGGCGGCGTCTACCTGGAAGGCGGCCGCAAGCTCGATTACCTGGCCCTGGACAAGACCGGCACCATCACCCACGGCAAGCCGGTGCAAACCGACACCAAGGTGCTGGAGCCGTTGTTCGAAGGCCGTGCCCAGGCCCTGGCGGCAAGCCTGGCCGCACGCTCCGACCACCCGGTGTCGGGCGCCATTG
Organism: Pseudomonas sp. NPDC089395; assembly: GCF_044749525.1. Classification (NCBI taxonomy): domain Bacteria; kingdom Pseudomonadati; phylum Pseudomonadota; class Gammaproteobacteria; order Pseudomonadales; family Pseudomonadaceae; genus Pseudomonas; species Pseudomonas sp. NPDC089395. The sequence goes on from NZ_JBIVID010000008.1 coordinate 122,692, forward strand.
CCCAGTTCGCCAAGGCGCAGAACCTGCCGCTGAACGAAGTGAGCGCGTTTGCCGCCCTGGCCGGCCGAGGCGTGCGCGGTGATATCGACGGCGAAACCTATCACCTGGGTAATCACCGCCTGGTCGAAGAGCTTGGCCTGTGCTCACCCGAGCTCGAAGCGCAGCTCGATGTGCTGGAGCGCCAGGGCAAGACCGTGGTGCTGCTGCTCGACCGTTCCGGTCCGCTGGCGCTGTTCGCCGTGGCCGACACGGTCAAGGACAGCAGCCGCCAGGCCATCGCCGAATTGCACGCGCTGGGTATCAAGACTGTCATGCTCACTGGCGACAATCCCCACACCGCCGAGGCCATCGCCGCCCAGGTCGGCATCGACCGTGCCGAAGGCAACCTGCTGCCCGCCGACAAGCTGGCCACTATCGAGCAGCTGTATGCACAGGGCCACCGCGTCGGCATGGTCGGTGATGGCATCAACGACGCGCCGGCCCTGGCCCGCGCCGAAATCGGCTTTGCCATGGCCGCTGCCGGGACCGACACCGCGATCGAAACGGCCGACGTGGCGCTGATGGATGACGACTTGCGCAAAATCCCGGCGTTCGTCAGGCTGTCGCGCCAAAGTGCGGCGATCCTGACGCAGAACATCGTTCTGGCGTTGGGCATCAAGGCGCTGTTCCTGGCGATCACCTTTGCCGGCATGGCGACCCTGTGGATGGCGGTGTTCGCTGACATGGGCGTGAGTCTGCTGGTGGTATTCAACGGTCTGCGGCTGTTGCGCAAGTAGCGCAGGCTGCGCGCAACAGAGGTCCTGCAATGCTGAGTGCCGAGCTCAAAGCCTTCTACATGGTGGCCCGCCTGGGCAGCATCACCCTGGCGGCCAAGAAGCTCGGGCTCAGCCAGCCCACGGTGACCACCCAGATTCGCAACCTGGAGAGCCAGTACGCCGTCGAGCTGTTCTACCGTGGCGGCCGGCGCCTGGTGCTGAGCGAAGAAGGCGTGCGCCTGTTGCCGATGGTCAAGGCACTGCTGCAGCAGGAGGCCGACATCGAGTTCGAGCTGCGCAACAGCGGCCATGCCCAGGGCAGTCTGCGTATCGCTGCTACCGCGCCGTACTACGTCCTCGATCTAGTGAAGATCTTCCGCGAGCGCCTGCCGCAGGTGGAAGTGGCGGTGGAGATCGGCAACTCCCAGCAGGTGCTGGAGATGCTTGAAGACTACCGTGTCGATATCGCCGCCTCGTCTCAGCTGCTCGAAGATGCCCGCCTGGTGCGGCGGGTGCTGGGCACCGACCCGCTGGTGGTGGCGGTGCACCGCAATCACCCGCTGGCGCACCGCCAGGCGGTGTCCATCGACGTGGTGGCAGGGCATTGCCTGCTGATGCGGGAAAAGGGTTCGACCACCCGCAAGCTGACCGAGCAGATGCTGCAGGAGGCCGGTGTGAAGGCTGGGGCCTTGCTGGAGATCGGCAGCCGCGAGTCGATCCGCGAGGCGGTGTTGCGCAATATCGGCATCAGTGTGATTGCCCGGCATGAGGTGCCGCACAACTCCGAACTGCGGGTGCTGACGCTGGAGAATGCGCCGGTGATGCATGAATACCTGTATTGCTTGAAGGAGCGGCGCCAGGCGCGGTTGCCGGCGGCATTTCTTGGGGTGGCGCAGGAAGTGTCTGGTTCGCAGTTCTGACAGTTCTGTGGTGGCCGTACCGGCCCTATCGCCGGCAAGGCCAATACAAAATCTGCCTATACCACTATCACCCGCTTTTGCCCTAAAGCCACAGAACCTTCGCACAGCCTTCCTAGCATGGCCCCATCTCTTCGATGAGGCCTTGCCATGAACCACGCCACCCCAGGCGCACAAATGAAAGTGCGCGGTATCCACAAGCGTTTCGGCGCCTTCACCGCGCTGAACGATGTCTGCCTGGACATCGCCGCCGGCGAGTTGGTGTGCCTGCTCGGCCCTTCTGGCTGCGGCAAGACCACCCTGCTGCGCTGCATCGCCGGCCTCGAACGCCAGGACCGTGGCACGCTGTACATCGGCGAGCGCGATATCTCCGAGCTGCCGCCCCAGGCCCGTGACTACGGCATCCTGTTCCAGTCCTACGCGCTGTTCCCCAACCTCACCGTCGAAGCCAACATCGCCTATGGCCTGACCGGCAGCAGCCGTGAACAGAGCCGCCAGCGCGTGGCCGAGATGCTTGAACTGGTGGGCCTGGCCGGCAGCGAAAAGAAATACCCCGGCCAACTCTCCGGCGGCCAGCAGCAGCGTGTGGCCTTGGCCCGTGCGCTGGCCCCGGCGCCGTCGCTGTTGCTGTTGGATGAGCCGATGTCGGCGCTCGATGCCCGTGTGCGAGAGCACCTGTGCACCGAGCTGCGCCAGCTGCAACGCCAGCTGGGCATCACCACGCTGATGGTGACCCACAACCAGGATGAAGCCATGCTCATGGCCGACCGCATCGCCGTGATGAACAACGGCCAGGTCGAGCAGTACGCCACCCCGCAGGAAATCTACGACCAGCCGGCCACGCCGTTCGTGGCCGAATTCGTCGGCCAGGGCAACTGGCTGCCGTTCCAGCGCAATGGCGACAGCCACGCCCAGGTCGGCGCCATGAACATGCGCCTGGCCGCCGGCGCGCCACGGGCCAGCAGTGGCCGGCTGTTCTGCCGCCCGGAGGCGATCACGGTCAACCCGGTCGTGCACGAGGAAAACCTGTTCCCGGCGAAAGTGCGCGAGATCACCTTCCTCGGCAACCGCTGCCGCATGAGTTTCGAACTGCAGGCCTTGCCGGGCCACGCCCTGCTCGCCGAGCTGGCGCCAGAAGCCATGCCGCGCCTGGGCTCGCAGGACATCTGGGTGGCGCTGCCGCCACAGAGCCTGCAGGTGTTTGCCTGAGATGGCCGCGCCAATGTCCCTGCCGCTCTCCGAGGCCAAGCGCGCATCGCGCAGTGATGTCGCCCTGGGTGATCGCCTGTTCGTCGTCGGTGGCAAGAGCCTGCTGCTGTTCCTGCTTCTTTTGGCGGTGCTGATGCCGCTGCTGGCGATCTTCTGGCGCGGATTCAGTGGTGAGGCCGGCCAGGGTGGTGGCCTGCTCGCGGCCCGTGAGCTGTTCGCCAGCGACAACTTCCACTGGCTGCTCGGCAACAGCCTCAGCGTGGCCTTCAGCGTCGCTGCCATCGTGGTGCCGTTGGCCTACCTGTTCGCCTATGCCCTGCAGCGCACGCTGATCCCGGGCAAGGGCCTGTGGCGGGGCATCTCGCTGCTGCCGTTGCTGGCGCCGTCGATGCTGCCGGCCATCGCTCTGGTCTACCTGTTCGGCAACCAGGGCCTGCTGCGCGGGCTGCTGCACGACAACATCTACGGCTTCTGGGGCATTGTCCTGGGCGAGGCCATCTACACCTTCCCCCATGCGCTGATGATCCTGCTCTCGGCCCTGTCGCTGGCCGATGGGCGGCTGTTCGATGCGGCCTCAAGCATGGGCGCCGGGCCTTGGCGAGCGTTTCGCAGCATTACCTGGCCGGCCACGCGCCAGGCCGTGTTCGCCGCGTTCTGCCTGGTGTTCACCCTGACCATCACCGACTTCGGCGTGCCAGTCGTGGTCGGAGGCGACTATCAGGTATTGGCACTGGAAGCGTACAAGGCGGTGGTGGGGCAGCAGCAGTTCGGCCGTGGTGCGTTGATCGGCATGGTACTGCTGGTGCCTGCGCTGCTGAGCTTTGCCGTCGATGCCTGGTTGCGCCGGCGCCAGGGCGATGCCATGAGCGGCCGTGCCCAGGTGTTCGAGCCCAAGTCGTCGCGAGGCCGCGATGCCTGCTTCCTGGCCATCGTGCTGCTGGTGTGCGCGGCGCTGCTGACGGTGATCGGCATGGCGGTGTACTCGTCGCTGGTCACCTTCTGGCCCTACAACCTGACCTTGTCGTTCAAGCACTACATGTTCGAAGACACGGCGGGCGGCGGCTGGCTGGCCTACCGCAACAGCGTGACCATGGCCATCGCCACCGCGCTGATCGGCAGCCTGGTGATCTTCACGGGTGCCTACCTGATGGAGAAGACCCAAGGCCAGCGCCTGCTCAACCAGGCACTGCGTCTGCTCAGCTTCATCCCCATGGCGGTGCCAGGGCTGGTGCTGGGCCTGGGCTATGTCTTCTTCTTCAACCTCACCGGCAACCCGCTGCATGTGTTCTACGGCAGCATGGCGCTGCTGGTGGTGTGCACCATCGCCCATTACCTGACCACCGCGCAGATGACCGCGACCACCGCGCTGCGCCAGCTCGATGGCGAGTTCGAGGCGGCTGCGCTATCGCTCAAGGCGCCGCTGTACAAGCACTTCGTGCGGGTCACCGTGCCCATCTGCCTGCCGGCGCTGCTGGACATCATCCGCTACCTGTTCGTCTCGGCGATGACCACCGTCTCGGCGGCCATCTTCCTGTACAGCCCCGACACAATCCTCGCCGCTGTCGCCGTGCTGAACATGGACGATGCCGGCAACGTTGGCGGCGCTGCAGCCATGTCCACCCTGATCCTGCTGACCAGCGCCGCCGCCTCCTTGCTGCTGGCCGCCGCTTCACGCGGCCTGTTGCGCCGCTCCCAGGCCTGGCGCCAGCGCGCTGCCGGCCATTGACCGACTGCCCACACTGATAGGAAACGCATCATGTTCAAGCCCCTTGCACTTGCCGCTGCCGTATCCGCCGTTTTCAGCCTGCAGGCCTCGGCCGCCGGCACCCAGCTGACCGTGTACACCGCCCTGGAAGCCGAGCAGCTCAAGAGCTACAAGCAGGCGTTCGAAAAGGCCAACCCTGATATCGAGATCAAATGGGTGCGGGATTCCACCGGCATCATCACCGCCAAGCTGCTGGCCGAAAAAGAGCGCCCGCAGGCCGATGCGGTCTGGGGCCTGGCCGCTTCCAGCCTGGCCATCCTCGACCAGAACGGCATGCTCGAAGCCTATGCACCGAAGGACTTGGGCAAGATTTCCGCCAACTACCGTGACGCTGCCAACCCGCCTGCCTGGGTCGGCATGGACGTGTGGGCCGCGACTATCTGCTTCAACACCATCGAGGCCGAGAAGCAGGGCCTGAGCAAGCCGGTGAGCTGGCAGGACCTGACCAAGCCGGAGTACAAGGGCAAGATCGTCATGCCCAACCCGGCCTCGTCCGGCACCGGTTTCCTCGATGTGAGCGCCTGGTTGCAGACCTTTGGCGAACCCCAGGGCTGGGCTTACATGGACGCCCTGCACCAGAACATCGGGCAGTACGTCCATTCGGGTTCCAAGCCCTGCAAGCTGGCGGCGGCCGGCGAGTTCCCGATCGGTATTTCGTTCGAGTACCCGGCGGTGCAGCTCAAGCGCCAGGGTGCGCCGCTGGAGATCGTTTTGCCGAAGGAAGGCCTGGGCTGGGAGATCGAGGCCACTGCCGTGATCAAGGGCTCGCCGAACGCCGAGGCGGCCAAGCGCCTGGCCGACTTCTCGGCAAGCCCCGCAGCCATGGAGTTGTACAAAGAGAACTTCGCCGTACTCGCAGCACCCGGCATCGCCAAGCCGCAGACGGAGTTGCCGGCTGACTACGAGCAGCGCCTGATCAAGAACGACTTTGCCTGGGCTTCGAAAAATCGTGACGAGATTCTGACCGAGTGGCGTAAGCGCTATGACGGCAAGTCGGAGAAAGTGGCGCAGCAGTAAGCGCTGCGAGGCCTGTCAGTATCGTCGGCAAGCCGGCTCCCACAGGAACAGCGTTGGCCTACGCTATCCCAGTGGGAGCCGGCTTGCCGGCGATAGGGACTGACAGGCACCTTAAATTTCACCTGAGGAAATCCAATCGATGCTCACCCCCGACCAGGTCATCGACAACACCTTCGCCCTCTATGAACGCCACGGCAGCGACGACTACATCGGCGAAGCCATCACCCAGCTCGAACATATGTCCCAGGCCGCGCAACTGGCCATGGAAGAAGGCTTCGACGATGAAGTGGTGCTGGCCGCGTTCTTCCACGATATCGGCCACCTGTGTGGCGGCGAGGGGGACATGGGCGGTTATGGCGTGGTCAGCCATGAACGCATCGGTGCCCAATACCTGCGTCGCTGTGGGTTCAGCGAGCGCATGGCGCTGCTGGTGCAGTATCACGTGGAGGCCAAGCGTTACCTGACGTTGCGTCAGCCGGGGTATTACGCACGGCTGAGCGAGGCCAGCCGGCGGACCCTGGAGTATCAGGGCGGGGTGATGACGGAGGCCGAGGCGGATGCGTTCGAACAGGGGCCGCTGTTCAAGGTGAGTTTGCGGATGCGCGAGTGGGATGAGCAGGCCAAGGAGGTGGGCGTGCCGGTGATCGATCTGGCGGTGCTGAAGGGCAAGGCGTTGGCTCTGCTCTGAGTTGTTGGGTGTCTGTGCTGGCCTCATCGCGGCTGAAGCCGCTCCTACAAGAGTTGCGCAGACCCTGTAGGAGCGGCTTTAGCCGCGATGAGGCCGGCACAGCCAACTTCAAATCTGCAGAACCAGCGCCTCCAATTGCTCCTGCCGCTCCGCCTGATTCACCCGCGCCCCGGGGTTGAGGGTCGACCACTGCGGGTGCGCCCGGGCCTTGCTCAAGGCCTCGGGCAGCTTGCCCTCGCGCCAGGCCTTCTCATCCAGTGGCCCCAGGCGAATGCTGTCTTGTGCCGCATGCCCACGATTTTCCAGCGCCACCATCAACTGCTGCTGGCGCAAGGCGAGCAGGCGCAGCACGTTGTCGTCCACGGTCAACTCGCGCTGGCCCTTGAGCTTGCCCATCAACCTCGAACCATAGTTGCGCGCGGTTTGCAGCGCCCCACCGGCGATGGCGCCGGCCAGTGCGGCGGCACCGAGGGTCAGGCCACCGACCAGCAGGTCGACACCCGCGCCAGCCGCCGCCCCGGCTGCCACCCCGCTGCCCAGGCGCACGCCCAGCAGCTTCAGGGTTTCGGGGTTGAACAAGTCATCGCCCCAGCGCCCGTCCAGCAGTGGCAGGTCGCCAGCATTGGCATCCTCGCGGCGGAACGCATAGAGCTTGAGCAACGCCTCGACACAGCGTTGCTCGCGTTGACGTACTTCCTGGCGCAGCCCCTCGATGGCCTTGGCTTCGGCAGCCGGCTCGGCCGTGACGCTGCGCCGGCAGGCGGCGCAGTCGAGCAGCAGTTCGGCGATCAGGCGCTTGCCGCTGCGCTGGCGTGCCAGGCGTTGCGCTTGCTGGTCGTCGATCAGCCGTTGCAGCGCCGGGCGAGCCTCTTCCAGCAGCAGGGCGAGGCTTTCATACAGGCGGCGTTCGCCATCTTCCGGCGGCGCCACGCTGTCGAAGCGCACCAGCGCATGCAGGCCAAGGCGTGCCAGGGCTTCGCGCCACTGCGGCTCGCGGTGCTGGCTGCTGGCGACGAAGTTGAGCACCGGCAGCAGCGGCTTGCCGCAACTGGCCAACACTTCCAGCTCGTCACGGTACTTGGCCAGCACCGGCTCGCGCGCGTCGATCACGTACAGCCCGGCATTGCTCGCCAGCAGCTGGCGCAGCACCTTGGCCTCCTGCTCGAAACGCTGGCGCGCTTCGCTGCCTTGCAGAAAGCGTTCGAGGCGGGCCGGACCATCCAGGCGCTCACCCGGTCGTTCCAGACGCTCCAGGTAGTCGAGCAGGGCAATGGCGTCTTCCAGCCCGGGTGTGTCGTAGAGCTCCAGCAGCGGCTCGCCGTCCACCGACAGGCGTGCGCCCTCCACGTGGCGCGTGGTGCTGGGCCGATGGGACACCTCGCCGAAGCCCACGTCGCGGGTCAGGGTGCGCAGCAGCGAGGTCTTGCCGACGTTGGTGTGGCCGACCACGGCCAGTTTCAGCGGCTCAGTCATGGCCATGCTCCAGCCAGGTCAGCGGCGAGGTGTCGGCATGGGGCAGGCCAAGGCGGTCCAACGCCTCGTGCCAGTCTCCCAGGCGTTCGGCATCCAGGGCCTCGCCCGGTGCTGGCTGGAGCAACCAGATGCGGGTGGCGCCAGCGTTGCGTGCCAGCTCCGCGAGCAACGCCAGGCTGCCGCGGTCGGGCGAGCGGCGGGGGTCGCAGGCGATCGCCAGGCGCGCGGGGGGGAAGCGGCTGAGTTGTTCGAGCAGTTTGTTGCGCGACTCGCGGCTGTCGAGCACGCCGGCGTTGGTCACTGAATGGGGCAAGGCGGGTGGCCAGGGATGTTGCTCGTCCAGTTCCAGGCCCACCAGCAAGGCACCACTGTTGTCGGTGTCCATTTGGCCGGCCTGGAATTGCGGCAATGCCTCGGGCGCGGCGTCCTGCACGCCAATGCGTTCACTGCGCGGCATCAAGGATTCGCGCAGTTGCGCGTAGCCCGGCAGGCTCAGGTCCAGGGTCAGGCGCTGGCGGCCCTGGCGCCAACGCCACAGGCACAGGCCGAACAGAAGCAGGCGAGGCAGCAGGCCATAGACCACGACCACGCCGAGCAGCCAGCTGGCCCACGCCTGGCGGGCGAGGTCCAGCGCCGGCAAGGTGTCGCCGCTGGCGCGGATCATCGCCTCGTCGGGTACGGCGAAACCGAGCAGCGAGGGCAGGGCACCAAGGGCCCGGGTCAGTTGAATGAAGGGCTCGGCGGCGAGCAGGGTGGTTTCCCAGACGAAGCCATAGCGCCGGGTGGCGAGCAAGGCCAGTAGCAGCACCAGCGCGCTGAGCATCGCCAGCAGCCACAGGCCGTGTACCAGCGCACCCAGCAGCCAGCGATTCAAGCGCTGGCGTTGCAGCAGCACCAGTAGCGCTGGCGCCAGGTGCGCAGCCTTGGCGTCGCGGGCGAAGCGTTCGCTCAGCCATAACCACAGGCGACCCAGGCTGGCGCCCTGTTCGCTGCTCATGGCCAGCCCAGCGACCCAGCCGAGCAGCATCAACAGGTTCACCCCGAGCAGGCTGCCCAGGGCCCAGAACACGTTGACCGGGCGTTGCCCGTCACCCAGAGCGGCAAAGGCCAGGCCGGCGCCGCTGAGTACGGCCATTACCATCAGCGCCAGCAGCGCCAGGCGTGCGCCTTGCTTCCAGTGGCGCAAGGCGCTGCTGATGCCGTCACGTTCGGCGAGGAACAATGCGCGGGCTTCGATACGCGCCGCCAGGTCGCCGCCCAGCTGGCGGGCGCGGCGGTTGGCTTCCTGGTCCTCCAGGAGGCCGGCGTGTTCCTCGCGCAGGCGCACCGCTTCGGTGAGCCAGCGTTTGTCCAGGGGAGTCAGTGCAGTCACAAGGTCTTCCATTGCACGGTTCAGGGCAGAAGCATAACCCACACGCCGGGTGCTATCCTCGCGGGCATGAATACATCACTTCCTCTGAGCCTGATCGCGGCGCATGCCGAGAACCGCGTGATCGGCATCGACAACTCCATGCCCTGGCACTTGCCGGGGGATTTCAAGTACTTCAAGGCCACGACCCTGGGCAAGCCGATCATCATGGGTCGCAAGACCTGGGATTCGCTGGGCCGGCCACTGCCGGGGCGGTTGAATATCGTGGTCAGCCGCCAACCGGGGCTGCAACTGGCGGGTGCCGAGGTGTTCGCTTCGCTGGAGACGGCGCTGGTGCGTGCCGAGCAGTGGGCGCGGGAGCAGGGCGTTGACGAGTTGATGCTGATTGGTGGTGCGCAGCTGTATGCACAGGCGCTGAAGAAGGGCTTGGTCAGCCGCATGTACCTGACGCGCGTGGAACTGGCGCCGGAAGGGGATGCCTGGTTCCCTGAGTTCGATCAGGGGCAGTGGCGGCGGGTTTCGAGCGAGGCGCAGGTCGAGGTGGACAAGCCTGCCTATCACTTCGAGGTGTGGGACAAGGTTTGAGGGAGCGGGGGCTGCTTTGCAGCCCTTTCGCGACACAAGGCCGCTCCTACAGGGGCTGGGTATTGTAGGAGCGGCCTTGTGTCGCGAAAAGGGCGCGCAGCGCCCTCGGCGATTTCAGCTATGGCTCAACTCGGCATGCTCGTCACCGGCCAGCACATCCTTGTCGGTCTCTTTCAACAGCTGGCTAGTCACCACACCCGCCGTCATCGACCCATTCACGTTCAACGCCGTGCGCCCCATGTCGATCAGCGGCTCCACCGAAATCAGCAGCGCCACCAGTTCAACCGGCAAGCCCATGGCCGGCAGCACGATCAGCGCAGCGAAGGTGGCCCCGCCACCTACACCCGCGACACCGGCCGAACTCAAGGTGACGATCGCCACCAGGGTCGCGATCCACAGCGGGTCGAAGGTATCGATACCCACCGCCGGCGCCACCATCACCGCCAACATGGCCGGGTACAGGCCGGCACAGCCGTTCTGGCCGATGGTCGCACCGAACGAAGCACTGAAGCTGGCGATCGATTGCGGCACACCCAGCCGGCGTGTCTGCGCCTCGATGTTCAGCGGGATGCTGGCTGCGCTGGAGCGGCTGGTGAAGGCGAAGGTCAGCACCGGCCAGACCTTGCGGAAGAAGCGCAGCGGGCTGACGCCGGTGACGGCGAGGATGATGCCGTGCACCACGAACATCAGGCCCAGGCCGATGTACGACACCACTACGAAGCTGCCCAGTTTGAGGATGTCGTCCAGGTTGGAGCTGGCCACCACTTTGGTCATCAGCGCCAGCACACCGTAGGGGGTGAGTTTCATCACCAGGCGTACCAGGCGCATCACCCAGGCTTGCAGGGTGTCGATGGCCGACAGCGCCCGCCCGCCTTTGTCGGCGTCGTCCTTGATCAGTTGCAGCGCGGCGAGGCCAACGAACACGGCGAAGATCACCACGCTGATGATCGAGGTCGGCTTGGCCCGTGCCAGGTCGCCCACCGGGTTGCTGGGGACGAACGACAGCAGCAACTGCGGGATGTTGAGGTCGGCGACCTTGCCGGCATAGTCACTGTGGATGGCCTGCAGGCGTGCGCTCTCCTGTACGCCGGCCACCAGCCCTTCGGCGCTCAGGCCGAACAGGTTGGTCAAGGCCACGCCGATCAGCGCGGCGATGGCGGTGGTCAGCAGCAGCGTGCCGATGCTCAGCACGCTGATGCGGCCCAGCGACGAGGCGTTGTGCAGGCGGGCCACGGCGCTGAGGATCGAGGCGAAGATCAGCGGCATGACGATCATCTGCAGCAGGCCGACGTAGCCATTGCCGACCAGATCGAGCCAAGCGATGGTGGCTTTCAGTACCGGATGGCCAGCACCGTAGATCGTGTGCAGCACCAGGCCGAACACCACGCCCAGCACCAGGCCGAGCAAGACCTTCTTGGCCAGGCTCCAGTCGGTACGGCGGGTTTGCGCCAGGCCCAGCAGCAAGGCCAGGAACGCCAGCAGGTTGAGAGACAACGGCAGGTTCATTGAAGCTCCAGGAAAAAGCAGAAGAGGCATCGCCTCTGTGAGCGATTGCGAACGGAAATGCTAACAGCCTGAAAACAAACGAATTTATACCCAAAAGTAATTTGCTTAGTCGCTAATGGAATAACGGTTTGTCGCAAATAGCAATAAACACGGCGTTTACGGCTGCACAAAGGTCGTTATGAGGGGCGCCGGGCAGGCATTCCTGGACTAGTTTTCCGGGATTATTTCAGGAGATCCGCACATGAAGTTCGCTCCGAAAGCCTTGGCCATCGGTTTGTCCCTGTTGTTCAGCGTCGAAACCTTCGCCACCGAGCTCAAGCACTGGCCGGCGGAAGCGGCCAGACAGCTCGATGCCATGATTGCCGCCAATGCCAACAAAGGTAACTACGCGGTATTCGACATGGACAACACCAGCTACCGTTTTGACCTCGAAGAAGCGCTACTGCCGTTCATGGAGAACAAGGGGCTGCTGACCCGTGACAAGCTCGACCCCTCGCTCAAGCTGATGCCGTTCAAGGACACCGCTACGCACAAGGAAAGCCTGTTCAGCTACTACTATCGCCTGTGCGAAGTCGACGACATGGTCTGCTACCCGTGGGTGGCCCAGGTGTTCTCCGGCTTCACCCTCAAGGAACTGAAGGCCCAGGTCGATGAGCTGATGGCCTCGGGCAAGCCGGTCCCAAGCACTTATTTCGAGGGCGATCAGGTCAAGACCATCGAGGTACAGCCGCCCAAGGTCTTCACCGGCCAGGCCGAGCTGTACAACAAGCTGATGGAGAACGGCATCGAGGTCTACGTGATCTCGGCGGCCTCGGAGGAGCTGGTGCGGATGGTCGCCTCGGACCCCAAGTACGGCTACAACGTGAAACCCGAGAATGTGATTGGCGTCAGCCTGCTGCTCAAGGACCGTGCCAGCGGCCAACTGACCACGGCGCGCAAGCAGATCACCGAGGGTAAATACGATGCCAAGGCCAACGACGGCCTGGAACTGACGCCCTACCTGTGGACACCCGCGACCTGGATGGCCGGCAAGCAAGCGGCGATCCTCACCTATATCGATGAATGGAAGAAACCGGTGTTGGTCGGTGGAGATACGCCGACCAGTGATGGCTACATGCAGTTCCATGGGGTGGATGTGGACAAGGGCGGCATCCATCTGTGGATAAATCGCAAGGCCAAGTACATGGACCAGCTGAACGGGATGATCGCCAAGCAGGCGGCGGCGCAGGCCAAGGAGGGGTTGCCGGTGACGGCGGACAAGAACTGGGTGATCGTGACGCCGGAGCAGATTCAGTAGCTTTCCAGGGTGTCTGTAATGGCCCTATCGCCGGCAAGCCGGCTCCCACAAGGACACCACAGTGCTTGAGAGCTGCGCTGTCCCCTGTGGGAGCCGGCTTGCCGGCGATAGGGCCGGTACAGGCATAAAAAAACCGGCGCTCAGGGCGCCGGTTCTTGTTTCACACCGTCAAGGCCTCACAGCCCTTCCAGCATCGCCTTGTTACGCACAGCACCCTTGTCGGCACTGGTCGCCAGCAACGCGTAAGCCTTCAGCGCAGTAGTGACCTTGCGCGGGCGCACTTCGACCGGCTTCCAGCCCTTCTTGTCCTGCTCCACACGGCGCGCAGCCAGCTCTTCATCGCTGACCTGCAGGTTGATCGAACGGTTAGGGATGTCGATCAGCACCTTGTCGCCGTCGCGCACCAGGCCGATGGCGCCGCCAGCGGCGGCTTCCGGCGAGGCGTGGCCGATCGACAGGCCCGAGGTACCGCCCGAGAAGCGACCGTCGGTGAGCAGGGCGCAGGCTTTACCCAGGCCCTTGGATTTCAGGTACGAAGTCGGGTAGAGCATCTCTTGCATGCCCGGGCCGCCTTTCGGGCCTTCGTAACGGATGATGACGATATCGCCGGCCTTCACTTCATCGGCGAGGATGCCGCGCACGGCGCTGTCCTGGCTTTCGAAGATCTTCGCGTTGCCTTCGAACACGTGGATCGACTCGTCGACACCGGCGGTCTTCACCACGCAACCGTCGAGGGCGATGTTGCCGTACAGCACAGCCAGGCCGCCTTCTTGCGAGTAGGCGTGCTCGAAACTACGGATGCAGCCGTTCTCGCGGTCGTCGTCGAGGGTTTCCCAACGGGTCGACTGGCTGAACGCGGTCTGGGTCGGGATACCGGCCGGGCCGGCCTTGAAGAAGGTGTGCACCGCTTCGTCATCGGTCTGGGTGATGTCCCACTTGGCGATGGCTTCTTCCATGCTGCGGCTGTGCACGGTCGGCAGGTCGGTGTGCAGCAGGCCACCACGGGCCAGCGAGCCGAGGATGCTGAAGATGCCACCGGCGCGGTGGACGTCCTCCATGTGGTACTTCTGGATGTTCGGCGCCACCTTGCACAGCTGCGGTACCTTGCGCGACAGGCGATCGATGTCGCGCAGGTCGAAGTCGACCTCGCCTTCCTGGGCGGCGGCCAGCAGGTGCAGGATGGTGTTGGTCGAACCGCCCATGGCGATGTCGAGCATCATGGCGTTCTCGAACGCCTTGAAGTTGGCGATGCTGCGCGGCAGCACCGACTCATCGTTGTCGCCGTAGTAGCGCTTGCACAGCTCGACGATGGTGCGGCCAGCGGTGAGGAACAACTGCTCGCGGTCGGCGTGGGTCGCCAGGGTCGAACCGTTGCCCGGCAGGGCCAGGCCCAGGGCTTCGGTCAGGCAGTTCATCGAGTTGGCGGTGAACATGCCGGAGCAGGAACCGCAGGTCGGGCAGGCGCTGCGCTCGTACTCGGCAACCTTCTCGTCGGAGGCCGTGGAGTCGGCGGCGATGACCATGGCGTCGACCAGGTCCAGGCCGTGGCTGGCAAGCTTGGTCTTGCCGGCTTCCATCGGGCCGCCGGAAACGAAGATCACCGGGATGTTCAGGCGCAGGGCGGCCATCAGCATGCCGGGGGTGATCTTGTCGCAGTTGGAGATGCAGACGATGGCGTCGGCGCAGTGGGCGTTGACCATGTACTCGACGGCGTCGGCGATGATCTCGCGGCTCGGCAGGGAATAGAGCATGCCGTCATGGCCCATGGCGATGCCGTCGTCGACCGCGATGGTGTTGAATTCCTTGGCCACGCCACCGGCGCGTTCGATCTCGCGGGCAACCAGTTGGCCCAGGTCCTTCAGGTGCACATGACCTGGGACGAACTGGGTGAACGAGTTGGCGATGGCGATGATCGGTTTCTTGAAATCTTCGTCCTTCATCCCGGTTGCGCGCCACAGGGCACGGGCGCCGGCCATGTTGCGGCCGTGGGTGGAGGTCTTGGAACGATAATCAGGCATGAAGCGCTCCTGGCGGCTGAATCAGGTCACAAAAAGGGAAGTGAGCTTCTCTTGTCCTTTGCACCGCAGGCCGGTTGCCACTGGCACGGATGGGGGCCCAAGACACTACGGGATCGCCGCATGCTTGGCCAGAGCTCATAAACCCGCCGGGGGATGACTGGCGATGAATAGGCCGATTCTACACCGCTGGCGCCGCGAGGGAATGAATAAGCGCGTGGAACCCGAGGTGCGGTCGTCCGGTTTCGCTATCTATTTAGCGCCCTGTGCAGAGCCCGGCCCTTAGGGTAGCGAAGGTCAATCGCCCTTCGGAGAATCTCATCATGCGAGCCTTCTGCACACTTCTCGGCCTTGGCGGTCTGCTGTTGTGCCTCACCGTCCAGGCCCATCCTCACTTGGATGATGCCTACTCCCACGATGCCAATGATCCCTTTACCCACAAGAAAGACTGGATGGCGTCGATCCGTGACGACGTGCAACTGAGTGAACTGGCGATGCCGGGCACCCACGACTCGGCAACGTTCGACAAACACTTGTTCCCAATCGTCGACGACATCGTCGTCACGCAGTCACTCAACTTCGATGAACAGCTCAACTATGGCATCAGGGTGTTCGATCTGCGCTTGAGGCGAACCGGCGATGCCCTGGCCCTGCATCATGGCCCGGTCTACCTCGACAAGATGTTTGGCTCAGCCTTGCGCTCGATCGAACGTTTTCTTCAGGCCAACCCCAGTGAAACAGTGCTGTTCCGGGTCAGGGAGGAACACCAGGCGGACAGCAATGTAACCGCCAGTCTGGTGGACGTATTCGACCGCTACATGAAGCAGTTTTCCAGCGTCCACCTCAAGGCGCCGCGTAGCAACGTCACGCTTGGCGAGGCGCGAGGGAAGTTCGTGGTGCTTTCCAACGTTTCCAACCTCAATCCCTATGGGCTCAGATACGACAATTTCGATATTCAGGATGCCTATGCCCTGGCCAACAACTGGGATCTGCACGAGAAGTACATCAAGGTCATGCACCAGCTGTACCGGGCGGCAGCGGGGGATCCGAACAGGTTCTACGTCAATTATCTGTCTGGTAGTGGGGGCGCTTTTCCCTACTTCGTCGCCAGTGGGCATGTGTCGCCTGCCACGGATGCCCCCAGGCTCTCTACCGGGCTGGTTTCCGTAGGTGACGTGGCCTGGTACACGAGCTTCCCGCGAACGACCTGCGTGCTCGGGCTATGCACCATTTCCTTCGAAGGAACCAACGTTCTGACACGGGATGACCTGAAGGGTCTCAATGCATGGGGAACGAGCAAAAGAACCGTCGGCATTATCATTGCGGACTTCCCGGGAGAGTCGCTGATTACCAACATCATCGCCAACAACCATCACGTTTTGCATGATTTAGGGAAATGATTTGTAGGAGGGGTCTGAAAAGCCTTTGCCTGCCGCTTTCCCAGCTGTCGCCACTTGCAACCTTGCCTATTATCCCCGCGCCGCATGTGCGGCTTGACGAGAAACACCCTTAATGGACCTTCCCAGTTTTCGGTTCGACATGAACCCGCAATCTGGCACTGAGCGCGCCGCCGCCAGGGCTGCCGAGGGCTTGAGTCCATGTGACTGAGGTCTGTGGGCGCCTGCGTCGGCGCCTGGAGAACCTCATGCAACACACTTCCGAATTCCGTGATACTCCGCTTACCCCGCGCCAGGCTGCCCAGGCCCGGCGCGATGATTTTCTGCACCCGGAAGGCTACGGCGAAGGCACGGCTGGCAGCTTGATGACCAGTGAGTACTCAAGCCTCGACGCCGGCCTTACCGCCAGCCAGGCCATCGACATGCTGCGCCGGGAAGCGGCGGATGCCGAAACCATCTACCAGTCCTACGTGCTCGACGGGCAGCGCAACCTGCTGGGGACGCTGTCGTTGCGCGAGCTGATCCTGGCGGCGCCGGATGAGCCCATCGAGCGCATCATGGTGCGCAATGTCATCTGCGTCTGTTCCAGTACTCGCCAGGAAGAGGTCGCGCGCAAGATCCGTGAGCATGACCTGCTGGCCGTGCCTGTATTGGACGAAGTCGGACGCCTGGTGGGCATCGTCACCTGCGACGAAGCGCTCGACGTGGTGGTGGATGAAGCCACCGAGGATTTCCACAAGGGCGCCTCGATCACCAATCATGTCGGCAACCTGCGTGATGCCACGGTCAGCCTGCTGTACCGCAAGCGCGTGCTGTGGCTGGTGCTGCTGGTGTTCGGCAACCTGTTCTCGGGGGCGGGCATTGCGGCGTTCGAAGAGACCATTGCCGCGCATATCGTGCTGGTGTTCTTCCTGCCGTTGCTGGTGGACAGCGGTGGCAATGCCGGGGCGCAGTCGGCAACCTTGATGGTGCGCGGCCTGGCGACGGGCGAAGTGGTCATGCGTGACTGGTTGCGCATGCTGGGGAGAGAGTGCGGGGTCGCGTTGGCGCTCGGTGGCACCATGGCACTGGCAGTGGCATCGCTCGGGGCATTGCGAGGCGGGCCGGAGATTGCCCTGATCGTTGCCAGCAGCATGCTGGTGATCGTGTTGCTGGGCAGCCTGATCGGCATGAGCCTGCCCTTCATGTTCACCAAGCTCAAGCTTGACCCAGCGACTGCCAGTGGGCCGCTGGTCACCTCCATCGCCGATGCGGCGGGGGTGCTGGTGTACTTCGGGATCGCTTCGTACGTGCTGGATATCTGAGAAATGAAAATGGGGCCGCAATGCGGCCCCATTTCTATGCGTTTGCCAATCAGCTGTTAGGCAGCAGGCGGCAGGTAATGCTCTTGATGTAGCGGGTTTCGGCGATTGCCGGGTGCACCGGGTGGTCTGGGCCCTGGCCGCCGCGCTCGAGCAGTTGCAGGTTGCGGTCCAGGTGACGAGCGCTGGTCAGCAGGATGTTGTTCAGGTCGTCTTCAGGCAGGTGCATCGAGCACGAGGCGCTGACCAGGATGCCGTCCTTGTTCAACATGCGCATGGCCTGCTCGTTGAGGCGGCGGTAGGCCGCTTCGCCGTTTTTCAGGTCTTTCTTGCGCTTGATGAAGGCGGGTGGGTCGGCAATGATCACGTCGAAACGCTCTTCGGCAGCTTTCAGCTCGCGCAGGGCCTCGAACACGTCACCTTCGATGCAGGTTACTTTTTCGCTGATGCCATTGAGTGCGGCGTTACGCTCGACGCCATCCAGGGCAAAGCCCGAGGCATCGACACAGAACACTTCGCTGGCGCCGAATGCGCCTGCCTGCACACCCCAGCCACCGATGTAGCTGAACAGGTCGAGCACACGCTTGCCTTTGACATAGGGTGCCAGGCGCGCGCGGTTCATGCGGTGGTCGTAGAACCAGCCGGTTTTCTGACCTTCGCGGACCGGCGCTTCGAACTTCACGCCGTTCTCTTCCAGCGCCACCCAGTCGGGTACTTCGCCGTAAACGGTTTCGACGTAGCGCTGCAGGCCTTCGGCATCACGGGCCGCAGAATCGTTCTTGAACAGGATGCCGCTTGGCTTGATCACCTGAACCAGGGCGGCGATCACGTCATCCTTGTGCTGTTCCATGGTGGCCGAGGCCAGCTGTACCACGAGGATATCGAAGAAGCGGTCGACCACCAGGCCTGGCAGCAGGTCGGAGTCGCCGTAGACCAGGCGGTAGCACGGCTGGTCGAACAGGCGCTGGCGCAGGGACAGGGCGACGTTGAGGCGGTGCACCAGCAGCGACTTGTCCAGCGGCAGCTTGATGTCACGCGACAGCAGGCGGGCGCAGATCAGGTTGTTCGGGCTCAGCGCCACGATGCCCAACGGCTTGCCATTGGCTGCCTCGAGGATCGCCTGCTGGCCGGCCTGCAGGCCTTGCAGCGGGGTCGCGCTGACGTCGACTTCGTTGCTGTAGACCCACAGGTGGCCGGCGCGCAGGCGGCGGTCGGCATTGGCTTTGAGGCGAAGGCTGGGCAGGGACATGACGTCGCTCCGGGAAAAAAGAGCGGGAGTATAACTGGTTGGCCCTGGGATCGGTGCAGGGCACGACAAAGTGCTGGCCTCATCGCCGGCAAGCCGGCTCCTACAGGGCCAGCCTAGACGCGATCCAGTGCTAGAATCCTCCGTCCTCAACGAGTGTGCACGCATGTCCCAAGAACTCAGCGCCGAACAGATCCAGCAAGCCTTGCAAGGCATCACCATTCCGCCGCAACCGCAGATCATGGTCGACCTGCAGTTCGAGCAGTACATGCCCGACCCGGACCTGGATACCATCGCCAAGCTGATTTCCCAGGACCCCGGCCTGTCGGGTGCCCTGCTCAAGCTGGTCAACTCGGCGCACTTCGGCCTGGCCAACAAGATTGGGTCGATCCAGCGTGCGGTCAATTTGCTGGGTAGCCGCTCCATCATCAACCTGATCAACGCCCAGTCGATCAAGGGCGAGATGAGCGACGAGACCATCGTCACCCTAAACCGTTTCTGGGACACCGCCCAGGACGTGGCCATGACCTGCCTGACCCTGGCCAAGCGCACGGGCATCCAGGCGGCAGACGAGGCCTACACCCTTGGGCTGTTCCATGATTGCGGCGTGCCGCTGATGCTCAAGCGCTTCCCCAACTACATGCAGGTGCTGGAAGAGGCCTATGCCAGCGCCAGCGCAGAAACCCGGGTGGTCGATACCGAAAACCGCACCTTCAACACCAACCACTCGGTAGTCGGCTACTTCACGGCCAAGTCGTGGCGCCTGCCGGAGCACATCAGCGCGGCCATCGCCAACCACCACAACGCGCTGGCCGTGTTCCGCGAGGAGTCGTCGCGCAATACCCAGAACCAGCTGAAGAACCTGCTGGCGGTGCTGAAGATGGCCGAGCACATCTGCGCCTCGTACCGGGTACTGGGCAACCAGGCCGTCGACCACGAGTGGCATGCGGTCGGCCCGCTGGTACTGGACTACATCGGCTTGTCGGAGTACGACTTCGAGAACCTCAAACAGACCATTCGCGAGCTGGGCGGGCACTGATCCATGCCAGAACTACCCGAAGTCGAGACAACCCGGCGCGGTATTGCGCCACATCTGCAAGGCCAGCGTGTCAGCCGCGTGGTGGTGCGTGACCGGCGCCTGCGCTGGCCGATTCCCGAGGACCTGGACGTGCGGCTGTCCGGGCAGCGTATCGTCAGCGTCGAACGGCGTGCCAAGTACCTGCTGATCAATGCCGAGGTGGGCACGCTGATCAGCCACCTGGGCATGTCGGGCAACTTGCGGCTGGTCGAGGTCGGGCTGCCGGCAGGCAAGCACGAGCATGTCGACATCGAGCTGGAGTCGGGGTTGATGCTGCGCTACACCGACCCGCGGCGTTTCGGTGCCATGCTCTGGAGCCTCGACCCGCTGAACCATGAGCTGCTGCTGCGCCTGGGGCCAGAGCCGCTGACCGACCTGTTCGACGGCGAGCGCCTGTTCCAGCTGTCACGCGGGCGGTCGATGGCGGTCAAGCCGTTCATCATGGACAACGCGGTTGTGGTGGGGGTGGGCAACATTTACGCGACCGAAGCGCTGTTCGCCGCGGGTATCGACCCACGGCGGGAAGCGGGCGGGATTTCGAGGGCGCGCTACCTGAAGCTGGCCATCGAGATCAAGCGCGTGCTGGCGGCGGCCATTGAACAGGGCGGGACCACCCTGCGCGATTTCATTGGCGGTGATGGGCAGCCGGGATACTTCCAGCAGGAGCTGTTCGTCTATGGGCGCGGCGGGATGCCGTGCAAGCTGTGCGGCACGACGTTGCGCGAGGTGAAGCTGGGGCAGCGGGCGAGCGTGTACTGCCCGCGCTGCCAGCGCTGAGCGTTGCACGGCGCCTTGTAGGAGCGGCCTTGTGTCGCGAAAGGGCTGCGAAGCGGCCCCGGCGATCCATGCATGATGCGCAGATCCCTGGGGCTGCTTCGCAGCCCTTTCGCGACACAAGGCCGCTCCTACATGCTCAGGCTTTGCCGGTGATGCGGCGATACTTGGCCATCAGCTCATCTTCGGTTTCCGGGTGCGCTTCATCCAGCGGGATGCAGTCGACCGGGCAGACCTGCTGGCACTGCGGCTCATCGTAGTGACCCACGCACTGGGTGCACAGGTTCGGGTCGATCACGTAGATCTCTTCGCCTTGGGAGATGGCCTCGTTCGGGCACTCGGGTTCGCAGACGTCGCAGTTGATGCAATCGTCGGTGATGATCAGGGACATGGGGACTCCGGCCGGGGCTCTGCGCCCGGGCATGTTCAACGCAATGGGCACAATTGTGCCGCATTCGCGCCCGCAGTGCACGCGGGCGCGATAATCAGGCGCTTGGGCTTACTTCTTGAACCGTTCGGTCAATGCCTCGGCCACGATCGGGTGGACGAACTTGCTGATATCACCGCCCAGCGCGGCGATTTCCCGCACTAACGTCGAGGAAATGAACGAATACCGCTCCGAAGGGGTGAGGAACAGGCTCTCGACGTCGGGCGCCAGTTGCCGGTTCATGTTCGCCAGCTGGAATTCGTACTCGAAGTCCGAAACCGCGCGCAGGCCCCGCAGGAAGACGTTGGCACCCTGTTCCTTGGCGAAGTGCGCCAGCAGCGAAGAGAAGCCGATGACTTCGACATTGGGCAGGTGCTGGGTGACCTCACGGGCCAGCGCTACCCGCTGCTCCAGGGGGAACAGGGGGTTTTTCTTCGGGCTGGCCGCCACCGCGATGATCACGTGGTCGAAAAGCCGCGAGGCGCGTTCGACCAGGTCGCCATGGCCTTTGGTAATGGGGTCGAAAGTACCCGGGTACAACACTCGGTTCATCGCGTCATCCTGGCTGGAGTGCGTTGGGGAGTCGGATGGTAGCGCAGCGATTGCGCCCGGCCAAGTCATCCGGCCGGCTGATGGCACTATAGACAGGGGCCGTATTCGTTGTCATGCACTGTGTGCCAGGCGGGCGACCAGGGCTTCGCTGAGCTTTGCGCTCAGGGCGTACACCGACAATTGAGGGTTGGCGCCGATGCTGGTGGGGAACAGCGAACCGTCATGAATCGACAGGTTTTCCAGCTGATGATGGCGGCCCAGGCTGTCGCACACCGCCTGGCGCGGGTCTTCGCCCATGGCGCAGCCGCCCATGACATGGGCGCTGCCCAGGCGGGTACGGAACAGCTCCAGGTGCAAACCGTCGATCATGCTTAGCGTCTGCGCCAGGTCGGTCGTGGCGCGGGCATCGCTGTGCAGCGGGGTAACGTGGGTGGCGCCCGCGGCAAACTGGATCTGCGCCATGCTGCGGTAGGCCCGGCGCAGGCCATCGCGCAGGTAGTCGCTGACCGGGTAGTCGAGCACCGGGGAACCATCGCCACGCAACGCCACCGTGCCACCCGTGCTTTGCGGGTGGAAACCGTCCCGCAGCAGCGCAAGCATGACGTGGGTGTGCGGCAGTTCAGCCATGCGCTGGGCATTGTCGGTGCCATGGCCGCCGAGCAAGGTGCTGGCCAGGGCCGGGTGCAGGGGCGGTACTTCCAACTTGTAGCCCACTGCGCCGTCGACGCCGTCCTGCCACTGGAAGTGGTCGCTGTAGATGGACTGCGGGGCGCCATGGAAGGGGTCGATGCGTTCGTCGAAGCGCGCCGCGCTGAAATTCACCAGGTGCAGGAAGGTGCGCTTGCCCAGGAGGTCGTGGGGATCGGGTGCCTTGGAGCGCAGCAGCATGGCGGGGCTGTTGATGCCGCCGCCGGCGAGGATGTAGTGCCGAGCGCGAACCCTGATGCTTCGCCCCGTTGGCTGTATTCCTTGGGCATCCAGGGCTTGGCAGTGCAACTGGGCGATGCGTTCGCCGTCGTGCTCGAAGCGCTCGGCACGCGCGAGGTACAGCAGCTCGCCACCGTTTTCGAGCAGGGCGGGAATGCGTGTGACCAGCATCGACTGCTTGGCGTTGACCGGGCAGCCCATGCCGCAATAGCCGAGGTTCCAGCAACCCCGCACATTGCGCGGGATCACCGCCCAGCGGTAGCCGAGCTGCTCGCAACCGCGGCGCAGCACATCGTTGTTGGCGTTGGGCGGCATGGCCCAGGGCGTGATGCCCAGCTCTTGTTCGATGCGCTCGAACCAGGGGCTCATTTCAGCTTCGCCCAGGCCTTTCACACCGTGCGCCGTGGCCCAGTGGGCCAAGGTCTGCGCTGGCGTGCGAAAGCTCGAAGTCCAGTTGACCAGCGTCGTTCCGCCCACCGCCCGGCCCTGCAGGATCGTGATGGCGCCATCCTTGCTCATTCTGCCCAGGCCTTCCTGATACAGGCTGGCATAGGCTTCGCTCTCCAGCAGGTGGAAATCGCTGCTGGTTTTCAGGGGGCCTTCCTCGATCAGCAGCACCTTGTAGCCTGCAGCGCTGAGGATCTGCGCGCTGGTGGCGCCCCCTGCGCCGCTACCGATCACGGCAATGTCGGCCTGCAAGGTGAGGTCGTGCTCCAGGCGTGAGCCGTCGCGGGCAATCCAGCCGCGGTCGAGGCCTTGGCGAAACGGGTCGATGACAGGCATTGGCAGGGCTCTTGTCGTGGGTCAGATTTTCGGCGGGCCGGGGTAGCCACAGGCCGTCCAGGCTTCCGGGCGCTCGTACCAGGCCATCTGCAGCAGTTGCAGCAGCGAGGCGTGGCCCATGCGCAGCAGGTTCAGCGAACTGTCCTGCCAGCGCTGCAGAAACGCCGTCACCTGATCCGCACCGGCCTGCTCCCAGGCGCCCCATACGCCCGTCAACGGCCCTCGGGTCAGGGGCAGGCTGAGCACGTCGAACAGCTGTCGGGTGAGCTTGAGCATTTCCGGGGACAGCGCTGCCAGCTTGTGGTCGAGGCTGTGCAGCACCAGCACGTCGTTGGCCGCCGTCCCGGCGAGCACCACCGGGATCATGGCGCGCAGCAGTGGCAGGTCGTCGGCGCGCAGTACCTGATAACCACTGGCAGGCGCCTGGGAGCTGCAACCGACCAGGCTGGCGGTGGCCAGGAAGGCGCTTGCGCCCAGGCTGAATCGCAGCAAGTCGCGACGATGCATGGTGCAGGTCTCAGCGGATGAACAGTTTGTAGACCAGGCGCTGCAAGGCCTTGCCATACGGTGGGTAGATCAGGCGCGCCGCATTCAGGCGCTGCTTGGCAAGCACTGCCTTGGCCTTGCTGAAGGTCAGGAAACCCTCGTGGCCGTGGTAGTGACCCATGCCGGAAGGGCCGATGCCGCCGAAGGGCAAGTCGTCCTGGGCCACATGCAGCAGGGTGTCGTTGAGGCATACGCCGCCCGAATGGCTGTGCTGCAGCACATGTTCCTGCTCGGCACGGGCGTAGCCAAAGTAGTACAGCGCCAAGGGACGCGGGCGCTGGTTGATGTAGGCCAGCGCATCGTCGAGGCTGTCGTAGGGGACCAGCGGCAGCAGTGGGCCGAAGATCTCGTCCTGCATGACATGCATGTCGTCGCTCACCTGCAGCAGCAGGTGCGGCGGCAAGCGCCGGCCCTGGCGCGGCTCATCGGGGTACAGGTCGACTACCCGGGCGCCCTTGGCGCGGGCGTCGTCCAGCAGCTGCTGCAGGCGCTGCAGCTGCCGTGGGTTGATGATGGCGCTGTAGTCGGGATTGTCGGCAATACGTGGGTAGAAACGGTGAACCGCATGGTTGTAGGCATCGCTGAAGGCTTCGAGGCGCTCGCGTGGCACCAGTACGTAGTCGGGGGCCACGCAGGTCTGGCCGGCGTTGAGGGTCTTGCCGAAGGCGATGCGCTCGGCGGCGGCGTCCAGCGGTACGCTGGCCGAAACGATGGCCGGCGACTTGCCGCCCAGCTCGAGCGTCACCGGGGTCAGGTTTTGCGCGGCGGCCAGCATGACCTGGCGACCGACGCTGGTGGCGCCGGTGAACAGCAGGTGATCGAAGGGCAGCCTGGCGAATGCCTGGCCCACCGCCACTTCGCCCAGCACCACGCTGACCAGGTCTTCAGGGAACACCTGCTCAAGCAAGGCCTTCAGCGCCTGGGCACTGGCCGGCGTGGCCTCGCTGAGCTTGAGCATGACTCGATTGCCCGCGGCCAGGGCGCAGGTCAGCGGACCGATGGCGAGGAACAATGGGTAGTTCCACGGCACGATGATGCCTATCACCCCCAGCGGCTGATACAGCACACGCGCACTGGCGGGCTGGAAGGCCAGGCCGACGGCTCTTCTGGCTGGGCGCATCCATCGCCGCAGGTGGCGCTCGGCATGGCGGATGCCTTGTACAGACGGCAGCAGCTCGGCCAGCAAGGTTTCATCTGCGCTGCGCCCGGAGAAGTCCGTGTCGATTGCTTCGATCAGCTGCTGCTGATTCGCCAGCAACGCTTCGCGCAAGCTTTTCAGCCACTGTCGCCGTTGCGCCGCCGGTGGCATCGGGTTGCCGGCGAACGCCTTGCGCTGGGCGGCGAACGTCGCTTCCAGGTCGGTGTCGGAATGCACAGGAGGCAAGGCGATGGGCGAGGTCACGGTGGCATCCTCTGTGGGTTGAGAATGTCTAGAGCCTATACTCTAATTCGTACCATGGTGCGATTTTTTTCCCGGTACCGAGCGGTGCATCCGGGGCGTGTTACACCGTAAGATGAGCCATTATCGAAAGCCTTCAGACTGGGAGCTGAGCATGGCCCCGCGCATGAAGACCCGCGAACGCATCGTGCAGAACAGCCTGGAGCTGTTCAACCAGCAGGGCGAGCGCAGCGTCAGTACCAACCACATTGCCGCACACATGGAAATGTCGCCCGGCAACCTGTACTACCACTTCCCCAACAAGCAGGCGATCATCGCGCTGCTGTTCAGCCAGTACGAAGAACTGGTGGATAGCTTCCTGCGCCCGCCGCAAGGGCGCGTGGCCACGGTGGAAGACAAGCGCTTCTACCTCAAGGCGCTGCTGGCGGCGATGTGGAACTACCGCTTCCTGCACCGCGATCTGGAGCACCTGCTGGACAGCGATGCCGAGCTCGCCGCCCGTTACCGGCGGTTTTCCGAGCGGTGCCTGCGCCAGGGCCAGGCGATCTACCGCGGCTTCGTCGATGCCGGCATCCTGGCCATGGAGCCTGCGCAGATCGAATCGCTGACCATCAACGCCTGGATCGTGCTGACGTCCTGGGTCCGTTTTCTCAGTACCACGCGCGAGCATTCCGCCCACCTGGGTGAAGAAGCCTTTAAGCGCGGCGTCTATCAGGTGCTGGTGCTGGAGCTCGGCTTCGTTACCAATAGCGCGCGCAGTGCCGTGGACGCGTTGTGCCAGGAATTCCACGTTCCCTTTAACCAGGCCCTGGAACAGTAGCCAGGGTCTTCGTGCCATCGATCAGGAGATTGTCATGCCCCTTGCGCAATTGATCACCCCGCAGCAGCTGGCCGAGCGTCTGGACTCGCCCAACCTGGTGATCCTGGATTGTCGTTTTGCCCTGGAGGATGCGGATTACGGCCAGCGTAGTTATGCCGAGGGGCATATCGCCGGGGCGCACTTTGCCGACCTGGAAAGGGATTTGAGCGGTCCGGTGAGCAAGGGACGAACCGGTCGCCACCCGCTGCCCGATCCGCAGCGTCTGGTCGAGCGGTTGCGCGAGTGGGGGCTGGACGACGACAGCGAGGTGGTGCTCTACGACGATGGCCCCGGTGCCTTTGCCGCACGTGCCTGGTGGCTGTTGGTGTGGCTGGGCAAGCGCAGTGACGTGTCCATTCTCGAGGGTGGCCTCAAGGCCTGGCACGCGGCGCATCTACCGTTGAGCCTCGATGCACCGGTCAAGCGAGAGGGTTCGTTCAACGGCAAGCCGGACCCCAAGCTGCTGATCGATGCCGAGCATCTGCTCAAGCGTCTGGGCACCCCCGAGCTGACCTTGATCGATGCGCGTGCCTTGCCGCGGTTTCGCGGTGAAGTGGAGCCGATCGACCCGGTAGCCGGGCATATTCCGGGCGCCCAATGTGCAGCCTTTACCGACAACCTGGACGCGGAGGGGCGTTTCCTGGCGCCGGAGCAACTCAAGCAGCGCTTTGCTGAAAAACTCGCCGGACGCGAGCCCGAGCAGTTGGTCGCGTATTGCGGGTCGGGGGTAACCGCCTGCCATAACCTGTTCGCCCTGGCGTTGGCGGGTTATCCACTGGGTCGGTTGTATGCCGGGTCGTGGAGCGAGTGGATCAATGATCCGAAGCACGGTGTAGCGACGGGCGAGTAAACAGGTCTGGCCTCATCGCCGGCAAGCCGGCTCCCACAGGGGTTCCAGCGATTCCAGAAACATCTGTGGGAGCCGGCTTGCCGGCGATGAGGCCAGTCGAGCGCTACCTGCCCTCGACCAGCCACTGCGGAATCCGCCGCTCCAGGTAGTAAGCCGGATTGCGCAGGCTGCCCTCGACAAACCCCACGTGCCCACCGCGGGCATGCAGTTCGAAATGCGTCTGAGGTGCCAGCTCGCTGACCGTGGGTAGGCTGTGGCCGGAGACGAAGGGGTCATCAACGGCGTGGATGATCAGCGTTGGCGTGCGGTTCTCCCCCAGGTAATAACGACTCGATGACCGGCGATAGTAGTCGTGGGCATCGCTGAAACCGTTGAGCGGCGCGGTGACCTTGCCGTCGAAGTCCCAAAAGGTACGCAAGTTGCGCAACGGCCCCAGGCGGTCGAGTGCAGCCAGGCCCTCATGATGCCCCTGCGCACGGAAGTGCTGCTGCTTCGACTGCACATACGCCATCATCTCGCGCATGAAATGGGCCTGATAGACCTTGGAAAAACCTTGCCCGATACGGTCGGCGCACTGGTCGAGGCGAAAGGGCACCGAAACCGCCACCGCCGCTTCCAGCTGGCTGGCACAACCGCTCTCGCCCAAGTATTTGAGCAGTACATTACCGCCCAGCGAGTAACCCACGGCATACAGCGGTGCCAATGGCCGTTCGGCGCGCAGGTGGGCGACCACCTCGGCCAGGTCTTCGCTGGCGCCGGAATGGTAGCTGCGGGCCAGCAGGTTGGGCTCGCCCGAGCAGCCGCGCCAGTTCACCGCCACGCTGGCCCAGCCACGCGCCTGCAGCGCCTGCTGCAAGCCTTTGACATAGGGGGAGTGGGAGGAGCCGGTCAGGCCATGCAGCACCAGCACCAGCGGCGCATCGGCTAGGTGCGGGCCATGCCAGTCGAGGTCGAGGAAGTCGCCATCGGCCAGCCACAGGCGCTCGCGGTTGCGCTCGAGCGCGGGCAGCTTTCGCCACAGCGGGCCCCACAGGGTCTGCAAGTGGGGGTTGGACAGGCCGATGGCCGGGCGGAAGGTGGCAGTGAGACTGGGCATACTGGGCGACTCGTGTTGTGCCTGCCTAGAGTGCCATGAAACCTCACCGCCGTATCTGCGCTATTGGTCGGTTGAGCTCCGTTGCCACAGTGCGTAGTGCACCTGGCCGGTCTTCTTCTCGCGGTGCAGGCGCCAGTTGCCCGGCAGTTGCAGGGTCGAAGGGGCCGCTTCGCTTTCGGTGTAGATCCAGGCCTGGTCGCGCAGCCACTGGTTCTGCTCCAGCAGGTTGCAGACATTGGCCAGCAGGTCCTGGTGGAACGGCGGGTCGAGGAACACCAGGTCGAACTGCTGCTTGGCCGGTCCTTGCAGGTAGCGTAGGGCGTCGGTCTGCAGGATCTGCCCGCGCGGGCAACGCAGGAGTTCCAGGTTGTTCTTCAGGCTAGCGATCGCTGCCGGGTTGCTGTCCAGCGCCACGGCATCCTCGGCGCCGCGGGACAATGCCTCGAGCACCAGAGCGCCGCTGCCGGTGAAGGCATCCAGCACCCGGGCGCCTTCGATATGAGGCGCCAGCCAGTTGAACAGGGTTTCGCGCACGCGGTCGGGCGTTGGCCGCAGGCCTTCGCCTTCCGGTACCGCCAGACGGCGGCTGCGCCATTCGCCGGCGATGATGCGCAGGTGACCCTGGCCCTTGCTTTGGCTCGATTGGGGGCGGGCGGGAGGGTTGGATCTAGGCATTAGTGCTCCGGTACGCCGAGCGCTTGCTCGGCAGGTTTGTCAGTGGGGGCTGGCA
Source organism: Pseudomonas sp. NPDC089395 (assembly GCF_044749525.1). Taxonomy (NCBI): domain Bacteria; kingdom Pseudomonadati; phylum Pseudomonadota; class Gammaproteobacteria; order Pseudomonadales; family Pseudomonadaceae; genus Pseudomonas; species Pseudomonas sp. NPDC089395. Next base: position 151,253 of record NZ_JBIVID010000008.1, read on the forward strand.
GCGGTTTCTGCTGCACGCTTGGGCCAACGGTGACGATCACCAGCTTGTCGGCTGCCAGGTGTTTGTTCATGGCTGTCTTGATCTGCTCGACCGTCAGCGCCTGGGACTGCTGCATGAAGTCTTCCAGCCAGGTCAGCGGCAGGTTGTAGAAGCCGATGGCGCCCAGTTGGGCGACGATGCTCGCATTGCTGGCGTTGGACAGCGGGAAGCTGCCCGCCAGTTCGCGCTTGGCGTCGTCCAGCTCTTGCTGGGTCGGACCGCTTTTCAGGTAGTCGGCAAGAATATCCTCAACCAGCTTGAGCGTGCCTTCGCTGAGCTCGGCACGGGTCTGCAGGTTGATCATGAACGGACCGCGCACCTGCATCGGGCTGAATACCGAGTACACGCCATAGGTCAGGCCGCGCTTTTCCCGTACTTCGCTCATCAAGCGAGTGCCGAAGGCGCCGCCGCCGAGAATCTGGTTGCCCAGCGACAGGGCTGGCCAGTCCGGGTCCTGGCGGTCGATGCCGAGCTCGGCGAGCATCAGGTGCGTCTGCTTGCTCGGGAAGTCGATGTGGGTGATGCCTGCCTTGGGCGCTACCGGTTGGGCCGGTGCCGCCAGTGCCGGGCCTTTCGGCAGGGCGGCGGATACCTGGGCGGCAACGGCTTCGGCTTCCTCGCGGCTGAGGTCGCCGACCAGGGCGATCACGGCGTTGCCGGCAGCATAAGCCTTGGCGTGGAAGGCGCGCAGTTGTTCCAGGGTGATGCCCGGGATGCTCTCGGCAGTGCCATCGCTGGGCTGGCCGTAGGGGTGGTCGCCGTAGAGCTGGGCGAACAGGGCCTTGCCGCCGATCTTGCCGGGGTTCTGCTTTTCATACTCGAAGCCGGCCAGCAGCTGGTTCTTGATGCGTTTGAGCGCGTCTTCCGGGAAGGTCGGCTGGCCGGCCACTTCGGCGAACAGCTTGAGCGCGGGCTCGCGTTTGTCCTTGGCGCTCAGGCTGCGCAGCGAGGCCACGGCCATGTCGCGGTAGGACCCGTTGCCAAAGTCCGCGCCGAGGCCCTCGAAGCCTTCGGCAATGGCAGTCACGTCCTTGCCGGCCACGCCCTCGTTGAGCATGGCGTTGGTCAGGCTGGCCAGGCCGGGCGTCTTGCCGTCCTGGCTGCTGCCAGCGGCGAAGGTCACGCGCAGGTCGAACATCGGCAGCTCACGGGCCTCGACGAACAGCACCCGGGCGCCCTCGGCGGTGGTCCAGTTCTGGATGTTCAGCTGGCGCCGGCTCGGTGCCTTGCCGTCCAGTTCGGCCAGTGATTGCAGGGTGTTGGCCGAGCGTGCGGCGCTACTGTCGGCCTCGGAGTGAGCCGGGCGCGCCAGGACGGCGGCCACTGCCACCACCAGCGCGATGATGCCTGCGCCGATCAGGGTGTAACGTGGTGCGCTGCGATCACTCATGAGCGGACTCCTCGGGCAGTACATGGGCAACGCTCAGGCGTTCGCGGGTGAAGTAGGTGCGTGCAGCGTTCTGGATATCCTCGGGGGTGACGCGCTTGAGTTCGTCCAGCTCGCTGTCGATCAACTTCCAGGACAGGCCAACGGTTTCCAGCTGGCCAATGGTCGTGGCCTGGCTGCTGATCGAGTCACGGTCGTAGACCAGGCCGGCAATCACCTGGGCGCGCACGCGCTCCAGCTCTTCGGCGCTGGGCGGGGTGGTCTTGAGTTCGTCGAGCAGCTGCCAGACGCCTTTTTCCACATCGGCCAGGGTTTTCTGCTTCTGCACGTTCGGCGTGGCCGAGATCAGGAACAGGCTGTCGCCGCGGGTAAAGGCGTTGTAGCTGGACGAGGCGCCGGCCACCAGTTCTTGACCACGTTCCAGGCGTGCCGGCAGGCGGGCGCTGTAACCGCCGTCGAGCAACGCCGAGATCAGCCGCAGGGCGTGCACGGTGCGTGGGTCCTTGGCAGTGGCCAGGCCGGGTACGTTGAAGCCGTAGATCAGGCTCGGCAGCTGGGTGCGCACGTGCAGGCTCAGCTGGCGCAAGCCCGGTTCGGCAAGCTCGAGCGGCAGCTTGGCCGGCGGCACGCTGCGTTTGGGGATGGCGCCGAAGTACTTCTGTGCCAGGCCCTTGACCTCATCGGCGGTGACGTCGCCGACCACCACCAGGGTGGCATTGTTCGGTGCGTACCAGGACTCGTACCAGTGGCGCAGCTCCTCGACCTTCATCCGTTCGAGGTCAGCCATCCAGCCGATGGTCGGTGTGTGGTACCCACTGGCCGGGTAGGCCATGGCGCGGAACAGCTCGAAGGCTTTCGAGCTGGGCTGATCGTCGGTGCGCAGGCGGCGCTCTTCCTTGATCACTTCGATTTCCCGGGCGAACTCGTCAGCCGGCAGGCGCAGGCTGGCCAGGCGGTCGGCCTCCAGCTCGAAGGCCACTGGCAGGCGGTCACGGGCCAGGACCTGGTAGTAGGCGGTGTAGTCGTCGCTGGTAAAGGCGTTCTCTTCCGCGCCAAGGTCACGCAGGATGCGCGAGGCCTCGCCGGGGCCGATCTTGGCGCTACCCTTGAACATCATGTGCTCGAGCGCGTGGGACAAGCCGGTCTGGCCCGGCGTCTCGTAGCTGGAGCCGACCTTGTACCAGATCTGCGAAACCACCACAGGCGCGCGGTGATCCTCTCGCACGACCACTTTGAGGCCGTTGTCGAGGATGAACTCGTGGGTGGGTTGCACATCGGCGGCGAAAGCCATGAGTGGCAGGCAGAGCGTGCTGAGCAGCAGGCCAGCGGCGCGGCGGGCTAGAGCATTCATAAGGTGTTTAACCTGTTCGGCGGCCCGCAGGGTTTAGCGTCGGCGGGCCAGGAGGTGCTAGGATACTGATCCGGTTGCCTGGCGACCATGCCTGTCGCCGTTCTGGCCCTAGGCCCATTTAGACAAAACATTGCGCATGAACCAGCCGGATTCAAAATAGTCTGTTCTGCGTTTAGAGAATTCCCGATGCGCCACTGCTGGCCCATCGCTACCCTGAGATAGCCGTCTTCCATGTTTGGTTCCAACGACGACAAAAAAGCGCCGGCCGAGGCTGGCGAGAAAAAAGGCCTGTTCAGCTGGTTTCGCAAGAAGCCGCAGCAACCTGTCGCCGAACAGCCACAAACGCCTGAAGCTCAAGCTGCCGAGCCGGTAGCCGAGCAGCCCGCCGTCGAGCTGCCTGAAGCCGCTCCGGCAGCGCCGGCGGCTGCCGAAGCCCCTGCTGCGCCTGCTGCTCCTGAGGTGCCGCGCACAGTGCAGTATGAGCCGATAGCGGCCCCTGAGCCTGTGCCAGTCACTATTCCTGCGCCAGCCGACATTCCTGAGCCTGTACACCAGGCCCCTGTGGAAGCGGGCTTGCCCGCGAATGCGGAGCCTGCCCCAGCACAGGTCGAAAGCCCGACCCCGGTGGTTGCAGCCCCTGAAATCCCGGTTGCTCGCCCAGTTGAGCCGCCCGTCAGCAACCTGGTCCTGCCTGTTGCGGAAGAGCCTGTCGCCCTGGTCCCGGACCTCGAGCCCAAGGCTCCTCCGGCGATTCCTGAGCGCCCGGCGCCAGAGCCCGTCGCTACCGTAGCTGCGGCCCCGGCAGTCGTAGAGCCTGTAGTCGCGGCCCCAGCCGTCATCGAGCCTGAGCCGGCTCCGGTGGTCGCTGCCCCTGCCGCCACCGAGCAGTCCAAGCCCGGCTTCTTCGCTCGCCTCAAGCAAGGCCTGTCGAAGACCAGCGCCAGTATCGGCGAGGGCATGGCCAGCCTGTTCCTTGGCAAGAAGGTCATCGATGACGACCTGCTCGACGAGATCGAAACCCGCCTGCTGACCGCTGATGTCGGCGTGGAAGCCACCTCGGCCATCGTCCAGAACCTGACCCAGAAGGTCGCGCGCAAGCAGCTCGCCGATGCCGACGCCCTGTACAAGTCGCTGCAGGAAGAACTGGCCGCGCTGCTGCGCCCGGTCGAGCAGCCGCTGAAGGTCGAAGCGCAGAACAAGCCTTACGTGATCCTCGTGGTCGGCGTGAACGGCGCCGGCAAGACCACAACCATCGGCAAGCTGGCCAAGAAACTGCAGCTCGAAGGCAAGAAGGTCATGCTGGCCGCGGGCGACACCTTCCGTGCCGCCGCTGTCGAGCAGCTGCAAGTGTGGGGCGAGCGCAACCAGATCCCGGTGATCGCCCAGCACACCGGTGCCGACTCCGCCTCGGTGATCTTCGACGCCGTACAAGCCGCCAAGGCCCGTGGCGTCGATGTGCTGATTGCCGACACTGCCGGCCGCCTGCACACCAAGGACAACCTGATGGAAGAGCTGAAAAAGGTCCGTCGGGTCATTGGCAAGCTCGATGCCGAGGCACCGCACGAGGTGTTGCTGGTGCTCGACGCCGGTACCGGACAGAACGCCATCAGCCAGGCCAAGTACTTCAACCAGAGCGTCGAACTGACCGGCCTGGCCCTGACCAAGCTGGACGGTACTGCCAAGGGTGGGGTGATCTTCGCCCTGGCCAAGCAGTTCAACATCCCGATCCGCTTCATCGGTGTCGGTGAGGGGATCGACGACCTGCGCACCTTTGAAGCCGAGCCGTTCGTCAAGGCTCTGTTCGCCGAGCGAGAGCACCCATGATCCGATTCGAACAGGTTGCCAAGCGCTATCCCAACGGCCATGTCGGCTTGCATGAGCTGAGTTTCCGGGCGCGCCGGGGCGAATTCCTGTTCGTCACCGGCCATTCCGGCGCCGGCAAGAGCACCTTGCTGCGCCTGCTGCTGGCCATGGAACGACCGACCAGCGGTAAATTGCTGCTGGCGGGGCAGGACCTGGGGCAGATCAGCAATGCACAGATCCCGTTCCTGCGCCGGCAGATCGGGGTGGTGTTCCAGAACCATCAGCTGCTGTTCGACCGCACGGTGTTCAACAACATCGCCTTGCCGCTGCAGATTCTCGGCCTGTCCAAGGCCGAGATCACCAAGCGGGTGGATTCGGCGCTGGAGCGTGTATCGCTGGTCGACAAAGGCGACCTGTTCCCGGCCGACCTGTCCACCGGCCAGCAGCAGCGGGTCGGTATCGCCCGGGCCATCGTCCACCAGCCAGCCTTGCTGCTGGCTGACGAACCCACCGGTAACCTTGACCCGCGCCTGGCCGCGGAAATCATGGGCGTGTTCGAAGACATCAACCGCCTGGGTACCACGGTTTTGATTGCCAGCCACGACCTGGCACTGATCGCGCGCATGCGCCACCGCATGCTGACCTTGCAGCGCGGCCGTCTGATCGGCGATGGGGAGGCCGGGCAATGAGCAATGCACGTACACCGAAGGTTTCCGAACGGGTCGCACCGAAACCTGCCGACCCGCAGCCCGCGAAGAACAAGCGCGGGGAACATGACGATGATGGCCCGGACTTCCGGACCCTGTTGCATGCCTGGCTGGAAAGCCACCGTGCCAGCCTGGCCGACAGCCTGCGCCGGCTGGGCAAGCAGCCGATCGGCAGCTTTTTCACCTGCCTGGTCATGGCGGTAGCCTTGAGCATGCCCATGGGGCTGTCGCTGCTGCTGAAGAACGTCGAGAAGCTCGGCGGCTCCTGGCAGCGTGCGGCGCAAATCTCGCTGTACCTGAAGCTCGATGCGGGCAGCAAGGAAGGCGAGGCCCTGCGCGACGAGATCAAAGGCATGCCGGGCGTGGCAGATGCCCAGTACGTCAGCCGCGAGCAGGCGCTCGAAGAATTCCAGCAGCAATCCGGGCTGGGTGAGGCATTGCGCGAACTCCCCGACAACCCGCTGCCCGGCGTGGTGGTGGTAACCCCGAGCGAAGTCGACAAGCCGGCGCTCGAGGCGCTGCGTCAACGCCTGGCCGAGCTGCCGCGCGTCGAGAATGCACAGCTTGACCTGGTATGGGTCGAGCGCCTGGCGGCGATTCTCAAACTGGGCGACCGGTTCGTGTTCGGCCTGGCGGTCATGCTGATTTCGGCCTTGCTGTTAGTAATCGGTAACACAATTCGTCTACATATTGAAAACCGTCGCGTCGAGATCGAAGTGATCAAGCTGGTAGGCGGCACCGACAGCTATGTACGCCGGCCTTTCCTGTACATGGGGGCCTTGTACGGCCTGGGTGCGGGCATGCTGGCCTGGGGGATTCTGGCGTTTGGCCTGAACTGGCTGAACGAGGCCGTGGTAGGGCTGTCCGGGCTGTATGACAGCGACTTCGCCCTGGGCGGAGTGCCAGCATCCGATGGTCTGTCGCTCTTGATCGGGGCGGTGCTGTTGGGGTATATCGGTGCATGGATCGCGGTGGCCCGACACTTGAACGAGTTGGCACCACGATAGTTTTTTCGTGCCAGCATTGACATTTTTTTCATTTTGGAACTTGTACCGTCGTTCCGGGTCAATGTTGGCAGCGCTCACAAGGCGCGAGTCTAGTAAGTCGGAGGTTCTTGAATGACCACATCGTTGCAACCTGCCTATGCCCTGGTACCTGGTGCGAACCTGGAAGCCTATGTGCACACGGTCAACAGCATCCCGCTGCTGACTGTCGAGCAGGAGCGTGATCTGGCCGAGCGTCTCTACTATGAGCAGGATCTTGAGGCCGCTCGGCAAATGGTGATGGCCCACCTGCGTTTCGTCGTACACATCGCCCGTAGCTATGCAGGCTACGGCCTGGCCCAGGCCGACCTGATCCAGGAAGGCAACGTTGGCCTGATGAAAGCGGTCAAGCGCTTCAACCCGGAAATGGGTGTGCGCCTGGTGTCCTTCGCAGTGCACTGGATCAAGGCCGAGATTCACGAGTTCATCCTGCGCAACTGGCGTATCGTCAAAGTGGCCACCACCAAGGCCCAGCGCAAGCTGTTCTTCAACCTGCGCAGCCAGAAGAAACGCCTGGCCTGGTTGAACAATGACGAAGTGCATCGCGTGGCGGAAAGCCTTGGCGTCGAGCCACGTGAAGTGCGCGAGATGGAAAGCCGCCTGAGTGGCCAGGACATGGCCTTCGACCCGGCAGCCGAAGCGGACGATGACAGCGCCTTCCAGTCGCCTGCGCATTACCTGGAAGACCACCGTTACGACCCGGCCGTGCAGCTGGAAGACGCGGACTGGAGTGACAACTCCACCAGCAACCTGCATGAAGCACTGCAGGGCCTGGATGAGCGTAGCCGTGACATCCTCTACCAGCGCTGGCTGGCGGAAGAAAAGGCAACGTTGCATGAGCTGGCGGACAAGTACAGTGTTTCGGCTGAGCGTATTCGCCAGCTGGAGAAGAATGCGATGAACAAGGTCAAGGCATTGATCGCGGTCTGACCGCTGCCTGGCTGTACTGAGAAGCCGCTGGCCTGATGAGGGTTGGCGGCTTTTTTATTTGCAGGGGCTTTGCCGGCGATAGGGCCAGAACAATCAGCAAATCAGCTCAAGGCCTGCGCGAAGCATCCAGTTGCATCAGGTAACCAGGCCCGCCCAGCTGGCTCATCTGCCGGCGAATCCAGCCCGCGCGGCTCGCTACATAGGCGCTCGGCCGGCTGGCACTCCACTTGATCGGGCTTGGCAGCACGGCCGCCAGTTGTGCCGCCTGTTGCCGATTCAGCCGGCTTGCATCGATTCCAAAGTGGTAACGCGCCGCTGCCTGGGCACCGAATACCCCTTTGCCCCATTCCGCACTGTTCAGGTAGACCTCAAGGATGCGCTCCTTCGACCAGAACAGTTCGATCAGCGCCGTGAACCAGGCCTCCAGCCCCTTGCGCAACCAGCTGCGCCCGGACCACAGGAACAGGTTCTTGGCCACCTGCTGGGTCAGCGTACTGGCGCCGCGAATGCTGCGGCCGCGTTCGTTGTAGGCCAGCGCCGCCTGGATGGCCGGGATATCGAAGCCCCAGTGCGTGGCGAATTTCTGGTCTTCACCGGCAATGACCGCGACCTTGAGCTCGTCGGAGATATTCTCCCAAGGCTCCCAGTCGCGCTGCAGGTCGATTGGCTCGCCACTTACCCACGACTGCACCTTGCGCTCGACCATCAATGCCGTGCCAGGTGGCGGCACCCAGCGAAACACCAGCACCAGTACGATGCTGCCGGCAGCGAACCAGAGCAGGGCGCGGGCGAAGCGGCGGATGATCGATGAAAGCATGGCGATGGCTTGGCCGGACCGGTGGAAGGGGCCATTATACAGACCCGATCCAAGGAGTCGTCCCATGCTTCGCAGCTTCCTGATGCTCGCCGCCTTTTTCGGTTTTACCGGTGTCGCCCTTGGCGCGTTCGCCGCCCACGGCCTGAAAAACCGGCTGACGGCGGAGTACCTGGTAATCTTTCACACCGGTGTGACCTACCAGTTGGTGCATACCCTGGCGATCTTCGGTGTGGCTGTACTGGCGGCGCACTTGCCAGGGCGTCTGGTGGGCTGGGCCGGCGGCCTGTTCGCCCTGGGCATCGTGCTGTTTTCCGGCAGCCTGTACCTGCTGACCCTCAGCGGGCTGGGCAAGCTGGGCATCATCACCCCCATTGGCGGCCTGTGCTTGCTCGCCGGTTGGCTGTGCCTGGGCCTGGCGGCCTGGCGCCTGGGCTGACCAAACGGTCCACAATCGCGACTAATGGCTCCCGTCGCCCTTGGGTAAAGGCGTTGTTCGGCGCTAGAATGCGGGCCCCAAAGAACGATGGTGGCCGTGCGCATGCGCATTCAACTGAACGGTGAACCTTACGAAGTACCCGCTGGCGAAAGCGTCGCGGCCCTGCTGACGCGTCTGGAGCTGACTGGGCGCCGGGTGGCGGTGGAACTCAACCTGGATATCGTGCCGCGTAGCCAGCACGACAGCACGCAGCTGAACGAAGGCGACCAGGTCGAAGTGGTCCACGCCATCGGTGGCGGTTGATTCCGTCCCGGCGATTCACCTGCAAGCCCAGCAACCTTTTCCCGAGGAACAACGATGAGCAACGTTCGTAGCGACAAGCCCTTCACCCTGGCCGGGCGTACTTTCCAGTCGCGCCTGCTGGTCGGCACCGGCAAGTACCGTGACATGGAAGAAACCCGCCTGGCCATCGAGGCCTCGGGTGCCGAAATCGTCACCGTCGCCGTGCGCCGCACCAACCTCGGCCAGAACCCAGGCGAGCCGAACCTGCTCGACGTGTTGCCGCCGGACCGCTACACCATCCTGCCGAACACTGCTGGCTGTTATGACGCGGTCGAAGCCGTGCGCACCTGCCGCCTGGCCCGTGAGCTGCTCGATGGCCACAACCTGGTCAAGCTGGAAGTCCTGGCCGACCAGAAAACCCTGTTCCCCAACGTGATCGAAACCCTCAAGGCCGCCGAAGTGCTGGTCAAGGACGGTTTCGACGTGATGGTCTACACCAGCGATGACCCGATCATTGCCCGTCAGCTGGCCGAAGCCGGCTGCATCGCGGTGATGCCGCTGGCCGGCCTGATCGGCACCGGCCTGGGTATCTGCAACCCGTACAACCTGCAGATCATCCTGGAAGAATCCAAGGTGCCGGTACTGGTGGACGCCGGTGTAGGCACCGCCTCCGACGCCACCATCGCCATGGAAATGGGCTGCGAAGCCGTGCTGATGAACTCGGCCATCGCTCACGCCCAGCAGCCGGTGCTGATGGCCGAGGCCATGAAGCACGCCATCGTGGCTGGCCGCATGGCCTACCTGGCCGGGCGCATGCCGAAGAAACTCTATGCCAGCGCCTCTTCGCCGCTGGATGGTCTGATCAAGTAAGAGCCCCCGATGACTGAACCGCAAGATACGCCGACCACCCCTGACGGCGAAGCGCGCCCCCACCGTCGCATCAAGAGTTTCGTGATGCGCGCCGGGCGCATGACCGAAGGCCAGCAACGCGGCCTGGACCAGGGCGGCCCGCTGTACATCCTGCCGCTGGCCGACAGCCCGGTGGACTACGACCAGGTGTTTGGCCGTTCGGCGCCGCGCATCCTGGAGATCGGTTTCGGCATGGGCCATTCCCTGCTGGAAATGGCCGCTGCCGCGCCGGAGCTGGACTTCATCGGTGTGGAAGTGCACCGTCCGGGAGTTGGCGCACTGCTCAACGGCGTGCTGACCCAGGGCCTGAAGAACCTGCGGGTGTATGACTGCGACGCTATCGAAGTGCTCAACCGCTGCGTAGCCGACAACAGCCTCGATCGCTTGATGCTGTTCTTCCCCGACCCTTGGCACAAGGCGCGCCATCACAAGCGCCGCATCGTGCAGCTCGAGTTCGCCGAGCTGGTACGCCGCAAGCTCAAACCGGGTGGCGTGTTCCACATGGCGACCGACTGGGAGCCGTATGCCGAGTACATGCTGGAAGTGATGAGTGCTGCACCGGGCTACCGTAACCAGGCGGCGGATGGGGCTTATGTGCCGCGTCCCGAAGAGCGACCGATCACCAAGTTCGAGCGCCGTGGTGAGCGCTTGGGGCATGGGGTTTGGGATCTGAAGTTCGAGAAGGAGGATTGAGAGGCTGAGTTGGCCTTTGGATGTGCTGGTCTCTGCAGAACTGCAGGCAAAAAAAACCGCTCTGAGAAGAGCGGTTTTTTTATGTGAGCGATAGGACTGAGTATCCTTCGCTCGGGGCTTCACCGAAAACACTCACACAGTCAATGGATCATAGGCAGCCCCGCAGGGTGCGTCAATGATCTGAAAGATCCAGCATCATATGTGTCGGAGCGGTTAACAGCTTTGGCCGTACATCCCAAGTATCATCGCGTTGCTCCTGTGTGGATGAATTCGGTGATGGGCCGGGTAGGAGAAGAATTCTGCTTTCTGGCCCCTTCGACATGGCCTGAGAACCGTGCCGGTTGCTGATTTCGAAGGGCCATCAACCTGGCCACTTCACCGAGAACATTCACACAGTTTTCGAAGGCATCGAAGAACCGGTTAGATGCTGGAAGATTGGCCCGCCAACAAGGAGGCCAAGGCATATGAAGCGTTTGCTTGATGCGCTGAGCCGCGTTTGGAAGCTCATCCGGATCTTGTTCGTACTCAAGACCGCGAGGGATTTCATGCGTGATCACTTCGATGATGCCCAGTAAGGGCTAGTCAGGTGGTAGGGCTGCCCTGGTTCTCCGGGGCAGCTTTTAGGACCATCACCCCCGCCGATCAGCCACCACGCCAATCAGCACCAGCACCACCAACAGCACCGGTGCCAACGCATAGTTGTTGAACTGGCTCAGCCCCTTCACCACCCAGGGCGTGGCATAGATCAGCGCCGCACCACTGCCGATCATCACCAGCAGCGCCATAAACGGCACACGCAGGGCGCCTGCCAGGCCCCCCAGGCGTTGTTCCACCCATGCCTTGAGATCGGTGCCGAACAGCACCAGCAGGCAGCCTACCAGGGCCAGGGAAATCTCCGACAGGTTGCTACGGCTCCAGCGGGAAACCGTGGCCAGCAGATCAAGTACCAGATCCATGGGTCATCCTTAGGTCAAGAAATACTGCAGCAAGTCATTGAGGAACAGCTGGCCGCGCGGGGTGGCCACCAATCGATCCGGTTCGATCTGCAAAAGGCCCTTTTGTTCGGCGGCGCGGCGTGCCTCGGCCAGTTGCGCCAGGGGCAACCCGGTACGTTGGGTGAACAGCTCGGCGTCCACGCCATCGGTGAGGCGCAGCGCGTTCATCAGGAACTCGAACGGCAATTCATCGACCGGTAGCAGCTTCTCGCCGGCCTTGAAGGGCTTGGCAAGGTTCAAGTAGTCCTTCGGCAGGCGGGTCTTCCAGGTACGCAGGATGCGGCCATCGGCGAAGGTCAACTTGCCGTGGGCCCCGGCACCAATGCCGATGAAATCGCCAAATTGCCAGTAGTTCAGGTTGTGCCGTGCCGGGCGGCCGGGCTGGGCGTAGGCCGACACTTCGTACTGTTTGAAGCCATGCTCGGCCATCAGGGTTTGGCCAGCTTCCTGGATGTCCCAGAGAATGTCGTCTTCCGGAAGCTCCGGCGGCTGGTTCCAGAACACCGTGTTCGGTTCCACGGTCAGCTGGTACCACGACAGGTGGGTCGGCCCCAGGTCGATGGCCTGGCGCAGGTCGCCGAGGGCGTCTTCCAGCGACTGGTCCGGCAGGCCGTGCATCAGGTCCATGTTGAAGTTGTCGAAGCCGGCGGCGCGGGCCATGGCCGCTGCGCGGACCGCTTCGTCGCCATTGTGGATGCGGCCCAGGGCCTGCAGTTTGGCGGGCTGGAAACTCTGCACACCGATGGACAGGCGATTGATGCCCGTTTGCCGGTAGGCCTTGAATTTCTCCTGCTCGAAGGTGCCTGGGTTGGCTTCCAGCGTGATCTCGATGTCTGGGGCGAACGGGATGCGTTGCTCCACGCCACGCAGCAAGCGGCCCAAGGCATTGGCGCTGAACAGGCTGGGCGTGCCGCCGCCGAAGAAGATCGACGAAATCGGCCGGCCCTGAGCGGCAGCCAGCTCCTGGTCGAGGTCGGTCAGCAGCGCGTCGACATAGGCCTCTTCCGGCAGCTCAGGGCCGGCGGCGTGGGAGTTGAAGTCGCAGTAAGGGCATTTGCGCACGCACCACGGAATGTGGATATACAGCGCCAGGGGCGGCAGCGTGGTGAAAGCCACCGGGGCTGGTTGGGACAGCGTTGCGATCATGCCAGGCCCAGACGCTGACGCAGCAGGGCCATGGCGCGGGCGCGGTGGCTGAGCTGGTTCTTATCCAAAGGGGCGAGGTCGGCGCTCGAGCAGTTGCGCTCCGGCACCCAGAACAGCGGGTCGTAACCAAAGCCATGCTCACCGCTGGCTTCGAACAGGATGCGCCCTTGCCACAGGCCTTCGCAGAGAATCGGCAACGGATCATCGGCATGCCGCACCAGGGCCAGGACGCAGACGAACTGGGCGCCGCGCTGATCTTCCGGCACATCCTTGAGCGCTTCGAGCAGCTTGGCATTGTTTGCCGCGTCACCCTTGCCGTCGGCATAGCGCGCCGAATAGATGCCTGGCGCGCCGCCTAGGAAATCCACCGCCAGGCCCGAATCGTCGGCCAGCGCCGGCAAGCCGGAAATGCGGGCCGCATTGCGGGCCTTGAGGATGGCGTTCTCGACGAACGACAAGCCGGTTTCTTCAGGCTCGACCTGACTGAACTCACCGATCGAGCGCAACTGCACCGACTGGCCGAGCATGGCCTGGAGTTCCTTGAGTTTGCCAGCGTTATGGCTGGCCAATACGAGTTGCTGGAAATTCATCATTCGCCTGGGAACACTTCCTGGTTGAAGCTGAGAGAATTGCTGGTACCGCCGGTTTCGATATTCAGATCGAAGGTGACGGTTTCTGGCTGGTCGATCTTGAACTGGGCGATGTAATACACCGCGCCCTGTTCGGTGATTTGCTTGAACGACAGTGGGCTGCTGCGTCCGGTCAGGTCCTTGACCGTGCCGCTGACCACCGCCATCGCAGGTTTGTCGGCCTTGAGCACGGCAATATTGAGCACGCCCTGGTTCTTGCTGCGGACAAGGCCGGTGGCCGTTGCCACCTCTGGCGTGAGCATGCTTGAAGTGAAGGCACTGTAGTGCACCGTCACGTCGCCAAACACTTCCTTGCGCTCGGGCCTGGCGGCATCGGCAGCCAGTACTGGCAGGGCCAGGCACAGGCTGATCAGGAACAGGGCTAGACGACGCATGGTGCGATTCCTCCGGTGAGCGTCAGACCGCGAGCTGGTGCTCCTGCAGGCCAGGGCTGCTGACGCGATAAATGCCGATTTCACCTAGAAGATTAGGCCAAAGCCGGCCACCCCACCCGTTCCGGTGCAAGTGGTCGACGGCCAGGCGGTCGAGCACTTTGGCGTGGCGTTCATGACACAGCTCTTCGAAGTCGGCGAAGGTGCAGAAGTGGATGTTCGGCGTGTTGTACCAGGTATACGGCATGAAGTCCGACACCGGCATGCGGCCTTTGGTCGCCAGGTACCAACGGCAGCGCCAGTGGCCGAAGTTGGGGAAGGTGATGATGCACTGACGGCCCACCCGCAGCATCTCGTCGAGAATGCGGTCGGGGTACTCTACGGCCTGCAGGGCCTGGGTCATGATCACCACGTCGAAGCTGTTGCTGGCGAAGTTGCCCAAGCCCTTGTCGAGGTCTTGCTCGATGACGTTGACGCCCTTGGCCACGCAGGCGGCGATGTTGTCGGCGTCAATTTCCAGGCCGTAGCCGGTGACTTGCTTGCGATCGCGCAGCGAAGCCAGCAGCTCGCCACTGCCGCAGCCCAGGTCGAGTACCCGGCTGCCGGCGGGAATCCAGTCGTGGATGATTTCCAGATCGGCTCTCATGCTGTCCTCAGATGGCGATGCGGTTCATGTAGTTCGAGAAACCCTGCATGTAGCGAGGCGTCGGGATCAGGAAGGCATCGTGCCCATAAGGCGAGTCGATCTCCAGATAACAGACGTTCTTGCGCGCAGCCATCAGGGCGTCGACGATCTCGCGCGAGCGGGCCGGCGAGAAGCGCCAGTCGGTGGTGAACGACATGATGCAGTAGTTGGCGGTGACGTCGGCCAGGGTGGCCGCCAGATCACCGCCATGGGCCGCAGCCGGGTCGAAATAGTCCAGGGCCTTGGTCATCAGCAGGTAGGTGTTGGCGTCGAAGCGTCCGGAGAATTCTTCGCCCTGGTAGCGCAGGTAGCTCTCGACCTGGAACTCGACGCTGTGGAAGTCGTAGTTGAGCTTGTCGCTCTTGAGCTCACGGCCGAATTTCTCGCCCATCGAATCGTCGGACAAGTAAGTGATGTGGCCGACCATGCGCGCCAGCATCAGGCCGCGCTTTGGAATCACGCCCTGGTCCTGGAACGAGCCGCCATGGAACTCCGGATCGGTAAGGATGGCCTGGCGCGCCACTTCGTTGAAGGCGATGTTCTGTGCCGACAACTTGGGGGCCGAGGCGATGTCGACGCAATGGCGTACGCGGTCAGGGTAAGTGATGGTCCATTGCAGCGCCTGCATGCCACCGAGGCTGCCACCGACCACGGCGGCCCATTGCTGAATGCCCAGGCGGTCGGCCAGGCGCACTTGGCTGTGCACCCAGTCTTCCACGGTCAGTACCGGGAAGTCGGCGCCATAGGGCTTGCCGGTGGCCGGGTTGACACTGCTCGGGCCGGTGCTGCCATTGCAGCCGCCGAGGTTGTTCAGGCTGACCACGAAGAAGCGGTTGGTGTCGATCGGTTTGCCAGGGCCGATGCAGCTGTCCCACCAGCCCGGCTTGCGGTCGGTGGTGGCATGGTAGCCCGCGGCATGGTGGTGGCCGGACAGGGCATGGCAGATCAGTATGGCATTGCTGGCGCTGGCGTTCAGGCTGCCATAGGTCTCGTAGACCAGCTCGTAGCTGGCCAGGGAACGGCCACAAGCCAGGGCCAGTGGTTCTTCGAACCGGGCAATTTGCGGTGTAACCAGACCGACGGAATCTTCGGGAAGGACAGTGGACATCGACCCTGCTCACGCTTGACGGAGGCGTAAGTCTAAAGAGCGCTACCCCCAGCGGCAAGCAATGGCTTGCCGCCAGGTGCACGCGGGGTCAGATCATCCGCCACAGTTCCTGTGGCATGCCGGCGTAGGCGGCCAGCGGAGGCATGACGAAGGATTGGATCACCTGGATCGCCAAGAAGGCGAAGATCGGCGAGATGTCCATGCCGCCCAGGTTAGGCATGATGCGGCGGAACGGTGCCAGCACCGGTTCGCTGATCTGGTAGGCCAGTTCCGCTGCCGGGTTGTGGCTGTTCGGCGCGACCCAGGAGACGATCACCATGACGATCATCGCGACCCAGAAGATTTTCAGGAACAGCGAGGTGATGCCGATGATCGCCCACATCAGCAGGTGCAGAACATCACCAAAGGTGCCGTAGGTCACCATCAGCACGAAGCCCATCAGCAGGGCCTGGATGACGACAGACAGCAACAGCGACGAAGTGTCCAGGCCACCGACGCTGGGGATGATCCGGCGGATTGGCTTGAGCAGCGGCTGGGTGGCGCGCACGGCGAACTGGCACAGCGGGTTGTAGAAGTTGGCTTTGACCAGCTGCAGTACAAAGCGCAGCAGAACGATCACCAGGTACAGGCTGACCAGGGTTTGCACCACGAAGATCGCGGCGCCTGACAGTGCATTCATCAAGAACTCCTTATTTGCCCAATTGCTCGGCCAGCTCGGCAGAACGCTTGGCCGCAGCCTCCAGCGCCTGCTCGACGATGGCCTCGAATGCGTTGCCCTGGAACGACTTGATCGCCGCCTCGGTGGTACCGGCAGGCGAGGTGACGCGGCGGCGCAGCTCGGCGGCGTCGACGTCGCTGGCCACTGCCATGTGTGCAGCGCCCAAGGCCGTTTGCAGGGTCAGTTGCGAAGCGGTTTCGCGCGGCAGGCCGAGTTTTTCGCCGGCAGCGGTCATGGCTTCGATCAGCAGGAAGAAATAGGCCGGGCCACTGCCGGAAACGGCGGTGACGGCATCGAGCTGTTGTTCCAGCTCCAGCCACAGGGCAGTGCCTACAGCCGAAAGCAGCTGTTCGGCCTGCTCGCGCTGCTCGCTGGAAACTTCGGCCGTTGCATACAGGCCGCTGACGCCCTGACGCAGCAGGGCCGGGGTGTTGGGCATGCAGCGCACCACCGGGCGGGCACCGAGCCAGGCTTGCAGGCTGGCGCAGGTGATGCCGGCGGCAATGGAGACGATCAGCTGGCCATCTTGCAGCTTGGGCTGCAAGGCCTGGCAGACGGCTTTCATCACCTGTGGCTTGACCGCCAGGACGATCACGTCGGCATCGGCGATGGCGCTGGCATTGTCTTCGAAGGTTTCAATTCCATGTTCGGCCTGCACCCGGGCGCGGGTGTCGGCGCCCGGGTCGCTGGCGCGGATCTGCGATGCGTCCAGGCCTCGGGCACGCAGACCGCCGATCAGGCTGGCGGCCATGTTGCCGGCGCCGATAAAGGCAATACGTGTCTTGCTCATGTCAGGTCCTTGAGGGAAAGAGTGAGTAAAGCATGGAATCAGACAGGGTCGCTGGCAGGGTAACTGCGTGCGCCGAACAGGGCGGTGCCGATGCGTATCCAGGTCGCACCTTGCGCAATGGCCGCTTCGAGGTCGTGGCTCATGCCCATGGACAAGGTGTCCAGGCCCAGGCCCAGGCGCTCCTGCAGCTGGCGCAGGCTGGCAAAGGCCGCCTCCTGTTCCGCGCGGTCTTCGGTCGGCTCGGGGATCGCCATCAACCCACGCAGGCGCAGGTTGGGCAGCGCAGCCACGGCATTGGCCAGTGCTGGCAGGTCGGCCGGGGCACAGCCCGACTTGCTGTCTTCGCCGCTGACATTCACCTGCAGGCAGATGTTCAGCGGGGGCAAGCCTGCGGGGCGCTGTTCGGACAGGCGTTGGGCGATCTTCAGGCGGTCCACGGAATGTACCCAGTCGAAATGTTCGGCAATCGCTTTGGTCTTGTTCGACTGAATGGGGCCGATGAAGTGCCAGATCAAGGGCAGGTCGCGCAGTTCGCCCTGTTTGCTCAGCGCTTCCTGAAGGTAGTTCTCGCCCACATCGCGCACGCCCGCCGCATGGATTTCGCGGATGGCGCTGGCCGGTTTGGTCTTGCTCACCGCCAGCAACTGGATGCTGGCCGGGTCGCGTCCGACGGCCCGGGCTGCGCTATCGATGCGCTCGGCGAGGGCGGAAAGGTTGTCTGCTATGGTGGACATGGATCGATGCCGTCGGCTCTGGGTTCTGCGGCATTCTACCTGCTTGATGGCCTTTGGGGAGTCTCATGGATGTGACCGACCTGCTGGCCCGGGCTGTGGAGGCAGGGGCGAGCGACCTGCACCTGGCCACGGGCGAAATACCGATGCTGCGCCTGGATGGCGAGTTGCGACGCCTGGATCTGCCTTGCGTGCAGCCTGCGACCCTTGACGATGGCCTGGCGCCGTTGCTTGGCGATGGCCAGCGGCAACAGTGGCAGCAGGGGGATGAACTGGACCTGGCCCTGGAGCTACCGTCACTCGGGCGCTTTCGTCTGAACCTGTTTCGTCAGCTGAATGGCCCCGCAGCGACCTTCCGCTTGATTCCCAAACGCATCGCGACACTCGATGAACTGGCGCTGGAAGAAGTGTATCGAGCTATTGCGCAGCATACCGATGGCCTGATCCTGATCGGGGGGCCAACTGGTAGCGGTAAATCCAGCACCTTGGCGGCCCTGATCGATCAGCTCAATCGCGAGCGCTGCTTGCACATCATCACCCTGGAAGACCCTGTCGAAGTTATCCACAGCGGCCAGCGCAGCCTGGTCAACCAGCGGGAGATCGGCCGGCACTGCCGTGACTTCTCCCAGGGCTTGCGCAGTGCACTGCGTCAGGACCCGGATGTGATCGTGATTGGCGAATTGCGAGACCTGGAGACGATTCGTCTGGCACTGCGTGCCGCGGAGACGGGGCATCTGGTGCTGGCGACGGTGCATACGCGCTCGGCGGTGAGCAGTATCGACCGGCTGGTGGAGGTATTTGCCGCGGAGGAAAAGCCCTTGGTGCGGGCGATGTTGGCCGAGTCGCTGCGCGTGGTAGTGGCGCAGGTACTGCTCAAGCGGGCAGGCGGCGGTCGGGTGGCTGCAAGGGAGGTGCTGGTGGCCACGGCGGCGGTGCGCAACCTGATTCGCGAGGGGCGCATGGCCCAGTTGTGTTCGGTGATGCAGACGGGGGCGGCGGAGGGGATGCGGACGATGGAGGGGGCGATGCATCGCCTGAAGATCAATGGGTTGATCGAGTCTGCATGAGGGCTTCTGGCCCTATCGCCGGCTTGCCGGCGATAGGGCCAGTGAGATCAGCGCTTGGCCAGAGCCAGTTGCTGCTGTTCCTTCGGCAACACCCGCTTGGCGACAACATAGTGCTTCTGCCAGTAAGGCTTGCTCAGGTTGTCGATGCTCACCCGCTTGCCGCGACGCGGTGCGTGGATGAAGCGGTCGTTGCCCAGGTAGATGGCAACGTGGTTGACCCGACGGCTCTTGATATTGAAGAAAATCAAGTCGCCTGGCTTGAGGTCGTTTTTCGCCACTTTCACGCCGTGGCCTTGAGCCATGGCGTTGGAAGTGCGCGGCAAATCGACGTCAGCCACGTCGTTGAAGGCGTATTTGACCAGCCCGCTGCAGTCAAAGCCCCTTTTAGGGCTGCTGCCACCCCATACGTACGGCGTGCCGAGCACATTGACGGCACGGCTGAGCACGTCGCTGCTCTGCTTGGGCGACATCGCGGCTACGGCTGGCAGGCTCTGGTCCTTGGCCGAAGCGTTATGACGTGCGCGCAGCGTCGTCTGTTTGACCGGGGCGTGCTTCACCGAAGTGTTGCTGGTGTAACCGGTGAAACCGTTGGGAAGACGTTGCTCACGATTGGTGGCGTGGGCGGCCAGGGGCAATAATAGGCAGAGGGTCAGCCATGTCTTGAACAAAGGCGGCATAGATGAAGCTCTTTATGAATGTTTTATGTGTGTTGGCGGGCAACTTTATAACAGCTTTTTGATCAATTTTTGATCCGTTGGTCGATTGTCATGGTGCCATGCGTCGGCCAGCAGCAGAAAAGTCACATTTTTTTTTAGAAAATTTTTAGATAACCCAAGAGGGCTACGAATGAACAGTTATCAACAGGGAGCGCCGTATCACGACACCCACAGCAAGGTGATCGGGTACCTGCTCTGGATTTTCGGCTTTACCGGTTCACACCGCTTCTACTACGGCAAGCCCATCACCGGCACGATCTGGTTCTTCACGTTGGGGCTGCTGGGCATCGGCTGGTTGATCGACCTGTTCCTGATTCCGTCGATGGACCGCGAGGCCGACATGCGTTTCCAGTCCGGGCGCATCGACTACAACATCGCCTGGCTGCTGTTGACCTTCCTCGGCATCTTTGGCGTACACCGGCTGTACCAGGGCAAATGGATCAGCGCGATCCTCTACTTCTTCACCGGCGGGTTGTTCCTGGTGGGGGTGCTGTATGACTTCTGGACGCTGAACGGCCAGGTCTCCCAGGTCAACGCCGAGCGTCGCTGAGGCAGAAAAAAGGCCTTGTCGCATTACGCGGCAAGGCCTTTTTCATTACTGGCGGGTTTGCCGCTGTTGCAACAGCAGGTTGCTGAAACCTGCCCCTGCCAGCTGCTTCTGCGCCCCGGTCAGCTGTTCACGGTTGCTGAACGGGCCGACCAGCACGCGGTACCAGGTTTCATCCTTGACCGTCCCCGACTCGACCTTGACTGCCTGGCCCAGCAGGATGATCTGTGCACGCACCTTGTCGGCATCAGCCTGCTTGCGGAACGAGCCCGCCTGGAGGAAGAACTGCGTGGTCGCTGCCGGCTTGATCACGGGCGGCGCCGGAGGTGGCGTCTGGCCCAACAAGGCGGCCTGGGCGCGCGCCGTATCAATCTTGGCGGCTTCCGCTGGGGTGACCGGGGTCACCGGTTGTGCCGGCACCGGTGGTGTCTTCTCGGGTACGGCCTCCGGCGGCACGATGACCTCGGACTCCGGCAGCAGCGTGTAGAAGTCGTACTTCGGCTTCACCGGCTGTTGCGGCGTGGCAGCGGTGGACTTGCCAGCCTCGGCCACCTTCTCCGGCTTCTGTTGCTCGGGCTTGGCGCGTTTGATGTCGCCACCACCCGGCTCGAGCTTCATCAGGAAGACGATGAAGGCGCCGACGGTCAGGCCGACCGCCAACCATACCCAGCCGGGAATCGGCTGTTTGGCCGGTGCCTGGGTGCGGCTGGCGCCGCGCTTGGGTGCTGGTTTTTTCTTGGCAGCCAACTTACATACGCTCCAGGGTTTCCAGGCCGAGCAGTTCCAGACCTTGCTTGAGGGTACGGCCGGTCAGGGCAGCGAGGCGCAGACGGCTCTGTTGCTGCTCTGGCGTTTCGGCGGCGAGGATCGGGCAGTTCTCGTAGAAGCTGGAGAACAGGCCGGCCAGGTCGTACAGGTAGCTGCACAGCACGTGCGGCGTGCCCTTGTCGGCCACGTTGTTGAGGATTTCGCCGAACTGCGCCAGGCGTGCGGCCAGGTCCTGTTCGTGCGGAGCTTGCAGGACGATGCTGCCCTCGACTTCGTCGAAGCCCTTGCCCAGCTTGCGGAACACGCCGGCCACGCGGGTGTAGGCGTACAGCAGGTATGGCGCGGTGTTGCCTTCGAAGTTGAGCATCAGTTCGAAGTTGAAGCTGTAGTCGCTGGTGCGGTGCTTGGACAGGTCGGCGTATTTCACCGCGCCGATACCGACCACTTCACCGATGTGGCGCAATTCATCTTCGGCCAGGCTCGGGTTCTTTTCCTTGACCAGGGCGTAGGCACGGTCCTTGGCTTCGGTCAGCAGGTCGATCAGCTTCACGGTGCCGCCGTCACGGGTCTTGAACGGGCGGCCGTCGGCGCCGTTCATGGTGCCGAAGCCCATGTGCTCCATCTGCATCGGGTGGCCGACGAAGCCTGCGCGGCGGGCCACTTCGAACACCTGGTTGAAGTGCAGCGCCTGGCGCTGGTCAACGAAGTACAGGGCGCGGTCGGCCTTGAGCACGTTGCTGCGATAACGCACGGCAGCCAGGTCGGTGGTGGCGTACAGGTAGCCGCCGTCGGCCTTCTGCACGATGACCGGCAGTGGCTCGCCTTCGCTGTTCTTGAACTCGTCGAGGAACACGCACTGGGCGCCCTGGTCCTCGACCAGCAGGCCCTTGGCCTTGAGGTCGCTGATCACGTTGGCCAGGTCGTCGTTGTAGGCGCTCTCGCCCATCACGTCGGCCATGGTCAGCTTGACGTTGAGCAGCTCGTAGGTCTTCTGGCAGTGGGACAGCGAGATGTCCTTGAAGCGTGTCCACAGCGCCATGCAATCCGGGTCGCCGGCCTGCAGCTTGACCACCAGGCCGCGGGCACGGGTGGCGAACTCTTCGGACTCGTCGAAGCGCTTCTTGGCGGCGCGGTAGAAGTTCTCCAGGTCCGACAGCTCGTCGCTGGTGATCGGATTTTCCTGCAAGTAGGCCATCAGCATGCCGAACTGGGTACCCCAGTCGCCTACGTGGTTCTGGCGGATGACCTCGTCACCGAGGAACTCCAGTACGCGGGCAACGCTGTCACCGATGATGGTCGAGCGCAGGTGGCCGACGTGCATTTCCTTGGCCAGGTTCGGTGCCGACATGTCGATCACCACCTTTTGCGCAGGGCCGGCCTTGCGTGCGCCCAGGTGGGCGTCGGCGAGGGCGGCGTCGAGGCGGTTGGCCAGGGCGTCAGTGTTCTGGAAGAAGTTCAGGAAGCCGGGGCCGGCGATTTCGACCTTGCTGATGTCGGCGCTGGCCGGCAGGGCATCGATCAGCTTTTCGGCCAGGTCACGCGGCTTCATGCCGGCCGGCTTGGCCAGCATCATGGCGATGTTGCTGGCGAAGTCGCCGTGGGTCTTGTCCCGGGCGTTTTCCACCTGGATCGCCGGCGACAGCCCTTCAGGCAGCACACCGTCGGTGACGAGTTGGGTGAGGGCTTGCTGGATCAGCTGGCGAATGGTGTCTTTCATGGGGATCTCTTTTCGACCGCAAGCGCGGTAGGGCGCCTGGATGCGCAGGTGGAAAAACTGGGCATTATCCGTTGCTGGGGCCGGGTTGCCAACCTTTGGCGGTGTTCGATGGCCCTATCGCCGGCAAGCCGGCTCCCACAATGGACGCAGCGCTGCAATTCCCTGTAGGAGCCGGCTTGCCGGCGATAGGGCCAATGGATTCAGTACAGATCCACCGGATCTACATCCAGCGACCAGCGTACCTGGCGCCCACTCGGCATTTGTTCCAACACTAGCAACCAGGCACTGATCAGTCGATGCAAGGGTGCCCGGGTGTTGGCCTGGATCAACAATTGTGCGCGAAAGCGACCGGCCTTGCGCTCCATCGGAGCGGGGACCGGGCCCAACAGTTCGATGCCCGGCAACTGCTGTTCAGCCACCAGGCGTTCCGCCGCGCTGCAGGCCTCGTCGAGGAAGCCCTCGGCCTGCCCCGGCTTGTGCGCTTCGGCGCGCAGCAAGGCCAGGTGCGAGTAGGGCGGCAGGCCGGCTGCGTGGCGCTCGCCCAGGGCCTGTTCGGCGAAGGCGAAGTAACCCTGCTCGGTCAGCTGCACCAGCAGCGGGTGATCGGCCAGGTGGGTCTGGATGATGACCTTGCCCGGCTCCTCGGCACGCCCGGCGCGTCCGGCCACCTGGACGATCAGCTGGGCCATGCGCTCGCTGGCGCGAAAATCGCCGGAGAACAGCCCGCCGTCGGCATCGAGAATGGCCACCAGGGTAACCCGCGGGAAGTGGTGCCCCTTGGCCAGCATCTGGGTGCCGACGAGGATGCTCGGCTGGCCGCGCTGGATGGTGCTGAACAGGTTGTGCATGGCGTCCTTGCGCGCTGTGCTGTCACGGTCCACGCGCAGGATCGGGTAATCGGGGAACAGCACCTTCAGGCGCTCTTCGGCGCGTTCGGTGCCGGCGCCGACCGGGCGCAAGTCCACATGGTTGCACTTCGGGCACTGGTGCGGCAGGCGTTCGTCATAGCCGCAGTGGTGGCAACGCAGTACGCCGGAGCGCTGGTGCACGGTCATGCGCGCATCGCAACGGGGGCATTCGGACAGCCAGCCACAGTCATGGCACAGCAGGGTCGGGGCGAAACCTCGGCGGTTGAGGAACACCAGCACCTGCTGGCCGGCTTCCAGGGTCAGGCGGATGGCCTGCTGCAGCGGGCCACTGATGCCACTGTCCAGCGGCAGGCTCTTCACATCCAGGCGCAGCATGCGTGGCGGGCGTGCGCCGCCGGCGCGCTGGTTCATGCGCAGCAGGCGGTAGCGGCCGGTCAGGGCATTGTGCAAGGTCTCCAGCGACGGGGTGGCGGAGCCGAGCAGGATCGGGATGTTTTCCTGGTGGGCGCGCACCAGCGCCAGGTCGCGGGCGTGGTAGCGCAGGCCTTCCTGCTGTTTATAGGAGCCGTCGTGCTCTTCGTCGATGATGATCAGGCCGGGGTTCTTCATGGGCGTGAACAGCGCCGAACGCGTGCCGATGATGATGTCGGCTTCTCCGTCACGCGCCGCCAGCCAGGCGTCAAGACGCTCGCGATCATTCACGGCCGAGTGCAGCAGGGCGATGCGGGCATTGAAGCGCTGCTCGAAGCGCGCCAGGGTCTGCGGGCCGAGGTTGATTTCGGGAATCAGCACCAGTGCCTGCTTGCCGGCCTCGAGGGTTTCGCGGATGAGCTGCAGGTAGACCTCGGTCTTGCCGCTGCCGGTAACGCCCGCCAGGAGGAACGCGCCGAAACCGCCAAAGCCCTCGCGCACCGTGTCGAAAGCTTCGCGCTGCTCCTCGTTGAGCGACAGCTCCGGCTGTGCCAGCCAGTGTTCATGGCGCGCTGCCGGGCGCTGGCGACGAATTTCCACCTGCACCAGCTCCTTGGCCAGCAGCAAGTCGAGGCTGTCCTTGTTCAGATTGAGTTTGGCCAGCAGGCTGTGGGCCACACCGTGGGGGTGCTGGGCAAGGGTCTTCAGGGCGTCGCGCTGGCGTGGCGCACGGGCGATGCGCGGGTCTTCCAGGCGGGCGCCGGGTGCCACGTGCCAGAAGCGCTCCTGGCGCATTTGGGCTGGTTCCCCCTGGCGCAGCAGGGTAGGTAGCGCCCAGCTCAGGGTATCGCCGAGGCTGTGCTGATAATACTGGGCAGTCCACAGGCAAAGCTTGAACAGTGCTGCCGGCACCGGTGTGACCGGGTCGAGCAGGGCAATGGCCGGCTTGAGCTTGTCGGCGGGCACTTCGCTCTGTTCGCACACCTCCACCAGCACGCCGATCATCTCGCGACGGCCGAACGGCACGCGGATACGCATGCCGGGCACCAGGGCCTGGCGCGCCATGCTCGCTGGCGCCCGGTAGTCGAACAGGCGACGCAAGGGGGAGGGCAGGGCAAGGCGCAGGATGACGTCGGACACGCGGAAGATCTCGGAGGGCATTTCAATGACTGGCGAGCCTAGCAGACGACGGTCGGTGCAAGCGACAACTTGCGTTGGCGTGATGCTCTGGTATTATTCCCCGCCTAATTACGTGCGGTATTCAACAATTGGTGTTGGGTGGCGGCACGCAGCTCGAGGAAGTGACCATGAAAGCAGATATTCATCCGAACTACGAAGTAGTTGCAGTCACCTGCAGCTGCGGTAACAAGTTCGAAACTCGTTCGACCCTGGGCAACACCCTGGCGATCGACGTTTGCAACCTGTGCCACCCGTTCTACACCGGTAAGCAGAAAGTCCTGGACACCGGTGGTCGCGTACAGAAGTTCGCCGATCGCTTCGGTATGTTCGGTACCAAGAAGTAATCATGCGCATGGCGAATCCTTCGGGTTTCGCGTTGTTGCTGAAAAAGGCGCCCCCTGTGGGCGCCTTTTTTGTGGGCGCGATCTGGCACATTCCGGTCCAGGCCTTCTGCCCCTTGCCGGACCGGCCGCAGCCGGTGGCGGTGCGCCAGGTGGTGGACGGCGACACACTGCGCCTGAGCGATGGCCGCAGTGTGCGCATGATCGGCATCAATGCCCCGGAAATCGGTCGCAAGGGCCGAACCAGCGAGCCCTATGCCGAGGCGGCCAAGCGGCGCTTGCAGGCGCTGGTCAAGGCCAGCGATGGGCGTGTCGGGTTGGTGCCGGGTAAAGAGGCCAAGGACAAGTACGGTCGCACGTTGGCGCATGTTTACGCCGCTGATGGCGACAATCTCGAAGCGCGACTGCTGAGCGAGGGGCTGGGTTACCGTGTCGCGGTTGCGCCCAATGTCCGCCTGACGGGCTGCCAGCAAGCCGCCGAGCAGGCGGCGCGCCAGGCGAACCTGGGCCTGTGGCAGCGTGCTGCGGTACTGCGCGCCGAGGATGTCAGGCAATCTGGCTTCGCGTTGATCACGGGCAGGATCGGCAGCATCGAGCGCAATCGCGCCGGCATCTGGCTGGAACTGGACAACGGCGTGGTGCTGCAGATTCCCGCTCGTCTGCAAGGCAACTTCCCCGCCAGCTTCTTCGATAACCTCAAAGGACGCCAGGTTGAGGCGCGTGGCTGGGTGCTGGATCGTTCCCGCAAGGATGGGCTCAAGCCAGGGCAGCGACGTTGGCTGTTGCCGTTGACCGATCCAAGCATGCTGGAGCGTGTTTCAGGCTGAAAAGATGTAGACATTTCGCTATTGGATTGTACACACTGTCAATTCCAATGCCCCCGCGGGTTATAGCGTAAAGTCGTAGGCTAAAGGCCTTGACACAAGTGACCGACCAGTCTTGTGGCTCCCCGGCTCTTTGCGTATCCTCGGCGGTCCGTCAGAACAGTAAATAGCGGAATGCCCACCATGTCAGACCTGAAAACCGCCGCTCTCGAATATCACGCTCAACCTCGTCCGGGGAAACTGAGCGTCGAGCTCTCCAAGCCCACCGCCACCGCCCGTGACCTCGCCCTGGCCTACAGCCCAGGTGTTGCTGAGCCCGTGCGCGAAATCGGCCGTGATCCAGAGCTGGCCTACAAATACACCGGCAAGGGCAACCTGGTTGCGGTGATTTCCGATGGCACCGCCATCCTCGGTCTGGGTGACCTCGGCCCACTGGCTTCCAAGCCGGTGATGGAAGGCAAGGGCGTTCTGTTCAAGCGTTTCGCGGGTATCGATGTGTTCGACATCGAAGTGGAATCGGAAAGCCCACAGGCTTTCATCGACACCGTGCGCCGCATTTCCATTACCTTCGGTGGCATCAACCTCGAAGACATCAAGGCGCCAGAGTGCTTCGAAATCGAGCGCACCCTGATCGAGCAGTGCGACATTCCGGTATTCCACGATGACCAGCACGGCACCGCGATCGTTACCGCGGCCGGCATGATCAACGCCCTGGAAATCGCCGGCAAGAAGCTGGAAGACGCCAAGATCGTCTGCCTGGGTGCCGGCGCTGCCGCCATCTCCTGCATGAAGCTGCTGGTGAGCATGGGTGCCAAGGTCGAGAACATCTTCATGATCGACCGCAGCGGCGTGATCCACGCTGGCCGCGACGACTTGAACCAGTACAAGGCCCAGTTCGCCCACGCGACCGACAAGCGCACCCTGGCCGATGCCCTGGACGGTGCCGATGTGTTCGTTGGCCTGTCCGGCCCGAACCTGCTGAGCCCGGAAGGCCTGAAGTCGATGGCTGCCAACCCGATCGTGTTCGCCTGCTCGAACCCGGACCCGGAAATTTCCCCGGAGCTGGCGCACGCTACCCGCAACGACGTGATCATGGCCACCGGTCGTTCCGACTACCCGAACCAGGTCAACAACGTTCTGGGCTTCCCGTTCATCTTCCGTGGTGCCCTGGACGTTCGCGCCAAGCGCATCAACGAAGAAATGAAAATCGCCGCCGCTATCGCCCTGAAAGACCTGGCCAAGCTGCCGGTGCCGAAGGAAGTGTGCGACGCCTACAACGTCCAGGCCCTGGAATTCGGCCGTGAGTACATCATTCCGAAGCCACTGGACCCACGCCTGATCACCGTCGTTTCCGACGCTGTGGCCAAGGCCGCGATCGAATCCGGCGTAGCTACCCTGCCGTATCCGAAGCACTATCCGCTGAACAATGTGGATGAAGTGTTCAACGGCTGATTGCAGTCGTAGCGACACAAAAAAGCCCCGGCTCGTGAGAGTCGGGGCTTTTTGTTTGCCTGCTGTAGTTGTATGGCCAGTACCGGCCCTATCGCCGGCTTGCCGGCGATTGCGATCTGTCAGGCGCCAATGATGGCGCGGATGTCCGCCGCCAGCTCGCGCACCCGCGCTTCTTCGGTATCCCACGAGCACATGAACCGCGCCCCACCGCTACCGATGAAGGTATAGAACCGCCAGCCCCTGCCGCGCAGTGCTTCGATCGCCTGTTCCGGCATCTGCAGAAACACCCCGTTGGCCTCCACCGGGAACATCAGCTCCACCCCCGGCAAGTCACTCACCAACGACGCCAGCAACTGCGCGCAATGGTTGGCGTGCGCGCCATGGCGCAACCACGCGCCTTCCTCCAGCAGACCCACCCACGGCGCAGACAGGAAACGCATCTTCGAGGCCAATTGCCCGGCCTGCTTGCAGCGGTAGTCGAAGTCCTCGGCCAGCGCACGATTGAAGAACAGGATCGCCTCACCGACCGCCATGCCGTTCTTGGTGCCGCCAAAGCACAGCACGTCGATGCCGGCCTTCCAGGTCAGCTCGGCCGGGCTGCAGCCGAGGAACGAGCAGGCATTGCTGAAGCGTGCGCCATCCATATGCAGGTTCAGGCCCAGCTCCTTGCAGGTGGCGCTGATGGCCTTGAGCTCGTCGGGGCGGTACACGGTGCCCACTTCGGTGGCCTGGGTGATGGTCACCACGCGCGGCTTGGGGTAGTGAATATCCTGGCGCTTGAGCGCCACTTCACGGATCGATTCGGGCGTCAGCTTGCCGTTCACGCTGGGCGCGGTCAGCAGCTTGGAACCGTTGGAGAAGAACTCCGGCGCGCCGCACTCGTCGGTTTCGACGTGGGCGGTCTCGGAGCAGATCACGCTGTGGTAGCTCTGGCACAGCGAGGCCAGGGCCAGGGAGTTGGCGGCCGTGCCGTTGAAGGCGAAGAACACTTCGCAGTCGGTTTCGAACAGCTTGCGGAAGTATTCCGACGCACGCTCGGTCCACTGGTCGTCGCCGTAGGCGCGGTCATGGCCCTGGTTGGCCTTGGCCATGGCGGCCCAGGCTTCGGGGCAGATGCCGGAGTAGTTGTCGCTGGCGAATTGTTGGCTCTTGTCTGTCATGGCACTGTCCTTTGAACGACGCAGATCAGCACTCTAAACCATTGCTGAAACGGTTGCCTATGTAGGAGCGGCCTTGCGTCGCGAACGGGCTGCGCAGCAGCCCCAAGGGTTCAGGTGACGCCGCTGGAGGCTGGGGCCGCTTTGCGACCCTTTCGCGACACAAGGCCGCTCCTACAAGGATTTGGGTAGCCGGTGAGCCAATGTCGTAAACGCGCCATTGCAAGGCGTGCGCAGGCATCTGACCCACCCCGGCCAGTCATACCATCGCCACAAAGGGCCACAGTGCCTTAAAGACAAGAACTGATCGCTGCCGGGAGAAACAAGATGTTCAGCAAGCAAGACCAGATCCAGGGTTATGACGACGCACTGCTGGCGGCGATGAATGCCGAAGAACAACGCCAGGAAGATCACATCGAGCTGATCGCCTCGGAGAACTACACCAGCAAGCGCGTGATGCAGGCCCAAGGCAGCGGCCTGACCAACAAATACGCCGAAGGCTACCCAGGCAAGCGCTACTACGGCGGCTGCGAGCACGTCGACAAGGTCGAGGCGCTGGCCATCGAGCGCGCCAAGCAGCTGTTCGGCGCCGACTACGCCAACGTCCAGCCGCACTCCGGCTCCTCGGCCAACGGCGCGGTCTACCTGGCCCTGCTGCAGGCCGGCGACACCATCCTGGGCATGAGCCTGGCCCACGGCGGCCACCTGACCCACGGCGCCAAAGTGTCGTCCTCGGGCAAGCTCTATAACGCCGTGCAGTACGGCATCAATACCGACACCGGCCTGATCGACTACGACGAAGTCGAGCGCCTGGCCGTCGAGCACAAGCCGAAGATGATCGTCGCCGGCTTCTCGGCCTACTCCAAGACCCTCGACTTCCCACGTTTTCGTGCCATCGCCGACAAGGTAGGCGCGCTGCTGTTCGTCGACATGGCCCACGTGGCTGGCCTGGTCGCCGCCGGCCTGTACCCGAACCCGATTCCGTTCGCCGACGTGGTCACCACCACCACCCACAAGACCCTGCGCGGTCCGCGTGGCGGCCTGATCCTGGCCAAGTCGAACGAAGAAATCGAGAAGAAGCTCAACGCGGCCGTGTTCCCCGGCGCCCAGGGCGGCCCGCTGATGCACGTGATCGCCGCCAAGGCAGTGTGCTTCAAGGAAGCGCTGGAGCCTGAGTTCAAGAGCTATCAGAAACAAGTCATCGAAAACGCCCAGGCCATGGCCCAGGTATTCATCGACCGTGGCTACGACGTGGTGTCCGGCGGCACCGACAACCACCTGTTCCTGGTCAGCCTGATCCGTCAGGGCCTGACCGGCAAGGATGCCGACGCCGCCCTGGGCCGCGCGCACATCACCGTCAACAAGAACGCCGTGCCGAACGACCCGCAGTCGCCGTTCGTCACCTCGGGCCTGCGCATCGGCACCCCGGCCGTCACCACCCGCGGCTTCAAGGTCGCCCAGTGCGTAGCCCTGGCCGGCTGGATCTGCGACATCCTCGACAACCTCGGTGACGCCGACGTCGAAGCCGATGTGGCGAAGAACGTCTCGGCCCTGTGCGCCGACTTCCCTGTCTACCGCTGAGTGGAGCAGACGACCATGCAACGTTACTCGGGCTTCGGCCTTTTCAAGCACTCCCTCAGCCACCACGAAAACTGGCAGCGCATGTGGCGCACGCCGACCCCGAAAAAGGTCTACGACGTGGTCATCGTCGGCGGTGGCGGCCACGGCCTGGCCACGGCCTACTACCTGGCCAAGGAACACGGCATCACCAACGTCGCGGTGATCGAGAAGGGTTACCTGGGCGGCGGCAACACCGCCCGTAACACCACCATCGTGCGTTCCAACTACCTGTGGGACGAGTCGGCGCAGCTTTACGAGCACGCCATGAAACTGTGGGAAGGCCTGTCCCAGGACATCAACTACAACGTGATGTTCTCCCAGCGCGGCGTCTACAACCTGTGCCACACCCTGCAGGACATCCGTGATTCCGAGCGCCGCGTCTCCGCCAACCGCCTCAATGGCGTCGATGGCGAGCTGCTCAACACCGCCCAGGTCGCGGCCGAAATCCCGTACCTGGACTGCTCGAAGAACACCCGTTACCCGATCCTCGGCGCTACCGTTCAGCGCCGTGGTGGCGTCGCCCGTCACGACGCCGTGGCCTGGGGTTACGCCCGTGCCGCCGACGCCCTGGGCGTTGACCTGATCCAGCAGACCGAAGTGATCGGTTTTCGCAAGGAAAACGGCGCGGTCATCGGCGTGGAAACCAACAAAGGCTTCATCGGTGCCAAGCGCGTCGGCGTGGTCACCGCTGGTAACTCCGGGCACATGGCCAAGCTGGCCGGCTTCCGTCTGCCGCTGGAATCGCACCCGCTGCAAGCACTGGTATCCGAGCCGATCAAGCCGATCATCGACTCCGTGATCATGTCCAACGCCGTGCACGGCTACATCAGCCAGTCCGACAAGGGCGACCTGGTGATCGGCGCCGGTATCGACGGCTGGGTCGGCTACGGCCAGCGCGGTTCGTACCCGGTGATCGAGCACACCCTGCAGGCCATCGTCGAGATGTTCCCGAACCTTTCGCGCGTGCGCATGAACCGTCAGTGGGGCGGCATCGTCGACACCTCGCCGGACGCCTGCCCGATCATCTCCAAGACCCCGGTCAAGAACATGTTCTTCAACTGCGGCTGGGGCACCGGCGGCTTCAAGGCGACCCCGGGCTCGGGCAACGTCTTCGCCGCCAGCCTTGCCAAGGGCGAGATGCACCCGCTGGCTGCGCCGTTCTCCATGGACCGTTTCTACAACGGCGCACTGATCGACGAACACGGCGCCGCCGCCGTCGCCCACTAATCGGAGCCACCGTCATGTTGCATATTTTCTGTCCCCACTGCGGCGAGCTGCGCTCCGAAGAAGAGTTCCACGCCTCTGGCCAGGCGCACATCGCCCGCCCGCTGGACCCCAACGCCTGCTCAGACGAGGAGTGGGGCACCTACATGTTCTTCCGCGACAACCCGCGCGGTATTCACCATGAATTGTGGGACCACGTTGCCGGCTGCCGTCAGTACTTCAACGTCACCCGCGACACCGTGACCTACGAAATTCTGGAAACCTACAAGGTTGGCGAGAAGCCGCAAGTCACCGCAGGCGGCAAGCCCAGCAGCGCACCGTCGACCGTCAAAGGCCAAGGGGAAAAAGTATGAGCCAGACCTATCGCCTCGCCAGCGGCGGCCGTATCGACCGCAGCAAGGTCCTGAACTTCACCTTCAACGGCAAGACCTACCAGGGTTATGCCGGGGATAGCCTGGCCGCCGCGCTGCTGGCCAACGGCGTCGACATCGTTGGCCGCAGCTTCAAGTATTCGCGCCCACGCGGCATCATCGCCGCCGGTACCGAAGAGCCGAACGCCATCCTGCAGATCGGCTCCAGCGAATCCACCCAGATCCCCAACGTGCGCGCTACCCAGCAGGCCCTGTACGCAGGCCTGGTCGCCACCAGCACCAACGGCTGGCCGAACGTCAACAACGACGTCATGGGCATCCTGGGCAAGGTCGGCGGCAGCATGATGCCGCCAGGCTTCTACTACAAAACCTTCATGTACCCGAAATCGTTCTGGATGACTTACGAGAAGTACATCCGCAAGGCAGCCGGCCTTGGCCGTGCGCCGCTGCAGAACGACCCGGACAGCTACGACTACATGAACCAGCACTGCGACGTGCTGATCGTCGGTGCCGGCCCTGCGGGCCTGGCCGCCGCACTGGCTGCTGCGCGCAGCGGCGCCCGGGTGATCCTGGCCGACGAGCAGGAAGAGTTCGGCGGCAGCCTGCTCGACAGCCGCGAAACCCTCGACGGCAAACCCGCCGCTGACTGGGTGAACGCCGTGGTCAAAGAGCTGGCCAGCCTGCCGGAAGTGACCTTGCTGCCACGTGCCACGGTCAACGGCTACCACGACCACAACTTCCTGACCATCCACGAGCGCCTGACCGATCACCTCGGCGACCGCGCGCCGATCGGCCAGGTGCGTCACCGCGTGCACCGTGTCCGCGCCAAGCGCGTGGTGCTGGCTGCCGGTGCCCACGAGCGCCCGCTGGTCTACGGCAACAACGACGTGCCGGGCAACATGCTGGCCGGCGCCGTGTCCACCTACGTGCGCCGTTACGGCGTGGCACCGGGCCGCAAGCTGGTGCTGTCGACCAACAACGACCACGCCTACCGCGCCGCGCTGGACTGGCATGACGCCGGCCTGCAAGTGGTCGCCATCGCCGACGCTCGCCACAACCCGCGTGGTTCGCTGGTCGAGGAAGCCCGTGCCAAGGGTATCCGCATCCTCACCTCCAGCGCCGTGGTCGAGGCCAAGGGCAGCAAGCACGTCACCGGCGCCCGCGTGGCCGCCATCGATGTGCAGGCACACAAAGTCACCAGCCCCGGCGAAACCCTTGAGTGCGACCTGATCGCGACCTCCGGCGGCTACAGCCCGATCGTTCACCTGGCGTCGCACCTGGGCGGTCGCCCGGTCTGGCGTGACGACATCCTCGGCTTCGTGCCGGGTGATGCACCGCAGAAACGTGAATGCGTGGGCGGTATCAACGGCGTGTACGCCCTGGGCGACGTGATCGCCGATGGCTTCGAAGGCGGCGTTCGCGCAGCCACCGAGGCCGGCTTCAAGGCCGCCACCGGCACCCTGCCGAAAACCGTCGCACGCAAGGAAGAGGCCACCGTGGCGCTGTTCCAGGTGCCGCACGACAAGGGCAGCAAGGGGCCGAAGCAGTTCGTCGATCAGCAGAACGACGTGACCGCCGCCGGTATCGAACTGGCTACCCGTGAAGGCTTCGAGTCGGTCGAGCACGTCAAGCGCTACACCGCGCTGGGCTTCGGCACCGACCAGGGCAAGCTGGGCAACATCAACGGTCTGGCGATTGCCGCGCGTTCGATCGGCATCACCATTCCGGAAATGGGCACCACCATGTTCCGCCCGAACTACACCCCGGTGACCTTCGGCGCCGTTGCCGGCCGCCACTGCGGTCACCTGTTCGAGCCGGTGCGCTTCACCGCCCTGCATGCCTGGCACGTGAAGAACGGTGCCGAGTTCGAAGACGTCGGCCAGTGGAAGCGTCCGTGGTACTTCCCGAAAGCCGGTGAAGACATCCACAGCGCCGTGGCCCGTGAATGCAAGGCCGTGCGCGACAGCGTGGGCCTGCTCGACGCCTCGACCCTGGGCAAGATCGACATCCAGGGCCCGGATGCCCGCGAGTTCCTCAACCGCATCTACAGCAACGCCTGGACCAAGCTCGACGTGGGCAAGGCCCGCTACGGCCTGATGTGCAAGGAAGACGGCATGGTCTTCGACGACGGCGTGACTGCCTGCGTCGGCGACAACCATTTCTACATGACCACCACCACCGGCGGCGCCGCCCGCGTGCTGCAGTGGCTGGAGCTGTACCACCAGACCGAATGGCCGGAAATGAAGGTGTACTTCACCTCGGTCACCGACCACTGGGCCACCTTGACCCTGTCCGGCCCGAACAGCCGCAAGCTGCTCAGCGAGCTGACCGACGACATCGACCTGGACAAGGACGCCTTCCCGTTCATGACCTGGAAGGAAGGCACCGTCGCTGGCGTACCGGCCCGGGTGTTCCGTATCTCGTTCACCGGTGAGCTGTCGTACGAAGTGAACGTGCAGGCCAACTACGCCATGGGCGTGCTGGAAAAAGTCATCGCAGCAGGCAAGCAGTACAACCTGACCCCGTATGGCACCGAGACCATGCACGTACTGCGTGCCGAGAAGGGCTTCATCATCGTCGGCCAGGACACCGACGGCTCGATGACCCCGGACGACCTCAACATGAGCTGGTGCGTGGGCCGCAACAAGCCGTTTTCGTGGATCGGCCTGCGTGGCATGAACCGCGAAGACTGCGTGCGCGAGAACCGCAAGCAGCTGGTCGGCCTGAAACCGGTAGACCCGACCAAGTGGTTGCCGGAAGGCGCCCAGTTGGTGTTCGACCCGAAACAGCCGATCCCGATGGACATGGTCGGCCACGTCACCTCCAGCTACGCGGCCAACTCCCTGGGTTATTCGTTCGCCATGGGTGTGGTCAAGGGCGGCCTCAAGCGCATGGGCGAGCGCGTGTTCTCGCCCCAGGCGGACGGCAGCGTGATCGAGGCCGAGATCGTTTCTTCGGTGTTCTTCGATCCGAAGGGTGAGCGGCAGAACGTTTGACTCCGGGCCCTGTGGTGAGCCGGCTGGCCCCATCGCCGGCAAGCCGGCTCCCACAGGATCGATGCAGTTCTGGAGGTAGGTGCAGTCCCCCTTGTGGGAGCCGGCTTGCCGGCGATAGGGCCGGCAAATCCAACCCAGAAACTGCGTCGTATCGACGACCAAGAATTCAAGGCAGGTAAGAAATGAGCGCTATCAACGTCTTCCAGCAAAACCCCGGCACCGAGGCCAAGGCCCAGTCGCCACTGCACCACGCCGACCTGGCCAGCCTGGTTGGCAAAGGCCGCAAGAACGCAGGCGTGACCCTGCGCGAGAAGAAGTTCCTCGGTCACCTGACCCTGCGTGGCGACGGCCATGACCCAGAGTTCGCCGCAGGCGTGCACAAGGCCCTGGGCCTGGAGCTGCCGGTGGCCCTGACCGTGGTCGCCAACAGCGAGATCTCGCTGCAATGGATGGGACCGGACGAGTGGTTGCTGATCGTCCCCGGTGGCCAGGAGTTCGCCGTCGAGCAGAAGCTGCGCGCGGCCCTCGAAGGCAAGCACATCCAGGTGGTCAACGTCAGCGGCGGGCAAAGCCTGCTGGAACTGCGCGGCCCGAACGTGCGCGAAGTGCTGATGAAGTCCACCAGCTATGATGTTCATCCGAACAACTTCCCGGTGGGCAAGGCCGTGGGCACCGTGTTCGCCAAGTCGCAACTGGTGATCCGCCGCACCGCCGAAGACACCTGGGAGCTGGTGATTCGCCGCAGCTTCGCCGACTACTGGTGGCTGTGGCTGCAAGACGCTTCGGCCGAGTACGGCCTGAGCATCGAGGCCTAAGGAGAACATGACATGAGTCGGGCACCGGATACCTGGATTCTCACCGCCGACTGCCCGAGCATGCTCGGCACCGTCGACGTGGTGACGCGTTACCTCTTCGAGCAGCGCTGCTACGTCACCGAGCACCACTCCTTCGATGACCGGCAGTCGGGGCGCTTCTTCATTCGCGTCGAATTCCGCCAGCCGGACGATTTCGACGAGGTGGGCTTTCGTGCCGGCCTCGGCGAGCGCAGCGAAGCGTTCGGCATGGCCTTCGAGCTGACCGCGCCGAATCACCGCCCCAAGGTGGTGATCATGGTATCCAAGGCCGACCACTGCCTGAACGATCTGCTGTATCGCCAGCGCATCGGCCAGCTGTCGATGGATGTGGTTGCGGTGGTGTCCAACCACCCTGACCTGGAGCCGCTGGCGCAGTGGCACAAGATTCCCTACTACCACTTCGCCCTCGACCCCAAGGACAAGGCCGGGCAAGAGCGCAAGGTGCTGCAGGTGATCGAGGAAAGCGGCGCCGAGCTGGTGATCCTTGCCCGCTACATGCAGGTGCTGTCGCCCGAGCTGTGCCGGCGCCTGGATGGCTGGGCGATCAACATTCACCACTCGTTGCTGCCGGGGTTCAAGGGTGCCAAGCCTTATCACCAGGCGTACAACAAGGGCGTGAAGATGGTCGGCGCCACGGCGCACTACATCAACAACGACCTCGACGAAGGGCCGATCATTGCCCAGGGGGTCGAGGTGGTGGACCACAGCCACTATCCGGAAGACTTGATTGCCAAGGGGCGGGACATCGAATGCCTGACCCTGGCGCGGGCGGTGGGGTATCACATCGAGCGGCGGGTGTTCCTTAACGCCAATCGGACTGTGGTTCTGTAGCGAACTCTCGGGCCTCATCGCCGGCAAGCCGGCTCCCACAGGTACCCCACAGGCCTCAAGCCTGGCGCAGTACCTGTGGGAGCCGGCTTGCCGGCGATTGGCCCAACCCCTTTTCCCCTGCCGTAAAAAGGCATCTCCCTGTCGCTTCCAGTCACTGCGACATCCCCCATCAGGCCCACAATTCTCTGCATCCCAGTACCCCATGCCGCCCACGGATGGCGGCGCTTCAACCAACGCTGCATAAATACAAATCAAGCGAGGTAAGAGCATGTCTGGCAATCGTGGAGTGGTGTATCTCGGCGCTGGCAAGGTCGAAGTACAGAAGATCGACTACCCGAAAATGCAGGACCCGCGCGGCAAGAAGATCGAACACGGCGTCATCCTCAAGGTGGTCTCCACCAACATCTGCGGCTCCGACCAGCACATGGTCCGCGGCCGTACCACTGCCCAGGTCGGCCTGGTGCTGGGCCACGAAATCACCGGTGAAATCGTCGAGATGGGGCGTGACGTCGAACGCCTGAAGATCGGTGACCTGGTGTCCGTTCCGTTCAACGTCGCCTGCGGCCGCTGCCGCTCGTGCAAAGAGATGCACACCGGCGTCTGTCTCACCGTCAACCCGGCCCGTGCCGGTGGCGCCTACGGTTATGTCGACATGGGCGACTGGACCGGCGGTCAGGCCGAATACGTGCTGGTACCGTACGCCGACTTCAACCTGCTGAAACTGCCGGACCGCGACAAGGCCATGGAGAAGATCCGTGACCTGACCTGCCTGTCCGATATCCTGCCAACCGGTTACCACGGAGCCGTGACGGCCGGCGTTGGCCCAGGCAGTACTGTTTACGTAGCGGGCGCCGGCCCGGTCGGCCTGGCAGCGGCTGCCTCGGCCCGCCTGCTGGGCGCAGCCTGCGTCATCGTTGGCGACCTCAACCCACTGCGCCTGGCACATGCCAAGTCCCAGGGCTTCGAAGTGGTCGACCTGTCCAAGGACACCCCGCTGCACGAGCAGATCATCGACATCCTCGGTGAGCCTGAAGTGGATTGCGCCGTCGATGCCGTAGGCTTCGAAGCCCGTGGCCATGGTCATGAAGGCGCCAAGCACGAGGCCCCGGCTACCGTGCTGAACTCGCTGATGCAAGTGACCCGTGTTGCCGGCAACATCGGTATCCCGGGCCTGTATGTGACCGAAGACCCAGGCGCGGTCGATGCTGCCGCCAAGATCGGCGCGCTGAGCATCCGCTTTGGCCTGGGCTGGGCGAAATCGCACAGCTTCCACACCGGCCAGACTCCGACCATGAAGTACAACCGTCAGCTGATGCAGGCGA
This sequence comes from Pseudomonas sp. NPDC089395, assembly GCF_044749525.1. Lineage (NCBI taxonomy): Bacteria > Pseudomonadati > Pseudomonadota > Gammaproteobacteria > Pseudomonadales > Pseudomonadaceae > Pseudomonas > Pseudomonas sp. NPDC089395. The sequence goes on from NZ_JBIVID010000008.1 coordinate 189,110, forward strand.
TCATGTGGGACCGTATCAACATCGCTGAAGTGGTGGGTGTGCAGGTCATCAGCCTGGATCAGGCGCCGGAAGGCTATGGTGAGTTCGATGCAGGTGTGCCGAAGAAGTTTGTGATCGATCCGCACAAGACCTTCAGTGCGGCGTGATGTGACTGAAATGACGAAGCCCCTCTATTGAGGGGCTTCGTTTTTATCGGCGTCCAATACTTGCAGCACAGAACCCTTGTCGTCGGTTACCAGTAGCCCGTTGCCCGCTGGGTCGTCCGATTGCTGCTCGGCCAGCGGCATGTCCGCATGGCGGAAGATGCTGCGATGCTGATCACCCTGTTTCACGGTGATGAGCTTGTCACCTTGGTAGAAGAACAATGAGTTGCTCATGGCTTCGGTCCCCTGCAGTGGTGTTGAGTACGTTCATTCTGAACAGTTGCAGGGATTATGAAACTGGTAGAAATATCAGGTACCGGGTATCAGTGCATCATTCCCAGCTCGGCATCATCCAGTAGCGCCTTGGCCATTGCACTGAGGTAGTGGGAAGCCCAGATCAGTTGCTGGTCGCCTTCCATCAGGCCGGTGAGGGTCATGTCGCGCACATAGCCCATCAGCTCCGAGGCCTGTTCGCGGGCGCTTTGGCAAGGAATGCCTGGGGCGATGCAGAACAGCGGTTGGGTTTGGCCTTCGGCCTGGTAGAAGAAGGTCTTGCCCACGGTGGTTTTGGTGTCGTCTGTGGTCATTGTTCGATCTCCCTGAAGGTTCTTTGCTGCCTGATCCGGCCTCATCGCGGGTAAACCCGCTCCTACAGGTTCACCACAGACCATGGCCTTGAGCTGTCCCTGTAGGAGCGGGTTTACCCGCGATGAGGCCAGACCATGCAGCACATGGTTTGAGCCCTTAGTGCAGCGTCCGCGGCTCCACGGGCATCTGCGCCTGGATCAACGCGGACTCAAGCAGCACCCGCAGCGCTTCAAGCTCATGCATCGTGGCCATCATCAGAATCGAAACCGGTGATTTGGGTTGCAGCAGAATCGCCTGATGCGCGACGGTTTGGGCGCACAGGGCATAGTCCGTGGCCTGGATGAGGGTGTCTTCGAGAGAGTGGGGATTGTGAGGTGGATCGGGGACGATTTTTAACATATTTGTTCTCCTGGTTAAGGGAGCTCGTCACCGTCTGCTGTCAAACAGAAAGGTGGCAGCTGTACATGGGTTGACAGACCGGTAGGAAGAACGAAACCCGGCGCACCGAAGTGCCCCACGTACAGCCGCCATAAAGGCAAAACCATCGTTCTAACCTAGTCAGCCTGTCAAAGCTGATCGCCGCTTTCGCAACGACCGCCCGAGACTAGTGCGCAACCCAGGTCACCGCAATGGCTTGAGGGGGTTGAGAGTATGTTTCAGAAATTTCCTACAAGAAATAGGAAAAAAATTAAAAAGGTGGGAGATAAACCCGCTTTGCAGGGGCTGTAGGTGAGGAGCCACCTTTGATGCGGCAGATTGGAGTTGGCATGCGGGAGGACAAGCGTCACTAACGTGCCGCTTGCCCTCCCGTATCGCCTAACTCAGATAGGTGGATTGAAAGCAAACCTGTCTCTGTCCCTTCTGATGTCCACCACTAAGGGCGCTGTGCGCCGGCTAGGCGCAAGAGAAGCTGTTTTATTTGCTGGTACCGGGGAGCCGCGTCTTTCTGCTATTAGTGTTTCTGCAAATTCCAATTGCTCTTTCAAGTGTTGGTCTATCGTACTGAGTGGGATGTCATATTTTTCTGCGTATTTTATGTCTTTTGCATTGAGTGATTTAGTTTTTGTGAATGCGTGCTTTTTTATCCCAGTGCTTATATCCACCAAGCGCTGCGTACTCTCTCCTGGCGACAACGGCAAGGGTCGAGGACCTTCTTCATAGGCGCTATAACTTTTGCCGTAAAGTATCCTGCTTCGCTGGTCGTTTCGTTTGTTTACACCCTTGTTGTACGTTTGAATGCGCTCAATTTTTTTCGCTTGCCGTCCAAAGAATTTATTGCCTATCCATTTGACTATCGAGTGGCCCGATGGGTCTGTGTTGTTTATAGGATCTCCGCCACAGTACATGTAGCTGTTCAACCCACCGTCACCAAACGGGCTAAGATCATCGGGCGAGCAGAAGCGCATCAAATTAGGCCTGAGCAGCCTATAGCCATTGCCCAGTGCATAGTTCTGGGTGATTGGCTCAAGGCGCTCACCGTTGAAGGCCACCGGGCCGCAATGCGAAAGCAACCTTGAGTTGTATCCGTAGGCGGTATAGGCGTGCAATTCATTTTCGAGTCGATTGGACTCAATTGTGCCAAGGACAGAGTCGGTTCGGTCGGAGATCAAAATAGCCGATGGGGTGGCGTTATTTTTCACAGCCAGCGGCGTATTCGCGATGCGTAAAACGCTGCGTGTACTACTGTCTGCTTTGACAATGCTGAGTTTCTCGTTCTGATAGAAAAGCTGGGTGGCATCTCGTTTTGATTGCATGGCGCATTCCTCTTCAAGTGATGCCTCGTTGGTGGTTTACCGATGCAACTACCAATGGAGTGAGGTGTGACACCATAATGAGTGGGGAACAAATGGAGTGGCTACTGACAAAAATACTAGGTAGCCGAACCAGCCTGCCCAGGAACAAACCCCCGAACGCCGAGTCGAATGCCTCGTTTCCCCGGCCATCCCGGCCCACGAGGTTCCTCCCAATGAAAGCATTCACCCTGGCAACCCTGATGACCCTGGCCGCAAGCCCGGTGTTCGCCTTCAACCTCAGCGACGCTGCCAACGCCGTGTCGGCCATGCAGAACCAAAACCCACAGGGCCAGGTGCAGGCGCCCGAGGGGCAGGCCAATCTGCTCAATACCTTGGGTAGCGAGCTGAAGATCACGCCCGAACAAGCCGTGGGCGGGGCGGGGGCCATGCTGGGGTTGGCGCGCAACAACCTGAGCAGCGATGACTATGGCCAACTGACCAAGGCCGTGCCGGGCCTCGACCTGCTGTCGGGCGCCAATGCGCTGGGCGGCTTGAGTGGCCTGGGCGAGTTGCTGGGCAAGAACAGCGAAAGCCAGTCGGCGCTGAGCAATGCCCTGGGCAACAACGTCGAGAACCGCAATGACCTGGACACTGCGTTCAAGGCGCTGGGGATGGACACCGGGATGATCGGCCAGTTTGCCCCGCTGATTCTGCAGTATCTTGGCCAGCAGGGCATCGCTGGGTCGTTGCTGCAGAATCTGGGTAGCCTGTGGACTACACCGGCACCCGCGGCCACGCCTTCGGTCTGAACCCTATCCATGAGTAGCGAACCTGCAGGGTGCGGTTAGTTAAAATTGCCCACCTCTGAGATGAACGCCGAGTCGGTCCCGTATGTCTGCTATGTCTGTGCGTATCCGGGCAATATCTGCGTCATATTGACGACGTATCTCGGTACCCGGCGCTACATAATTAAGGTTATTGATATAGGTCTGTTCGTGCCCTAATGCGGTCGTCAGGCGGTCATACAGGTCGACTGCTTCAGGGACAGTCATCTGATTTTCCGTAGAGACAGATGGCTGTCTGGAAGCCAGGGGGCCGTTACCCTGAGGACCGCGTTGGTTCGTGGCTAAGTGTGCGAAGTGCTGATCTCCGCCACCTTGTGCTAGAGGGTTTCTGTTCCGCGGTTGAGGTACTTGAGCTTGTTGCCGTTGTGCTAGCCGCTGTCTCAGTTCCGCGACCCGCTGTTGTGCGGGTTGTTGTTGAACCCGCCTTGTCTCGATTGCTCTTGCCCGGTCGCGCATTGGATTGGCAACCCTTCGCATGCCGCTGATATCGACATGTCCGCTGGGATCAAGACGGTTGATCGGTTCGCCTGCGCAATAGGCATAGGCATTTCGGCCACCTCTGCCAAACGGGCTCCAGCTATCAGGTGCAAGGAATCTCATAACTGCCGGGCTGTACGGGCGATAGCCATTACCAAGCAGGTAGGTTCCAGAGCGCTTTTCTAGCACTTCGCCATTGAAGCCGAGCAGCTGCTGATTCACGTGGGCATCTTGAAAATGTCCATAAGGCGTATAAGCAAGAAACGTCGCGCTTCTCATCAAGTGTCCCTCACCTCGCCTTCAGAACCGATAGCTCTTCAGGGTGGTTTTAAATTTTATCAGCCAATTTCGTTCTTCTATAATCTCATGCGAGATCATCTCTTATATCTTCGATAACTGTGTTCATACTACGCGCGGAGCAATGGGTAGATCGGTATAGGGATAGAGTCTTGCTGCAGTGGCTCGTAACAGATTGGTCTCGTCTCTAATGCGAGCAAGTTCAATGTTGGTTGTTTTTATATCTGTCTGTGATTTGTAGGCGATTGTGACGGGTAAATCGAAAAATAGTTGCTCTGACTTTGCTTGGGTGTTCAGCAGTTTGTCGACGAATAAATAATATACCTGCCGATCTTTGTAGGTGTGTTCCCGCGAAACCGGGTTGCTTAAGATCGAGCTGCCTTGGCTTTTGGCCGCGCGGCGCTGAGGGATGGACAGTTGGAGTGTTTCGGGTACGGAGCTGGGCGTATCAAGGGGGGCAGTGTTGACTTTACTGCGCTTGCCGACATGATTTTTTTTCAAATAAATTTTCTGTGACGTGGCTGAACTTGCGGGCTTTTTAAGTCTGCTTCTGGCCTGTATCAACTGGTTGACAGTGGGTGCATGACCGGTGGGATCCACGTAGTTGATGGGATCTCCAGCACAATAGGCATAAGCGTTGGTGCCACCCTCTGCGAATGGGCTCAGGCTGTCGGGTGCGACAAAGCGCATCAGTGCTGGATTGTAGCTACGGTAGCCTTTTCCTAACGCATAAAGTCTGTTCAGCGGATCGTACCGTTCTCCATTGAAACCAAGCATCGAGACCAGACGTGCTTGATTGGCGATGTACCCGTACGGGCTATAGGCAAGGGCGGCGGTTTTCAATGGACAGGGCCTCGCAAAAGACGTGTTGCATAAGTCTTCGTCTTCGCGAGGCCGTGCACAACTAGCAGAATTATCAGGGTCCGCTATGAAACCGCGCCGCGTTCAACCGGCTTCGGAAAAATCGACGAGGCAAACCGGACGGCGGAAACCGGCGGTCAAGACGGCCAGATACGCCAACCCCAGCGCAAACCAGCACAGACCAATCACCATGGTCAGCGCCGACAGGCTGGTCCACAGCCACAAGGTCAGGCTCAACCCCACCAGCGGCACCGCGCCATAGCACAGCAGGCCTTTGAGGTTGCGCTGTGCGCTGTCGTCCATCAGGTGGGTCTTCACCACCGCCAGGTTCACCGCCGAGAACGCCACCAGCGCGCCAAAGCTGATCAGCGAGGCGAGGGTGGACAGGTCGATCACCAGCGCCAGCAGCGAAAACGCCGACACCAGCAGGATGGCGAACACCGGCGTGCCGAGGCGTGGCGACAGGTGGCCAAAGGTACGCTGCGGCAGCACTCGGTCGCGGCCCATGGTGTAGAGAATGCGCGACACCGCTGCCTGGGAGGCCAGTGCCGAACCCAAGCTGCCAGCTACATAGGCGGCGGTGAAGAAGTTGGCCAAGAACTGCCCACCCGCCTTGAGCATCACCTCGTTGGCGGCGGCATCGGCGTTGGCGAAGGTGCTACCCGGCAGTACCAGCTGGCTCACATAGGCCAGCACGGTGAACAGCAGGCCGGCGAACAGGGTGGTGAGGATGATGGCACGCGGCACATCGCGGCGAGCGTCGCGGCTTTCTTCGGCCAGCGTGGAAACAGCGTCGAAACCCAGGAACGACAGGCACAGTACGGCAGCGCCAGCCATCAGCGGGCCGAAGCCGGGTGCGCTGCCATCACCGCGCAGCGGCGTCAGCCAGTCGATTGGCTGGCCGTTGCCCAGGGTCTGCCACGACAGCGCTACGAACACGCCGATGAACACGATCTGCGCGCCGACGATCAGGTTGCTGGTCTTGGCCACCGAGTTGATGCCGACCACGTTGAGCACGGTCACCAGGGCGATGGAGGCAAGCACGAAGGCCCAGGCGGGCACTGCCGGGAAGGCGATGTTGAGGAACAGGCCGATCAGCAGGTAGTTGATCATCGGCAGGAACAGGTAGTCGAGCAGCAGCGACCAGCCTGCCAGGAAGCCGACGTTCTGGCCGAAGGCCATGTTGGTGTAGGAATACGCCGAGCCCGCGACCGGGAAGCGCTTGACCATGAAACTGTAGGACGCGGCGGTGAACAGCATGGCCAGCAGGGTGACCAAATAGGCGCCGGCGGTGCGGCCACCGGTGAGTTCGGTGACGATGCCATAGGTGGTGAAGATGGTCAGTGGGACCATGTAGACCAGGCCGAAGAACACCAGGGCTGGGAGGCCCAGGACACGGCGAAGTTGGGGCGGGGCGGAGCTAGGTTGGTTGGCCATTGATCGATCCAGGCTTTTTTGTAGTTGTGCTTTGATCGATTTTTATCCACTTAGGTGGGGTGTGACAAAGAAGTATTCCTAATGCTGATTATAAGTCTGGGTTTTAATTGGGATTAGTCGGTGTGTGTCAGGGCCCCATCGCCGGCAAGCCGGCTCCCACAGGTATGGCGCAAGCCTTGAGAGCGGTGGTGTACTTGTGGGAGCCGGCTTGCCGGCGATAGGGCCCGATCAGGTCAACGTATTTCCGAGCGCAACTGCTCGATCCGCTGATCCTTCTCCTCCCACACCCGATTCACCCAGGCCTGCACAGTCTGGCGGAAGGCCGGATCATTCTCGTAGTCCCCCGCCCACAAGGCCGGGTCCAGTTCACGCACGCGAATGTCGATAATCACCCGACTGATGCTGCCGTTGAGCAGGGCCCAGAATCCCGGCGCCTTGTTGCCGGGATACACGATGGTCACGTCCAGCAGCGCATCGAGCTGCTCGCCCAGCGCCGCCAGCACGAACGCCACGCCGCCCGCCTTGGGCTTGAGCAGGTAGCGATAGGGTGATTGTTGTTCCCGGTGCTTGGCCTCGGTGAAGCGCGTGCCTTCCAGGTAGTTGACCACGGTCACCGGCTGGCGCTTGAACAGCTCGCAGGCGGCCTTGGTGATCTCCAGGTCCTTGCCCTTGAGTTCGGGGTGCTTGTCCAGAAACGCCTTGCTGTAGCGCTTCATGAACGGGTAATCCAGCCCCCACCAGGCCAGGCCCAGCAGCGGCACCCAGATCAGCTCCTTCTTGAGGAAGAACTTGAAGAACGGCGTGCGCCGGTTGAGGCTCTCGATCAGCGCCGGGATGTCGACCCAGGTCTGGTGGTTGCTGACGGCAAGGTACGAGGTGTCCTTGCGCAGATTCTCGACGCCGCGGATATCCCACTGGGTCGGGATGCACAGGGCGAAAATGGCCTTGTCGATTTCCGACCAGGTTTCGGCCACCCACATCACCGCCCACGAGGCATAGTCACGCCCACGGCCCGGCAGGACCAGTTTGAGCAGGGCGAAGACCAGCAGCGGGCAGATCAACACCACAGTGTTGAGCAGCAGCAGGGTGGTCGTGAGAATGCCAGTGAACAGGCGACGCATAAGGAAACTCGTGTTGTGAAAGGAAGCAGTGGGCAATGATAAGCAGGGCTGCGTCCTACGCCAAATGTGCAATTGCCTGCGGCGGGGACAAATGTTTCACATTATGTTGTTTAGCCTTGTGTCAGCGAACCTATCCTGCCTGTGCAGTCTAAGCACTGACCCCTTACAAGGAAGCCTGCCCTGTGAAATCCATGCTTGCCCTGTTATCGCTGCTGGCGCTGCCAGTCATGGCCGCCGAGCCGACGATCTATGGCCGCTACGAGAACATTGCCTTGCCTGAGCTTGGCGAAACGCTGAAAGCCAAGATGGACACCGGTGCCTACACCGCGTCGCTGTCGGCCAAGGACATCGAGCTGTTCAATCGCGATGGCGAGGAGTGGGTGCGTTTTCGCCTGGCGACCAAGGATTCGAACGGCAAGGTTTATGAGCACAAGGTCTCGCGCATCAGCAAGATCAAGGGCCGTGCCGAAGAAGAGGACGAAGGTGATGCACCGGAGCTCTCCAAGCGGCCGGTGGTCGACCTGGAGCTGTGCCTGGGGGATGTGAAGCGCACCGTGGAGGTGAACCTGGTGGACCGCAGCCACTTCAACTACCCGCTGCTGGTGGGGGCCAAGGCGCTGCGCGAGTTCAAGGCGGCAGTGAACCCGGCGAAGCGGTTTACTACGGGCAAGCCTGACTGCTGATTGGTTCAGCCTGTACCGGCCCTATCGCCGGCAAGCCGGCTCCCACAGGTACAGCGCAGGATTCAAGGACTGCACCGTACCTGTGGGAGCCGGCTTGCCGGCGATAGCGGTCTGTCAGGCCACCGGTGCCGTGGCGACCATCGACGGCCGCTTGCTCACCTCGGCATACCACGCCGCCAATCCTGGCTGGCGCGCTCGCCAGCCAAACTCAGGCTGGCGCAAGTCCAGATACCCCAGCGCACAGGCCACGCCAATCGCCACCAGATCAAACCCCGAAATCAGCTCCGCCAGGTGCTCCTGCTCCAGGTTGGCCAGGCTGCGCCGAATCTTCTCGCCCTGCGCCTCCAGCCAGCCATCCCAGCGTTTGTCCTCCGGTCGCAAGAAGCTTTCATAGCGCGACGACACCGCCGCGTCCATGATCGCATCGGCCTGCGACATCAGGGCCATGCGCCGCCAGCGCGCCGAACCCTCGCGAGGCAGCAGCGGCAAGCCGACATGCTGCAGGTCGAGGTATTCGCAGATCACCCGGCTGTCGTGCAGCACGGTGCCGTCTTCCAGGCGCAGGGCCGGGATCTTGCCGATTGGGTTGCCCTGGTTGAGCTGCTCGTCACCGTTCACCGGGCTGATGTTCACCGGCTGCAGAGCCACGCGGTCAAGCTGGCCGGTCTCGTGCAGCACCACCATGACCTTGCGCACGAACGGCGACAGGGGCGAGTGGAACAGGGTCATCGTGGCCATGGCTCAGTTGCCTTGCAGGCTGGGTGGCAGGCACACGCCGGTGCCGCCGATGCCGCAGTAGCCGTCCGGGTTCTTGGCCAGGTACTGCTGGTGGTAGGCCTCGGCGAAGTACACGGTCGGTGCCTGGTCGATCTCGGTGGTGATCTCGCCGAAGCCGGCCTTGCTCAGCTCGGCCTGGAAGGCGTCGCGGCTGGCCTTGGCTTCTTCGAGCTGCTGCGGTGAGGTGCAGAAGATGGCCGAGCGGTACTGGGTGCCGACGTCGTTGCCCTGGCGCATGCCTTGGGTCGGGTTGTGCAGCTCCCAGAACATCGTCAGGAGTTCGCGGTAGCTGACGCGGTTCTTGTCGAACACCACCAGCACCACTTCGGTGTGGCCGGTCAGGCCCGAGCAGACTTCTTCGTAGGTAGGGTTGGGAGTGAAGCCGCCGGCATAGCCGACCACGGTGCTGACCACGCCTTCACGCTGCCAGAAACGGCGCTCGGCGCCCCAGAAGCAGCCCAGGCCGAAGATGGCGAAATCGATGCTGCCTTCGAAGAACGGGCCGAGCAGCGGGGTGCCTTCGAACACGTAGTGGAACTCAGGCAGGGTCATCGGGGTTTCGCGGCCGGGCAGGGCTTGCTCGGCGGTTGGCATGACGTTTTTGTTCATCAGGATTTCCGAACGCAGGACCATGGCCGTTCCTCTGTGTTTTTCAGTTGAATAACAGTGTTGGCTTCATCGCGGATAAATCCGCTCCTACACGCATTTGTAGGAGCGGATTCATCCGCGATGAGGCCCGAATGGACTCTATAGTGCCCGAGCTTGGCGCAGCTGTCAGTCCATTGGACCGCGCGGATAGCGCTTGAGTTTTTCCGCCAGCTCACGCCCCGGAATCGGCCGGTCGAACAGGTAGCCCTGGCCCACGTCGCAGCGGTGCCGACGCAGGAACGCCAGCTGCTCCGGCGTCTCGATCCCTTCGGCCACCACCTTGAGCTTGAGGTTGTGGGCCATGGCCACCACCGCCGAGGTGATCTCCATGTCGTCCTGGTTGTCGGGGATCTCGTTGATGAAGCTGCGGTCGATCTTGATGATGTCGATCGGAAACTTCTTCAGGTAGCTCAGCGACGAATAACCGGTGCCGAAGTCGTCCATGGCCAGGGTCAGGCCCAGGGCCTTGAGCTCATCGAGCTGGCGGTGGGTGTCTTCGCTGGCCTCCAGCAGCAGGCCTTCGGTCAGCTCCAGCTCCAGCAGGTGCGGGGGCAGGGCTTCTTCCTTGAGGATCGTGCCGATCGATGCCACCAGGTCGGGGTCGGAAAACTGCTTGGGCGAGAGGTTGATGGCCACGTGCAGGTTGCCCATGCCGGCCTCGCGCAGTTGCTGGCTCATGCAGCACGCCTGGCGGACCACCCACTTGCCGATGGGGATGATCAGGCCGGTTTCCTCGGCCACGCTGATGAACTGGTCGGGGCGGATCATGCCGCGCTCGGGGTGGTTCCAGCGCAGCAGCGCCTCCAGGCCCAGCAGGCGACCGCTGCGCAGGCACAGCTTGGGCTGGTAGAACACCTCCAGCTCGTTCTGGGTCAGGGCGCGGCGCAGGTTGTTCTCCACGAACAGCTTGTAGCTGGCCTCGGCATTGAGCACTTCGGTGAACACCTGCACCTGATGCTTGCCGTTGGCCTTGGCCTTGTGCAGGGCCAGGCCTGCGTTCTTCATCAGGGTGGTCGGGTCGCTGCCGTGCAGCGGCGCGCAGGCCAGGCCCACCGAGGCGGTCACGTTGATCAACTGGTTGTCGACGAACATCGGCTTGTCGAGGGTGCGCAGCAGTTGCAGCGCTACGCCCTGGCCGTCTTCCAGGCTGGTGTCGTCGAGCAGCACGGCGAATTCGTTGCTGGCGAAACGGGCCAGCACGCCACTGGCGCTGAGGCTGTTGCGCAGGCGCCGGGCCAGGCTGATCAGCAGTTTGTCGCCGGTCTGGTGGCCGAGGCTGTCGTTGATCCGCTTGAAGTTGTCGATGTCCACCAGCAGCAGGCAGGTCGAGCTGTCGCCTTCGCGGGCGAAGCGCTCGTCGAGGCTGCGGATGAACGCTGGGCGGTTGCCCAGGTTGGTCAGGTTGTCGGTGTAGGCCAGGCGCTCGATGCGCTGCTGGGCCAGCTTGGTCTGGGTGACGTCTTCGTAGATGCCGATGTAGTGGGTCAGCTCGCGGTTGTCGCCGTAGACCTTGGAGATCGACAGCTGGCCCCAGTACGGTTCGAGGTTCTTGCGCCGGCTCTTGAACTCGCCTTGCCAGCTGTTGCCCATGGCCAGGCTCGACGGCGAATCGAACAGCAGTTCGCTGAGGTTCTCCAGCGCCGGCAGCTCGGCCAGGTGGTGGCCCTGGACCTCCTCGGTGCTGTACTGGGTGATCGCCGTGAAGCTGGGGTTGACGTACTCCACCACGCCATCGCGGTTGACCAGCAGGAACGCGCTGGCGCTCTGCTCCACGGCGCGCTGGAACAGGTGCAGGGCGCTGGCGGCGGTGCGCCGGTTGTGGTTGGTGATGACCTGGGCGAATTGGTCGGCCAGCTCGCCGGCGAAGGCGATTTCATCCGATTGCCAGGTGCGCGGCTGGCCGGTCTGCTCCAGGCACAGCACGCCGACCACCTGGCCATCGACACGGATACTGGCGTCGAGCATGGCGTTGTTGTCGGCGTACAGGGTCTCGGCCAGTTCACGGGTACGCGGATCGTGGTTGGCGTTGTGCGCATCGATGGCGCGGCTGGCGTGCAGGGCTTCCAGATAGTCGGGAAAGCGGCTGGCGTCGATAGGGTCGGGCAGGCGGTGGACCTGCTCCTTGCGCAGCCAGGCGCTGATCGGCTCCAGGCGCTGTTCTTCCAGGTGCCAGATGCTGGCGCTGTCGACCTTGTAGATTTCGCAGGCACTGCGGGTGATCAACTGCGCAGCTTCGAGCAGCGAGTTCTCGGCGCTATAGCGTTGCCGGGCCAGACGCAGGATCAGGTCCTGCTGGCCGCGCACGCGCTCCAGGTGTTCGAGCTGCTCTTGCTGGGCGCGCTGGTTGAGTTGCAGGGCCAGTTCGAGACGGTTGTTGCGCGACTCGAGATCGGTGGCATCCAGCTCGTCGTCTTCGTCTTCGAGCACCGTAAGGAACCCGCGCAGCAGCTGGCGGTTGTGCTGCTTGAACGCTTCGCCGGCCTCCAGTATGCGCAGCGTGCGCGACTGTGCGTGCAAGGTGTAGCGCACGCGGTAATAGCTGCGGCGGTTGAGCTGCAGCTGGATTTCGTCGTGCAGGCGGTAGCGCGCTTCCGGCTCCATGAGGCTGGCATACGGCGCGTCGATCAGCGCACACAGCGCGGAGGCGGGCAGGCCGAACTGGCGCTCGCAGGCGGGGTCGAGGTAGAGCATTGCCCAGGTCGCTTCGTTGAGCCTTTCGAAACGCAGCATGCCGAGCCGCGAGGGCACGGGAAGCTGCGTGACGACCTCGGCCGCCACACGGCTGGCGGCATCGGGTTGGCTTTTCATCGAAGACTCGCTTGAAGAGGGAGACGCGGCCTGGGCGGCGGCGCATCTGGCAAGGTTGCATCATGTCCCCAGGGCTGGCAAGCGGCCATGTGGCGTGTCATGTGTATGTTTTCGGCGGCGGGGCGGGAAACTGAAGGTTGCTGCGGCACAGGCAAAAAAAAGCCCCGCCAATTGACGGGGTTGAGGTACGAGCGTGGCAGCTCGAAAAAGGTACCTGCCTCCCCGAAGGAAGGCAGGTTGGCTGCGTGTTACAGCAGCATGGTGCGGATATCGCCCAGCACGTCGCCCAGGCGCTTGGTGAAGCGCGCGGCGGCAGCGCCGTTGATCACACGGTGATCGTAGGACAGCGACAGCGGCAGCATCAGCTTCGGCTGGAAGGCCTTGCCATCCCAGACCGGCTGCATGGTTGCCTTGGACACACCGAGAATCGCCACCTCAGGCGCGTTGACGATCGGCGTGAAGCCGGTGCCGCCAATGTGGCCGAGGCTGGAGATGGTGAAGCAGGCGCCCTGCATGTCGTCGGCCGACAGCTTCTTGGTGCGGGCTTTCTCGGCGAGCGAGGCAGCTTCGGCAGCCAGTTGCAGCAGGCTCTTCTGGTCGACGTTCTTGATCACAGGGACCAGCAGGCCATCCGGGGTGTCCACGGCAAAGCCGATGTGCACGTACTTCTTGCGGATGATGGCCTTGCCGCTTGGCGCCAGCGAGCTGTTGAAGTCCGGCAGTTCCTTGAGCAGGAAGGCGCAGGCCTTGAGCAGCAGGGGCAGCACAGTCAGCTTGACGCCAGCCTTCTCGGCCACGGCCTTCTGCGCAACGCGGAAGGCTTCCAGCTCGGTGATGTCGGCAGAGTCGAACTGGGTCACGTGCGGCACGTTCAGCCAGCTGCGGTGCAGGTTGTTGGCACCGACCTGCATCAGGCGGGTCAGGGCCACTTCTTCCACTTCACCGAACTTGCTGAAGTCCACGGCCGGGATCGGCGGGATGCCAGCGCCGCCGGTTGCGCCAGCGGCTGCTGGTGCTTCCTTGGCCTTCTGCATCATCGCCTTGACGTAGACCTGCACGTCTTCTTTCAGGATGCGGCCGTGCGGACCGGTAGCGGCAACCGCGCCCAGCTCGACACCGAATTCACGGGCCAGTTGGCGAACCGCCGGGCCTGCGTGAACCTTGGCGTTGTTGCCGGCAGCCGGTGCGGTGGCAACCGGAGCAGGGGCAGCGGCAGCCGGGGCAGCAGCAGGTGCGGCGGCCGGAGCAGCTTCAGCCTTGGCTGGCGCAGCAGCGGCCGGAGCCGGTGCTGCAGCCGGGGCAGCGCCAGCGACTTTGAGCTTGAAGATCAGGTCGCCAGTGCCGACTTCATCTTCGAGCTTGCACAGGACTTCTTCGACCACGCCAGCAGCAGGCGACGGGATCTCCATGGAGGCCTTGTCGGACTCCAGGGTGATCAGCGACTGGTCGGCTTCGACGGTATCGCCGACCTTGACCAGCACTTCGATGATCTTGGCCTTGCCCGACGAACCGATATCCGGCACGTGGATGTCCTGCACGCTGGCAGCGGCAGGTGCTGCAGCCGGGGCGGCAGCAGGGGCAGCTTCAGCAGCCGGAGCCGGTGCGGCAGCCTGGGCAGGTGCCGCGGCCGGAGCCTCGGGCGCCGCAGCGGCGCCCTCGGCTTCCAGCACCAGCAGTTCGTCGCCTTCTTTCAGGCGGTCGCCCAGCTTGACCTTCAGTTCCTTGATGACACCGGCCTTGGGCGCCGGGATCTCCATGGAGGCCTTGTCGGACTCCAGGGTCAGCAGGCTCTGGTCGGCCTCGATACGGTCACCGACCTTGACGAACAGCTCGATGATTTCACCTTCACCGCTGCCGATGTCAGGTACGCGAATGAGTTCGCTCACTTAAAAATACTCCTCAGCAGTCCAGTGGGTTGCGCTTGTCCGGATCGATGCCGAACTTGACGATAGCGTCAGCCACCACCTTCGGTTCGATCTCGCCACGGTCAGCCAAGGCTTCCAGGGCAGCCAGCACCACGAAGTGGCGGTCGACTTCGAAGAAGTGACGCAGCTTCTTGCGGCTGTCGCTGCGACCGTAACCATCGGTACCCAGGACTTTGAACTCTTTGCTCGGCACCCACTGACGGATCTGCTCGGCGAACAGCTTCATGTAGTCGGTAGAGGCAACAACCGGGCCTTTGCGGCCAGCCAGGCACTGCTCGACGTAGGTCTGCTCTGGCTTCTGGCCAGGCTTCAGGCGGTTGGCGCGTTCCACGGCCAGGCCGTCGCGGCGCAGTTCGTTGAAGCTGGTGACGCTCCACACGTCGGCACCGACGTTGAACTCTTCACGCAGGATCTTCGCCGCTTCGCGAACTTCGCGCAGGATGGTGCCGGAGCCCATCAGCTGTACGTGGTGCGCGGCTTCGCGGGTATCGTCCTCGAGCAGGTACATGCCCTTGATGATGCCTTCCTCGACACCGGCCGGCATGGCTGGCTGCTGGTAGGATTCGTTCATCACGGTGATGTAGTAGAAGATGTCCTGTTGCTCTTCGGTCATCTTCTTCATGCCGTCCTGGATGATCACCGCCAGCTCGTAGCCGTAGGTCGGATCATAGGTGCGGCAGTTCGGGATGGTGCCCGCCATCATGTGGCTGTGGCCGTCTTCGTGCTGCAGGCCTTCACCGTTGAGGGTGGTACGGCCGGCGGTACCGCCGATCAGGAAGCCACGGGTGCGGCTGTCGCCAGCGGCCCAGGCCAGGTCGCCGATACGCTGGAAGCCGAACATCGAGTAGAAGATGTAGAACGGCAGCATCGGCTGGTTGTGGCAGCTGTACGAAGTACCGGCAGCGATGAACGACGACATGGCGCCGGCTTCGTTGATGCCTTCCTCGAGGATCTGGCCCTTCTTGTCTTCGCGGTAGAACATCACCTGGTCTTTATCGACTGGCTCGTAGAGCTGGCCGACCGACGAGTAGATGCCCAGCTGGCGGAACATGCCTTCCATACCGAAGGTACGGGCTTCGTCCGGGATGATCGGGACGATGCGCTGGCCGATTTCCTTGTCCTTGACCAGCTGCGCGAGGA
Source organism: Pseudomonas sp. NPDC089395 (assembly GCF_044749525.1). Lineage (NCBI taxonomy): Bacteria > Pseudomonadati > Pseudomonadota > Gammaproteobacteria > Pseudomonadales > Pseudomonadaceae > Pseudomonas > Pseudomonas sp. NPDC089395. Next base: position 204,593 of record NZ_JBIVID010000008.1, read on the forward strand.
TCCGCACGAAGGCCATGGTGGTGGAGATTTCGCGGTCGCCCGAGCCGTCCAGGATCGCCTTCAGGGTTTCCAGGGGCGGGGTCGGCACGCTGAAGCTCTTCGCGCGGCGCTGTGGCACGAAGCCACCCAGTGCGGAACGGCGCTCGGCCAGGTACTTGGCTTCGGCGGAACCTTCTTCGGGCTTGAAGAACGGCAGGTTCTCGAGCTCGCTGTCCTTGACCGGGATGTCGAAGCGGTCACGGAAGTGACGCAGGCTGTCGACATCGACCTTCTTGGTGTTGTGCGCGGTGTTCTTGGCTTCGCCGGCACCGGTACCGTAACCCTTGATGGTCTTGGCCAGGATGACGGTCGGCTGGTCTTTGTGGTTGACCGCCTGGTGGTAGGCCGCATAGACCTTGTACGGGTCGTGGCCACCACGGTTGAGCTTCCAGATCTCGTCGTCGGACAGGTCTTCGACCATGGCCTTGAGCTCTGGGGTGTTGAAGAAGTGCTGACGCACGTAGGCGCCGTCTTTGGCTTTGTAGTTCTGGTACTCGCCGTCGATGACTTCGTCCATGCGACGCTGCAGGGCACCGTTGGTGTCCTTGGCGAACAGTGGGTCCCAGAAGCGGCCCCAGACGACCTTGTTGACGTTCCAGCCACCGCCACGGAACACGCCTTCGAGTTCCTGGATGATCTTGCCGTTGCCGCGAACCGGGCCGTCGAGGCGCTGCAGGTTGCAGTTGATGACGAAGATCAGGTTGTCCAGCTTCTCGCGGCCAGCCAGGGCGATCGCGCCCAGGGATTCCGGCTCGTCGCACTCGCCGTCGCCCATGAAGCACCAGACCTTCTGCTTGCCAGCCGGGATGAAGCCACGGGCTTCCAGGTACTTCATGAAGCGCGCCTGGTAGATCGCCTGGATCGGGCCCAGACCCATGGAAACGGTCGGGAACTGCCAGAAGTCAGGCATCAGCCATGGGTGCGGGTACGAAGACAGGCCTTTGCCGTCCACTTCCTGACGGAAGTTGTTCATCTGGTCTTCGTTGATGCGGCCTTCCATGAAGGCACGGGCGTAGACGCCTGGCGAAGCGTGGCCCTGGAAGAAGATCAGGTCGCCGCCGTGTTCTTCGGTCGGGGCCTGGAAGAAGTAGTTGAAGCCGATGTCGTACAGGGTGGCACTGGAGGCGAAGCTGGAGATGTGGCCACCCAGGTCCGAGTCCTTCAGGTTGGTGCGCATCACCATGGCCAGCGCGTTCCAACGCACCATCGAGCGAATGCGGCGTTCCATGAACAGGTCGCCAGGCATGCGTGCTTCGTGGGTGACTGGGATGGTGTTGCGGTATGGCGTGGTGATTGCGTATGGCAGCTGGGAGCCACTACGGGTGGCCAGCTCGCCCATGCGGGTCATCAGGTAATGAGCGCGGTCTTCGCCTTCTTTGTCGAGGACCGACTCCAGGGCATCCAGCCATTCCTGGGTTTCGATTGGATCGAGGTCTTGCATGGCTTGCTCCAGGGCGGAAAGGCCACCAGAATCGGGGGCCTGAGTTTGCGACTGGCCTTATGGGCAGACGTCGTGAATTCTTGGATTACCGGAGTGTGCACCGGCGGCGTGTAGTTTTACTACATTTGCTTTCGTATTTCATGCTTTTACACGGGCGGGGTAGTAGTAATACTACACAAATGCGACGTTTGGTCGCACCTTGGCTTGTGAGGAAAAACGTTCATGTTGGTTGGCGTTGTGTCGCGAACGGGTGATTCTTGATGTTTGATGCCAATGATTCGTTTTTTTCAGCTATTTCCAACTTTTGTACGACAGTCCAACCGTGGTCCAGCTTCCTCTTGGCCGCATTCAACCCTCTCATTCACGCCGATCAAGGATAGTCCATGCGCCTGCCTTTGCCGCTCGAACTGCCTGCCACCCTGCAACCGCTGGTCGCGCGTAATCAGCAGTTTCTGCTCGATGCGCTGGCTGGCCACCCCGAACTTGACCTGACGGCCTGGAGCCCGGTCCACCGGCAGCAATTCGACCAGGTGGCGGCGGCCAGCGACTTCGTCCTGGGCCTTGCCCAGCGCGAGCCGGCCATGCTGTTTGCGCTGGTGGCCAGCGGTGAGCTGGAGCGACGTTATGTAGGGGGCGAGCTGCGCGCGCACATCGCCGCCGCGGCACAGGCAGCGCAGAGCGAAGAGGAACTGGCGCGCAACCTGCGTCGCGAGCGCAACCGCCTGCAACTGCGCATCATCTGGCGCGACATCACTCGCCAGGCCGAGCTCGGCGAAACCTGCCGCGACCTGTCCGACCTGGCCGATGCGGCCATCGACGAAGCCTATCAATGGCTGTACCCGCGCCATTGCCAGCAGTTCGGTACGCCGATCGGCCACCGCAGCGGCCAGCCGCAGCATATGGTGGTGCTGGGCATGGGCAAGCTGGGGGCGGTGGAGCTGAACCTGTCGTCGGACATCGATCTGATCTTCGCCTTCCCCGAAGGTGGCGAAACCGAAGGGGTCAAGCGTTCACTGGACAACCAGGAGTTTTTCACCCGCTTGGGCCAGCGGCTGATCAAGGCGCTGGACCCGGTGACCGTCGATGGCTTCGTGTTCCGTGTCGACATGCGCCTGCGCCCCTATGGCTCGGCCGGTTCGCTGGTGCTCAGCTTCAACGCCCTGGAGCAGTACTACCAGGACCAGGGTCGTGACTGGGAGCGCTACGCCATGATCAAGGCGCGGGTAGTGGCGGGCGACCATGACGCCGGTGCGCAGTTGCAGGGCATGCTGCGCCCGTTCGTCTACCGCCGCTACCTGGACTTCTCTGCCATCGAGGCGCTGCGCACCATGAAGCAGCTGATCCAGCAGGAGGTCCGACGCAAGGGCATGGCCGACAACATCAAGCTCGGTGCCGGCGGCATCCGCGAGGTGGAGTTCATCGCCCAGGCCTTCCAGCTGATCCATGGCGGACGCGACCTGAGCCTGCAGCAACGGCCTTTGCTCAAGGTGCTGGCGACCCTGGAGGGCCAGGGCTACCTGCCGACAGCGGTGGTGCTTGAGCTGCGCGAGGGGTATGAATTCCTGCGTTATACCGAGCATGCCATCCAGGCCATTGCCGACCGCCAGACGCAGATGCTGCCGGACAGCGAACTTGATCGCGCGCGGGTGGCCTACATGCTCGGTTATGCCGACTGGCAAAGTTTCCATGACCATCTGATGCACTGGCGTGGCCGTGTCGACTGGCACTTCCGCCAGGTGATCGCCGACCCGGATGACGAAGACGGCGAAGGCGAACTAGTGGTCGGCGGCGAGTGGTCGCCGCTGTGGGAGCAGGCACAAGATGAAGAAGCCGCTTGCCGGCAGCTGCAGGAGGCCGGTTTCAAGAAACCCGCCGAAGCCTTGCGGCGCCTGGCCGGGCTGCATGGCAGCCCGCAGTTGCGCTCGATGCAGCGCATCGGCCGTGAGCGCCTGGATGCCTTTATCCCTCGGCTGCTGGCCCAGGCCGTGGAGCACGAGAACCCGGACCTGGTACTGGAGCGGGTGCTGCCGCTGGTCGAGGCCGTGGCACGGCGTTCTGCCTATCTGGTGCTGCTGACCGAAAACCCCAGCGCCTTGCGCCGGCTGTTGACCTTGTGCGCTGCCAGCCCGTGGATTGCCGAGCAGATCGCCCGCTACCCGTTGCTGCTCGATGAACTGCTCAATGAAGGCCGGCTGTTCAGCCCGCCGATGGCGCCGGAACTGGCGGCCGAGTTGCGCGAACGGCTGACGCGCATCCCCGAGGACGACCTTGAGCAACAGATGGAGGCGCTGCGCCACTTCAAGCTGGCCCACAGCCTGCGTGTGGCCGCCTCGGAAATCAGCGGCAACCTGCGGTTGATGAAGGTCAGCGACTACCTCACCTGGCTGGCCGAGGCCATCCTCGACCAGGTGCTGGCCCTGGCCTGGCGCCAGACCGTGTCCCGGCATGGCCAGCCCAAGCGCAGCGACGGCAGCCTGTGCGACCCGGGGTTCATCATCATCGGCTACGGCAAGGTGGGCGGCCTGGAGCTGGGCCACGGCTCGGACCTGGACCTGGTGTTCATCCACGACGGCGACCCGCAGGCCGAAACCGACGGCGCCAAACCGATCGACAGCGCGCAGTTCTTCACCCGCCTTGGGCAGCGCATCATCCACCTGCTGACCACCCAGACCAACTCAGGCCAACTCTACGACGTCGACATGCGCCTGCGCCCCTCCGGCGCGTCGGGCCTGCTGGTCAGTTCGTTGGGCGCGTTCGAGCGCTACCAGCAGAACGAAGCCTGGACCTGGGAGCATCAGGCCCTGGTGCGGGCCCGGGTGCTGGTGGGCTGCAAGCAGCTGGCCACGGCATTCGAAAGTGTGCGCGCCAAGGTGCTGGGCCAGCCCCGCGACCTCGACAAGCTGCGCAGCGAAGTCAGCGAGATGCGCGCCAAGATGCGCGACAACCTGGGCACCAAGGCGACGGCTGCAGGCACTGCCAGCAACGCTTTCGACAACGGTATGGCGTTCGATATCAAGCAGGACGCCGGCGGTATCGTCGATATCGAATTTATGGTGCAATACGCCGCTCTGGCCTGGTCCCACGACCATCCGGCCATTCTTCGATGGACCGATAACATCCGCATTCTGGAAGAGCTGGAGCAGGCCAAGTTGATGCCGGCCAGCGATACGATCCTGCTGCGCGAGGTGTACAAGGCGTTTCGTTCTGCTTCACACCGCCAGGCCTTGCAGAAAGAGGCCGGGGTGATCGACGCGACGCTGTTTGCCGATGAACGCCGCGAGGTGCGGCGGATCTGGGGTGAGCTTGGGCTGACTTGAGATTGTTGGGGCCGCTTTGCGGCCCTTTCGCGACACAAGGCCGCTCCTACAGGAGATTGCATTCACTCTGTAGGCGCGGCCTTGTGTCGCGAAAGGGCTGCAAAGCAGCCCCAAAGGTCCATGTCCCACCACCGGTGGTACACTGTCCGCCACATAGCCTGAATATAAAGAGGGGAGGCCAGGCTGTAGCGCAGCCTGTAGCCTCCCCGAGCGTTTCTGGACTAAGCATGAGAATACTGATCATTGGCCCCAGCTGGGTCGGCGACATGGTGATGGCGCAGACCCTGTTCCAGTGCCTGAAACAGCAGCACCCCGACTGCGTGATCGACGTGCTGGCCCCCGAGTGGAGCCGGCCGATCCTTGAGCGCATGCCCGAGGTACGCCAGGCCTTGAGCTTCCCGCTCGGCCACGGTGCGCTGGAGCTGGCCACGCGCCGGCGTATCGGCAAGTCCCTAGCCGGCCAGTACGACCAGGCGATCCTGCTGCCCAACTCGCTGAAGTCGGCGCTGGTGCCGTTCTTCGCCGGCATCCCGAAGCGCACCGGTTGGCGTGGTGAAATGCGGTTTGGTTTGCTCAACGATGTGCGCAAGCTGGACAAGGCCCGCTACCCGCTGATGATCGAGCGCTTCATGGCCTTGGCCTACGCGCCGGACGCCGAGCTGCCTAAGCCCTATCCACGGCCCAGCCTGCAGATCGAGGCGCCGAGCCGCGAGGCCGCCATGGCCAAGTTCGGCCTCGAACTGGATCGCCCGGTGCTGGCGTTGTGCCCAGGCGCCGAATTCGGCGAGGCCAAGCGCTGGCCCGCCGAGCACTATGCCGAAGTGGCCGATGCCATGATTCGCCGAGGCTGGCAGGTGTGGCTGTTCGGTTCGAAGAACGATCACCCGGTCGGTGAGCAGATCCGTGACCGGCTGATTCCGGGCTTGCGTGAAGAATCCTACAACCTGGCGGGTGAAACCTCGCTGGCAGAAGCCATCGACCTGATGTCCTGCGCCCATGCCGTGGTGTCCAACGACTCTGGCCTGATGCACGTGGCCGCAGCGCTGAACCGCCCGCTGGTCGCGGTGTACGGCTCGACTTCCCCGGGCTTCACGCCACCGCTGGCAGAACACGTGGAGATCGTGCGCACGGGCATCGAGTGCAGCCCGTGCTTCGACCGTACCTGCCGCTTCGGCCACTACAACTGCCTGCGTTTGCTGGAGCCTGGCAAGGTGATCACGGCGCTGTACAGCCTGGGCGGGCCGAACCTGATCGATACCGTGGCCGAGGTCGACTAAGTGCGGGTACTGATCATCAAGACCTCGTCGCTGGGCGACGTGATCCACACGCTGCCGGCACTCACCGATGCTGCCCATGCCATCCCTGGCATTCGCTTCGACTGGGTGGTGGAAGAGGGCTTCGCCGAAATCCCCAGTTGGCATCCGGCGGTCGACCGGGTCATCCCGGTGGCCATTCGGCGTTGGCGCAAGAACCTCTGGCAGACCCTCAAGAGCGGTGAGTGGAAGGCCTTCAAGCAACGTCTGCGCGAGCACAAGTACGACCTGGTGATCGACGCACAGGGGCTGGTCAAATCGGCCTGGCTGACCCGCTACGTCAAGGCGCCGGTGGCCGGGCTCGACCGCTTCTCGGCGCGCGAAGGCCTGGCCAGTCGCTTCTATGACCGGCGCCTGTCGGTCGCGGTCGGCCAGCACGCGGTGGAACGCGTACGCCAGCTGTTCGCCATGGCCCTGGCCTACGACTTGCCGGAAGGCATCGGCAACTACGGCCTGGACCTCGACCGCCTGCAGCTGCCACCGGCCGCGCCCTACGTGGTGTTCCTGCATGGCACCACCTGGGCGACCAAGCACTGGCCCGAAGCCTACTGGCGCGAACTGGCCGAACGCCTGGGCCGGCGCAAGCTGCAGGTGCGCCTGCCATGGGGCAACCCAGCCGAGAAGGCACGTGCCGAGCGTATCGCCCAGGGCTTGAACAACTGTGAAGTACTGCCCAAATTGAACCTTGCCGGCGTCGCTCGCGTGCTGGCAGCGGCCAAGGCCTGCGTGGCGGTGGACACTGGCCTGGGCCATCTGGCCGCGGCACTGGATGTGCCGACCATTTCGCTGTTCGGCCCGACCAACCCGGGCCTGACCGGCGCCTACGGCCGCGTCCAGGTCCACCAGGCCAGCGACTTCCCTTGCGCGCCGTGCCTGCAGAAAAAGTGCACCTATAAACCGAGCGCCGACGATGTGCGCCGGTTCGATCTCAAACGCGAGTGGCCTTTGTGCTTCACTCGCCTGAATCCCGAGCATGTGGCGAGCCGCTTGAGCGCGCTGCTGCTGGCTGAGGATGTCCGTTGATGCAACTGGCTTTCGTGCTTTACAAGTATTTCCCCTTTGGCGGGCTGCAGCGCGATTTCATGCGCATTGCCCTGGAGTGCCAGAAGCGGGGCCACCAGATCCGTGTCTATACGCTGATCTGGGAGGGTGATATTCCGCCGGGCTTCGAGGTGCTGGTGGCGCCGGTCAAGGCGCTGTTCAACCACCGCCGCAACGAGAAGCTCAGCGCCTGGATGGCGGCAGACCTGGCCAAGCGCCCGGTCGACCGGCTGGTGGGCTTCAACAAGATGCCGGGGCTGGACGTGTACTACGCCGCCGACGGCTGCTTCGAGGACAAGGCCCAGACCCTGCGCGGCGGTTTGTACCGGCGCTGGGGCCGCTACCGGCACTTTGCCGATTACGAGCGGGCCGTGTTCGCCAAGGATGCGCACACCGAAGTGCTGATGATTTCCGAGGTGCAGCAACCGCTGTTCATCAAGCACTACGGCACGCCGGTCGAGCGCTTCCACCTGCTGCCGCCGGGCATTTCCCAGGACCGCCGCGCGCCGGCCAATGCCGCCGAGATCCGCGCCGAGTTTCGCAAGGAATTCAACCTGGGCGATGACGACCTGCTGCTGGTGCAGATCGGCTCGGGCTTCAAGACCAAAGGCGTGGATCGCAGCCTCAAGGCTTTGGCCGCGCTGCCGTCGGCGCTGCGCAAGCGCACCAGGCTGATGGTCATCGGCCAGGACGACCCCAAGGTGTTCCAGCTGCAGAGCGCCACCTTGGGCCTGGGCGATCAGGTGCAGTTCCTCAAGGGTCGCAGCGACATCCCGCGCTTCCTGCTCGGTGCCGATCTGCTGATCCACCCGGCCTACAACGAGAACACCGGCACGGTGCTGCTCGAAGCCCTGGTCGCCGGCCTGCCGGTGTTGGTGTCCAAGGTCTGTGGCTACGCCCATTACATCGCCGAGGCCGACTGCGGCCTGGTGCTGGATGAGCCGTTCGAGCAGGAGCAGCTCAACCGCTACCTGCAGCGCATGCTCGAAGAGCCGCAAACGCGTGCCGAGTGGTCGCGCAACGGCCTGGCCTTTGCCGAGACCGCTGACTTGTACAGCATGCCGCAGCATGCTGCCGACGTGATCCTGGGGCAGGAGACCGCATGAAGCTGATACTGGCCGAACCCTTCAAGCGCCTGTGGGCCGGGCGTGATGCCTTCGAGGCCGTGGAAGCGCTGCAAGGGGAGGTCTACCGCGAGCTGGAAGGGCGCCGCACGCTGCGTACGGTGGTCGAAGGCGAAGGTTTCTTCGTCAAGATCCACCGCGGCATCGGTTGGAGCGAGATCTTCAAGAACCTGCTCACCGCCAAGCTGCCGGTGCTCGGCGCTGGTCAGGAGTGGCAGGCCATCCAGCGCCTGCATGAGGTTGGCGTGCCGACCATGACGGCGGTCGCCTATGGCGAGCGAGGCAGCAACCCGGCGACCCAGCATTCGTTCATCGTCACCGAGGAGCTGGCGCCGACCGTCAGCCTGGAAGACTTCAGCCTCGACTGGGTCAAGCAGCCGCCCGAGCCGCGCCTCAAGCGTGCGCTGATCGGCGAAGTGGCGAAGATGACCGGCGGCATGCACCGCGCCGGGGTCAACCACCGCGACTGCTACATCTGCCACTTCCTCCTGCACACCGACCGCCCGGTGACGGCGGATGACTTCAAACTGTCGGTCATCGACCTGCACCGTGCCCAGACCCGGGCGAAAATCAGCCGCCGCTGGCGTGACAAGGACTTGGCCGCGCTGTACTTCTCGGCGCTGGACATCGGCCTGACCCAGCGTGACAAGCTGCGCTTCCTGCGCGGGTATTTCCAGCGCCCGCTGCGCCAGATCCTCGTCGACGAGGCGGCGCTGCTCGCCTGGCTCGAACGCAAGGCGCAAAAACTCTACGACCGCAAGCAACGCTATGGGGATGCACTCTGATGGCGGGTTGGACACTGGCGCCGGGCTATGAACAGCTGGCGGCGGACTTCGGCAGTCTTGATGCGGTGTTCGCCCTGCAGGGCGAGCGCCTGACCCACGACCCACTCAGCGAGGTCATCCGTGTCGAGCGTGGCGGCGTCCACTACTACGTCAAGCGCTACACCGGTGCCGGCAAGCATATGCGCCGCTACCTGGGCCGACCGCGGATCAAGGCCGAATGGCAGAACCTCAAGCAGTTCGCCAAGTGGGGCATCCCTACCGCCGAAGTGGTCGCCTGGGGCCTGGAACGCAAAGGCCTGGCCTTTGGCCGTGGCGCGATGATCACCCGCGAGCTGCCGAACACTGAAGACCTGTCGGCGCTGGCCGAGCGCAACGACCCACGTCTGGCCGACCGCCACTGGGTCAAGCATGTCACTCACCAACTGGCGCGCTACACCCGGGTCATGCACGAGCATCGTTTTGCCCACAACGACCTGAAGTGGCGCAACCTGCTGGTCGACGACCTGGGCACGCTATTTTTCATCGACTGTCCGACCGGCGACTTCTGGCGTGGATTCATGTGGCGCCACCGGATGATCAAGGACCTGGCGTGCCTGGACAAGGTCGCCAAATATCACCTGTCGGCGACTCAGCGTCTGCGTTTCTACCTGCAGTACCGCGGGCGCCATCGCCTGAACGTGCGCGACAAGCGGCGCATTCGCCAGGTGCTGAGTTTCTTCGAGGGAAGGGAATGACCGATTACCTGGCCAGCGCGGACCTCGCGCTGCTCAAGCGCCATGGCCTCAACGACTTCGAGGCGCTGTGGGCGCTGCAGCTCGATGCCGTGGACGAACCCAATACCGGCCGTGGCGGCTGGAGCAGCGTGTTCCGCCTGGAGCTCGAAGGCAAAGGCTACTACCTCAAGCGCCAGAGCGACTACCTGACCCGCACCCTGCACCGACCCTTCGGCGAACCGACCTTCGCCCGCGAGTTCCGCAACATCAGCCGTTACCAGAAGCTGCAGATCCCGGCCCTGCAGGCGGTGTTCTACGGGGAGCGCAAGCAGGACGGCCAGCACCGGGCGATCCTGCTGACCCGCGCGCTGGACGACTGGAGCGACCTGGAAAGCCTGCTGGCCCAGTGGCCCGAGCTGACCGAGGCCGAACGTGGCGGTATCCTCCAGGCCTGCGGCCTGCTGGCGCGGACGTTGCACGGCGCCGGCCAGGTGCATGGCTGCTTCTACCCCAAGCACATCTTCCTGCGTCGTCGCCGTGACGGCTGGGATGCGCAACTGATCGATCTGGAAAAGACCCGACCGCTGCTGTTCGGCATGCGCGACCGGCTCAAGGACCTGGAGCCGCTGCTGCGCCGTGCTCGCGCCTGGAGCGAGGCGGACGTGCGCCAGCTGCTGGCCGCCTACCTGGTACAGCCGGCCGAGGGCGCCAAAGTCGAAAACTGGCTGCAACGCCTGACGCAACGCCGTCGTGAAAAAGAGGCCCGCTGATGCGTTTGTCTGAATTGAAAGCCGCCGGACGCAGCCCATCGCTGCCCTTGTCCGTGACCCTGGCCGATGCGGCCGGCAGCGCCGACCTGCAGCTGCTCAGCCTGCTGCGCGTATTGCCAGGCCAGCGTTATGTGGGCGCCGGCGTCTGGCGTGGTACACCGGTGCTGGCCAAGCTGTTGGTGGGCAGTAACGCCGCGCGCCATTTCCAGCGTGAGCTGGACGGGGTGAAGCTGCTGGCCGAACAAGGCCTGACCACACCGAAGCTGCTGGCCGACGGCCTGAAGGAAGGCGAGGGTGGCTGGCTGTTGTTCGAGTTCCTTGACGGTGCCGAAAGCCTGGCCGATGCCTGGGCAGCGGTAGAGGGCCTGCCGGTACTGGCGGACGAGCAGCACCTGGTGCTCGGCGAAGCGCTGACCGCCGTGGCGCAGATGCACGCCAAGGGCCTGTGGCAGGAAGACCTGCATCTGGACAACCTGCTGCGTCACGGCGGCAAGCTGTACCTGATCGACGGCGCCGGCATCAAGGCCGAGACGCCCGGCCAGCAGTTGTCGCGCCCGCGCGTGCTGGAAAACCTCGGCGTGTTCTTCGCCCAGTTGCCCAAGCGCCTGGAGCCGTTCATCGAAGAGCTGCTGGTGCACTACCTGCTGGCCAACGCCGAGCATGCGTTGCCGATGGAAGCGCTGCAGAAGCAGGTGGACAAGGTGCGCAACTGGCGCCTGAAGGATTACCTGGAAAAGGCCGGCCGCGAATGCACGCTGTTCAGCGTCGAGCGCAGCCTGTCCGGTTTGCGCGCGATTCGCCGTGGCGAAGTCGAGGCCATGCTGCCGGTGCTGGAGCAGGCCGATGCGCTGATCGACCAGGGCCACCTGTACAAGACCGGCGGTGCGGCCAGTGTGGCGCGCATCGAGGTGGGCGGCCGCACCCTGGTGCTCAAACGCTACAACATCAAGAACACCGCGCACTGGTTCAAGCGCTTCTGGCGACCTAGCCGCGCCTGGCACTCCTGGATCGAAGGCCACCGTCTGGCGTTTCTCGACATCGCCACGCCGCGCCCGTTGGCGGTGCTGGAGCAGCGCGTCATGGGCCTGCGCAGCCGGGCTTTCCTGGTCACCGAATTTGCCGATGGCCCGGACCTGACGGCCTGCTTCGCGCCTTACGTGGAAAACGGTGATGCGCCTGAGGAACAGGTCGATGCGCTGGTGCACGTGATGCAGCAGCTGATCCGCGAGCGCATCAGCCACGGCGACTTCAAGGGCCATAACCTGTTCTGGCAGAACGGCCAGTGGTCGCTGATCGACCTCGACGCCATGTGCCAGCATGCCACCCAGCTCAGCTTCGCGCCGGCCTATGCCCGGGACCGGGCACGGCTGCTGCGCAACTGGCCGAGTGGTAGCGCCTTGCACCAGCGGCTCGACCGCTTGTTGCCGAAGCTGGCCTGACGAAACCCCCACGACCCCTGTGGGAGCAACTGTCTTGCTCAATTTCTAAAAGTTGACGCGATTCCTGTGGGAGCGGGCTTGTCCCGCGAACACCGGCGAAGCCGGTGCCATGCTCCGCGCTGCCTGTTTCGCGGGGCAAGCCCGCTCCCACATGGATCACGCTGAGCCCTGCAATTGGGCTGTATTCTCGGGCCCTATCGCCGGCAATGGCAACTTGGCCGCCGCAGTCTTTCAGCCAAGTTTCAATGGCACATCCGGCAACGGTATCCAGTCGCTGCTCCGCCCGGCCTGGCGCACACGGATCAGCCACTTGCCTGCCTCCCAGCGCAATACCGCCCAAGGCACCACACCCGCCTCCTGTGCCGTCGGGATCGGTAGATGCAACCGATCCTGCAGCAGATGCCGGCGAACGAGCACTTGCCCTTTGCGCAGCACCAGATACAGCTGCCCATCAGCCTCATACAAGCCTTGCGCCACCTCCAGCGGCACGCCCTCGAGCGCCTCGCTCAGGTAGCAGTCATCCAGCAACTGCTGCAGGTCCGGCAGCCCGTCATACCAGAGTAGTGGTGAGTCGATCACCCATTGCCCGTCGGTCTTGCGCTTCACTGGCTGCTGCAAGTAGGCATCCGGCTGTTCGGGGTCGATGACCCGCCAGCGCTGGCCATCGAAGCTGACCTTGTAGTGGCGGTTGTCCTTGTCCTTGACGAAGTACTGCGACATCCCGCCAAACGGCGAGACCTGCTCGTACACACCCTCGCCGTAGATGCCATCGATGCGGTAGCGCAGGGTGCTGACATCCACCTGCACCTCGAAGCGTTTGGGCAAGGGTAACGGCGGTTGCCTGGGCATGCCGCGCAGGGTGCGTCGCAGCAGGCCGGAGCCGGCGTAGCTGATGGCAGCGTCGTTGGCATGGCTGAGGGTGTTGTAGGCATGGCGCAGGACGCCTTCTGCATCCTTCTGTTTGAACGCGTTGACGCCGTCCCAGACATCGATGGCCATACGCCCGACGGACAGGGCCAGCAAGGCCCGGCTGGGCAGCAACAGGCCGATGAAGTCGAGCAGGCGCCAGGACAGGTCGAGGATCGACTGTGCGTCGACCTCCCGGGTCGTCCTGCTATTGGCATTGGCATCGGCCAGCATGGCACGGGCTTCGGCCATGTAGCAGGCATAGAACAGGTCGTCTTCGATCTCCGGGGTTCTCAGGGATGTGCTGAGCTTGCCTTTGCTCAACAAGCGCCTTACCTGCGCGGCAGGCAGCAGCGGCAAACGCTGGACGACGTAGTCGCTCAGAGGGGGCTGCTGGCGTAGGGTGCGCAGTAGCTCGCGAGTGTTGCGGAATCGGCGCCAAGCCCTGCGGTCCGGTGCATCAGGGGTGTACAACACGCAACTGGGGGAGCGCTGGGCGGTGGTGTTGATCAATAGCACGCCTTGCAGCGTATGCCCCATGATGCGCAGTTGCCGGGCCTTGATCGCATAGCCGGCCACCAGTGGGCGCAAAGCGTTGTGTGGATGATCGATCACGGCGTTCGCCCATTGATAGCCATGTTCGAAGGGGTCGTCGCCGAAGTGCCCGGCATAACGGGCCTTGGCCGCTTCGGCACGCAGGCGCGCACGGTTGACCAGGGCATGATTGCGCAACCGCCACTTGCCAGCCTTGGACGTGATCAGCTGGGTTTGCAGGAAGTCTCTGTAACTGCCACCCACGTTCAGGTCCCTGATCAGGCCCTTCACATAAGCCGCCGACAGTTCGGGCGGCAGCGCCTTGCCCTGACGGTGTGTCACCTGTGCGGTCAGCCAATAGTCGGTATCGAACCAGGGCAAGTTGCGCAGGGCCAGTTGGTCCAGCGATTGGGTCTCCTTGACCATTTCGATCATTTCATCGCCCACCCGCAGCAAGCCGTGGTAGGCGATATAGGACGAGGTGGCGAACGGATGCAGTATGGCCCCGGTTCGCCGCGTGCGGACCACGCTGACCTCAATCTGTTCGGGTGGGCTGTCGATGCCCAGGTCGCTGCGCAAGCGCTCACCCAGGCGCGCTCTGGCCCAGGCGAGCAGGCTGTGTTGCTGGGTGAACGCCCGGATGTCGAGAATGCCAGGAGCCGCCGCTCGCTCGGCTGCTACCACCAGTTCCTGCATGGTTTGCATGATGTGACTCAGCCCTTGAGTGCCGGCATTGCGCAGCCAATTGGGGAGGTTCTTTTCCAGCAGTAGCGAGTAACGCGTGCGCACCAAGGCCTGGCTGTCGATGTCGCGATCCAGCGCCATGGCGGCGTTCATCCGCTCGCGAGTAGCGTCGAGCCAAAGGTTCGGGTCGTTGAAGCGTTGGCGCTGGGCCTCGATGACCACGTCGATCTGCGCTTCGAGCAGGCTGTCGGCGTACCAGTCATAACGCAGGCGCTGTGCCTGGCGGGCACGCTCGGCCTGAGTGGCATCGCTGTAGAGGCGTAATAGCGACTGGCTCTGCAAGGGGTCTTCGAGCCTTTCACACAGCTCCCGATGAAGCTCTGCGAGGGTGTCGAACGCTTCGATGCCTTGGGTCAGGCTACAGAGCAGCACCGGCCCTGTCGTGGCTTGCCCGGTGAGCATCCGGCCTTCTTCGGTACCGCCGATGACGACCAGCGTGCCTGGCAGGTAACTGCGCCAGTTGGGATGAAAGCCTTCGATCAGTATGCGGTACACCTGCGAGCATTGGCCCAATGGCAAATGCCTGCGCTGACCGGCCAGGGGAAAGGCGAGGCAGGTGTATAGCAGCGCGGCCTGCTCGTCGGTCAGGGTCTGGTCATCCAGGCGCAGCCGGGCTTCGGCGACCAGTTGGGCATTACGCAGCCGCAGCAGGTGTTGCCGGGGCGTCAGGCCTTCGTCGTCCGGTGTGCTCCAGAAACTGGCCAGGTCGCCATGCAGGCGAGAGCGTGTGGCTGCATCGTCGGTCTGTGGTGCCGGGAGATTTTTCAGTAGATCACGGATCTGTTGATCGATCCGTTCGAGTTGTTCGAGAGGGCGCATGCGGGCTGGTCCTGATGACAAGGTCGCCCATGCTGAAAACGCCTGGCGCCTGTCAGGTGCTAGCCCGCTACCTCAGCTGCGCCAGAACAGAGCCCGTGCGCTGAGCAGTGCGGGAATGCCGAGCCCGACCCAGGCCAGCACGTCCCAGCCACCGTCGCCGAGCAGCGCGGCGAACAGCCCGACGGCGCCCAGCAGTGCTATCAGCAGTGGCCAGGTGAACAGGCGCGAGGTGGATTGTGAACGGTGGCTCATGGTCGGCCTCCCTTGCCTTTTCGCCGCTTGCCCCACCACAGGTAAAGGCCACTGGCGAGGACGATGATGGTCAATACATCGAGCACTGCCCAGAGAATCTGCATCGGCCGCCCGCCATAGTCACCGAAGTGCAGCGGCTGCGACAGGCCCATGGCGTCCATGTACCAAGGGCGCTCGCCGACGGCGGTTACTGCCAAAGTCTGTGCATCGATCAGGACCGGCGTCAGCAGGTGCGAGGTCAGGTGCGTGGCGCCTTTCATGAACACCGCATAGTGATGCTCGCTGGAGAAGCGTGTGCCGGGGAAGGCGATGAAGTCCGGGCGCATGCCGGGCGCGGCCTGCTCGGCGATGGCCAGCAAGTGGGTGGCCGGCGCGCGTTCGGTGAGTGGCGGGGCACCGCGGTACGGCTCGACCATGGCGGCCAGGCTGTCGTTGCGCCAGGCAGCGATGACCAGGTCGGAGAGTGCGCTGATCACACCCGTGACGCCTACCGTCAGTGCCCAGGCCAGGGTCACCACGCCGATCAGGTTGTGCAGGTCGAGCCAGCGCAGGCGCCGGGACTTGTCGTGGCGCACCGTGGCGAAGGACAGGCGGCGCATGAACGGTGCGTACAGCACCGTGCCGGAAACGATCGCCACGACGAACAGCACACCCATGAAGGCCAGCAGCAATTTGCCGGGCAGGCCGGCGAACATGTCCACATGCAGCCGCAGCATGATCATCATGAAACCACCGTTGGCGGCTGGCATGGCCACGGCCTCGCCGGTGCGCGCGTCGAGCATGAAGGTGTGCGATGAGTTGGGCTCGGTGCCGGCGGTGGCGGCGGTGATCGCCATCACGCCGTTGGGTTCGTCTTCATCGAAGCCGAAGTACTGCATCACCTCGCCAGGACGGTGCTGCTCGGCCTTGACCACCAACTGTTGCAGGTCAAGGTGGGGTGTGGCCGCCGGCAGCTCGCGCAGTTCGGGGGCATCGCCGAGCAGGTGTTCCAGTTCGTGATGGAAGATCAGTGGCAGGCCGGTGAGGGCCAGCAACAGCAGGAACAGGGTGCAGACCAGGCTGCTCCAGGTGTGGATCACCGACCAGCGGCGGATGGTTGGGCTTTTCATTACATTTTGTTTCTCGATGTTCAGAAAGACCAAAGCCGTCCACAGGGGACGGCTTGGTCGGCGATCTCACAACGTCACAGGCTTACCACTTGTAGGTGGCACTGGCGACGACGCTGCGCAGGTCGCCGTAGTAGCAGTAGAACGCGTCACAGGTGGAGATGTAGTCCTTGTTCAACAGGTTGGTGGCGTTGACTGCCACCGAGGCGCCCTTGAGGCTGTTGTCCAGGCGGCCCAGGTCGTAGTGCACGGCCGCGTCGAAGACCGTGTAGGCGTCGGCTTTACCCAGGTAGGTATTGGCCTGGTCGCCGTAGGTATTGCCGGTATAGCGTGCGCCGGCGCCGACACCGAAGCCATCGAGCACACCCGTGTGCCAGGTGTAGTCGGCCCACAGCGAGGCTTGCTGGTTGGGCATCAGTTGCAGACGGTTGCCTTTGTACAGGCCGTCCTGCACTTCCGACTTGGCCAGGGTGTAGGCCGCGATCACCTTCAGGTTGTCGGTGACGTCGGACACGGCTTCAAGCTCCAGGCCGTGGACTTTCACTTCGCCGGTCTGGCTGGTGACGGTGACGTTGCCAACGTTGTTAGTGACCGAGACGTTTTTCTGCGTCAGGTCATAGATGGCAGCCGACAGCAAGGTGTTGGAGCCTGGCGGCTGGTACTTGATACCCAGCTCCCACTGCTTGCCTTCGGTCGGTTTGAACGATTCTTGCGGGTCGACGCTGGCATTGCTGGCCGGCTGGAAGGACTCGGCATAGGACAGGTACGGCACGAAGCCGGAGTCGAAGACGTAGCTGATCGCCGCGTTGCCGCTGAAATTGCTGTCGCGCTGGGTGTTGGTGGCATCGCCCTTGTTGAAGAACTTGGTGCCGGTATGCACCCAGTCTTCACGCCCGCCCAGGGTCAGGCGCCAGTTGTCGAGGGCCATCTGGTCCTGGACGTACAGGCCGGTCTGGTAGGTCTTCTGGTTGTAGTCGTAGAACGCATCGGAGCGGGGCGGGCGGGTGATCGGCAGGCCGTATTCCGGATGGTTGACGTTGATTGGCGGCGCCGAGCCGAAGATGGCCAGGTAATTGGTGTTGCTGCGCTGGTGGTCCAGGCCGAGCAACAGAGTGTGGTTGACGGCGCCGGTGGCGAAATCAGCCTGGAAGTTGTTGTCGACCGCGAACTGGCTGATGTCTTCATCGACATTGGTGGTGCCGCGACCGACATTGCCTTCGTCGTCCACCACCATGCCGAACTCTGGCAGGTAGCTGTTGACGGTGACCGTCTGGAACTCCAGGTCCGACTTGGTGTAGCGCAGGTTCTGGCGGAACTGCCACACGTCGTTGATGCGGTGCTCGAACGCGTAGCCCAGCGCGTAGTAGGTGCGGTCATAGAAATCGTAGTCGGGGTCACCGAGGTTCTTGTGGTGCGAGATGTCGCCGAACGGCATGTCGATCTTGGTGCCCTGGATCGGCCGGAACTGGCTGGTGACGCCGGTATCGTCGCGGGTGAACTGGGTCAGGAAGGTCAGCGAGGTGTCTTCGTCGATATTCCAGGTCAGGCTCGGGGCGATGTTGTAGCGCTTGTCGTCGATGTGGTCGATCTGTGTGCCGCCATCACGGACCACGCCGCTGAGGCTGTACAGGAACTGGCCCTGCTCGTCGAGTTTGCCGGTGCTGGCGAAGTTGATCTGGCGGTGGTTGTCGCTGCCGTACTGCAGTTCGATTTCGTTGGCGCTTTCGGCCTGCGGGCGACGGCTGACCATGTCCAGCAGGCCGCCGGGCGGGGTCTGGCCATAGACCGAGGATGCCGGGCCGCGCAGCAGGGCCAGGCGGTCCAGGTTCCAGGTTTCGGCCTTGGGGTTCGCGTAGACACCGCGTGGCAGCGGCAGGCCGTCGAGGAACTGGGTTGGTTCGAAGCCACGTACGCGCATCCAGTCATAACGGGTGTCGCTGCCGAAGCTGGCGGAGACGATCCCCGGCATGTAGCGCACGGCGTCATCCAGGCTGTGCACGCCACGGTCGCTCATCTGCTGGCGGGTGGCGACGGAAATCGAGCGCGGTACTTCGACGAGTGCGGTATCGGTTTTGGTACCTGCAGCGGTGCGCTTTGCGGTGTAGCCCTCGACGGGGCCCCAGGCGCTCTCGTAGCTGGAGTTGGCGTCGATCGTGGTTTCCGGCAACGCCAGTGTCCCTTCTGGGGTCGCCACCAGGCTATAGCTGCCGACGCTGCTCTGCTCCAGTTGCAGTCCAGTACCGCGCAGGGCGGCTTGCAGCGCACCGAGGCCGTCGTACTGGCCGTTGACCGGCGCCGATTGGCGGCCACTGACCAACGCCGGATCGATGGCCAGGGCAATGCCCGATTGGCTGGCGATCTGGTTCAGGGTGTTGGCCAATGGGGCGGCAGGTAGCTTATAGGTGCGCGGAGCCGATTGCTCGGCGGCGAACAGGGCAGGGCTGGCCAATGGGGCGGCCACGGCGATGGCCAGGGCCATCAGGCTGGGACGCAGGAAACGATCAACAGCGCGGGACATGCAGCGGCTCCTCGACGGATAAGTGCTTTCTGCTTCCTTGCCGAGCGAGATCTGTGAAGTGACAGGGGTAATCTGCAAAAAAGTGAGAATTGTTCGGGTTTGGTTGCAGCCTGCTCTGGCCCTATCGCCGGCAAGCCGGCTCCCACGGGTAGGTCACTGCTCTCAAGAGCTGTGCTTTCCCTGTGGGAGCCGGCTTGCCGGCGATGAAGCCAACACGGTTTTATTTGGGAACTACGGTCACCCACCACGGCGCATGCCGCTCGATCTTCACCGGCAATGCCGGCACCAGCGAGGCCAGTGCCAGGTCGGTGTCGGTCAGCGGGAAACTGCCTGTGACCCGCAGGTTGGCGACTTCATCGGCCACGCCCAGGTGCCCGCTGCGGTACTGGCCCAGCTTGGCCAGCAAGTCGGCCAGGCGCACGTTGTCCACCACCAGCATGCCGCGGGTCCAGGCATCGGCACCGGCCTGCACCGGGTCGACCTGGCCAAGGCCATTGGTGCTCATCAGCACTTGCTGGCCTTCGCGCAGTATCTGCTCGTCACCACTGTTCAGCGGCATAGCGGCGACCGAAGCCTGCAGCACCTCCAGGCGCGTGCCGCGATCTTCGCGGCGCACCAGGAAGCGCGTGCCCAGTGGGCGCAGGCGGCCATCGTCGGTGCGTACCAGTAACGGGCGAGGGTCCAGGTGACCGGTTTCGACCGAAATTTCACCCTGGTGCAGGACCAGTACGCGTTGATCGCCCTGGTAATCGATGTCGACCGCCGTGTGGCTGTTGAGGCTTAGCAGCGTGCCGTCTTCAAGACGCAAGGTGCGCAGCTCGCCGGTGGCGGTGCGCTGGTCGGCCAGCCAGTAGCTGGGCGACAGCGATGGCCCGCCGACCCAGGCCAATAGCGAGCCGAGCAGCAGCATGCCAGCCAATCCGCTGCCAGTCTTGGCGATGCGCCGGCGCAGGCCGGCGCGCGATTGCAGCAGCGCCTGACGGGCCGGGCCGGCGGCAGCACTGACGCGTTGGTCGAGGGCGCCAAGCTGGCGCCAGGCGCGGGCGTGTTCTTCGCTGGCGGCGTGCCAGCGCATGAATTCGTTGCGATCATCGTGCGTGCCACTGCCGTCGTCCAGGCTCATCTTCCAGGCGATGGCGGCTTCAAGGACGCGGGACGAAACCGGTGAGCCGTTCACGTCGGCTCCCCGTACAGAGCGATATAGCATTGGCGCATGCCTTGAGCGATGTATTGGCGCACTCGCGATACCGAAACCCCCAGGCGCTCGGCGATCTCGGCGTGGCCCATGCCGTCCAGGCGGTTGTGCAGGAAGGCCGCGCGGGCTTTGCTCGACAGCTTGCCGAGCAGGCGGTCGATGGCCTTGAGGTCTTCGAGGATCAGGTGCTGGATTTCCGGGGAGGGATGTTCGGCTTCCGGCAAACGGGCAAGTTCGGCCAGGTAGGCCTGCTCCAGCGCCGCACGGCGGAAGTGGTCGAACATCAGGCCCTTGGCCACGGCGGCGAGGAAGGCGCGGGGTTCACGAGGGGTATCCAGCTGTGCGCGGCCGAGCAGGCGCACGAAGGTGTCCTGGCTCAGGTCTTCGGCACGTTGGCGGCAGGCCATGCTGCGCTGCAGCCAGGCGAGCAGCCAGCCGCGATGGTCGCGATACAGCGCACCGACCAGATCGGCATGTGGGCTTTGTGCTGAAGACACGCAGCGTCCCCCGGAACGTATGCATTAACTAACGATAATTATTCGCGATTGTTGCAGAGGCGGGGGGTGCCGTGCAATGGACGCTTATCGGAATGCCAGCATGCTGGGGCTGAAAATTGAGGTTGTCAGTGCTGGCCCTATCGCCGGCTTGCCGGCGATGGGGCCAGACCTGAGCTAAAGGCAGTGACTCTGCGCCTTGCGCCGCCGCCATCCGCGCAAGCGCTGTTCCAGTTGCAACGGGCTGTCCAGCTGCTGACGGCGGGCCTGACTCAGCAGGATCAGCGCCAGCTCCGCCGTCACCTGGGCATCGGCACTGGCGTGGTGGCGCTCTTCGATGTGCAGGTCAAAGCGGGCGACCCAATCGTCCAGCCCGGCTTCGCGCAGTACGGTATCGGGGTTGAGCATCGGCGCCAGTTCGGCCACATCGAGAAAGTGCTGCTGCAGCCGGTAGCCAAGGCTCTGCTTGAGTGCCCGGGCCAGCATGCGTTGGTCGAACGGCGCGTGGAACGCCAGCACCGGGCTGGCGCCGATGAATTCGAGCAGATCGAGCAAGGCTTCGGCTGGGTCGCACCCGGCAGCCAGGGCACTCGGCCCCAGGCCATGGATCAGTACGCTGGCGTTGGTCTTCTGCGTCGGACGGTGCAGGGTGCGCTCGAACTGCTGGGAAAAGTCGATGGCCCCGTCTTCAATGGCAACGGCGCCGATCGACAACACCTGATCGCGGCTGGGGTTCAAGCCGCTGGTTTCCAGGTCGAGTACGACCCAGCGTTGTTCGCGCAAGGAACAGACACCCAGCGGCGCAGGCTTGGGCAGGTGCGCAAGGCGCTCACGCAGGGCGTGGTCCAGCGGCGCAGCGGCAGGGCGCAGCCAGGCGAACAGGCTCATAGCTGGTACCGCAGGGCCAGGCTGCTCTGCAGGCGCTGGGCCTGGCGCAGGGACTCGCGCAGGATACGCCGATCCAGGTGATTGAGGCTGTCCGGGTCGAGCCGGTTGGAATACGGCAGGTTGTCGCGGCTCTGGCGTTGGTGTTGCTGCATGCGGGTTTGCTGGATGAAGTGGTAGGCCTCTTCATAGGCTGCGCCATCAAGTGCTTCGATGACGCCTTTGTCGACCAACTGGCGCAGACGCTCCAGGGTGTTGCAGGCGCCAATGCCATTGGCCAGCGCCAACAAGCGGGCGCCATCGACGAAGGGCGTCAGGCCCTGGACCTTGAGGTCGAGGGTGGCGGCCTTGTCGTTGCCCTGGCGGGTCAGCACGAAGTCGCGCAAACGGCCTACCGGTGGCCGCTGGCGCAGGGCATTGTCGGCCAGCATGCGCTGGAAGATACGGTTGTCGGCCACCTGTTCGAGCAGGCTGTGGCGCAGCTGCTCGCAACCCTGTTCGTCGCCCCAGACCACACGCAAGTCGAAGTAGATACTCGAACCCAGCAGGTTTTCCGGGCTGGCCTCGCGGATGAAGCCGGCGAAGCGCCGTGTCCATTCGGCGCGCGACAGGCACAGCTCCGGATTGCCGGCCATGACATTGCCTTTGCACAGGGTGAAGCCGCACTGGGCCAGGCACTGATTGATGTATTGGGCCAGTGGCAGCAGGCGGGCGCGGATGCTCTCGGCTTCGGCGCTGTCGCGGGCTTCGAACAGGATGCCGTTGTCCTGGTCGGTGTGCAGCGTCTGTTCGCGCCGGCCTTCGCTGCCAAAGCACAGCCAGCTGAAGGGCACGCCGGGGTCGCCGCGCTCGGCCAATGCCAGTTCTATCACCCGGCAGACCGTGTGGTCGTTGAGCAGGGTGATGATCTGGGTGATCTGGGTCGAGGAGGCGCCGTGGGCGAGCATGCGCTCGACCAGTTGACCGATTTCTCCGCGCAGCGATACCAGGGTGTCCAGGCGCGGCGCGTGGCGGATGGTGCGCGCCAGGTGCACCAGGTCGACCCGTTGCAGGGAAAACAAGTCGCGTTCGGAAACCACGCCGCACAGGCGCTGGTTGTCCACCAGGCAGACGTGGGCGATGTGCCGCTCGGTCATGGCCATGGCCGCGTCGAAGGCACTGGCTTGCGGGCTGAGGTAGAACGGCTGGGCGGTCATGTGTCGGTCGATCGGCGCACCGAGGTCGGCGTCGGCCGCTGCCACCACCTGGCGCAGGTCGCGCAAGGTGAAGATGCCCACCGGGTAGCGCTGTGGGTCGACCACCACGATGCTGCCGACCTGCTGCTCGTGCATCAGCCGCACGGCCTCGCGCAGGGGCGTATCCGGGGCGCAGATCACGGGGTGCCGCATGGCCAGTTCGCCCAGCGGTGTGTTCAGCGAATATTGGGTGCCGAGGGTTTCCACTGCACGTTGGCGCACTTGCTGGTTGATCTGGTCGAGCAGGCTGCTGACGCCGCGCAGCGCAAAATCTCGAAACACATCCGACATCGAGAACAGGCGGATGAAAGCTGCCTTGTTCAATTGCAGGCAGAAGGTGTCTTCACCGGCGAGGTGCTCGGTACGGGTAGCGCGTTCGCCGAGCAGGGCGGCCAGCGGGAAGCATTCGCCGCTGGTGATCTCGAAGGTGGTTTCCACGCCCGGTTTGACCAGGTGCTGGCGTTCGCCGACCACGCGCCCCTGCTTGACGATGTAGAAGTGCTCGACCGGGCCATCCACGGGTTTGAGGATGCTTTCGCCGCTGGCGTAGAAACGCAGCTGGCACTGTTCCACCAGAAAGCCCAGGTGGCTGTGCTCCATCTGGTTGAACGGTGGGAAGCGCTGCAGAAACTGCAGGGTACCCTGGATGTTCTGCAGGACGGCTGTCCTGCCCGCCTGGCTGTAGGCGTCCTTTTTGCTCATGAAACTGACCGTATCGCTACGCCGAACTATATATATCTATATATAGGTGCCGGCCTTGTTGTTCTCGGCCCCCATGGTCGGCTGGCGGCCGTGTGGTGCCCATTGGACGTAAGTCTATGAGCGGGCTGTGATCAATTTCGCAAGGTGCGGTCCTACCGACTGAGCGGGCTATTTTTTTGACGAGACGACCATGGTTGAGCATGACGACATCCTGAGTGAAGCCGAACGTGAAGCTTTGGCCGTGGTGAGTGCGCCGGTTGCGCCGAAACCTGTGGTGCTGGTGGTCGATGACAACCCGGTGAACAGCGGGGCCTTGAGCTTGTACCTCAAGAGCAGGGGCATCGACAGCATGGTGGCCGATGGCGCGCAGGAGGCGATGTTCAAGCTGCACTACGAGCCGCGCATTGCGTTGATGATCACCGACCTGCGCATGGAGCCCAAGGATGGCCTGGAGCTGATCCGGCAGATCCGTGAGTCGGAGCGGGCGGCGTTGTCGATCATCGTGGTGTCGGGCGACACCGATGTGAAGGAGGCGGTGGACGTGATGCACCTGGGGGTGGTGGATTTCCTGCTCAAGCCGGTGGACCTGGGCAAGTTGCTGGGGCTGGTGAAGAAGGAATTGAAGCTCGAGTGATCGAGGGTCGGGGCTGCTTTGCAGCCCTTTCGCGACACAAGGCCGCTCCTACAGGTACAGCGTGATCCCTGTAGGAGCGGCCTTGTGTCGCGAAAGGGCCGCGAAGCGACCCCTCCGATTACAACCCGTTACGCGCCTTGAACTCGCGACGACGACGGTGCAGCACCGGCTCGGTATAACCGTTCGGTTGCTTGGCACCCTCGACCACCAGCTCCACAGCCGCCTGGAACGCGACGTTGTCGTCGAAGTTCGGCGCCATCGGGCGGTACAGGGCGTCACCGGCGTTCTGCTTGTCGACCACTGCAGCCATGCGCTTGAGGCTTTCCAGCACCTGCTCCTGGCTGACCACGCCGTGGCGCAGCCAGTTGGCCAGCAGCTGGGCCGAAATACGCAGGGTGGCGCGGTCTTCCATCAGGCCGACATCGTTGATGTCCGGCACCTTCGAGCAACCGACGCCCTGGTCGATCCAACGCACCACGTAACCCAGGATGCCCTGGGCATTGTTGTCCAGCTCGTTGCGGATCTCTTCGGCCGACCAGTTGGTATCAGCAGCCAGCGGGATGGTCAGGATATCGTCCACCGAAGCCGGCACGCGCGACGCCAGTTCGCGCTGACGCGCCTGCACGTCGACCTTGTGGTAATGCAGGGCGTGCAGGGTGGCGGCGGTTGGCGACGGCACCCAGGCGGTGTTGGCGCCGGCCAGCGGGTGAGCGATTTTCTGCTCGAGCATGGCAGCCATCAGGTCCGGCATGGCCCACATGCCCTTGCCGATCTGCGCACGGCCTTGCAGGCCGGTGGCCAGGCCGACGTCGACGTTGTTGTTCTCGTAGGCGCCGATCCACTTCTCGTTCTTCATGGCGCCCTTGCGCACCACGGCGCCGGCTTCCATGGACGTGTGGATCTCGTCACCGGTACGGTCGAGGAAGCCGGTGTTGATGAATACCACGCGCTCGGCGGCCGACTTGATACAGGCCTTGAGGTTGACCGTGGTACGGCGCTCCTCGTCCATGATGCCGACCTTGACGGTGTTGCGCGGCATGCCCAGCAGGTCTTCGACGCAGCTGAAGATTTCGGCGGCGAACGCCACTTCTTCGGGGCCGTGCATCTTCGGCTTGACGATGTACACGCTGCCAGTGCGAGTGTTCTTGCGGCTGGTGTTGCCGTTGAGGTTGTGCAGGGCGATCAGGTTGGTGAACAGGCCGTCCTGGATACCTTCGGGGATTTCGTTGCCTTGGGCGTCGAGGATCGCCGGGTTGGTCATCAGGTGACCCACGTTGCGCACGAACAGCAGCGAACGACCGTGCAGGGTAACGCTGCCGCCATTGGGCGCGGCGTACTCGCGGTCCGGGTTCATGGTGCGGGTGAAGGTTTTGCCGCTTTTGCTCACGCTTTCGGCCAGGTCGCCTTTCATCAGGCCCAGCCAGTTGCGGTAGACGATGACCTTGTCGTCGGCATCGACAGCGGCGACCGAGTCTTCGCAGTCCATGATGGTGGTCAGTGCCGATTCCATCAGGATGTCTTTGACGCCGGCGGCGTCGGTGCTGCCGACCGGGGTGCTGGCGTCGACCTGGATCTCGAAGTGCAGGCCGTTGTGCTTGAGCAGTACGGCGGTCGGTGCGGCGGCGTCGCCATGGAAGCCGATCAGCTGGGCATCGTCACGCAGGCCGCTGTTGCTGCCGCCCTTGAGGGTGACAACCAGCTTGCCGCCTTCGATGCGGTAAGCGGTCGAGTCGACGTGCGAGCCGGCCGCCAGTGGCGCGGCTTCGTCGAGGAAGGCGCGGGCGAAGGCGATGACCTTGTCGCCACGGACCTTGTTGTAGCCTTGGCCTTTTTCCGCGCCGCCTTCATCGCTGATGGCGTCGGTGCCGTACAGCGCGTCGTACAGCGAGCCCCAGCGGGCGTTGGCGGCGTTCAGGGCGAAGCGGGCGTTCATCACCGGCACCACCAGCTGCGGGCCGGCCATGCGGGCGATTTCTTCGTCCACGTTCTGAGTGGTGGCCTGGAAGTCTTCGACTTGCGGCAGCAGGTAGCCGATTTCCTGGAGGAAGCTTTTGTAGGCTACGGCGTCATGGGCCTGGCCTTTTCGCGCCTGGTGCCAGGCGTCGATCTTGGCCTGCAGCTCGTCGCGCTTGGCGAGCAGGGCTTTGTTCTTTGGGGCGAGGTCGTTGATGATCTTTTCTGCCCCGGCCCAGAACGCATCGGCTTTGACGCCAGTTCCAGGGATCGCTTCGTTGTTGACGAAGTCGTACAGGGCCTTGGCGACCTGAAGGCCACCGACTTGAACGTATCCAGTCATTGCTTGCCTCACCTCTGCTCAGCTATTTCGCTTTCGCTCTTCTGTATTAAGCCTGTAGCGCTTCTCTAAACACGGCACCAGTGCTTGCTCTCGTCATCCACGAGCGCGGCTGGGTGCGGCTCGCCAGACAGGCTGGCGGGCGGTTGGCGTATTTTCACAGGCGCCTTGGCAGACATCGAAACGACGTTTTGTAGTCCGCGCCAGCGCATACTACATGAAGCAGCAGGCAGGTAAACATCAGACTCAAAGCGCCGCTCTGCGACCGTGTGGTCGCGTCGGGTCACGCTGGGAGTGGCTATGTTCGCAAAAAACCGGTGGATTGTTCCAGATAAATCTTGAAACAGTACACGATTAGTTCTGCGAACTGTCCTGCGGCAGGTTGCCGCGCCTTGCCTATACTGAATCGATCCCCCGTATTTACGCCGCTTCGGGCGGCCCGACGCAGAGGAAGGCGCTGTGGATCATCTTGTACTGACCGTGATTGCCCCTGACAAGGCCGGCCAGGTCGAACGCATTGCCCAGTGCATTGCCGACCATAACGGCAACTGGCTGGAGAGCCGCATGTCGCGCATGGCCGGGCAGTTCGCCGGGATCTTGCGAGTGGCGGTGCCGGCGGAGAATTACGATGAGCTGGTGAAGTCGCTGCAGGCGCTGAGCCAGTACAGTATTCGGGTGTTGATCGCTGAAAGCGGCATCGAACCCTCCTGCACCTGGAAGCCCATCGCGATGGAGCTGGTGGGCAATGACCGGCCAGGGATCGTGCGCGATATCACCCGTTTGCTGGCTGACCACGGCGTGAACCTGGAGCGCTTCACCACCGAGGTGCGCCCGGCACCGATGAGCAGTGAGCCGTTGTTCCATGCCGATGCCTTGCTGGCGCTGCCGTTGACCTTGTCGCT
This sequence comes from Pseudomonas sp. NPDC089395, assembly GCF_044749525.1. NCBI lineage: Bacteria > Pseudomonadati > Pseudomonadota > Gammaproteobacteria > Pseudomonadales > Pseudomonadaceae > Pseudomonas > Pseudomonas sp. NPDC089395. Next base: position 231,794 of record NZ_JBIVID010000008.1, read on the forward strand.
GGATGAGCTGCAGCAGAAGCTGGAGAGCCTGGCGGATGACTTGATGGTGGAGTTGAAGCTGCGGCCGGAGGATTGACCCTTCATTGCCCGCTCCCACAATAAAAGTCCACTCTGGACTTCTACGCAGCCCCGACTGTTATCCCGATATACCGGGGACGTCCCTGTGGATAAGCTGGGGGCGCACCTCGCCAGCCCAACAAGGCCGAGCCCTCCCGCCATTTGAGCAAAAAACACCCAGTTTTCAGTAGCTTGTGCACAAACCACGGGGACGAGGGTGTGGATAACCTTTGGAGATCTCTGTGCAGGCCACGAACGACGTGGCCTGCACAATTATGATCATTTTTTGATCAGGCACGCTTGCGCAGACTCAGCCACGCATCGACGCTGTACAGCGCCAAGCCCGCCCAGATGCACAGGAATGCCACCAGGCTGCTGGGTGACAAGTGCTCGTCGAACAGCCATACCGCCTGCATCAGCACCAGGGTAGGCGCCAGGTACTGCAGGAAGCCCAACGTGGTGTAGGGCAGGTGACGCGCCGCAGCGTTGAAGCACACCAGCGGTACCAGCGTCACCGGCCCCGCAGCCATCAGCCACAGCGCCTCACTGCTGCTGTAGAACGCCGGCTGAGCGCTCATTGCGGTGGGGTTCAACAACAGCCAGCCCAGCGCCAGCGGGACCAGCATCCAGGTTTCCACCACCAGCCCGGGCAGCGCCGCGACCGGCGCCTTTTTGCGAATCAGGCCGTAGAACCCGAAGCTCAGCGCCAGCGCCAGCGATACCCACGGCAAGCTGCCAACCTGCCATACCTGCTGCGCCACGCCGAGCGCCGCCAGGCCCACGGCCACCCATTGCAGGCGGCGCAGGCGCTCACCCAGCAACAGCATGCCCAGCAGCACGTTCACCAGCGGGTTGATGTAGTAGCCGAGGCTGGCCTCAAGCATGCGGCCGTTGTTCACCGACCACACGTAAGTCAGCCAGTTGCCGGCGATCAGCGACCCGCTGAGGGCCAGGATGGCCAGCCGCTGCGGGTTTTCGCGCAGCTCGCGCCACCAGCCGGGGTGTTTCCACACCAGCAGCAGCAGGGAGCCGAACAGGGCTGACCAGAGCACCCGGTGGACAATGATCTCCACCGAGGGAACGTTCTGAATGGCTTTGAAGTACAGCGGGAACAAGCCCCAGATGATGTAGGCGCCAAGGCCCAGAATGTACCCGTGGCGCGGGTTTGCGGCGTGCATGCAGAATCCTTGCTTAGGAAGCTAATTGAAGCGACGCCTATTGTAGACAGAGCGAGGCGCGCTTCTAGAACAATTTCAGCGGTTGTTCATCCAGCGCGGCCAGTTGTTCGCGCAGGGCGAGAATCTGGTCGCCCCAATAACGTGGCTGGCCGAACCACGGGAAGCTCGGCGGGAACGCCGGGTCGTCCCAGCGCCGCGCCAGCCAGGCGCTGTAGTGCAACTGGCGCAGGGCACGCAGCGGCTCGATCAGGGGCAGCTCGCGCGGATCGAAATCGTGAAACTCGTTGTAGCCATCGATCAGCTCTGCCAGTTGTCCCATGCGCTCTTCGCGGCTGCCGGCGAGCATCATCCACAAGTCCTGCACCGCCGGGCCCATGCGGCAGTCATCGAGGTCGACGACGTGGTAGACATCGTCGCGGTGCATCAGGTTGCCGGGGTGCAGGTCGCCATGCAGGCGGATGACCTTGTGGGGCGTGCGGGCGTAGGCGTCTTCGACGCGCTTGAGCAGGTCGCGGGCTACGGACTCGAACGCTGGCAGCAGGTCTTTGGGGACGAAGCCGCCGTCGAGCAAGGTGGCCAACGAGGCGTGGCCGAAGTTGTCCACAGCCAATGCCTCACGGTGTTCGAACGGGCGTGCCGCGCCCACGGCGTGCAGGCGGCCAAGCAGTTGGCCGAGGCGGTAGAGCTGGTCGAGGTTGCCGGGTTCCGGTGCGTGCCCGCCACGACGGGGGAACAAGGTGAAGCGAAAACCCTGGTGCTCGAACAAGGTCTGTCCTTCGTGCTGCAGCGGGGCGACCACGGGGACTTCCAGGTCGGCGAGCTCGGCGCTGAAGCGGTGCTCTTCGAGAATCGCTGCGTCGCTCCAGCGGCCCGGGCGGTAGAACTTGGCGATCAGTGGCTGCGCATCCTCGATGCCTACCTGGTAGACGCGGTTCTCGTAGCTGTTCAGCGCGAGGACGCGGGCGTCGCTGAGAAAGCCGAGGCTTTCCACGGCATCTAGGACCAGGTCGGGGGTGAGGGTGGAGAAGGGGTGCGACATGAGTGCTCCGGGGTGGGCTGCAAGGGCTCATGGTATCAGTGCCGGCCCCTTCGCGGGACAAGCCCGCTCCCACAGGATCCCCGCCGAGTGTACCTGTGGGAGCGGGCTTGCCCCGCGAACCGCGCGAAGCGCGGCCAGCCTAAACAGGTACCCCTAGCAATACGCTGGAGGGATGGAACTGCACACGCACCTCGCTCCCCGCCTGCAGCGGGTGCTGCGCAAGCCACTGCACCTCGGCAAAGGCATACAGCGTCTGCCCGTTGCTCAGCGCCAAGCGCACTTCACTGGGTTCATGCCCGTCTTCAAGTACCTCTTCGACGGTCGCCTTGAGCACATTGCTACCGGCTTCGGCGTCGTCGCGTGCGCCCAGCAATTGCACCCAGCCCGCCTTGAGCAGCGCCACCACCACGGTGCCCAGTGTCAACTCCAGGCGCTCGGTGCTGTCGTGGGTGATCAACGCGTCGATCTCCAGCCCGCCGCCCAGGGCCAGGCTCACCCGATCATGCCGGCCTTCGCGGCGCAGACCGCTGACCTGGCCTTGCAGCTGATTGCGGGCGCTGGTGCGCAGCATCAGGCGCCCGAGCAAGTCGAGGTCGCTGGATTCTTCGGCAGCTTCCAGCAGCTGTGCCTGCAGGTTCTGCAGGCGTTGATACAGGCGCAGCACGCGCTCGCCTTCGGCCGACAGCCGTGCACCACCACCACCGCGTCCGCCGGTGCTGCGCTCGACCAGGGGTTGGCTTGCCAGGTTGTTGAGTTCGTCGATGGCGTCCCAGGCGGCCTTGTAGCTGATACCGGCGGCCTTGGCGGCGCGGGTGATCGAGCCTTGATCGGCGATGTGCTGCAGCAAGGCGATGCGCTGGGGGCGGCGGGCAATGTGTTGGGTGAGCAGGGCGGGCAGGGACATGATGGCGCCTATCTGGGACTGACCCGTCAAGCTTGCCCCGGTTTTGCCGTGCGTGCCAGGCAATACACATCGATCCGGCCTGCCCCGGCCCGGCGCAACAGCTGGGCGATGGCCTGCGCGGTGGCGCCGGTGGTCAGCACATCATCGACCACAGCCACGTGCATGCCTGCGAGCGATACTTCATCGGCCAGCGCGAAAGCCTGGCGCAGATTGCGCCGGCGCGCCCTGGCATCCAGGCTTTGCTGGGCAGGTGTCTCGCGTGTACGCAGCAACAACCGGTCATTGCAACGGATGCCCAAGCCTTTCGACAGCCAGCGCGCCAGCATGCCGGCCTGGTTGAAGCCGCGCTCGCGCAGTCGACGCCTGGCCAGCGGTACAGGCAACAACAGCGCGGGCTTCAACAGGCCTTCCTGAAAGCGATGGCGCAGGTTCAGGCTCAGCAGTTCGGCCATCAGGCGGCCCACAGGCCATTGACTGTCGTGCTTGAAGCGGTTGACCAGCGTGTCCAGCGGAAACCCGTAGTGCCAGGGCGCGATGACCTGATCGAAGGCGGGCGCGTGGCGGCTGCATTGGCCGCAGGTGAGGCCGGCCATCGGCAAGGGGAGTGCGCAGCGCAGGCAGTATTCGTCCAGCCACGGCAACTCATGCTCGCAAGCGCCACAAAGCGGGTAGGGCTGCTCGGCCCGTTCGTTGCAGAGAGAACATGAGTGATCAATATTCGTACACTTGTAAACCAGCGACTTTAACCATGGTTGACAGTTCATAGGCCTTCAATGACTATGCGAGCTATCCGTGATGCGCTGGCGGGCACTTGTGCCTCGGCGCCAGCTACAGCCTAAACAAGGAAACGCCGATGAGCGCCAGCACAACTGCAACAACACGTCACGACTGGTCTCTGCCTGAGGTCAAGGCACTGTTCCAGCAACCGTTCAACGACTTGCTGTTCCAGGCGCAGACTGTGCACCGCGCGCACTTCGACCCGAACCGAGTACAGGTTTCGACGCTGCTGTCGATCAAGACCGGCGCCTGCCCTGAAGATTGCAAATATTGTCCGCAGTCCGGCCACTACAACACCGGGCTGGAAAAACAGAAGTTGATGGAAGTACAGAAGGTGCTGGAAGAAGCCGCACGGGCCAAGGCCATCGGCTCTACCCGCTTCTGCATGGGCGCCGCCTGGAAGCACCCGTCCGCCAAGGACATGCCCTATGTGCTGGAGATGGTCAAAGGGGTGAAGGCCATGGGCCTGGAAACCTGCATGACCCTCGGCAAGCTCGACCAGGAGCAGACCGCGGCCCTGGCCCAGGCCGGCCTGGACTACTACAACCACAACCTCGATACCTCGCCGGAGTTCTACGGCAGCATCATCACTACCCGTACCTACAGCGAGCGCCTGCAGACCCTGGCCTACGTCCGTGATGCCGGGATGAAGATCTGCTCCGGTGGCATCCTGGGCATGGGCGAATCGCTCGATGACCGCGCCGGCCTGCTGATCCAGCTGGCCAACCTGCCCGAGCACCCGGAATCGGTACCGATCAACATGCTGGTGAAGGTAGCCGGCACGCCGTTGGCCGAGGAAGAAGATGTCGACCCGTTCGATTTCATCCGCATGCTGGCAGTGGCGCGCATCCTCATGCCCAAGTCCCACGTTCGGCTGTCCGCCGGCCGCGAGCAGATGAACGAGCAGATGCAGGCCCTGGCCTTCATGGCCGGTGCCAACTCGATCTTCTACGGTGAAAAGCTGCTGACCACCGCCAACCCGCAGGCCGACAAGGACATGCAGTTGTTCGCTCGTCTGGGCATCAAGCCCGAAGCGCGCGAAGAACATGCCGACGAAGTGCACCAGGCCGCCATCGAGCAGGCGCTGGTCGAGCAACGCAGCAGCGAGCTGTTCTACGACGCTGCGTCTGCCTGAGATGGCCTTCGATCTGGCGGCGCGCCTGGCCGAACGGCGCGCCGCAGACCTGTATCGGCAGCGGCCGTTGCTGGAAACCCCGCAGGGGCCGCAAGTGGTGGTCGACGGTCAGCCGTTGTTGGCCTTCTGCAGCAATGACTACCTGGGCCTTGCCAACCATCCCGAGGTCATTGCCGCCTGGCAGGCCGGCGCCGAGCGCTGGGGTGTCGGTGGTGGCGCCTCGCACCTGGTGATCGGCCACAGCACGCCGCACCATGCCGTCGAAGAGGCGCTGGCCGAATTGACCGGTCGCCCGCGCGCCCTGCTTTTTTCCACCGGCTACATGGCCAACCTCGGTGCCATCACCGCTTTGGTGGGGCAGGGCGACACCGTGCTGCAGGACCGCCTGAACCACGCGTCCTTGCTCGATGGTGGCTTGCTCAGCGGTGCGCGCTTCAGCCGCTACCTGCACAACGATGCGGCCAGCCTGGCCAGCCGTCTGGACAAAGCTGTCGGCAACACACTGGTGGTGACCGACGGGGTGTTCAGCATGGACGGCGACCTCGCTGACTTGCCGGCACTGGCCAAGGTCGCGCGCTCGCGCGGTGCCTGGCTGATGGTCGACGACGCTCACGGTCTGGGCACCTTGGGCGCTCAGGGTGGCGGTATCGTCGAGCACTTCGGCCTGGGCATCGATGACGTGCCGGTGTTGATCGGCACCTTGGGCAAGGCGTGCGGCACCTCAGGTGCCTTCGTCGCCGGCAGCGAAGCGTTGATCGAGGCGCTGGTACAGTTCGCCCGGCCCTACATCTACACCACCAGTCAGCCGCCGGCACTGGCCTGCGCAACGCTCAAGAGCCTGGAGCTGCTGCGCCGCGAAACCTGGCGGCGTGAGCACCTGGCTGCGTTGATTCACCAGTTCCGCGAAGGCGCCGAGCAGATCGGACTGCAACTGCTGGACAGCCCGACGCCGATTCAGCCGATCCTGATTGGCGACAGTGCACAGGCCCTGCGGCTGTCGCGAATGCTGCGCGAGCGTGGGCTTCTGGTAACCGCGATCCGTCCACCCACCGTACCTGTCGGCAGCGCACGCCTGCGCGTGACCCTGAGCGCTGCGCACAGTGAGGCGCAGGTACAGCTATTGTTGAATGCATTGGCCGAGTGTTATCCACAGCTGGAGGCCGCCGATGCGTAACCGACTGATCCTTCTGCCTGGCTGGGGGCTGGGCACCGCCGCACTGGAGCCGCTGGCCGCCAGCCTGCGGGCGCAGGATGCGCGCCTGCAGGTCGAGCTGATGCCGTTGCCGGAACTGGCCGACGCCGATGTGCAAGCCTGGGTAGACCACCTTGACCGCAAACTGCCTTCCGATACCTGGCTGGGTGGCTGGTCGTTCGGTGGCATGCTTGCCAGCGAGCTGGCGCGCAAGCGCGGCGACCATTGTTGCGGGTTGCTGACCCTGGCCAGCAACCCCTGTTTCGTCGCTCGCCCGGGCTGGCCTGGCATGGCCGAAGATACCTTCGGCACCTTCCTGGATGGTTGCCGAAGTCACGCGTCGGTGACCCTCAAGCGTTTTCGCAGCTTGTGCAGCGACGGCGCCCAACAACCGCGCACGCTGTTGCGCCAGCTGGGCGTCGGTGTGCCGGATACCGATCCGCTGTACCTGGCTACTGGGCTTGAAGTACTGGCCAAGCTGGATACCCGTGAAGCGTTGCAGGCCTACGGCGGCCCGCAGCTGCACCTGTTCGCCGGCAGCGATGCGCTGGTGCCGGCCGAAGCGGCCAAAGCCCTGAGCGAGCTGCTGCCCGACATTGAAGTCGGTCTGGTCGAAGACAGTTCCCACGCCTTCCTGCTGGAATATCCTCAGGAGCTGGCGGCGGGCATCAAGAGTTTCCTGCATGAGAGTGGCGATGACTGACCTTTCCCGTCCAACCTTGCCCGGTGCGCTGCCGGACAAGCGCCAGGTGGCCGCCTCGTTTTCCCGTGCGGCGTCCAGCTACGACAGCGTGGCGGCCCTTCAGCGCGCGGTGGGCGAGAGCCTGCTGAAGCAGCTGCCGGGCGACCTGGCGCCCTCGCGCTGGCTCGACCTGGGCAGTGGCACCGGCCACTTCAGCCGGGTGCTGGCCGAGCGTTTCGCGTCTGCCAGCGGTGTGGCGGTGGATATCGCCGAAGGCATGCTGCGCCATGCTCGCGGCGAACAGGCTGGCGCTGCCTATCATGTGGCCGGGGATGCCGAGCGCTTGCCGCTGCGCGACGCCAGTGTCGACCTGGTGTTTTCCAGCCTGGCGGTGCAGTGGTGCGGCCAGTTCGCCAGCGTATTGAACGAGGCGCAACGGGTGTTGCGACCCGGTGGCGTGCTGGCCTTCAGCAGCCTGTGTGTCGGCACGCTCGATGAGCTGCGCGCCAGTTGGCAGGCGGTGGATGGCATGGTGCATGTGAACCGCTTCCGCCAGTTCGAGGACTATCAGCGCCTGTGCGCGGCCAGTGGTTTCGAGCAGGTCGGCCTGCAGCGGCGGGCGCATGTGCTGCATTACCCGGATGTGCGCAGCCTTACCCATGAACTCAAGGCGCTGGGCGCCCACAATCTCAACCCAGGGCGGCCTTCCGGGCTGACCGGGCGCGCCCGCATGCAAGGTTTGCTGCAGGCATACGAGGCGTTTCGTAAGCCCCAAGGACTGCCAGCCACCTACCAGGTGGTCTATGGTGTGATGCGCAAGCCACGGGCATGAGAGGAGTGACATGAGCCAAGCCTATTTCATCGCCGGCACCGACACGGATGTTGGCAAGACCACCATCGCGGCAGGGCTGCTGCATGCGGCACGGCTGCAGGGCCTGAGCACTCTGGGTGCCAAGCCGGTGGCCTCCGGCTGCACGGTCACCGCCAAAGGCCTGCGCAATGCCGATGCCCAAGCCTTGATCGACGAAAGCACGCTGAAGCTTGAGTATGAAGCGGTCAACCCATTTGCCTTCGAGCCAGGCATTGCGCCCCACGTGGCCGCACGCGAGGCCGGTGTGGTGCTGGAAGTGCCGGCCCTGCTGAACGCCATGCGCTATGTACTGGACCAAGGGGCGGATTTCACCCTGGTCGAAGGCGCGGGGGGCTGGCGGGTGCCATTGTCCAATCATGCCAACCTCTCCGACCTGGCGATTGCCTTGAAGCTGCCGGTGATCCTGGTCGTGGGCGTGCGCCTGGGCTGCATCAACCATGCCTTGCTCAGTGCCGAAGCGATCGCGCGCGATGGGCTGCAACTGGCGGGCTGGGTGGCCAACATCATCGAACCGCGTACATCAAGACTTGAAGAGAACCTTGCCAGCCTGGCGGAACGCCTGCCGGCACCCTGCCTTGGGCGCGTGCCCAGGCTCAAGGTGGCCACTGCGGATGCGGTGGCGGAGCACCTGCAGCTGGACTTGCTGGATTAGCAGGCATCACCCTGGTCTATCAGCTAGCACTAGGCCATTAGGGATTTAAACGGGCCTTTTGGGCCTTGGCCTGCTTTAATTCAGTCTGTTTCAATCCAGCGATACTGGAGTACTGACATGGAAATCACCGGCAACTCCGCCTACTACGCCGGCCTCAGCGCCATCCACACGGGTCAGAACCGAATCGACCTGGCCGCCGGCCAGATCGCCAGCACCACCGTCGAGCGAGCCGCCACCAGCCAGTCCAGCGACTTTCAGGCCGAACGCCTGCGCGCGGTCGATCGCAGCCAGCAGATGGACCTGGCCACCAGCACTGTGCAGCTGGCCTTGGGCAAGACCGAAGCCGAACTCGGCACGAAGGTCGCCAAGGCGTCCGACGAAATGCTCGGTCGCTTCATCGACACCTACGCCTGATTTCGAAAGCACTGCGGACATCTTTTGTGGGAGCGGGCTTGCTCCGCGAATGCGCCATGACAGACAACTTTTCGCTGTCTGGGCTGGCGCATTCGCGGGGCAAGCCTGCTCCCACAGTCGTTTTAAGCACCTGTTTTTCTGAAATGGCATAAATGCCATTTTTCGTGGCGTTAATGGCACTACTGCCCCTCCTTGACTCCGGTCGTGCTAAACGTTAGTTTCAAACAACTGTTTGACCGAAAGCCACCAAGAGCTGGTCGGTATCAGCGGTCTCCCTACCGAACTCATCACAGAGGTTCCTCGCAATGCCTGATTACAAAGCCCCCTTGCGTGATATTCGTTTCGTCCGCGACGAGCTGCTCGGCTACGAGGCGCACTATCAGAGCCTGCCGGGTTGCCAGGACGCCACGCCCGACATGGTCGACGCGATCCTCGAAGAAGGCGCGAAGTTCTGTGAGCAGGTGCTGGCCCCGCTGAACCGTGTCGGCGACCTGGAAGGTTGCACTTGGAGCGAGTCGGGCGTGAAAACGCCGACCGGCTTCAAGCAAGCCTACGAGCAGTTCGTCGAAGGTGGCTGGCCGAGCCTGGCGCACGACGTCGCCCACGGCGGCCAAGGCCTGCCAGAGTCGCTGGGCCTGGCCCTGAGCGAAATGGTCGGCGGCGCCAACTGGTCGTGGGGCATGTACCCAGGCCTGTCCCATGGCGCGATGAACACCATCTCGGCCCACGGCACCGAAGAGCAGCAGCACACCTACCTGACCAAACTGGTCAGCGGCGAGTGGACCGGCACCATGTGCCTGACCGAACCACACTGCGGCACCGACCTGGGCATGCTGCGCACCAAGGCCGAGCCGCAAGCCGACGGTTCGTACAAAGTGTCCGGCACCAAGATTTTCATTTCCGCAGGTGAGCACGACATGGCCGATAACATCGTCCATATCGTCCTGGCCCGCCTGCCCGATGCACCCGCTGGCACCAAGGGCATCTCGCTGTTCATCGTGCCGAAGTTCCTGCCCAACGCCGAAGGCGGCGTGGGTGAGCGCAACGGCGTGAGCTGCGGCTCCCTCGAACACAAGATGGGCATCCACGGCAACGCCACCTGCGTGATGAACTTCGACAGCGCCACCGGCTACCTGATCGGCCCGGCCAACAAGGGCCTGAACTGCATGTTCACCTTCATGAACACCGCGCGCCTGGGCACTGCACTGCAGGGCCTGGCACACGCCGAAGTGGCGTTCCAGGGTGGCTTGAAATACGCCCGTGACCGCTTGCAGATGCGCTCCCTGACCGGCCCGAAAGCGCCAGACAAGGCCGCCGACCCGATCATCGTCCACCCGGACGTGCGTCGTATGCTGCTGACCATGAAAGCCTTCGCCGAGGGCAACCGGGCGATGGTGTACTTCACCGCCAAGCAGGTGGACATCGTCAAGTACAGCCAGGACGAGGAAGAGCGCAAGAAGGCCGACGCCCTGCTGGCGTTCCTGACGCCGATCGCCAAGGCCTTCATGACCGAAGTCGGTTTCGAGGCTGCCAACCATGGCGTGCAGATCTACGGTGGCCACGGCTTCATCGCCGAGTGGGGCATGGAGCAGAACGTGCGCGACAGCCGTATCTCCATGCTGTACGAGGGCACCACGGGTATCCAGGCACTCGACCTGCTCGGCCGTAAAGTGCTGATGACCCAGGGCGAAGCGCTCAAGGGCTTCACCAAGATCGTGCACAAGTTCTGCCAGGCCCAGGAAGGCGTCGATGCGCTCAAGGAGTTCGTCGAACCCCTGGCCGCGCTGAACAAGGAGTGGGGCGAGTTGACCATGAAGGTCGGCATGGCGGCGATGAAAGACCGCGAAGAAGTGGGTGCCGCTTCGGTGGACTACCTGATGTATTCCGGTTATGCCTGCCTGGCCTACTTCTGGGCCGACATCGCCCGCCTGGCTGCCGAGAAACTGGCAGCCGGCACCAGCGAGGAGGCGTTCTACACCGCCAAGCTGCAGACTGCGCGCTTCTACTTCCAGCGCATCCTGCCGCGTACCCGTACGCATGTGGCGACCATGCTGTCGGGTGCGAATAACCTGATGGACATGAAGGAAGAGGACTTCTCGCTGGGTTATTAAGCCTGGGTGAAGTAATCAAGAAACGCCGCTCCTAGTGAGCGGCGTTTTTTTTGGCGATTTAAAAATGGCGTAGGGGAAATCCAATAGCCAATGCTGACGCAGTACAACTTGCGCGCACGTGCAGTTATTCATGTTTTTTGAATTACATCTGAGTCAGGACTCAGGCTGGCTCCAACTATTGATTGCCGATCAGTATGAGTTAGCAATTACATTGCCAAATTCCTGAAGCTTCTATTTTCGGCGCTCACGCGGCTCCAGTGAGCGCTGGCTACAGGGTTTCGGGGAATGGCACCCAATAATGGTGGGGAACTAACACCGGAATTGAGGAAGCGGGGTTGTCAGAATTTATTGGCATGATCCTGTAAATGAGTCGGTATAAAAATACTGAAAGTTTTTTCAGCTGAAATACTTTGTTACAGCTATGTTGGCATTAAGCGCACTGCGTGCGTGAACGATCAGTTTTAAAAACAACCTGAGCCAAGAGATTACCTTGCCAGCGAGGCCTTGCGCTGCCCAAACAACGTTCAGTTGAAGTGGGTGAAGCTGCAAGCTGCAAGATGGAATAGCAGATGAGTTCATCTCGACACAGGCAAAAAACGGAGCTGGCTACTCCGTGCTGAATCGGGAAGTTCATCATGGCTGAATATTTGAGAACGTTGCGAATCCCCCGCCTGGCCTGCGCGATAGCGATGACCCTCGCCGCTGTCGGCATGCCGTTCATGAGCGTTCGGGCTGCGGACCCGGCCGAGCCCCCTGCGCCAGCGCCGGAAGTCCCCAGTCTGAACTCACTGCGTGGCATGATCCCGCCGGATCCTTCAGGTACCGAGGATGGCCGCAAGGTCGACCTGATGTCCGACTACGTGACCAATCGTGTGGCAGCAATCACGTTGGGCAAGGCCCTGTTCTGGGACATGGCAATCGGCAGCGACGGCACCACCGCCTGCGCTTCCTGCCACTACCACGCGGGTGTCGATCACCGGGTCACCAACCAGATCAACCCCGGCCAGGCCAATTCCAATGCGAACGTTGCATCGATCTTCAACAAGCCGTTCACGGCCGCCGATATTCCTGGCGACGTGCCCAGCTACGCCACCCGCTCCGGTGGCAAGGGCGGCCCGAACTACACATTGAAAAAAGGGGACTTCCCGACCCACGTGCTGGCCAATCCACTGGATCGCAACTCGATGATTGTCTACTCCACGGATGACGTCATCGGCTCACAAGGCGTGATCGAGGCCAACTTCGTCAAACCCCGGCAATCGCGCTTCGACCAATGCACACGGCAACCTGACGGGATTTTCCAGGTGGGCGGTATCAACGTGCGGCGCAGCACCGGGCGCAATGCGCCTTCGGTCATCAATGCGGCCTTTAACGTCCGCAACTTCTGGGATGGTCGGGCCAATAACGTGTTCAACGGCTTCTCACCGTTCGGTAATCGCGACCCGGACGCCGCCATCTTCGTGACCAATGATCGCAGTGGCGTGGCAGTCAAGGCACGACTGGCCCTCAAGGATGCCTCGGCGGCCTCGCAAGCCGTGGGGCCTCCCGGCAGCGCGGTGGAAATGTCCTGTGGCGGGCGTACCTTCGCTGACATCGGTCGGCGCATGCTCGACACCATGATGCTCAGGGGGCAAAAAATCTCGCCCACCGATTCGGTGCTCGGGCCCGTCTCCAGTGCCCGCCGGCCGACCTATCGCGAGCTGATCAAGAACGCATTCCAGCCACGCCTGTGGAATGCCACGCAACAGGTATCGCTGGGCGGTCAGCCCTACAGCCAGATGGAAGCGAACTTCTCGCTGTTCTTCGGGCTGGCGATTCAGATGTACGAGGCCACGTTGATCTCCGACCAGGCACCCCTGGATGCCTATTTGCAGGGCAACCTCAGCGCCATGAACGCTCAGCAGGTGAAAGGCATGGACCTGTTCCTGGGCAAAGGCAAGTGTGTGGCCTGCCATGGTGGCGCGGAGTTGACCAACGCGGCCAGCCGGCTGCTGTTCGAGCCTCGTGAGCGCATCGAGCGCATGGTCATGGCGGACGGTTTGACCACGCTCTACGACAACGGTTTCTACAACACCGGTGTGCGCCCGACCTCGGAAGACCTGGCGCTGGGCGCTTCGGACGCCTGGGGCAATCCATTGTCGTTCACCCGTCAATACAACACTGTGCTGCAAGGCGGGAATATCCCTGACCCACTGGATGTCGATGTCTGCACCTTCGAGGCGCCGCTGAGCGCAGCGGTCCCTTGCGACGCGACACTCAAGCCCAGTGTCGGTTTCCGCGACTCGGTCGATGGTGCTTTCAAGACCCCGACGCTGCGTAACATTGCGTTGACCGGGCCGTATTTCCACAATGGCAGCCGGGCAACGCTGCAACAGGTCATGGAGTTCTACAACCGCGGCGGCGACCGCCGTGGCGAAGACGCCAGCAACACCAGCGGTTTCGAACATCCGGCAGTCAATCAGCACAACGGCTCCAACCTTGACCCGGACATGACCCCGCTGAACCTGACCCCGGATGAAGTGGATGCACTGGTCAAGTTCATGGAGGTCGGCTTGCTTGATCCGCGAGTCGCGTGGGAACGGGCACCGTTCGATCACCCCTCACTGATGCTGCCACAGGGTGAGAAGGGCGATGAGAACTCCGTCGCGCAGGGTTCGACGTCCCCCTCTCGACCAGCGCAGGACGCCATTTTCCAACTCAATGCCGTGGGGGCCGAAGGTCGCTCCGCTCTGCAGGGGCCACTGCTGCCATTCAACAACGACTTGTAACAACACATTGCATCACTGGCGTGTGATGGAAACCCGCCTACCCACAGTGGTAGGCGGGTTTTCATGCTTTGGGTCGCAGCGCGAGCCCTGAGGTCCAGTTACAAGAAAAGCTCAAGCCCTCCACCCCTGCTGCCGTTAATCACCTTTGTCCTCATCTATTCATGTGCGCTGCCGATGAAGTAGAGGCACAATGCCATTATTGATCTGCCGGGTTGGAGATTACCCTTGTTTCGTCCAAACGCTGTACGCGCTAGCCACTTTCTGCCTTCGTTGTTTCTGTTGCTGGCAGGGCTTGCGGCGGCTTACGTAAGAGACCTCAACGTCTTCTTCACTTCACTGTTCAACGTGCTGCCCACGTTGGTGCTATTGCTGGGTGGTGCTTATTGCGCCGTATACCGTCGCCAGCGCGAACTGTTTCTGATGGTCACGGTGTACATCGCTTATTTCTTGCTCGATACCCAGACCGATTATTACCGCGACAATGGACGGGTGCGTGAAGACGCGGCGGTGATCTTCCACCTCGTCTGCCTGCTGTTACCGGCATTGTTCGGTCTGTTCGGTGCCTGGCAGGAGCGAACCCACCTTGCCCAGGACCTGCTTGCCCGGTTCGCCGTGCTGTTCGCCGTTGGCAGCGTCGCGGTGGCGTTGGAGCAGAGTTTCCCCGACGCCTTGCTGGCCTGGTTGGCGGAGATCCGCTGGCCATCGCTGCATGGCCAGTGGATGAGCTTGATCCAGATGGTCTATCCGCTGTTCATCGGTGTCTTCATCCTGCTCGTGGTGCAATACCTGCGCGAGCCGAGGCCCTTGCACGCCGCCCAGCTGATCGGCCTGGTGGGTATTTTCTGGATGCTGCCCAAGACGTTCATCCTGCCGTTCACCCTGAACATCATGTGCAGCCAGGTGATGCTGATGATCGCTGCCGCGGTATCCCATGAGGCCTACCAGATGGCCTTCCGTGACGAGCTGACGGGGCTGCCGGGGCGCCGCGCCTTGAATGAGCGCATGCAACGTCTGGGACGCAATTATGTGATCGCCATGACCGACGTCGACCACTTCAAGAAATTCAACGACACCCACGGCCACGACGTGGGCGACCAAGTGCTGCGCCTGGTCGCCAGCCGCTTGTCGAAAATTACCGGAGGCGGCCGTGCCTATCGCTATGGCGGCGAGGAGTTCGCCCTGGTATTCGCGGGCAAGTCCGCAGAGGAATGCGTGCCGCATGTGGAAGCGGTGCGCGAGATGATCGCCAACTATGCCATGCAGTTGCGCGACCAGAACAACCGCCCGCAAGACGACTCTGCGGGGCGTCAACGCCGCGCCGGCAGTGGCGGTGGAGCGGTGTCGGTGACCATCAGCATCGGCGTGGCAGAGCGTCAGATCGACCACCGAAACCCGGAGGAAGTGCTCAAGTCCGCCGACCAGGCCCTCTACAGTGCCAAGGGTGCCGGGCGTAATTGCGTCATGGTTCATGGGCAACAATCGCAGCGTGGGGCGGTACGGACTGCGTGACCGAACATGACTTATTGGTCGCTTGATGACCCTATGTCTCTAAAAAGTTGTTCGGTTACACTTGATTTCAACCCCGAGCCGCGGTCCCTTCGGACCGCCCCCGACCCCGACTAGCGAGAGGTTGTCATGGCAGACTACAAAGCACCATTGCGCGACATGCGCTTCGTTCTGAATGAAGTCTTCAACGTGGCCGAGCAGTGGGCACAACTGCCCGAGCTGGCCGAGGCGGTCGATGCCGACACCGCCATGGCCGTGCTGGAAGAGGCCGGCAAGGTCACCAGCAAAAGCATTGCTCCGCTCAGCCGCGCCGGCGACGAAGAAGGCTGCCACTGGGACAATGGCGCCGTGCGCACGCCCGCTGGTTTCATCGAGGCCTACAAGACCTACGCCGAAGGCGGTTGGGTAGGTGTGGGCGGTGACCCGCTGTTCGGCGGCATGGGCATGCCCAAGGCCATCTCCGCGCAGGTCGAGGAAATGGTCAATGCGTCGAGCCTGGCCTTCGGCCTGTACCCGATGCTGACCGCTGGCGCCTGTCTGTCGATCAACGCTCACGCCAGCGAGGCGCTCAAGGAAAAGTACCTGCCGAACATGTATGCCGGCGTGTGGGCCGGTTCCATGTGCCTGACCGAGCCCCATGCCGGTACCGACCTGGGCATCATCCGCACCAAGGCCGAGCCCCAGGCCGATGGCAGCTACAAAGTCAGCGGCACCAAGATCTTCATCACCGGCGGCGAGCACGACCTGACCGAGAACATCATCCACCTGGTGCTGGCCAAGCTGCCGGACGCACCGGCAGGTCCCAAGGGCATTTCGCTGTTCCTGGTGCCGAAGTTCCTGGTCAATGAGGACGGCAGCCTCGGCGCGCGCAACCCGGCCAATTGCGGCTCGATCGAGCACAAGATGGGTATCCAGGCGTCGGCCACCTGTGTGATGAACTTCGATGAGGCCGTGGGCTACATCGTCGGCGAGCCGAACAAGGGCCTGGCCGCGATGTTCACCATGATGAACTACGAGCGTTTGGGTGTTGGCATCCAGGGCTTGGCCACGGCGGAACGTTCCTACCAGAACGCCGTGGAGTACGCTCGCGACCGCTTGCAGAGCCGCGCCCCTGTTGGCCCTCAGGCCAAGGACAAGGTCGCCGACCCGATCATCGTGCACCCTGACGTGCGCCGCATGCTGCTCACCATGAAAGCCCAGATCGAGGGTGGCCGCGCCTTCTCCACCTACGTGGCGATGCAGCTGGACAGCGCCAAGTACAGCGAAGACCCGGCCACGCGCAAACGCAGCGAAGAGTTGGTAGCACTGCTGACGCCGGTGGCCAAGGCGTTCCTCACCGACCTGGGGCTGGAGTGCACGGTGCATGGCCAACAGGTATTCGGCGGCCACGGCTACATTCGCGAGTGGGGCCAGGAGCAGTTGGTGCGCGACGTGCGCATTACCCAGATCTACGAAGGCACCAACGGTATCCAGGCCTTGGACCTGATGGGGCGCAAGGTGGTGGCCAGCGGTGGTGCGTACTACCGACTGTTCTCTGGTGAAATCCGCCAGTTCATTGCCACTGCTGGCGGCGAGCTGGACGAGTTTGCCAAACCGCTGGCGGCCTACCTGGACCAGCTCGATGGGCTGACCGAATGGGTGCTGGAGCAGGCCAAGGGCAACCCGAATGAAATTGGCGCTGCGTCGGTCGACTATCTGAATGCCTTCGGTTATGTCGCCTATGCCTACATGTGGGCGTTGATGGCGCGGGCAGCCAAGGCGGGCGAGGGCGATGAGGCGTTCTACTCGGCCAAGCTGGGCACTGCGCGGTTCTATTTCGCCCGCTTGTTGCCGCGTGTGACCTCGCTGGTGGCGTCGGTGAAGGCGGGGAGCGAGTCCCTGTACCTGCTGGACGCCGAGCAATTCTGATTGTTGGAGGTCGCGTGTAAGCCTTTTCCTACATGACGTGGTGACTTTTCGCCACTGGCCTCAGATTGGATCCACAGTTACTCTTTCTTACATGGACGTTGCGCAGGAAGCGCAAAGGACAGAACAGGGACAACGAAGGATTTCCTGCCAGGGTGGCGGGGCGATAGGGATGTCACAGGGAAACAGTCTGGAAAACCCCGCTTAGGCGGGGTTTTCTTTGTGCGCGTGTTTTAGCCGAGCACATCCAGCGGCGAGGTGCCCAGCGGTCTTGCATCGGCTTCTTCCTCCAGCAGATTGCGCAGCAACTCCACCGAAGCCTGTTGCCGCTGGGCGTCACGGAACACCAGGCCAACCTTGAGCGGAACGCGCGGTTCGCTCAACGGCTTCCACAGCAGCCCTTGGTCATCTTCGGCGGCATCCTTGGCCCGCCCGGGCAGGATCGTGGCCAACGCGGTATGGGCCAGGCTGTCGAGAATCCCCGCCATGTTGTTCATTTCTGCCTGAACCTGAGGCCGGCGGCCCTGGCTGGCGAGCTGCTCCTTCCAGATCTGGCGGATCTGGAATTCCTCGCCCAGCATCAGCATGGGCAACTCTGCGGCCTGACGGATGGATACCTTTTTGAAGTCCTTCAATGGATGGGTATCCGGGATGACCAGCTGCAGCTCGTCTTCATACAGCAGCATGCCGTGCAGGCCGGGCTGGCGCGGAGGCAGGTAGCTGATGCCGATGTCCAGGCTGCCATTGAGCAGGCGCCGTTCGATCTCCAGCCCCGACAGTTCATAGATCTGCACCACAAGGTGCGGCTGAGCCTTGCGCACCCGCTCCAGCAACTGCGGCACCAGGCTCGGCCGCACCGTTTGCAGCACGCCGATGGCCAGCGTGCGCAGTGACTGTCCCTTGAAGTTGCGCATCGCCTCATGGGCCCGTTGCAATCCGTCCAGCAAGGGCAGGGCATGGTTGTACAAGGTGTGCGCCGCCAGGGTGGGCAGCAGGCGTTTGTTGCTGCGTTCGAACAGGCTTAGGTCGAGGCTGTGTTCGAGCTGGCGAATCTGTTGCGAGAGTGCCGGCTGAGACAGTGACAGGCGTTCGGCAGCGCGGCCGACATGGCCTTCTTCATACACCGCGACGAAATAACGCAGTTGGCGAAAATCCATAACTAACACTTATCGAAAAAGCTGGAAAAACGGAATGGCCGCAAGCGCTGCCGAAGCCTAGTCTATCGCGGCATTGCAACGGGTTACAGCGAGCATTTGCTGGATTGTTACCCCGTTTGAAAAACACTTTTGATAGGCAAGGCAAAATTATCAAGTGCCGGCAGCAAGACCGGACCCTGGCCGCCCTTTACCGTGATTGGTTGGAGCCCCGATGAACCTGTTCAACCTGCGCCGCTCGGCCCCTGCCGCGGTTGCCGAGCCTAGGCGTGCGCCGGTGATCGAAGCAGACGCCCCGGCACCGTCTCGCGAGCGCCTGATGCCAGGCAGCGCGCGTGCCGAGCACGTATTCGTGCGTGGTCAGGGTTCGTGGTTGTGGGATAACGAAGGGCGCGCCTACCTGGATTTCACCCAGGGTTGTGCGGTCAACAGCCTTGGCCATAGCCCTAGCGTGCTGGTCAAGGCGCTGGGCAATCAGGCCCAGGCGTTGATCAACCCGGGCGCCGGTTACCACAACCGCGGCCTGTTGGCTTTGGTCGATCGCTTGTGCGAGAGCACCGGCAGCGACCAGGCTTACCTGCTCAACAGCGGCGCCGAAGCCTGTGAAGGGGCGATCAAGCTGGCGCGCAAGTGGGGCCAGCGGCACCGCAACGGGGCCTATCACATCATCACCGCCAGCCAGGGCTGTCATGGCCGCAGCCTGGGCGCGCTTTCGGCATCCGACCCGTTGCCGTGCAACCGTTGCGAACCTGGCCTGCCCGGTTTCAGCAAGGTGCCCTTCAACGACCTGGCGGCGCTGCATGCGCAAGTCGACTCGCGCACGGTGGCGATCATGCTCGAACCGATTCAGGGTGAAGCAGGTGTCATCCCGGCGACCAAAGCGTACCTGCAGGGTGTCGAAAAGCTGTGCCGCGAGCTGGGCATCCTGCTGATCCTCGACGAGGTGCAGACCGGCATCGGCCGCTGTGGCGCGTTGCTGGCCGAGGAAACCTATGGTGTGCGCGCCGACATCATCACCTTGGGCAAGGGCCTGGGTGGTGGCGTGCCGCTGGCCGCCCTGCTGGCCCGGGGCAGTGCCTGCTGTGCCGAGCCCGGTGAGCTGGAGGGCAGCCACCACGGCAATGCGCTGATGAGCGCAGCTGGCCTGGCGGTGCTCGACACCGTGCTGGAGCCGGGCTTCTTCGAGCATGTGCAGGACAGTGGCCGCCACCTGCGCGATGGCCTGAGCCGCCTGGCCGGTCGCTATGGCCAGGGCGAGGTGCGCGGCCAGGGCCTGCTCTGGGCCCTGCAGTTGCAGGAAAACCTGGCCCATGACCTGGTCCAGGCGGCCTTGCACGAAGGCCTGCTGCTCAATGCGCCGCAAGCGGATGTGGTGCGCTTTTCGCCGGCACTGACCGTGAGCAAGGGCAACATCGAAGAGATGCTGCTGCGCCTGGCCCGGGCCTTCGCCCGCCTGCATGCGCAACAGCATGCACGCCGCGAAGTATCGGCGTAACACGAATTCAACGAACCGTCTGGCGTTTCTGCGCATCGCCCTTGGCCTGTTTCATTTGGCCAGGGGCGTTTTTTTTTGCCTGTGGAACCTCTGTCTGGCGCGGCTAGTCTCTGTTTAGACCCTTTGAGGAGAGACTCGCATGGACTTCGTACGCATCATCATCGCCATCATCCTCCCGCCGCTGGGCGTGTTCCTGCAGGTGGGGTTCGGCGGGGCGTTCTGGCTGAACATTCTGCTGACCTTGCTGGGGTACATTCCGGGCATCGTGCATGCGGTGTACATCATCGCCAAGCGCTAGCCTGCAGGGCCTCATCGCCGGCTTGCCGGCGATTGGCCGTTACTGTCCCAACACCCGGCAATAGAACTGCCACTCTTCCTCCAGCGCATGCGCCAGGTTTTCGGCCTTGCGCAAGCCATGCCGCTCCCCCGGATAGAAGTGCCCTTCGGCCTCGATGCCGTTGGCCCGCAATGCCTCCAGCATCGAACGTGTCTGCTCCGGCACCACCACGGCATCCAGCTCGCCCTGGAAGAAGATCACCGGCACGTTGATCTGCGCTGCATACAACAGCGGAGTGCGCTGGCGATAACGCTCGGTATCGTGCTGCGGATCACCGATCAGCCAGTCCAGGTAATCGCCTTCGAACTTGTGCGTGGCGTGGCCCAGGGCAATGGGATCGCTGACGCCGTACAAGCTGGCACCTGCACGGAACACATCCTGGAAAGCCAGGGCACACAGGGTGGTGTAACCGCCTGCGCTGCCGCCGCGAATGAAGGCCTTGTGCCGGTCGATCAAGCCTTGCGCGGCCAGGTGCTCGACGGCAGCGCAGGCATCTTGCACATCGCTTTCACCCCAACGCAGATGCAGCGCCTGGCGATACGCACGGCCATAGCCGGTGCTGCCGCGGTAGTTCAGGTCGGCAACCGCAAAGCCCCGGTGGGTCCAATACTGAATGCGGGGGTCGAGCACTGGGTAGCAGGCGGAAGTCGGACCGCCGTGGATGAACACCACCAGCGGCGCTGGGCCTTGCGCGCGAGCTGGCGGGTAGAAGAATCCATGGGCAATTTCGCCGCCGCTGTCGTAGTGGATCGGCTTGGGCAGGCTGATGCAGGCAGCCGGTAAAACGTCGGCGCCGCCTGCCAGGATGCGCACCTCGTGGCTGGCGCGCTCGATGGCGATGACGGCGGGCGGGCTGATGGGCGAAGCGGCGATGGCGTAGAGGTGTTCGCCATCCATGGCCAGGCTGCGAAAGCGGGTGTAGGCGCTGGCGTAGCGTTCCATCCGGCCATCGGCGGTACGCATCCCCAACTGGCCAAAGCCGTCGTCGAACCAGCTGGCCAGGTAGGTTTGCGGTCCCAGTGCCAGCCAAGTGCAGGTGCCAAGCTGCCAGGGTGCGGCCGCGTGGTCTGCGGGCTCGGCAGGCAAGGCTTGCCAGTGACCGTCGATCTCACCCCACGGCTGCCAGAAACCATTGCGATCGGACAGGCAGTACAACTGGCCTGCAGCGTCGAAGCGCGGTTGCTGCAGGGATTCGTCAGCCGCTGCAATGCAGCGCGCCTGTCCCCAGTTGCCTTCGGTATCACGTGCTCGGCACATCAGCCGCGTGACCGTCCAGGGCTGCGCCGGGCGGTCCCACTCGATCCAGGCCAGGCGTTGGCCATCGCCGCTCAAGGTGGGCGAGGCATAGAAGTCGGCGCCCTCGGCAAGGACCTCCAGGGTGCATTCGTCGAAAGCGACCAGACGGTGCTGGACCGACTGCCCATGGCGCTCTTGTACTGCCAGCACCTTGCCGCCGTGCCACTGCACATCGCCGTAGCGGCTGGCGCTATCTCCTGTCAGTGCGCGGGGGGCGCCGCCTTCCAGTGGCTGGGTATAGACCTGCTGGTCCTGTTCGTTGACGAACAACAGCCCGTCGCCACCCAGGCAGAAACTGCCGCCGCCGTATTCGTAGACCCGGCTGCGCACACTGAAGCCGTCTGGCGTCAGGCAACTGGCCTGTTGCCCGTGCCAGCGCCAGACCCGGCAGGCGCCGTCGGCCGGGCGGAACTCGTTCCAGAACAGCCCTTGGCCACTGACCTTGAGCTCGGCGAAGTCGGTGCCGGCGGCGACGGCTTGAGCGGCGCTGAATTCAGCCGCGGGCGATGACACGGGAGTTGCGTTCATTGCGGAAGGTCATCTGTTCAATGGCGAGCTCGGCGGTTTGCGCCTCCTCGCGGGCCTTGAGGATGATGCCGTGGTCGGCCGACTTGGCGCACACCGGGTCGGCCTTGCTGGCATCGCCGGTGAGCATGAAGGCCTGGCAACGGCAGCCGCCGAAGTCCTTTTCCTTCTCGTCGCACGAGCGGCAGGGCTCGGGCATCCAGTCATAGCCACGGAAACGGTTGAAGCCGAACGAGTCGTACCAGATGTGCCGCAGGTCGTGGTCGCGCACGTTGGGGAACTGCACCGGCAACTGCCGGGCGCCGTGACAGGGCAGGGCGGTACCGTCCGGGGTGATGGTCAGGAACAGGCTGCCCCAGCCATTCATGCAGGCCTTGGGGCGCTCTTCGTAGTAGTCCGGGGTGACGAAGATCAGCTTGCACGGGTTGTCTTCGGCCTTGAGCTTCGCCCGGTACTCGTTGGTAATGCGCTCGGCGCGCTCGAGTTGCTCACGGGTTGGCAGCAGGCCCAGGCGATTGAGGTGCGCCCAGCCGTAGAACTGGCAGGTGGCAAGCTCGACGAAGTCGGCGTCCAGGGCGATGCACAGTTCGATGATGCGGTCGATCTTGTCGATGTTGTGCCGATGGGTGACGAAGTTGAGCACCATCGGATAGCCGTGGGCCTTCACCGCACGGGCCATCTCCAGTTTCTGCGCAAAGGCTTTCTTCGAGCCAGCCAGCAGGTTGTTCACCTGCTCGTCGCTGGCCTGGAAGCTGATCTGGATATGGTCCAGGCCGGCCTCCTTGAAGGCGGCGATGCGCGCTTCGGTGAGGCCGATGCCCGAGGTGATCAGGTTGGTGTAGTAGCCCAGCCGCCGGGCTTCGGCGATCAGCTCGGCAAGGTCCTGGCGCACCAGCGGTTCGCCGCCGGAAAAGCCGATCTGCGCCGCGCCCATTTCGCGTGCCTCGGCCATTACCTTGAACCATTGCGCGGTCGTCAGCTCCTTGCCCTGCTCGGCGAAGTCCAGCGGGTTGGAGCAGTAGGGGCACTGCAGCGGGCAGCGGTAGGTCAGCTCGGCCAGCAGCCACAGCGGCAGGCCGACCGGCACCTCAGGCGAGGGTGATCCAGTGTTCGGCACGGGCCACCTCCATGAATTGCTCGATGTCGTCGGCGACCTCGGGCACACCAGGGAATTGTTGTTCGAGTTCGGCAATGATCGCCGCCACGTCGCGGTTTCCGTCGATCAGGCCGCCGATCAGGCCGGCGCTGTCGTTGAGCTTGATCATGCCCTCGGGGTACAGCAGCACATGGCCTTTTTGCGCCGGCTCGTACTGGAAACGGTAGCCGGGGCGCCAGTTCGGCACCTGTTTGCGATCAAGACTCATAGGGCGATTCCTTTGTGCCACACCCGTTCCTGGGTGACGGAATGGTAAGGCGGGCGGTTCAGCTCGTAGGCCATGCTCATGGCGTCGAGCATGCTCCATAGGATATCCAGCTTGAACTGCAGGATTTCCAGCATACGCTCCTGGCCTGCCCGCGTGGTGTAGTGCTGCAGGGTGATCGCCAAGCCGTGTTCCACATCACGCCGGGCCTGGCCCAGGCGGGTGCGGAAGTATTCGTAGCCGGCGGGGTCGATCCACGGGTAATGCTGCGGCCAGCTGTCCAGGCGCGACTGGTGGATCTGCGGGGCGAACAGCTCGGTCAGTGAACTGCTGGCCGCTTCCTGCCAGCTGGCGCGGCGGGCGAAGTTCACGTAGGCGTCGACGGCGAAGCGCACGCCGGGCAGCACCAGCTCCTGGGAGCGCAGCTGGTCTGGGTCGAGGCCCACGGCCTGGCCCAGGCGCAGCCAGGCTTCGATACCGCCATCCTCGCCTGGCGCGCCGTCGTGGTCGAGCAGGCGCTGGATCCACTCGCGGCGGATTTCGCGGTCCGGGCAGTTGGCCAGGATCGCAGCATCCTTCATCGGGATGTTGACCTGGTAGTAGAAGCGGTTGGCTACCCAGCCCTGGATCTGCTCGCGGCTGGCGCGGCCTTCATACATCGCCACGTGGTACGGGTGGTGAATGTGGTAGTAGGCGCCCTTGGCGCGCAGGGCCTGTTCGAATTCGGCCGGGGACAGTGGCAGTGCGTCGTTCATTCAGCTGGCTCCTGTAGAACAGAAAATGCCTCGCGGGAGCAGGATCCTGTGGGAGCTGCCCAGGCTGGCTTCATCGCTGGCAAGCCAGCTCCCACAGGGACCGCGTGCATTACAACTCGATGCTCATGCCATCGTAGGCGACTTCCACCCCGCGGCGGACCACTTCGGCGCGCTCTGGAGAGTCTTCGTCAAGAATCGGGTTGGTGTTGTTGATGTGGATAAGCACCTTGCGCTGGTGCGCAAAACCATCCAGCACTTCGAGCATGCCGCCGGGGCCGTTCTGCGCCAGGTGGCCCATTTCACGGCCAGTGCGGGTACCGACACCGCGGCGCTGCATTTCGTCGTCTTCCCACAGCGTGCCATCGACCAGCAGGCAATCCGCGCCGTCCATCATCGCCAGCAGCTGGTCATCGACCTGGCCGAGGCCGGGGGCGTAGAACAGCTTGCCGCCGCTGCGCGTGTCCTCGACCAACAGGCCAAGGTTGTCGCCCGGGTGCGGGTCGAAGCGGTGCGGCGAGTAGGGGGGCGCGGCGCTGCGCAGGGGGAAGGGCGTGAACCTCAAGTTGGGGCAGGCCGGAATGACGAAGCTGCCGTCGAGCTCGATGCGGTTCCACTGCAGGCCACCGTTCCAGTGGCTGAGCATCGTGAACAGCGGGAAGCCGGTGCTCAGGTCCTGATGGACCATGTCAGTGCACCAGACCTGATGCGGGCAGCCTTCGCGCAGGCTGAGCAGGCCCGTGGTGTGGTCGATCTGGCTGTCGAGCAGCACGATGGCGTCGATGCCGGTGTCGCGCAGGGCACGCGCCGGCTGCATGGGCGCGAAGGCCTGGAGCTGGGCGCGGATGTCGGGCGAGGCGTTGCACAAGATCCAGTGCTCGCCGTCGTCGGACAAGGCGATGGATGACTGGGTGCGTGCCGTGGCGCGCAGGGTGCCATCGCGATAGCCCTTGCAGTTGACGCAGTTGCAGTTCCACTGGGGGAAACCGCCGCCGGCGGCGGAGCCGAGAATCTGGATGTACATGGCTTGGCTCTTTATCCGAAAAGCATATCTGAAAAACGACGACGCCCCGGCGGGCCGAGGCGTCGAGCCGCAAGCAAGGCTTAGCGGTTGGCGAAATACATGGTCACTTCGAAGCCGATACGCAGGTCAGTGTATGCAGGTTTGGTCCACATGGGAGACTCCTTCCGAATGGGTTGGGGTGATCAGCTACTTGTTGGGATGCCACCTTGCGCAGGAGGTTCCATTGGCTGGGATTGCGCTATCTTACAAGAAAAATTTGTACCGGAAGGTTAATTCTTCGAAAAGCGCTCTTGCAGCCGATGTAATAATCCTACCGCCAGGGCCCTGCGACTGCAGCCGCATTGGCCAGGCAGAGCCAAGGAGATTGCTCGTCGAGCATCGCATCGAGCAGCTCGTCCAGATCTGTTTGGTGCGTGCTCAGAATAGACGCGCGCAGCGATGCCAGCTCGTCACCCTGTACCGCGAGGTGCGTCTGCCACAGCCATTGCGCGAGATCGTCGTTGGCCATGGCGGCTGCATCGAATTGCTCGGCCAGCACCTGGCGGGCGCTTGGGTCGAGCTTCACGCCCTGGCGCAGCAAGGCCCACAGATGGTCGATGATTTCACCGTGGCGGGTGTGCGGCGACTGCACACCGAACAACAGGCCGCCGATGCCCTCGATCTGACGGAAGGTACTGAACACCGCGTAGCCGAGTTGCAGCTCGACCCGAAGACGTTGGTACACCGGCCCCTGCAGCAGCTGGGCCAGCAGGCGGCCGCAGGCTTGCTGGCGAGCCGGCAGCGGGCAGAACAGCAGCAGCGCATGTTCGTTGCCGGCGACCTGGGCGTGGTGCCAGCGGTGGCCCTGCCATGCGGGCGGAGCGTCCGGCTTGCCAGCATGGCCAGGGCAGCCTTGCAGCACGGCGCCAAGCGCATCGCGAGCGGTCTGGTCGAAGCCCACGGACAGCCCATGCCAGCGGCTGTGTTGCCATGCGTCTTCGAGTACCTGTTGCCCGAGAGGGCCGGCGGACCCAGGTTCGGCGGCGGTACCGAGTACGGCATCAGACAGTCGCTCAAGCAGTGCTCTGATCGGGATCAAGGCAGGCGCCTGATTCACTGGCGTGTCCCAACTGTCTGGTGAAGGTACGCGCAAGCTGGCCAGCGCCAGTTCTACAGTGCGTATCACCGCAGCCGGATGCCCGGCGCAGCGCAGTTGCCAGTACTCGCCAGGGGCGCTGAATTGCAGTTGCAATGAGGCGCGCTCACAACGCTGCTGCAGTGGGCGCAGGGCGCGTTCAAGTGCTGCGTGCAGAGGCAGGCGCAGAGCTGAAGGTATATGCCAGCGCAGATATAGCGCTGCGAACTGGCGCGCCGCAGGCAGTTGGTCGCAGAACGTAACGGCTGCGGGCAGAGGGTTCGCCTTGGCAGCAGGCAATGCGTCCAGCAGCAGCGGGTCGATGGCAGGCAGTCGCCATTGCCCCTGTTCGCGGGACGGCAACTGTGCGAGTAGCGATTGCAGCGCGTGCAAACCCTGGCTATCCAGCGCCGCGAATGGTTGGCCTGCACTGTCTCGGCGGGCCAGTTCAAGCGGGCTGGCGCTGCGTTCACGGCGCTGCTGCAAGAGCCTGAACTCGGCATTGAGCTGCGCCGGGTCAAGCTGGCGAAGGAACCCGAACCAGCCGTGTAGCAAGGCCCAGGCTTCATCGGCACTGGCGTCTGCACTTAGCTGCAAGTCGATGTGCCAGAGCACTTGCCCGGCGAAGGCGTACAGCATTTGCGCCTTGAACCCTTGCAGCCAGCCTCGCTGCCGAAGCGCGTCGAGCCAGCCGCCCGGCCTGTTGTCGCTCAGGCAGGCAAGTAACAATTCCAGTGCCTGTTCGGCGCCATTGGGCAGGTCGTCATGGGCAAAGAGCTGTGTGGTCGGTTTTGCCGATAAAGCGGGCGCAGGCAACTGCGCTACAGGTTCGCCAGGCGCGAACAGACTGGCGGCTTGCCGGCCAAGCTGTTCAAGCGTGTCCAGCGTTTGCGGGCCGCAGAGGCTCAAGGAGATTTGCCCGCCTCGATAGAAGCGCTCATGGAAACCCGCGAGGGCCCGCTGAAAGGCAGGATCCCGCAAGGCCAGCGCGTAGCGATTGCCGGCATGAAAGCCACGCAGCGGATGGTTTGCACCTACCGATTGCAACAACGCGTACTGCTGCTGGGCCTGCGGGTTGCGCGACCATGCGATGAATTCGGCGTGGATTACTTCTCGCTCGCGGCGCTGGCGATCGATGGCAAGGTCAGGTTCGGCAAGCATCTGGCACAGGCGCTGCAGCCCACCGTCCAGGGCGGCTGGCGGCACTTCGAAGAAGAAGTCGGTGGTGCGCTCGCGGGTGCTGGCGTTGACCTGGCCACCCAGGGCCTGGACGTAGCGCATCAGGCCATCGGCCAGCGGAAAGCCAGGTGTGCCAAGGAAGAAGAGGTGTTCGAGGAAATGGGCCAGGCCAGGCCATTTGGGCGGCGCATCGTGGCTGCCGGCATGCACCCGCAATGCCGCCGCCGCACGCGTGAGGTGCGGGGCGTGGCGCAGGGTGAGACGCAGGCCGTTGGCGAGGGTGAGATGGCGGGTGGCGTCAGGCATGGGAACTCCGGGGCAGGTGTTCATGCTAACCCATTTGTACTGGCAGGCCCGGCCTCATCGCCGGCAAGCCGGCTCCCACAGGCATTGCATCAGCTTTTAGAAATTGAGCAAGACAGTTGCTCCCACAGGAGAGCAGAGCAGCGCGCTTTTTGTGGGAGCCGGCTTGCCGGCGATAGGGCCGTCAGACGTTATGCCAATGCAGCTCCTGACGCAGATCCGTCAGGTAGGGAAACGCTTCGCGCCCTTGTACCACCCGCTCATGCTCCAGTTCCGCCAGCAACTGGCACTCATCGCGCCCGGCCATCGCCAGCAGGCTGCCATCCGGCCCGATGATGCTGCTCTGCCCGCAGTACTGGATCTCGCCTTCCGCCCCGCAGTAGTTGGCATACACCAGGTAGCACTGGTTCTCCTGCGCCCGCGAGCGCACGGTCACCTGGCAGACGAAATCGTAGGGCGTCATGTTCGCCGTCGGCACCAGAATCAGCTCGGCGCCCGCCAGCGCCAGGCGCCTGGCATTCTCCGGGAACTCGATGTCGTAGCAGATCAACAGCCCGACCTTCCAGCCTTCCAGTTCGACGACCGGGAAGTGATTTGCGCCAGCGCTGAACATCGAGCGGTCCAGCTCACCGAACAGGTGCGTCTTGCGGTAATTGCAAAGGCTGCGGCCATGGGCATCGATCAACTGCACGCTGTTGTAGAAGGCGCCATCCTCGGCGCGCTCCGGGTAGCCATAGACGATGGCGATGCGGTGGGCCTGGGCGATCTCCACCACGTCCATGGCCGAAGGGCCATCCTCGGCCTCGGCCAGACGCTCGACCTGCTCCAGGCCGATGTTGTAGCCGCTCAGGAACATTTCCGGGCACACCAGCAACTGCGCGCCGCGCTCGGCCGCCCGTTGCGCCTGGTGGCGCAGCCGTTGCAGGTTGCCGGGCACGTCCAGCGGGTTGGGTGTGCCCTGGAACAGAGCGATGCGCATGCTGCCTCCTTGTCTCAATCGGCCAGGGCGATAGGCCCGATCTCGTCGAACACATCGCCCGGGCCAGGGTTGTCCGGGTGGGTCTGGCCACCGAAGTGATTCATGATACCCCACACCGCGTTCAGCGAAGTCTGCACCGCGCCTTCGACCCAGGCCGGGGTCCATGACACATCGTCGCCGGCGATGAACATGCCACGCTGCTCGGCGGGCATGTCCTGCTGCATGAAGTGCGCGTACATGCGCTGGTTGTAACGGTAATGGCCCGGCAGTGCGCCCTTGAAGGCGCCGAGGAAGTGCGGGTCGGCTTCCCAGGAAATGGTGATCGGGTCGCCGATGATGTGCCCGGCGATGTCGGTCTTCGGGTAGATCTTCTTCAGTGCATCCAGGGCCAGCTGCACGCGTTTTTCCACCGGGTGCGGCAGCATCTTCAGGGCGTCGCTCATCCACGCGTAGGACAGGCAGATCACCCCCGGTTTATCGTCACCGTTGTCGAACAGGTAGGTACCGCGGGTCAGGCGGTCGGTGAGGGTCATGCTCATCAGGTCGCGCCCGGTTTGCGGGTCCTTGTCCTTCCAGAACGGCCGGTCGACCATGACGAACGTCTTCGACGACTGCATGTAGCGGGTGCGGTCCAGGGCCATCCACATTTTCTGCGAGAACAGGGATTCTTCGCAGTCGATCTGGGTGGTCAGCAGCCAGCTCTGGCAGGTGGCAAGGACAGCGCCATAGTGGCGGGTGTCGCCCCAGTTGTCGGTGACCGCCAGCCGCCCATCGGCGGCTCGGGCAATACGCTTGACGCCGGTGCGCGGCGCGCCGCCATGCAGCGAGCTGAGGCTGGTGCCCTCGGGCCAGTGGCTGCAACGCTCCGGCACATGGCGCCAGATGCCTTGCGGCACCTGTTCGACGCCACCGACGATCAGGTGCTGGTGATCGTCGCAGTTGGTCATCACCACGCGGAAGATTTCCAGCATCGAGTTGGGGAAGTCCGAATCCCAGCCGCCGGTGCCGAAGCCGACCTGGCCGAAGACCTCGCGGTGCTGGAAGCTGAGCTTGGCGAACGAGCGCGAGGTGGCGACGAAATCGTAGAACGTGCGGTCGTCCCACAGCGGCACCAGCTTGTTCCACAGTGCCTTCAGGCGCGTTACGTCGCGGTCGCGGATCGCCTGCTGGATCTCGGCGAACTGGCCACCGCTTTCCAGTGCATCGGCCCAGGCGTCGGCCACTTCGTGGAACAGTTCTGGCAGGTCACTGGCCCTTTCGGCGTAGTAGGTCTGGCCTTCCAGGTCGATGACCGTGCTGCCCGAAGCAGGGGTCAGGGGGTTGGGGAAGGGCTTGGTCTCCAGACCTAGCTTGTCTACGTAGTGGTAGAAGGCGGTGGAGGAAACCGGGAAGCGCATGCCACCGAGCTCGGCGATGATGCCGTCGGTGCCGTTGAAGGCTTGGGAGCGCAGCCTGCCACCCAACTTCGATGCCTCGTACACCACAGGTTTCAGGCCCAGCTTCATCAGCTCGTAGGCGGCCACCAGGCCCGCGATGCCGGCACCGACAATGGCAACCTCTTCACCGTGACGCTCGGCGGGAATACTGCCCAGGCCGGCAGGGTGCTCCAGCCAGTCGTCGAAGGCGAAAGGGAAGTCCGGGCCGAAGATGGTGATGGGTTTCTTGCCGTCGGCGGGGTGGCGGTTTTTCTTGTTCATGAAGTGACCTTGCCAGAGCGGCTGCGCGAAGGGCGGAGCCTGAGTATAGGAGATGGCTGGAGGTCATTTTATGGAGTGGGATGTTCGTAATTAAGATGCAGAGTGATGGCTGAATGTAAGTTGTTTCGTCATAACGACGAAGGTTTGATCAATCTTGACGATTCTGCCAACGGGGCGAGCTAGGCCGGCTGGCCGCGATCGACCTTGCTGCTCAGAATGATCGACGTGGTGGTCTTCTCCACGCCCTCGACACTGCCAATCTGGTCCAGCAGCTGGTCCAGCTGCTCTGGCGTATCGCTGCGCAACCAGGCCACATAGTCGAACTCGCCACTCACCGCGCACAGCTGCTGCACTTGTCCCATGCCACTCAAGCGGCGCACCACTTCCTTGCCGGAACGCGGCTGCACCTTGATCCCGACGTAGGCTTGCAGGCCGCCACCGATCAGGCGCTGGCCCAGGCGCACGCCATAGCCGGTGATGACCTTGCCTTTTTCCAGGCGCGCCAGGCGCGAGTTGACGGTGGTGCGGGCGATGCCCAGCTGGCGTGCCAGGGTGGCAACGCTCTCGCGGGCGTTGATCTGTAGCAGGGCGATCAACTGGCGGTCGATTTCGTCGAGGGTGATGGGGCGCGAATCCGGCATGGCAGAGTCTCTGCAGTGGGCTGGCTAGCCTAGCCAGCCATAGGGGAACAGGGCAAGGCCGAGTGCATGACGGCCATTTATGCGGCATCATAATGAGCCGTTTCAGTTGGAGGCCCGGTGTGAAGTTCGCCGACCTGCTCGAATGTTGGAGGATGGAAGTCTCCAACAAGAAAGGGCCCGGACGCCGCATCAGCCTGTTGTTCAATGTTCTGCGACGTGCACGCAAGGACAATAAACTTCGCTATCTCTTCGCTTTCCGCCTGGCGCAGTACCTCGACGCCCGCGGCGGACTGGCCCGGCGCCACGCCCGGCGCATGCAGCAGCGCTTGAACCTGAAGTACGCCGTGGACATCGACATTGGTGCACAGATTGCACCCGGCCTGCGCATCGCCCACTTGCCGGGCGTAGTGATTACCCGGCACGTAACCATTGGCCGCAATTTCTTCGTCCGCCAGAACTGCTCGATCGGCATCAAGACCCTTGGCCTGGAGCACTACGCGCTGCACATAGGCGACAATGTCAGCCTGGGGGCCAACAGCTGCATCATCGCCGATCACATCAACATCGGGGACAATGTGGTCATCGGCGCCATGTCGCTGGTAACCCGTGACATCCCAGCCAACAGCACGTTCTACAACCCTCGGCAAACCTCGCTGCGCAGCAAAGAGTAGATCTGGGTGGAAATAGAAAAGCCGCGCATTCGCGCGGCTTTGTCATGTGCAAGGCTTCCTTAATCGAGTGCCCCTGACAGTACTACCGCTCTCTCGCTGTCTGTCAGGCCATAGGCATTGAAGACGGCGTCATCCAGGGATGTCTCAAGCCGTTCAATGTCCGCGATAAGCAGGTTTCGCTCCTGCTCAAGCTTTGATTCCTTCAATCTGGCGCGCTTGGAAGTAATCTTTTCATAGACAGAGATGATCGATGAAGTCGATTCCGGAATGGGGAAATCGGCAAGATTCTTTTTCGTGTACCAAGGGTGCAGGCGATCATAGATCGCATATTTTGTGCGGATGTACCACGCGCCGAACGTACTCCCTGCCAGGCCGGCAAGCAGCTTCAGATCGTCTGCCGAACTGTTTTTGGAAATAGCGATATACAGTGCCTGATCTACAGCAGCAGGCTCTTCGATAATGGTGCACGATAGCCTTCTGCCCAGCGTCTTCCTGAGAACAACTTTGGGCTCTCTCATGAACCGCTCTGGACGCGGCTCGGCCAGCCAGTCGCCGTATGAAATGAAGCTTCCGCTGTAGCAATAATCAAAAAAACCGACATCCCGACCGCGAATTTCAGGCAGGTAGGTGTCGTTAAGTTTTTCTTCGGAATGATAAGAGCGTTTATCTTTATCAGCTTTTGTTTGGGGGCCGTCTTGATAGGCGGATTTCCCATAACCGTCTGTGCGGTAAGCGTGCAGGCCGCGGTTGATATCATACCGCTCACTGGCGGGAGAGAATGTGTCCACCTTGGCTATGATTTTCTCGTCCGCGTCGGTGTACCGGGGGTCAATGATGCCTCGCGCGATGACCTTCGAGGTGTCAAGGACAGCGTAGTCAGTGAATACGCCGGGTGCCGATGATCGAACGACTGAAATTGAATTGCTCTGGGTCGGAGAGCCGATGAAGATTGTGTTCTCGATGCTGGCTGACTTGAAGACCAGATAGTCGAAGAACACCAGCGTGTTGACGCCGTTGACTTCAACCATGAGCTTGCGAAGGTTGCTAAAGTTCGAGGAGTTCAGCCACGAGTCTGGGACGATGTAAGAGATGACACCGTTATCTTTGACAAGCGCGTAGGATCTCTCGATAAAGTACTGGTAGAAGTCGGTTTGATATTGAGAATATTTATAGTGTTCTGAGAAGTATTTCTTGTTCTCGCCGGCAGACGAGTAAAGGTACGGCGGGTTTCCGATTAAAATATCGAATTTCCCTTTGAATGCCTTGAAGAATTCCCTGTCCCAGTTAAACGTGTTGACTGACAGTCGTTCGTCCAGTGACAAGCTGTCGGCGTCGAACAGCTCGTAGAAGTCGTCACCGATAAGAGAGTTTCCGCACTTTATGTTCTTCCCGAGGTCGGGAAGTACGCGCATTTTGAAAAGATCCATCTGGCTGGAAACGACGTCGCCGTTCTCACCTTCAAGCACCTTCAGCAGGAGAGACAGCTTGGTGACCTCCACTGCCTGTGGGTCAATGTCCACGCCAAAGATATGACTGGTCAGGATGCGTCTTTTTTCCGCAATGGTGAGGCGCCACTCACCGCCCGCCGCATAGTAGAGTTTAGGATCCCTGCCTTTGGCGTGTTTTTCTGCGTTTTCTTCTACATATTTCGTGCAGTACCAATTCAACAGGTACTGGTAGGCGACGATGAGAAAGGAGCCAGAGCCACACGCAGGGTCGATGATCCGTAAGGGCGCGGAATCCTTGACTCTCGCATCATTGCCAGACACCTGGTTGGGAGTGCGACCGCTTACCCATTTTCCAATGGTGTTTTCGACGATGAACTCGGCAATGTACGAGGGGGTGTAATAGACCCCGCCGGCCTTTTTGACTTCCGGTTTTTCCGTGATCGTAATGGCGTTCTTGCTATGGCTTATTACCTTGCCAAGGAATTGCTCATACACTTGCCCAAGGATGTCCGCAGACAAAACGCTGAACACATAAGGGCTGTCGGGGTAGTAAAGTCCTTTGAGGATTTCATGCAGGACTTTTTCATCAATTTTCAAGGTCAGCGTGAAGTTGTCGAGTGTTTCCTGGGAGCCGTCTGCTTCATCAAAGTGAAAAAGGCCGGAGTTGTAGCGAGCGTCCGCTTTGCGAAAAAGCTCACAGAGCGCGGCGTAGATGTTCTTGGTGCCTTTGAGATTGCCGAGGGTTCCGTAGGGCTCGATGCCGCGGTCTTCAGCGATCCGCAGGAAGACGATTCGATCTATCGTTCGCTGGACGGCGGTATTGAGCTCTCGAATGCTGAGCGTCTTGTTCCTCAGAAAGATGTTTTTGGCCAAGGCTTCTCGCCATGACTCGATATCATCCAGGAACGCATCATCGACCTGTGCCGTGCCTCTTTTCTTGCGGGCGTCGTTGGAGAATTTATCGAAAGACCCTCTGAGAACGGACTCTTTGGACAGGATGGAATAGATCTCGTCCCAGTGCTCTACGTAGTCTTTGAAGTGGTAGAT
Source organism: Pseudomonas sp. NPDC089395 (assembly GCF_044749525.1). Taxonomy (NCBI): domain Bacteria; kingdom Pseudomonadati; phylum Pseudomonadota; class Gammaproteobacteria; order Pseudomonadales; family Pseudomonadaceae; genus Pseudomonas; species Pseudomonas sp. NPDC089395. The sequence continues at coordinate 266,008 of NZ_JBIVID010000008.1, forward strand.
CTTGACGCGTGCCTTGCTTGCCTTGTCCGAGGGCTCCGGCTTGATGCGGCAATCGTAAATGGCAAGGTCTTCAAAGTTGGACAGTACCGATAGAGAAAGCTTGGCGCTCCAACCGTAACGCCTGAGCTGGTAGGCCGAGGGTATGTCGTCTGTGACCGGGACTGCAGGCTTCTTCGCTTCGAGAAAGAATTTTCTCGCGCCGCCGATTCTAAACGAGTAATCGGGGGCCTTGGTTCTTCCGCCTATTTTTACCGCGTCTTCATGAACGACATCCTTGTAAAGCTCGGCGTACTCGTTCTTGTTGCTGACATCCCAACCCAGAAGCTCGAACAGCGGATTGATGAACTGGATTCTTGCCTGTGTTTCATTGAATTTGCCTGAGCGGTATTCCGTTCTGTTTTCTTCATACAGTGAAACCAGTTCTCTCAGCTTTTCGGGTACGGCCATGTCAGGTTTCTTCCTTAACGCGTTGGTGGTCCTCGGTAATTTTTGTGGGTGAGGCCGCCTTGATGTGTTCGAGATAGCCTCAGCTACTTCAGGAATGATGTGCAGGTGCTCTTAAGGCGACTGCCAGCGCTGCACCATTATTGTCCAGGACACGACCTGATCGAAACTGGATTTCCAGCGTGGCGAGCAAGAGGGGGCTGCGTTTGGGCTGTCGTGCACCCGGCCGGGCGTACAAGTGTGACCTGGCAAATTTCTGCGAGGTTGTCGGACTGGCCGTGGTGTGAGCGTCTGGTACGCGGGGCGCTCAGCGGAGGGGGCGGGAGCATGGCATCAAGCGCCTGAAGGCGCATGGCCAGGGAGGCAAGCTGCGCTATCGAGCGCTGAATCTGATGAGGCGATCTCGAAACTGCAGCAGCGCTGCAGCTCCTGATTTGATGGTGGGCCCACACGGACTCGAACCGTGGACCAAAGGATTATGAGTCCTCTGCTCTAACCGACTGAGCTATAGGCCCTCAGTAAGCGCCCGGATTATAACGAGGGTTTCGAAAGCGTGCCATCCGAAAGATCGGATAGTGCTATGCGAAGAAAGCTAGCGGCAAACTCCTCCGGCGGCAGCGGCAGGCTGACGATGTAGCCCTGGATCTGCTCGCACCCTTCGGCAGCCAGGAACCGTTGCTGCGCCTGGTTTTCCACCCCCTCGGCAATGATGGTCAATTGCATGCTGCGGCCCAGGGCGATGATGGCGCGGGCAATGGCCGCATCGTGAGGATCATCGGGAAGCCCACGAATGAACGACTTGTCGATCTTGAGGATGTCCAGCGGCAGGCGCTTGAGGTAGCTGAGCGACGAGTATCCAGTGCCGAAGTCATCGATGGCCAACTGCACGCCCAGCTGCTTGAGCTGGTGCAGCACGGCCAGGGCTTCTTCGGCCTGGCTCATGATGAAGTTTTCGGTGATCTCAAGTTGCAGGTCGCCAGCCTTGAGCTGGTAAGTCCTGAGCAATTGCTCGATGCGTTTGGCCAGGCCGCCGTGGCGCAGTTGCGCCCCGGCGAGGTTGATCGACAGCGGGCCGAAGGCCTGGTAGTCCATCTTCCAGTGATGCATCTGCCGACAGGCCTGCTCCAGTACCCAATCGCCAATTTGCAGAATGGTGCCGTTCTCTTCGGCGAGATGAATGAAATGCTCAGGAGGCACCTCGCCGAAGGTGGGATGACTCCAGCGGATCAGTGCTTCGGCGCCGACCAGGGCCTGGGTCTTGAGGCTGAGCTTGGGCTGATAGCTCAAGCTCATTTCGTTGCGCTCGATGGCCCGGCGCAATTCGTGTTCCAGGGCAATGCGTTCACTGGCCTGGGCGGTGAGGTCGCGGGTGTAGGCTTCGACGCGGTTGCGGCCTTTGGCCTTGGAGCGGTACATGGCGGCGTCGGCGTTGCGGATCAGCGTGGCAACGTCGGTGCCGTCCTGCGGGTAGAGGCTGATACCGATACTGGCGCTGGTGAAGAACTCGTGCTCGCCGGCCTGGAAGGGGGCGCTGAAGCAGGCCAGCAGCTTGTTGGCGATGGCGCTGGCATCGCTGGGCCTGTGCAGGCCAGGCAGCAGGATGATGAACTCGTCGCCGCCCAGGCGGGCCACGGTGTCGACGTCGCGCACCTGCTCCTTGAGGCGCTGCGCGATGCCTTTGAGCAGCAGGTCGCCGACGGGATGACCGAGGCTGTCGTTGATGTGCTTGAAGCGGTCGAGGTCGAGGAACAGTACGGCGCCCTGGCGGTTGGAGGTCTGCGAACAGGTGAGCACGGCCTGCAGGCGGTTCTCGAACAGGGCGCGGTTGGGCAAGCCTGTGAGCGGGTCGTGGTGGGCTTGGTAGTCGAGCTTGGCCTGGGCGTGCTTGAGGCTGGAAATATCGGCGAACACGGCGACGAAGTGAGTGATGGCGCGCTCGTTGTTGCGCACGGCGCTGATGGTCAGCCAGCTAGGGTACAACTCGCCGTTCTTGCGTTTGTTGTAGATCTCGCCCTGCCAGTGCCCCTCGGCGGTGAGCTGATGCCACATGGCGGCGTAGAAGGCGCTGTCATGCTGGCCGGAGGAGATTAGACGCGGGGTTTGCCCGAGTGCCTCGATTTCGCTGTAGCCGGTGATTTCGCTGAACGCGCGGTTGACGGCACTGATGCGCTGGTCGATGTCGGTGATCAGCACGCCTTCGGCCGTGTTTTCGAACACGGTGGCAGCCAGCTGCAACTTCTCTTGCATCAGGTGGCGCTCGGTAATGTCGCGGGCGATGGTCAGCATGCAGTCGACCCCGCCAATCGGAAGCGGCCTTGCGGACAGCTCGCACAGGCGTATCTGCCCGTCGCTGCGGCGAATATGGCAGCTGAAATCGCGCACGAAACCATCGCGGGCCAGTTGGTCGATCATGCGCTTGCGTTCATTGAGGTCGACCCAGATCCCCAGGTCGAAAGATGTCTGGTCGATCGAGGGATTGAGTTCATAGCCGGTCAGGCGGCAGAAGCCTTCGTTGACCTCGACCAGCAGGCCATCGCTCTGGCGCGACAGCAGCAGGCCGTCGGGAGAGGCATGGAAGGCCTTGGCGAACTTCTCTTCGGAAATTTGCAATTGTTGCTGGGTTTCTTTCAGTTGACTGATGTCACGCACCGCCACGACGAAGGCCAAGGTGCCGTCCAGTTCGAAGGTTTCTGCAGAAGTCAGGCCGATGAACAGCTGGCCGTTGCTGCGGCGGTAGCTCATTTCCAGATTGCGGATGCCGCCCTGATGCAGGCGCTCGAGCAGATGCGGGCCGGCGCCTCGCTCGCCCCAGAGGTCCAGCTCGGTCGCGGTACGGCCTATGACCTGGCTTGGGCTAAGGCCGATCTGTTCTTCGAAGGCTTCGTTGACCTCCAGCAGGCAGCCGTCGCTATGGCGGGCGATCAGCAGAATATCGGGGCATTGCTGGAACACCGAGGCGAACTTCTGCTCGGACAGACGCAGGGCGTCCTCGGTGCGCTTGGTTTCGCTGATATCGATCATCAGCCCGCGCATCACCGGCCGGTGGCCGTGTTCGATCATGCTGACGATATTGCGTACCCAAAGGGCTTGGCCGTCGGCGCCAATCACCCGGTAATCGAGGCTGTGGTCGCGCCCGGCAGCCGTTTCGCTTTCGCAGAAGGCCTGGGCCCACAGCGCGTCCTCGGGGTGCAGGATACTGCGCCAGAAGCCGGCTTTGAGCCAATCGTGCAAGGGGTAGCCGAGCAAGTCTTCGGCATGGGGCGACACGTAGCTGTAGGTGAAATCGTTGGCGTCGGCTTCCCAGGCGATCGCCGACAGGCTCTCGATCAGGCCCCGGTAGTGGTATTCGCTGCTGCGCAGCTCCTGTTCCAGCGCGATGCGCCGGGATATCTCCGAGCTGAGCCGGCGGTTGATGCGGATGACCACGGCCAGGATGGCCACCAGCAGCAGGACGGCGGGCAGGCCGTACATCAGCACGTCGCGCCAGAAGCTGCGCTGGTCTACCACGTTGCCGACCCAGCGTTGCTGGATCTGGTTGATTTCGTCGCTGGACATGTCGGCCATGACCTTGTCGAGGATGCCGACCAATATCTTCTTGTCGCGCGGAGCGGCCATGGCCAATTGGTAGCGATAGGGTGTTTCGCCGCTGACGTACAAGCCGTCTAGCTTGAGCTGGCGCAGGCTCCAGATGCTCGAAGCGAGGTCGCCGACTACCGCATCCACTTCGTCGGTGGCCAGTGCCTGCAGGGTCGAGCTGACATTGGGCATGGCCACGAGGTTGAGGTCGGGGTGATGGGTGCGCAGCAGCTCGTGGGGGGCGTAGTTTTCCACCACGGCGATCTTCAGGCCGTAAAGGTCCTTCAGGGTGCGTGGTTGCGGGCCGCCATCATGGGCCAGGATGACGATCGGGAAGTCCAGGTAGGGGCGGGTGAAGGCCAGGTAGCCTTGGCGCTCCGGCGTGGACATGATGCCGGGCAACAGGTCGATGCGGTTTTCCCGCGCCTGCTGGAGTACCTCGGTCCAGCTGCTGGGCTCGACCGGCTTGAGCGATACACTCAGGCGTTCCTGGAGCAAGGCGATGTAATCGGCGGCCAATCCCTGGTACCGGCCCTCCTGGTCACGAAACTCGAATGGTGGCCATGAGGCGTCGACGCCCAGCTTCAGCTGCGGGTGGGCAGCAAGCCAGGTTTTTTCCTCGTCTGTCAGGGTCAGGGCGCCGGCCGTTGTGTTCCACAGGATCAGGAGCAGCAACAGAATGGCCGGCATCGGCGGCATATCGGCCTCGCATTCAGGTGGTCTGAAGTCGAGTGTAGACGGGCATTTGGCCCGGTGAGGTAGCGAGTGGCCACGACGAGCCTTTATCCCAAAAGAAAAACCCCGGCCTGGGCCGGGGTTCGTCTTCACTCGTCGAGGAAGGAGCGCAGATGCTCGCTGCGAGTCGGGTGGCGCAACTTGCGCAACGCCTTCGCTTCGATCTGACGGATCCGCTCACGGGTCACGTCAAACTGCTTGCCCACCTCTTCGAGGGTGTGGTCGGTATTCATGTCGATACCGAAACGCATGCGCAGCACTTTGGCTTCACGTGCGGTCAGGCCCGAGAGCACGTCGCGGGTCGCTTCCTTGAGGCTTTCGACCGTGGCCACGTCGATCGGGGACTGCATGGTCGAGTCCTCGATGAAGTCGCCCAGGTGCGAATCTTCGTCGTCACCGATCGGTGTTTCCATGGAGATCGGCTCTTTGGCGATCTTCAATACCTTGCGGATCTTGTCCTCAGGCATTTCCATGCGCTCACCGAGCTCTTCCGGGGTCGGTTCACGGCCCATTTCCTGCAGCATCTGGCGGGAAATTCGGTTGAGCTTGTTGATCGTCTCGATCATGTGCACCGGGATACGGATGGTGCGCGCCTGGTCGGCGATCGAGCGGGTGATCGCCTGGCGGATCCACCAGGTGGCGTAGGTCGAGAACTTGTAGCCGCGACGGTATTCGAACTTGTCCACCGCCTTCATCAGGCCGATGTTGCCTTCCTGGATCAGGTCGAGGAACTGCAGGCCGCGGTTGGTGTACTTCTTGGCGATGGAGATCACCAGACGCAGGTTCGCCTCGACCATTTCCTTCTTGGCGCGGCGGGCTTTCGCCTCACCGATGGACATGCGACGGTTGATTTCCTTGATCTCGGCGACAGTCAGGCCGGTCTCGGTCTCGAGGTCGATCAGCTTCTGCTGGCAAGCAACGATGGCGGCGTCCTTTTCACCCAGGGCGGCAGCCCACTTGGTGTTGCGCTTGGCCAGGTCACCGCTCCAGGTCTGGTCGGTTTCGTTGCTCGGGAACAGGCGCAGGAAGTCGGCACGCGGCATGCGCGCATCACGGACGCACAGTTGCATGATCGCGCGCTCTTGCTGACGCAGGCGGCTCAGGGCATCACGTACACGCTCTACCAGTACGTCGAACTGCTTGGGCACCAGCTTGATCGGCATGAACAGATCGGCCAGGGCCTGCATGGCACCGATACTCTCGGCATGGCTGCGGCCATGCTTTTTCAGCACCTTGAGAGTGACAGCGAGCTGGTCGGAGACTGCACCGAAACGCTGGGCTGCGACGACTGGGTCCGGACCGCTTTCGGCCTCTTCCTCGTCATCACTGCTTTCTTCGCTTTCTTCTTCGTCGTCGGACTCTTCCTTCGCAGCCGCGGCCTTGGCGCCAGGAATCGGCACCTCCTCGGTCGGGGCGGCGATGTTGTCGTCAGGGTCGATGTAACCGCTGAGAACATCCGACAGACGGCCACCTTCGGTGGTGACGCGGTCATATTCGCCGAGGATATAGTCGACAGTGCCCGGGAAGTGGGCGATGGCACCCATCACCTCGCGAATGCCTTCCTCGATACGCTTGGCGATTTCGATTTCGCCTTCGCGGGTCAGCAGCTCGACGGTACCCATTTCGCGCATGTACATGCGCACCGGGTCGGTCGTGCGGCCGATATCGGTTTCAACTGCCGCCAACGCAGCAGCGGCTTCTTCGGCCGCGGCTTCGTCGGTGTCGGCTTCCGCCAACAGAAGGGCATCCGCATCCGGAGCACTCTCGAATACGTTGATCCCCATGTCGTTGATCATGCGGATGATGTCTTCCACCTGTTCCGGATCTGAAATATCCTCCGGCAGGTGGTCGTTGACCTCCGCGTAAGTCAGGTAGCCCTGCTCACGACCGCGGGTGATCAACTCTTTGATACGAGACTGCTGTTGCGCTTTTCCGGACATAACACCCTATCCACTGAAGGTCTTGGCGGGCAAAAAACAAGCCGAGGATTATACCCGAGCATGGGCCTCACGCGCCAGATGAGGTCGGCGTTTGTGCGGGAACATTCCGGCTCAGCAGGGCGAGGAGCTGTGATTTTTCCTCGCTGGTCAATTCGCTTTGACGTGCTTTTCTGAGCAGTTGTTCCAGGCTGCGCTCGCGTTGGCGGGCGGACAAGCTAGTTATAGTGTCGAAAAACTGTTGTTCAAGGTTGTCGGCCACGATCAGCCATTCCTTTTCTGCCAAGGCCCGCAACAGGCGACCTTGTTCGGTGCCGTGCCAGCGTGCGATCAGCTGCATTGAGCTTAGCCCAGGATTTTTCTGAGCGGCTTCGATCAATGCCACCAGCAGCTGGCTGTAAAGGTGTTCTTCGTCGGCGAAATGGCTGGCGTCCTCGACTTTGCCGGCCAGTAGCGGGTGGTGCAGCAAAGTGCGCAGGGCGGCCAGGGTCGGCGGTTCCACCGGCGCTGGGGTGCGTGGCGGCGCTTCGTCGCGCTGTTGCCACGGCTTGCCACCTTTGCGGTTCTTGTCCCAGGGCTTGTCGCTCCACGGTTTCTTGCCGCCACCCTTGTTCGGCTTCCACTGCTGCTCCTGCTGCGCCGGGGCGTAGTCGTGCACCGGCATGTCGCCGTAGTCCGGGGTGTAGCTGGCCATGGCGTCGTAGTCGAAGCCGGGGTCATAGTCCGGCACGCTGCTGGCGGCGGGGGCGTGTTGGGCCAGTTGTTCGACCTGCTGCGGATCGAGGCCAGTGATTTCCTTCAGGCGATTGCGCATCAACTGGCGCAGGTTGGCGCCGGGAATTTTTTCGATCAACGGTGCGGCCAGGGTCGCCATATGCGCCTTGCCTTCCAGCGAGCGAGGGTCGGCCTCGACGCTCAACTGCTCGAAAAAGTAGTCAGCCAGCGGCTGCGCGTGCTGGTTGATGCGTGCCATGAAGGCATCGGTTCCTTCGGCGCGCACCAGGCTGTCGGGGTCTTCGCCTTCGGGCAGGAAAAGAAAGCGCGCTCGACGCCCGTCCTGCAGGGCCGACAGGGCTGATTCCAGGGCGCGCCATGCCGCCTTGCGCCCGGCCTGGTCGCCGTCGAAACAGAACAGCACGCTGGGCACCACGCGGAACAGGCGCTTGAGGTGCTCTTCGCTGGTCGCGGTGCCGAGGGTGGCCACAGCGTTGCGCAGGCCCTGCTGGGCCAGGGCGATGACGTCCATGTAGCCTTCGACGACGATGATCTCGTCGAGGTTTCGGTTGTGCTTGCGCGCCTCGTATAACCCGTAGAGCTCCTGGCCCTTGTGGAACACCGGGGTTTCCGGCGAGTTGAGGTACTTGGGCTTGTCGTCGCCGAGCACTCGGCCACCAAAGGCGATGATACGTCCGCGGCTGTCGCGGATCGGGAACATCACCCGGTCGCGGAAGCGGTCGTAGCGCTTGCCGCTTTCGGCGTTCTCGATCAGCAGGCCGGCATCGATCATCACCTTCTGTTGCAGGGTGTCGGCGCCCAGGTGCTTGAGCAGGTTGTCCCAGCCCGGCGGGGCGAAGCCCAGGCCGAAGTCGCGGGCGATTTCGCCTGACAGGCCGCGGCCTTTGAGGTACTCCACCGCTGCTTTGCGGGTGGGGTGGTTGCGCAGGGCCTGGCGGTAGAATTCGGCGGCGGCATCCAGCAGGGGGTAGAGCGGCGAGTCGGTTGGCTGGCGCGGTTTCTGCCCGCGTCGGCCCTCCTCGCGAGGTACTTCCATGCCGGCGGCGCGCGCCAGTTCCTCGACGGCCTGGGGAAAGTCCAGGTTGTCGTGGTCCATGACGAAACCAAGGGCGTTACCGCCGGCACCGCAGCCAAAGCAGTAATAGAACTGCTTGTCCGGGCTGACCGTGAAGGAGGGAGTCTTCTCCTTGTGAAACGGGCAGCAGGCGGAGTAATTCTTGCCGGTCTTTTTCAGCTGGACGCGTGAACTCACCACGTCGACGATGTCGAGGCGGTTGATCAGGTCGTCAATGAAGCTTTGGGGAATCAGCCCGGCCATGGCAGTCTCGTCATCTGGCAACTGGCAAGTCTAATCGCTAGCGCGCCGGTTGGGGGGAGTGCTGCTAGGGGAAGTGCGAGGGAATGTGTGCTCGTCGGTAGCCACCAAAGTTGCCGGGGGCTCGTCAGTCAGGACGTGCACGGCTGGTCGAAGACCAGTACTGACGCGTTGAAGCGGTTGTCCACTACGAGTTGCGGCGGACGCCTTGGGCTAGCTGCTCAAGGTTGAAACAACCGCTGCCATCGGCCCGGCGGTGAGCCGGGCAGGGCAGAAGCTTTGCGTTGAACGTCTGTATTAGTACAGACGAACGGCGCGGCGCTGTTCGCGCTGAACTTTCTTGGCGTGACGCTTAACAGCAGCAGCTGCTTTGCGCTTACGCTCTGCGGTCGGCTTCTCGTAAAACTCGCGGCTACGAACTTCAGCCAGTACACCGGCTTTTTCGCAGGAGCGCTTGAAACGACGCAGAGCTACGTCGAAGGGTTCGTTCTCTTTAACTTTGACGGCTGGCATCCAGGGCTACCTTAATTCATTACCGGGGTAGACGTGCTCCTGGCAAAACAAAGGTGTGCTGGAGAACGTCGGTTTTCAAGGGTTGCGGATGTTAACCCTTAGCACGCCGGAATGCAAAGCCTCTGATCGAAAACCGCTGGTCGGCACCCGGCACGGGGACTATCATGCGCGGCTTCGAAATCAGCCCCCACAAGGGACGAGCCCATGCTAGTACTGGGATTGGAAACATCCTGCGACGAAACCGGCGTCGCATTATACGACAGTGAACGCGGTTTGTTAGCCGATGCGCTGTTCAGCCAAATTGACCTGCACCGTGTGTTTGGCGGGGTCGTGCCCGAGCTTGCGTCACGGGACCATGTCAAACGCATGTTGCCGCTGATCCGTCAGGTGTTGGACGAGGCCGGCTGCGTGGCCACCGAGATCGACGCCATCGCCTACACCGCGGGTCCTGGCCTGGTCGGGGCGTTGCTGGTCGGCGCCTCGTGCGCCCAGGCCCTGGCGTTTGCCTGGGATATCCCGGCGATCGGTGTGCACCATATGGAAGGTCATTTACTGGCGCCGATGCTGGAGGAAAACCCTCCGCAGTTTCCGTTCGTCGCTTTGTTGGTGTCTGGCGGGCATACCCAGCTGGTGCGCGTCGATGGTATCGGCCAGTACGAGCTGCTGGGCGAGAGCCTCGACGACGCCGCGGGTGAGGCGTTCGACAAGACTGCCAAGCTGATGGGCCTGAATTACCCCGGCGGCCCGGAAATCGCTCGCCTGGCCGAACAGGGTGTGCCTGGACGCTTCGTGTTCCCGCGGCCGATGACCGATCGCCCGGGCCTTGAGTTCAGCTTCAGTGGCCTCAAGACATTCGCCCTCAACACCTGGCAACAGTGCCGCAATGCTGGCGACGACAATGAGCAAACCCGTTGCGACGTGTCCCTGGCGTTCCAGCAGGCGGTGGTGGAGACTCTGACCATCAAGTGCAAGCGCGCCCTGAAGCAGACCGGCCTCAAGCGCCTGGTGATCGCCGGTGGTGTGAGCGCCAACAAGGCGTTGCGTGCATCCCTGGAGGACATGCTCGCCGGTATCAAAGGCAACGTGTACTACGCTCGCCCCCAGTTCTGCACCGACAACGGCGCGATGATCGCCTATGCCGGCTGCCAGCGCTTGTTGGCCGGGCAGCAGCAAGACCTGGCGATCAGCGTGCAGGCGCGCTGGCCGATGGAGCAGCTGCCTCCCCTGTGAATCGCGTCAGAAGTGCCGCTCGCGCCCGGCGAACAGGTCGCGCAGGTTGTTGCGGTGGCGCCAGACGATCATCACTGTGAGCACGCTGACCGGCAGCAAGGCCTCGGGCTCGCGCCACGCCAGCAATGGCAGGGTCAGAGGCGTGGCGATCAGCGCCGCCAGCGAACTGGTGCGGGTGAGGTAGAAGGTCATCAGCCAGGCGCCGATGGCCAGTAGCGCGGCAGGGAAGTACAGGCCCATGAGCATGCCCGCTGCGGTGGCCACGCCCTTGCCACCCTGGAAGTGGAAGTACACTGGGAACAGGTGACCGAGTACCGCGCAGATGCCGACCCAGGCTTGTTCCTGCAAGTCGAGCCCGGCCAGGCGCGCGAGCAACACCGGCAACAAGCCCTTGCACAGGTCGCCGAGCAAGGTCAGGATCGCCAGCTTGCGGCCTGCCAGGCGTAGCATGTTGGTGGCGCCGGCATTGCCCGAACCGCTGGAACGCGGGTCCGGGCTGCCCGAAAGGCGGCTGAGGACGATGGCGAAGGACAGTGAGCCGAGCAGGTAGGCAAGCAGCGCCAGTAACCAAAACATGCTAACTATTCCGGGCGAGGACGCCCTGATTCTAACGGCGCCAGTCGCCCTTGTCGTGCTGTGGAGAGAAGTGCTTGGACAGAGTGTTCATCGAAGGCCTGGAAGTCGACACCGTCATTGGTGCCTATGACTGGGAACGGGATATTCGCCAGTGCCTGCGCCTGGACCTGAGTTTCGCCTGGGACAACCGCCCAGCTGCGGCTGGAGATGATCTGAGCTTGGCGTTGGACTACGCCAGCGTTTCGTCGCGTATCCAGGCTTTTGCCGAGCAGGCGCGCTTCGAGCTGGTGGAAACCTTTGCCGAACGCTTGGTCGCGACGCTGATGGACGAATTCCACATCCCTTGGGTTCGGCTGAAGCTGACCAAGCCGGGCGCGGTCCCCGCAGCCCGTGGTGGTGTTGGCGTGGAGATCGAGCGCGGATGTCTTTGAGCACGGTTTACCTGGGGCTTGGCAGCAATATCGACCGCCACAGGCACCTGTGCGCCGGGCTCGATGCCTTGGCCGCCATACTCACCGACATGCGCTGTTCTCCGGCCTTCGAGAGCCAGGCGGTAGGGATCAAGAGTGGCCCGTTCATCAACTTCGTGGTGACGGGCAAGACCGACCTGCCACTGATGGAGCTGGACCGCCGCCTCAAGTTCATCGAGGCTGACAACGGCCGATATGCCCCGGACCGCAAGGGTTTGCCGCTGGATATCGATGTGCTGATGTATGACGATCTGCACGGTACCTACGATGGGTTGGTGTTGCCCAGGGCAGAGATCCTGAAGAATGCCTTTGTGCTGTGGCCTTTGGCATTGCTGGCGCCTGAACTGGTGCATCCGGGGGCGGGGAAGCGCATGGCGCAGTTGTGGCAGGAAGCGCGCATCGAGCAGGTGCTGGCACCTGTTGCGTTCGAGTGGCGCGGGTTGCAGCTGACCCCAGCTTGAATGGAGCGGGGCCAACCGCAAGCATTGAAAACGGTGACGTACCTGCGGGAGCCGGCTTGCCGGCGATAGGGGCCGAACAGGCTACTCAATGCGGCTGTGTTGTGCCTGCTCCGGCCTCATCGCCAGCAAGCTGGCTCCCACAGGATCGTGCAAGACCAACCTTCAGGGCCTTGCGGCGTGTTTATAGGCCTGCAGCGCTCTGAGTCGTTCCTGCTTGAGCGCCTCCCCCAATTGCTGCCCGGTCAGCCCCGCGGCCACCAAGGGCTTCACATCCACTTCCCTGGCTGCCGTCGCTGCGCCACGCAAGTAGTCGCCCTGTGGGTAACTTTGCGCGCCATGCCCCCGCGCATCCATTTCACACGTGGCTATGAAGTCCTCGAACCGCTGCGGTCGCCGATACACGTCGAACTTCTGCAACAACTCCAGTAAAGCCTCTGGCTCCAATTCAAAGGCGCCTTGGCCGCGTTCACCAAACTCGCCTGCCAGCATGGCCAGCTCCTGGCATTCGCGCGGGGCCTTGAAGCGCTGGTTGAGCGCCTTGATCGCAGCCGGTTGCAGGCCGCACAGCAGGCAGGCCCAACGCACGTGCAGGGGTTGATGGTGCTCGGCGGCCAGGACGAGCGCGCTCAGCGAGGCCGTCCCAGCCTCGATCTCAGGCATCAGTTCGCGCAGGGCAGCACAATCGCGCAGTACCTGGATGAATACTTGTGGCTGGTCCTCCATCAATGCGCGCTCGATCTCCTTCCAGCTGCGCTCGGCGGTCAACGCCTGCAATTCGCCGGAAGCACTGATCTGCCGCATCAGTGCAAGGGTTTCGTCAGCGACCCTGAAGCCGAGCGGGGCATAGCGAGCGGCAAAGCGCGCTACGCGCAGGACTCGCAGGGGATCTTCGGCGAACGCCGGTGAAACGTGGCGCAGAATTCGCTGCTCCAGATCGACCTGGCCATGGTAGGGGTCGATGACGTTACCGTGGTCGTCTTCGGCCATTGCATTGATGGTCAGGTCACGTCGAATCAGGTCTTCTTCGAGCGTTACGTCCGGGCTGGCATGGAAGGTGAAACCCCCATAACCGCGTCCGCTCTTGCGCTCGGTGCGGGCCAGGGCATATTCCTCGCCCGTCTTGGGATGCAGGAAAACCGGGAAATCAGCGCCTACCGGGCGATAGCCCTTGGCGTGCATTTCTTCGACGGTAGCGCCGACCACCAGCCAGTCGATATCACTGACCGGGCGTCCGAGCAGGCGGTCACGGACCGCGCCGCCGACTTTGTAGATGTGCATGTGCAGCCTCCATTACTGCCCACAGGATACCCTGTCGGCAGCAATGGCGGTGCTTTGCGGCTAGAGATGATGAATGACGGCCAGGTCCATGCGGCCGTAATCGCCGCCTTCGCCGTGCTCGCCACGCGGTGGCATGTGATGGGTCTTGACCACCTGGTCGCCCTGCACGGTCTCCAGGTGGATGTCGAAGCCCCACAGCCGGTGCAGGTGCTTGAGTACTTCCTCGGTGGAGTCGCCCAGCGGTTTGCGGTTGTGCTGCTGGTGGCGCAAGGTCAGGGAGCGGTCACCCCGGCGGTCGATGCTCCAGATCTGCACGTTGGGTTCGCGGTTGCCAAGGTTGTACTGGGAGGCCAGCTGCTCGCGGATCGTGCGGTAGCCTGCTTCGTCGTGGATGGCCGGTACCAGCAGGTCGTCGCGTTGGTCGTCGTCGAGAATGCTGAACAGCTTGAGGTCGCGGATCACTTTGGGTGACAGGTACTGCAGGATGAAGCTTTCATCCTTGAAGCTGCTCATGGCGAACTTGATGGTCGACAGCCAGTCACTGCCGGCGATGTCAGGGAACCAGTGGCGGTCCTCCTCGGTCGGGTTTTCGCACATCCGGCGGATGTCGGTGTACATCGCGAAACCCAGTGCGTACGGGTTGATACCGTTGTAGTAAGGGCTGTCGAAGCCCGGCTGGAAGACCACGCTGGTATGCGATTGAAGGAACTCCATGATGAAGCCATCGGTTACCAGACCTTCATCGTAGAGGTCGTTCATCAGGGTGTAATGCCAGAACGTGGCCCACCCTTCGTTCATTACCTGGGTTTGGCGCTGCGGGTAGAAGTACTGCGCGATCTTGCGCACGATACGCACCACTTCACGTTGCCAAGGCTCCAGCAAAGGTGCATGTTTTTCGATGAAATAGAGAATGTTTTCCTGAGGTTCGGCAGGGAAGCGTGCATCATCGCGCTCGCCTCCTTTTTCCGCACTCTTGGGAATGGTGCGCCATAGGTCGTTGATCTGCTTTTGCAGGTGCTCTTCACGCTCCTTCTGGCGGCGCCGTTCTTCCTCGGCTGAAATGGGGTAGGGGCGCTTGTAGCGGTCTACGCCGTAGTTCATCAACGCATGGCAAGAGTCGATCAGGTCTTCGACGGCATCGATGCCATGGCGCTCCTCGCACTGCGCAATATACTGCTTGGCGAACACCAGGTAGTCGATGATCGAGCTGGCGTCAGTCCAGGTGCGGAACAGGTAATTGCCCTTGAAGAAGCTGTTGTGGCCGTAGCAGGCATGTGCGATCACCAGTGCCTGCATGCACATGGTGTTTTCTTCCATCAGGTAGGCGATGCAGGGATCCGAGTTGATCACGATTTCGTAAGCCAGGCCCATTTGGCCGCGACTGTAGGACTTCTCGGTACTGAGGAACTGCTTGCCGTAGGACCAGTGGTGATAGCCCAGCGGCATGCCGACGGATGCGTAGGCATCCATCATCTGTTCGGCAGTGATCACTTCGATCTGGTTGGGATAGGTGTCCAGGGCATAACGTTCGGCCAGGCGGCTGATTTCCCGGTCGTAAGTCTGGATCAGCTCGAACGTCCACTCGGACCCCGTGGATATGGGTTGGCGTCTCTGTGCTCTGGCGGTCATGTGGCTAACCTGCGCTGGAAGAGTTCACGGAAGACCGGGTAGATATCGCCGGCCGAAACCAACTGCTGCTGGGCGAAGGTATCGGGGAAGGACTCGCCGATTCGCTCGTACTCGTACCACAGCGCTTGATGCTCACGCGGGGTGATCTCGACGTAAGTGTAGTACTGCACGTGCGGCATGATCTGCTTGGAGAGGATCTCGCGGCAGATCGGCGAGTCATCGTTCCAGTTGTCGCCGTCGGAAGCCTGGGCGGCGTAGATGTTCCAGTCGCTGGCCGGGTAACGCTCGGCCATGATCTCCTGCATCATTTTCAATGCGCTGGAGACGATGGTGCCGCCGGTTTCCCTGGAGTAGAAGAACTCTTCCTCGTCGACTTCGCGCGCACTGGTGTGGTGGCGGATGAACACCACTTCGATGCGGTCGTAGTTGCGCTTGAGGAACAGGTACAAGAGGATGAAGAAGCGCTTGGCGATGTCCTTGGTGGCTTGGGTCATCGAGCCGGACACGTCCATCAGGCAGAACATCACCGCCTTGGAGCTGGGGTTGGGTTGCTTGACCAGCAGGTTGTACTTGAGGTCGAAGGTATCAAGGAAGGGCAGGCGATTGATACGCGCCTTGAGCCGCTCTATCTCCTGCTCGGTCTCCTGGATGTCGGTGAAGTTGTCTGGCTCTTCCACCTTGAGTCGGGCCAGTTCCTTCTGCGCCTCACGCAACAGCGCACGGCTGCTGCCGGTCAGGGCGATACGCCGGGCGTGCGCCGAGCGCAGGGTACGTACGATGTTGATGCGTGACGGGTTGCCTTCGTTGGCGATCCCCGCGCGCACGGTCTTGAAAGTGTCGGCACCGGTCAGGTGGCGCTTGACCAGGTTAGGCAGTTCGAGATCTTCGAACATGAATTCGAGGAACTCTTCCTGGGTGATCTGGAAGACAAAATCGTCCATGCCCTCGCCGGAGTTGCCGGCCTTGCCACGGCCGCCTCCGCCGCCGCCGCCCTGAGGTCGGGGGATGTGCTCGCCAGCGGTGAATTCCTTGTTGCCCGGATGCACGATGGTCTGCTTGCCGCCGCGGCCATGGTGCAGCACCGGTTCATCGATATCCCGTCCCGGAATGCTGATCTGTTCGCCGTGTTCCATGTCCATGATGGAGCGGCGGCTCACGGCCTCTTCGACGGCTTTCTTGATGTGTTCACGGTAACGCCGCAAGAAACGCTGGCGGTTTACCGTGCTCTTGTTCTTGCCGTTCAGGCGTCGGTCGATAACGTAGCTCATGGTCCCTCCGGTAGCTGGGAACAGCTGCACGCTTCAAGCTACGAGCTGCACGTAAAGCAGCCGCCGCGGCCGCGGGCTGTAAGGCCAGCCCGGGGCGCGCGGCGTGTAGCTTGCCGCTTTATTGCGATTTCCTGACCCGCAGGTACCATTCCGACAGCAGGCGCACCTGTTTGTCGGTGTAGCCACGCTCCACCATCCGCGTGACGAAGTCGTTGTGCTTCTGTTGGTCTTCCTTGCTGGCCTTGGCGTTGAAGCTGATGACCGGCAGCAGGTCTTCGGTGTTGGAGAACATTTTCTTCTCGATCACCACGCGCAGCTTCTCGTAACTCAGCCAGCTCGGGTTCTTGCCATTGTTATTGGCGCGGGCACGCAGTACGAAGTTGACGATCTCGTTGCGGAAATCCTTCGGATTGCTGATACCGGCTGGTTTCTCGATCTTCTCCAGCTCTTCATTGAGGGCGATGCGGTTGAGGATCTCGCCGGTTTCAGGGTCGCGGTATTCCTGGTCCTGGATCCAGAAGTCGGCGTACAGCACATAGCGGTCGAAGATGTTCTGGCCGTACTCGCTATACGACTCGAGGTAGGCGGTCTGGATTTCCTTGCCGATGAACTCGATGTAACGCGGTGCCAGGTACTCTTTCAGGTAGCGCAGGTAACGCTCGCGCACTTCTGCCGGGAACTGTTCCTGTTCGATCTGCTGTTCCAGCACATACAGCAGGTGCACTGGGTTCGCGGCCACCTCGTGCGGGTCGAAGTTGAACACCTTGGAGAGGATCTTGAAGGCGAAGCGGGTCGATAGGCCGTTCATGCCCTCGTCGACACCGGCGGCGTCGCGGTACTCCTGGATCGACTTGGCTTTCGGGTCGGTGTCCTTGAGGTTCTCGCCGTCATAGACGCGCATCTTGGAATAGATGTTGGAGTTCTCCGGCTCTTTGAGGCGCGAGAGCACGGTGAACTGGGCGAGCATCTTGAGCGTGTCTGGCGCGCAGTGGGCCTTGGCCAGCGAACTGTTGACCAGCAGCTTGTCGTAGATCTTGATCTCGTCGCTGACGCGCAGGCAGTACGGCACCTTGACGATGTAGATCCGGTCGATGAACGCCTCGTTGTTCTTGTTGTTGCGGAAGGTGTGCCACTCCGATTCGTTGGAGTGGGCCAGCAGGATCCCGGAGTAGGGGATCGCGCCCAGGCCTTCGGTACTGTTGTAGTTGCCTTCCTGGGTGGCGGTGAGCAGTGGGTGCAGGACCTTGATCGGCGCCTTGAACATCTCGACGAATTCCATCAGGCCCTGGTTGGCCCGGCACAGCGCGCCCGAGTAGCTGTAGGCGTCGGCGTCGTTCTGCGGGAATTCCTCGAGTTTGCGGATATCCACCTTGCCGACCAGGGCGGAGATGTCCTGGTTGTTCTCGTCACCCGGCTCGGTCTTGGCGATGGCGATCTGGTTGAGGATCGAGGGGTACAGCTTGACCACCTTGAACTTGCTGATGTCACCGCCGTATTCCTGCAGGCGCTTGGTGGCCCATGGCGACATGATGGTGTTCAGGTAGCGTCGCGAGATACCGTACTCTTCTTCGAGAATGGCACCATCTTCAGTGGCATTGAACAAGCCCAGCGGCGACTCGAATACGGGCGAATCCTTGATCGCGTAGAAGGGCACCTTTTCCATCAGCTGCTTGAGTTTCTCGGCCAGCGACGATTTGCCGCCGCCTACCGGGCCCAGCAGGTAGAGGATCTGTTTCTTCTCTTCCAGGCCTTGGGCGGCATGGCGGAAGTAGGAGACGATCTGGTCGATGCACTCTTCCATGCCATGGAAGTCGGCAAAGGCCGGATACCGGCGGATCACTTTGTTGGAGAAGATTCGCGACAATCTGGAGTTGCTTGAGGTGTCGATCAGTTCCGGCTCACCGATGGCCAGCAACAGCCGTTCAGCTGCCGATGCGTAGGCACTGCGATCCTCTTTGCACAGCTCGAGGTACTCCTGCAGCGAAAGTTCTTCCTGGCGCGTAGACTCAAAACGTTGTTGGAAGTGGCTAAAAATACTCATGACGTCACCTCGCTCGATACGTGGAGACGACGCCGGATCAGTCAGCTGATGCTGGCATGCAACCGGACTCGCCGATTGCTGTATACCCCCCAGAACACCCTGTAACGCTTACCGATGACCCGCACGCCGGTGTACCGGCTCTCCCCTTTTTTTGGATGGCCTGCGCTTAAGAATAGTTGGTTATCCGCAAGGTCAAGGGTAAGCGGCGGAGAAGTTGTCGGTGACCGTTCGTCAGGTCAGGCGCAAGCCCGCGTGGGGCGCGGGCTGCAGTAAAATGAAAAAATTATTCGGCAGCGCCTTGGGCGGTTTCCGTTGGGTAGGTGGTGCGCCACAGTTCGAAGCCGCCATCGACGCTGTACACGTCCGAAAAGCCCTGGCCCGCCAGGTAGGCAGCCGCGCTCTGACTGGAATTGCCGTGGTAGCAGACCACCAGGGTAGGGGCATCCAGGTCGGCATTGCGGATGAAGTCGGCGACCGAGTGATTATCCAGGTGCTTGGCGCCGGTGATGTGGCCGGCGGCAAAGGCTTGCGGGTCGCGAATGTCGACGACGACCGCACCTTGCGCGCGCAGGGTCAGGGCCTGCTCGGGAGGGATGCGTTTGAATTCGCTCATGGGTACGGCTTCCTTCAGGGGTGATCGGTGAGTTTAACGGGTTGTGCCGGCTGGCGCAGGTTGCCGTCGTCGGCGCATTCGCAGCGGTGGTACTCACCGCTGTCGACGTTGTACAGGGTCATGGCGCCGCCCCACACGCAGCCCGTGTCCAAGGCAATCACTCCGGGCTCATCGACGCGCCCTTCGAGTGCGGCCCAGTGGCCGAAGATGATCTTCACGTGGCGGGAGCGGCGGTCTTTGTGGGCGTACCAGGGTTTGTAACCCTTGGGTGCGGTGCCCACACCTTCCTTGCTCTTGAGGTCAAGTTTGCCTTCGGCAGTACAGAAGCGCATGCGGGTCAGATAATTGGTAATGACCCGCAGGCGTTCGATGCCGCTGAGGTTCTTGCTCCATTTGTTGGGTTCGTTGCCGTACATGCCATCCAGGTAGAGTTTCAGGCGCCCGTCATCACGTAGCGCTTGTTCCACTTCCGCTGCCAGCTCCAGTGCCTTGCCCAGGGTCCACTGGGGTGGAATACCGGCATGTACAAGGGCGACGCCGCGTGGCTCGTCGTAGTGCAGCAGCTTCTGTTGGCGCAGCCAGTCGAACAGCAGGTCGGCATCAGGTGCTTCGATGATTTCGCGCAGGGTGTCGCTTTTCTTCAGGCGCTCGACATTGTGCCAGGCCGCCAGCAGGTGCAGGTCGTGGTTGCCGAGTACGCAGACCAGCGACTGGCGAATCGAGTAGAGGTAACGCAGGGTTTCCAGCGACTCGGGGCCGCGGTTAACCAGGTCGCCGACCAGCCATAGACGATCGACCGCCGGGTTGAAGTCGACCCGTTCGAGCAGGCATTTCAGCGGCTGCAGGCAGCCTTGAAGGTCACCGACGGCGTAGGTAGCCATCAGTGCAGGGCTCCCGGGACCGCTAGGCGGAAGGGCACGATCTCGGCGTCGAAGCGCTTGCCGTCTTCGGCAAACATCTGGTAGCTGCCCTGCATGGTGCCTACACGGGTGCTGATAACCGCACCGCTGCTGTAGGTGTGGCTCTGACCGGGTTCTATGGTCGGTTGCTGACCCACTACACCGGCTCCGCGCACTTCTTCGACTTCGCCGTCACCGTTGGTGATCAGCCAGTGGCGGGACATCAATTTGGCGGTGACCGAGCCGTTGTTCTGCACGGTGATGGTGTAGGCGAAGGCGAAACGACTGCTTTCGGGGTCGGATTGTTCTTTGAGGTAGCGGGTCACGACGCTGACGTCGATCTGATAGCGGGGGTCGGACATGCAAAGGCCTTGAGCAAGCACGCGGATACGGCGATCCATGCAGTCTAGGCTATTGGGGAGGGGGAGGTGAAGTGCCTGTATGGCCCTATCGCCGGCAACCCGGCTCCCACAGGGAGCGCCACAGCGCTTGAATGCTGTGGTGTGCCTGTGGGAGTCGGCTTGCCGGCGATAGGCCGGTACAGTTTGAATCAGGCTTGCTGATCAGCCAGCTGGTCGGCAAGGCGCACAAAGGCGGCCAGGTCCAGTTGCTCAGGCCTCAGGCTGCCATCGACGCCGGCGGCTTCGATGGCCTGGCTGTCGAGCAGGCCCTTCAGGGTGTTGCGCAGGGTCTTGCGGCGCTGGTTGAAGGCTTCGCGAACCACGCGCTCGAGCAGCAGATGATCCTTGGCCGGGTACGGCAGCACTTCATGGGGCACCAGGCGCACGATGGCCGAATCCACCTTCGGCGGCGGGTTGAACGCGCCTGGACCGACGTTGAACAGGTGTTCGACTCGGCAGTGGTACTGCACCATGATCGACAGCCGGCCCCAGTCGCCACCACCCGGGCCTGCGGCCATGCGCTCGACCACTTCCTTCTGCAACATGAAGTGCATGTCGCGGATCAGCCCTGCATGGCTCAGCAGGTGGAAAATCAGCGGCGTGGAAATGTTGTACGGCAGGTTGCCAACCACCTTCAGGCTGCGTGCTGGCACGCCCAGCTGGTTGAAGTCGAACTTCAGGGCGTCGCCCTGGTGCAGGCGGAAGTTGTCGCGGCCTGCGAACTTGTGCTGAAGGATCGGCACCAGGTCTTTGTCCAGTTCCACCACGTCAAGCTGTGCACCGCTGCCCAGCAGCCCTTCGGTGAGGGCACCTTGGCCTGGGCCGATTTCCAGCAGGTGTTCGCCGGCCTTGGCGTTGATCGCCCGCAGGATGCGGTCGATGATACCCGCATCGTGCAGGAAGTTCTGGCCGAAGCGCTTGCGCGCCCGGTGTTGGTAATGCTCGTTCATGGTCGGTTCTCGGCCATCTGGTAGGCGGTTTCCAGGGCGACGCGCAGGCTGCCGGTGTCGACTTTGCCAGTGCCGGCAAGGTCCAGGGCGGTGCCGTGATCGACCGAGGTACGGATGATCGGCAGGCCCAGGGTCACGTTGACCGCGGCACCAAAACCTTTGTACTTGAGTACGGGCAGGCCCTGGTCATGGTACATCGCCAGCACTGCGTCGCAGTGCTCCAGATATTTGGGGGTAAACAGGGTATCGGCCGGCAGCGGGCCGCGCAGGTCAATGCCTTCGCTGCGCAAGCGGGCCAGTGTCGGCTCGATGATGTCGATTTCTTCGCGGCCAAGGTGGCCGCCTTCACCGGCATGCGGGTTGAGTCCGCAGACCAGGATCCGTGGGTTGGCGATGCCGAACTTGTCACGCATGTCGGCATGCAGGATACGCGTTACCCGTTCCACGCGCTCAGGGGTGATGGCGTCCGCGATGTCCCGAAGCGGCAGGTGCGTGGTCACGAGGGCCACGCGCAGGCCGTGGGTCGCCAGCATCATCACGACCTGGGTCGTGTGGGTCAGGTCGGCAAGGAATTCGGTATGGCCGGAAAAGGCGATGCCGCTTTCGTTGATCACACCCTTGTGCACCGGGGCGGTGATCATGCCCGCGAAATCGCCGTTCATGCAGCCTGAACCTGCACGGGTCAGGGTTTGCAGGACGAAGGCAGCATTGGCCTGGTTCAGCTGACCGGCCACCACGGGTGCCGCCAGCGGGGTGTCCCACACATAAAGGCTCCCCGCGGGTGCGGGCTGATCGGGCCATCGGCCCGGCAGCACCGGCAACAGGTTGACGGCCAGCCCCAGCTGCGTGGCCCGCTCGGCGAGCAGGTCACGGCTGGTGATGGCGATCAGGGGGTGGGGCTGGGCGTCGGCGGCGAGCAGCAGGCACAGGTCGGGACCTATGCCGGCTGGTTCGCCGGGTGTGACGGCGAAGCGCAGGGGCTTCACTGTGCGACCTGGTCGGCGCCAGGCAGCTTGATTTCAACGTAGGCTTCGTCGCGGATCTGGCGCAGCCAGGTCTGCAGCTCTTCGTCGTATTTGCGGTTACGCAGCACGTTCAGGGCTTGTTGCTCGCGGGCCTGTTCGGTGCTGTCGGTGGCGCGGCGGCCCAGCACTTCCAATACATGCCAGCCGTACTGCGTCTTGAACGGCTTGGTCACCACGCCTTGCTGGGCGTTGGACATCTGCTCGCGGAACTCAGGCACCAGGCTGTTCGGGTCGACCCAGTTCAGGTCACCGCCGTTGAGGGCAGAACCTGGGTCTTCGGAGAAGCTTTTCGCCAACTCGGCGAAGTCTTCGCCGTTGTTGATCCGATCATACAGGCGCTCGGCCAGTTGCTCGGTCGCGGCTTCGCTGCGAATTTCGCTTGGTTTGATCAGGATGTGGCGCACATGCACTTCATCGCGCAGCACGCTCTCACCGCCCCCGCGCTTCTCTTCGAGCTTGAGGATGATGAAACCGTTGGGAATGCGGATTGGCTGGGTGATGTCACCAACGGCCATGCTGCTGAGCAACTTGGCGAAGTCAGGTGGCAGTTGTCCGGCTTTACGCCAGCCCATTTCGCCGCCTTCCAGGGCGTTCTCGCTGGCTGAACGGGCAATGGCCATCTGGCCGAAATCGGCACCCTGCTTGAGCTGCTGGTAGACATCGCCGACTTGGCGCGCCGCAGCCTGGAT
This sequence comes from Pseudomonas sp. NPDC089395, assembly GCF_044749525.1. Lineage (NCBI taxonomy): Bacteria > Pseudomonadati > Pseudomonadota > Gammaproteobacteria > Pseudomonadales > Pseudomonadaceae > Pseudomonas > Pseudomonas sp. NPDC089395. The sequence continues at coordinate 288,793 of NZ_JBIVID010000008.1, forward strand.
AGCTTCAGAGTTGGCCGCTTCCGGGGTCGGGATGAGGATGTTGGCCAGGCGGTACTCTTCCGACATCTGCATCTTGCCAAGGTCGGAGTTCAGGAAGTTCTTCACTTCCTGTTCGGACACCTGGATACGCTCGGCCACACGGCGCTGGCGCACGCGGCTGATGATCATCTCGCGCTTGACCTGCTCGCGAGCGTCGTCGAACGACAGGCCGTCGTGGGCCAGGGCGGCGCGGAACTGATCCATCGACATGCCGTTACGCTGGGCAATGGTGCCCATGGCCTGGTTCAGTTCCTCGTCGGTGATGCGAATGCCGGAACGTTCGCCAATCTGCAGCTGCAGGTTCTCGACGATCAGACGTTCCAGTACCTGCTGTTCCAGTGCGCCGGTCGGCGGAACACCGCCGCCGCGCTTGGCGATGGTTTGCTGCACTTCGTGCACGCGTTGGTCCAGTTGGCTTTGCATGACCACGTCGTTATCGACGATGGCCACGACGCGGTCCAGGGGTTGCGGTGCGGCATGCGCCACACCACTGAGCAACACCGCACCCAGCAACGCTGGGCGCAGACGATCAATAAGCTTGGTCTTCACGTGTACGGTAACCTTGAATGCCTTCGTCGAGGAAAGATTCGACCTTGTTGCCTACCACGCCACCGAGGCCTTTCAGCACGATTTGCAGGAAGATGCCATGGTCGCCTTTTTCGTTCTGCGGGGTGGCCTGGCTGAAGTCGTCGTAGTCGAGCCAGTAACGGTTGATCAGGCGCAGTTTCCAGCAGCAGTTGTCGTATTCGAAACCGCCCATGGCTTCCAGGGTGCGGTTGCGGTTGTAGTCGTGCTGCCAGCGGGCGATCACGCTCCATTGCGGCACGATCGGCCAGATGACCGAGAAGTCGTGCTGCTGGATCTTGTAGTAATCCTTGATGTAGTTCGGATCGCCTGGCGTGCCGTAATCACCGCCACCCACTTTCCACGTACCGGTGGTGGAGTCGTAGGCGATGGTGTCGTTACGATAGCGATAGCCGAGGTTGACCACCTTGTTCGGGTTGTCTTCAGGCTGGTAGTGGAACATCGCGCTGCCCGAGCGGGTGCTGCGGCTGTCCGGGTCCCAGTTGAAGTCCGAATTGAAACGCCAGTCGCGGTTGAAGAAGTAGTTGTATACCAGCGCGTACGGCGAAACGTCCGACTGTGCGTCCTTGCGGGTGCGGTAATCGATGCCTGGCAGCTGGACTTTGCGATCCTTGAAGTAGTATGCCTGGCCGATGCTGAAGTTCTGGCGTTCGAACCCATCGTCCTGAATCCATCGGCTGGTCACACCGAGCGATAGCTTGTTCTCGTCGCCAATGCGGTCGGTACCACTGAAGCGGTTGTCGCGGAAAAGCGAGTCGAAGTTGAACAAGGTTTCGCCGCTGTCGAACAGCGGAATGTCCATCTGGTCCTTGTATGGGACATAAAGATAGTAAAGGCGCGGTTCGAGTGTCTGGCGGTAGTTATTGCCGAACATCGAGGTATTGCGGTCGAAGTACAGGCCGCTGTCAACGCTGAAGATCGGAATGCTACGGTCGAGGCTGCTCGAGAAGTCACCTTGAACATCAAGCGCATCCGGATTGGCAGCAGCCAGGGATGCAATGTCATTTTTCCCTTTGCTGTCCAGATCCAGATCGTAATGGGTGTACATGTACTTCAGCTTTGGCGTGATGAAGCCGTAGCTGGCGCTCATCGGTAAGCTGATAGCCGGTGCAACGTTGAGGCGATTGCCGTTGGCGCGGGCGACACCAAAGATGTTTTCGTCGAGACGACGGCCTGGGGCGCCAGCGCTAATGTCTGGATTACCATCTTCATCGGTCACGAAGTCGTCTTTCAAGTCCCGGTCGAAGCGCACTGCCTCGGCCTGGTAACCGAATACAAGACCGCCCGGGTTATAAGGCAACGCGCCATCAATGGTGATCTGCGGCAGCATGTTGTAGGGCGTAATCTGCGAAATGGTCGCCATCTCGTAGGCTTGCATATTCAGGCGAGCGGTGTAGCTGTCGCCACGCCAGGTCAATGCACCCTGCTGATTCACCACATCATGGCTTTCGACGCCAATCTGATCGCTCTCAAGATCCTGGAAGTAGAACGGATCGCTGATATCGGTGTAATCAACCTCGGTCATCAGGCGCTCGTCCAAGCCACCTTTGTGCTGCCAGTTGACCATCCAGCGCTGATCTTCGTAGTCAGTCTGGTCTTTGCGATCGTCGTTCTTGTCGTTCAGGTACGCCCCGCCGAACTGACCTTCGCTGGACTTGGTCAGGTAGCGGAACTCGCCTTCCATCAACAGGCCGCGTTTGGCCATGTAGCGCGGATACAACGTGGCGTCATAGTTCGGCGCCAGGTTGAAGTAGTACGGCGTGACCAGCATGAAGCCGGTATCGCTGGTGCTGCTGAACGACGGCGGCAGGAAGCCGGACTGGCGACGGTCGTCGATCGGGAAGTAGATGTACGGTGTGTAGAACACCGGGAAATCCTTGACCCGCAGGGTGACGTTGGTCGCGGTACCGAAGCCGGTAGCCGGGTTCAAGGTGATGTTGTTGCCCTTGAGCTGCCAGGCGTTGCTGCCAGGTTCGCAAGTGGTATACGTACCGTCCTTGAGACGGATGATGGCGTTTTCGCCACGCTTGGCGTACAGGGCGTTACCGCGAATATGCGACTTGTGCATCACGTATTCGGCGTTGTCGACCTGGGCTTCGCCGGTATCGAGCTGGATCTGCGCCTCGTCACCTACCACCAGCGAGCCGTTGTCGCGGATCTTGACGTTGCCCTTGAGCTCGCCGCGGTTTTCGGTCTGGTACAGGTTGGCCTCGTCGGCCTCGACTTGCATACTGCCCTGGCGCATGACCACGTCACCGGCGAGGGTCGCGATCTGCTGCTCCTGCTGGTACTTGGATACCTTGGCATTGATGTAGGTCGGCGATTCGTCCTTCGGCGTGGTGTCGGCCATGCCTGGACGGGTCGGCTCGACGTACGCGCCCCCGCAGTACGGGCCGGTTTCGGCCAACTGGGCTGCGGTGAGCTTTTCACGCGGGACCCAGTCCAGGTGGCTGTAGTCTTCGCTGCGCGACTTCAGGCCACGGCCCTTGCTTTCGGTGACCAGCATCGGCTTTTCAGCGCTTTCGGTCTCTGCCGACGGTGCTTCGGTGCCGGATGTGAGCGCAGCACCGTCGTGTACGGGGCGCGGGGGCAGGTTGTTCACTGGGGACTTGGGCTTGCAGTCCCAACCACCGGAGGCGGACACTTGGCAGTCGAACTGCTCGGCTGCCACCACATAGGGGCTGGCAAGAGGTTGCATGGCCAGCAGACCGCCGGTCACCAGCAACGGAAACTTTCTACGAAACGCGGGGGATTTCAATGCCATCTTATTAGTCCGGGCTTCCTGCGTGCCATCTGCCCGCGTGTGGGGCCGCACGCCTCTCGATGGTCTGAAAAAGATGCTGGATAATAAAGCATGACCCGCTTGACGGCTAGGGCCGTCGGAGACCCTTGTAATGCCTGAACACGATGCACGCCTGCAACAACTGACTGTCTGGCTCGATGAGCAGCTCAATGATCTTTTCCGCCGTAACGCCTGGGGCGAGGTGCCTGAAGGCAGCCTGACCGCCGCCAGCAGCGACGCCAGCTTCCGCCGTTACTTCCGCTGGCAGGGCGCGGGCCGCAGCTTCGTGATCATGGATGCACCGCCCCCCCAGGAAAACTGCCGACCATTTGTCGCCATCGACCACCTGCTGGCCGGGGCGGGGGTGCATGTACCGCAGATTCACGCACAGGACCTGGAGCGCGGCTTCCTGCTGCTGGGTGATCTCGGACATCAGACCTACCTCGACATCATCAACACCGAAAACGCCGATCCACTGTTCGCCGACGCCATCGATGCGCTGCTGGCATTCCAGCGCCTGCCGATGGAGGCGCCGCTGCCCAGCTACGACGACGCGCTGCTGCGCCGTGAAGTCGAGCTGTTCCCTGAATGGTACGTGGGTCGCGAGCTCGGCAAGGAATTTACCGACGAGCAGAAGGCTGCCTGGCAACGCACCAGCCAACTGCTGATCGACAGCGCCCTGGCCCAGCCCAAGGTGCTGGTGCACCGCGACTACATGCCGCGCAACCTGATGCAGAGCGCACCCAATCCTGGCGTGCTGGATTTCCAGGACGCGGTCTACGGCCCTGTCACCTACGACATCACCTGCCTGTTCAAGGACGCTTTCCTCAGCTGGCCACAGGCCCGAGTCGAAGGCTGGCTGCGCAACTACTGGGACCAGGCGCAAACTGCCGGTATCCCGGTGCAGCCGGTGTTTGAAGACTTCCAGCGCGCCAGTGACCTGATGGGCGTGCAGCGCCACCTGAAGGTTATCGGCATCTTCGCGCGCATCTGCCACCGCGATGGCAAGCCGCGTTACCTGGCCGACGTACCGCGTTTCTTCGCCTATATAGAGGAAGTGGTCAGCCGCCGTCCGGAGCTTGCGGAACTGGGTCAGCTGATCGCCGAGCTCAAGGCCGGAGTACCTGCATGAAAGCGATGATCCTGGCAGCAGGCAAGGGCGAGCGCATGCGTCCGCTCACCCTGCACACCCCCAAACCCCTGGTGCCGGTTGCCGGTCAGCCGCTGATCGAGTACCACTTGCGCGCCCTGGCGGGCGCCGGTGTTACCGAGGTGGTGATCAACCATGCCTGGCTTGGTCAGCAGATCGAGGACCACCTGGGCGATGGCAGCCGTTTCGGCCTGAGCATTCGCTATTCGCCAGAGGGCGAGCCGCTGGAGACCGGAGGCGGGATCTTCAAGGCATTGCCCCTCCTGGGCGAGGCGCCGTTCCTGCTGGTCAATGGCGATGTCTGGACCGACTACGATTTCACCCGCCTGCAGGCGCCGCTGCAGGGGCTTGCGCACCTGGTGCTGGTCGACAACCCAGGCCACCACGGGCGTGGCGACTTCCGCTTGGAGGGGGAGCGAGTAGAGGATGGCGACGACGCGCCCGGCACCCTCACCTTCAGCGGCCTGTCGGTACTGCATCCGGCCTTGTTCGCAGGCTGCCAGGCAGGCGCCTTCAAACTGGCGCCGTTGTTGCGCCAGGCCATGCGGGCGGGGCAGGTCACTGGCGAGCATTACTGTGGGAACTGGGTCGATGTCGGCACCCTGGAGCGCCTGGCCGAGGCCGAGCGCCTGATCGGCGAGCGCGCTTGAGATGTGGTGGCCAGGCACTGTGATCGGGCTGGGCGCGGGGTTCGCAGTGGCCAGCATTCCCGGTGCGCTGCTCGGGGCGCTGCTGGGTCAGGCCATGGACCGGCGCCTGCAGGTGCAGGGCTGGGAAGACATGCGCGAACGGCTTGGCGGTCGCCCGACCCTGGGTGATGAGGAGTTGCTGTTCGTGCTGCTCGGACGGTTGGCCAAGAGCGATGGGCGGGTAGCCGAGCAGCATATCCGGCAGGCCCGACAGGAGATGGTGCGCCTGGACCTGGCCGAGGCGCAGCGGTTGCGTGCGATCGCCGCCTTCAACCGGGGCAAGGCGGGCAAGGACCGGTTGAACGGGCACCTACGACGCATTCGCCTGCAGCCACATGCGGCTGAGGGCACCCTGCGCGCGTGCTGGCGCATGGCCTGGGCGGACGGCAAGGCCGGCCCGCATGAGCGTGATCTACTCCTGGACTGGGGGCAGAAGCTGGGGCTCAGTCGGCGGCAGGTGCAGGCCATGTCGCTGGAGTACGAACCACGCAAGGCCCCTGTGAGCCCGGACGTCATGACCTATGCGGCGGCGCTGCGCCTGCTGGGGGTAGAGGCCGACACCGACGGCGACCGGGTCAAGCAGGCGTATCGCCGCTTGGTCAGCCGGCACCATCCGGACAAGCTGGCCGGGAGCGGGGCGAGTGAGGTGCAGGTGCGCGAGGCGACCGAGCGGACGCGTGAATTGCATCAGGCCTATGCGTTGATCCGCAAGCGGCGGGGGCTTTGAGGGCCCTATCGCCGGCAAGCCGGCGATAGGGCCGGTACAGACCGCGCAATTTATTCCTGCGGTGCCATCCACCCGCGCACCCGGCGGAACAGCTGCTCTTGCTCGGCCACCTTGTTACCCGGCATGGCAATCAAAGAGAGTTGCTTGTACTGGCTGTCCTTCTGCCGCTTGCTGGCCTGCAGGCGCAGCTCGGCAGCCTTGCGGTCGGTGCTGCGGGTTGCGTAGTAGAGGTCGGCAGCCGGTACCTTGAGGGTAGGTGCCAGGCTTTCCAGATCATGCTCGACCCGTGCGGGCGTCTGCGCGGCGACCATCACCAGCTTCTGCACCTGCGCTGGCTGCTTCTCGCTCAGGTAGCGCGCCGCCCAGTACGCACCGCTGCCATGGCCGATCAGCACGATGCTGCGTGCGTTGTGCTGCTGGGCATAGGCCACGGCAGCATCCAGGCGCGCGAAGATGCGCTCGGCATCAGCCTGATCATTCTGCTCGCTGGCCTGCTCGGCGTCGGTGCTTTGCGCGGTGTCGGTATCGGCCGCCGTGGCCTGGGCAATATTGGCGTTGGCGTCCGCAGGCGTGTCCTTGGCCGGGGCGGTTTCACCCTGGTCTTTCTGCACCTGCGCTACCGGCTTGCTTTCGATCCGCGCTTGCGGGCTGTCGGCCAGCAGGTCGGGCAGGCTCACGCTCAAGCTGTGCCAGCCGATATCGGGGAACTTGCGCCGCAATGGGCCGACCGCGTTCGGCCAGTCGGCGTTTTCTCCGGCCCCTGGGACGATGATCACGGCGCCTTGCGGGTCGCTGTCGTTGGCCGGCTTCCACAGCGCCAGGAAACTTTCGTTGCCAGCCTGCAGTGTCTGTTGCTCGGCCTTGGGCACCAGGCGCTCCAGCGCCTGTGCATCTTCCTGGCTACGTTCGAGCAAGGGTGGCCGCGGGGCGGGGGCGGCGGCTGCTCCGGCGGCCGCGGGTGGTGTTTCGACGTCGGCGGCCAGGGCGCCGAGGGGCAGGAGCGAGGCCAGGCAGCACATTGCCAGCGTCGTGCGATAAAGTGTGAACATGAATCAACCCAAGGCCGGAATAGTACCGGCAGCCTAATAGTATTTGCCCGTGACGGCCATGCTGCATGGCCGCCCTTGCCAAGACGAGCGTGTGAATGAAGCGATTGCGTCTCCTGTGGGTTATCGGCTGCCTGTGGCTGCCCTTGATCGCCTTGGCAAGACCGGAAGTGGCGCCAACGGTGGTCCTCGAACCCGCCCAACAGCAATGGCTGGAGCGTCACCGCAGCCTGCGCGTCGGCGTGGTGCTGCAAGCGCCCTATGCCCAGTTCGATCGCCGCCTGCAGCAGCTTTACGGTGCCAATGTCGAGCTGGTGAACTGGCTGGCCGGGGCGCTCCAGCTGGACCTGACCTGGCGCAACTTCGCCGACCAGGCCAGCCTTGAGCACGCCCTGCAGGCGGGCGAAATCGATTTCGCCCCCGGCCTGACCCAGACCCCCACCAGCTTGCGCCTGTGGCTGTTCAGCGATCCGTACATGCGCGTACCGCAACTGGTGGTGGGGCCACGCACCGGGGCAATGGCCGTGGAGCTGGAAAAACTCGAAGCCGACGAGCGTGTGGCAGTGCGCATGCCCAGCGTGCTGGCCGACTACCTGCGTGGTAATTACGGCAACCTCAACCTGCAGGGTGTGCCCAGCGAGCGCGAGGCCTTGCAGTTGGTGGTCGGCGGTCAGGCCAGCTTTGCGGTACTCGACGAGGCCCAACTCAGTCGGCTGTCGCGAGAGAGCGAGTTCAGCGAGCTGGTGGTGGTCGGCGACATTGGCCTGCCGCAGTTGCTGCGGGTCGGTTCGCGCCGTGACTGGCCGATGCTCGCCGATGTGCTCGAACGCGGCCTGCAGGCCATGCCGGCCAAGGAGTTGGAGCTGCTTCACCAACGCTGGTTGCAACCCAGGTATCCGCGCCTGAGTGATTCGACCGGCTTCTGGCAGAACCTCGCCTTGCTGTTCGGCATGTTGCTGCTGTGTGCGCTTGCCACCTTGGTCTGGCAGCGTCGTCAGCAGCGGCAGCTCGAGCGCAGTCTGCTGGCGGCAAGGGAGAACCTGAGCGAGCGGCAGGTGCGTGAAGAGGCGCTGCGCCTGAGCCAGTTCGCCATCGACCAGAGCACGGTGGGTATCCTCTGGGTCAACTGGGACAGCCATGTGCGCTACGCCAACCATGCCGTGGAACGTATGCTCGGTTATGCCGAGGCCGAGTTGCTCGAACGCCCGTTGATTGACTTCGAGCCCAACCTCGGCATGGACCGCTGGCTGCAGTTGTGGAAAGGCGCGCGTACCGGAGAGGGTGGTGTGCGGCAGTTCGAGACTCACTGCCTGCGTGCCGATGGCAGCCTGCTGCCGGTAGAGCTGTCGCTGAGCTTCCTGCGCTTTCGCGATGCCGAGTACCTGGTGGTCTATCTCGCCGATGTGACTGAGCGCCACCGTGCGCTGGCAGCGTTGCGTGAGAGCGATGCGCGGTTGAAGGGGATTGCTGGCAATGTGCCGGGCCTGGTATTTCGCCTGGAGCCTGCTCCCGCCGAAGGTGACCCGGAATTCCCCTATATCAGTGAGGGCAGCGAGGCGCTGGTCGGCTACACCCCCGCGCAGATCCAGCACCCGCAGATGGGCTTGCGTAACCTGGTCCACCCCGAAGACCGGGCCAACTACCACCAGGTGCAGGACCTGGCCATTGCCAGTGGCCAGGACTGGTCCTGGCAGGGGCGTATCCTGACCCGCGACGGCGAACAGCGCTGGGCCGACATCAAGGCCAGTGCCCGGCGCCTGGCCAACGGCCGGGTGGTCTGGGACGGTGTGGTCTGGGACATCACCCAGGGCAAGCGGGCCGAGTTGGCGCTGGCCAGGTCTCAGGAGCAGCTGCGCGAACTGTCGGCACACCTGGAGAGCGTGCGCGAGGAAGAAAAAGCCCGGATCGCCCGCGAAGTGCACGATGAACTGGGCCAGATGCTTACGGTGCTCAAGCTTGAAGTGTCGATGTGCGAGCTGGCGTTCGCCGAACTGGACCCCGCGCTGAACGAGCGCCTGGCCAGCATGAAGCGCCTGATCGCCCAATTGTTCCAGCTGGTGCGCGATGTGGCCACGGCATTGCGCCCGCCGATTCTCGATGCCGGCATCGCTTCGGCCATCGAATGGCAGGCCCGGCGCTTCGAAGCGCGCACGCAGATTCCTTGCCTGGTACAGGTGCCGGAAAATCTGCCAGCATTGAGCGATGCCAAGGCCACCGGGCTGTTCCGCATCCTGCAGGAGGCGCTGACCAATGTCATGCGCCACGCCCAGGCGCACAGCGTGGAAATCGAGCTGGTGCACGAAGGTGGGCAGCTGCGCATGACGGTCAGCGACGACGGCCGTGGGTTTTGCCACGATCAACCCAGGCCAACCTCGTTCGGCCTGGTAGGGGTGCGTGAGCGGGTGTTGATGCTGGGCGGCAGCATGACGTTGGACAGTGAAGCGGGCGAGGGCACCAGCCTGAGCGTGGCCATTCCGTTGGAGTAGGAGAACGAGCGTGATTCGAGTGCTGGTGGCTGAAGACCACACCATCGTCCGTGAAGGCATCAAGCAGCTGATCGGCTTGGCCAAGGACATGCAGGTGGCGGGTGAGGCCAGTAATGGCGAGCAGTTGCTCGATACCTTGCGCCATACCCCATGCGAAGTGGTGCTGCTGGATATCTCCATGCCAGGCATGAACGGCCTGGAGGCGATACCGCGCATTCGTGCGCTGCAGGATGCGCCGGCGATCCTGATGCTGTCGATGCACGACGAAGCGCAGATGGCTGCCCGCGCGCTCAAGGCCGGCGCGGCTGGCTATGCCACCAAGGACAGTGATCCGGCCTTGCTGCTGACGGCGATCCGCCGGGTGGCCGGCGGCGGGCGCTACATCGATCCGGCGCTGGCCGACCGCATGGTGTTCGAAGTGGGCCTGACCGAAACCCGGCCCCTGCATACCCTGCTCTCGGAGCGGGAGTTTTCGGTGTTCGAGCGCTTGGCCCAGGGCGCCAACGTCAATGACATCGCCCAGCAACTGGCGTTGTCGAGCAAGACCATCAGCACTCACAAGGCGCGGCTGATGCAGAAGCTCAAGGTCAATTCCCTGGCGGAACTGGTGAAGTACGCCATGGAGCACAAGCTGGTGTGACCGTTCTGTTTGCGACATGTTTGTAGGGCAATCCTTACACGCAATCCTCCACCTGGATGATGGCATTCTCTCAGCAGTCCCGATTTCCGGGCGCTTGCGCCTGCACTAGTCTTTTGCCACGCAGTCATCCAACAAGAAGGTGCAGGCATGAGCGAGGCGAATTCGAACGCGACCACCGGTGAGACGCTGGTCAGCTTCCGTGGTGTGCAGAAGAGCTACGACGGCGAATCGCTGATCGTCAAGGACCTCAACCTGGACATTCGCAAGGGTGAATTCCTGACCTTGCTCGGCCCTTCCGGCTCGGGCAAGACCACCAGCCTGATGATGCTGGCCGGTTTCGAAACCCCCACTGCCGGCGAAATCCAGCTGGCGGGTCGCTCGATCAACAATGTGCCGCCGCACAAGCGCGACATCGGCATGGTGTTCCAGAACTACGCGCTGTTCCCGCACATGACGGTGGCCGAGAACCTGGCCTTCCCCTTGAGCGTGCGCAACCTGAGCAAGACCGACATCAGCGAGCGGGTAAAGCGGGTGCTTAACATGGTCCAGCTCGACGCATTCGCCAAGCGCTACCCCGGCCAGTTGTCCGGTGGCCAGCAGCAGCGTGTGGCGCTGGCCCGCGCCTTGGTGTTCGAGCCACAGCTGGTGCTGATGGACGAACCGCTCGGTGCCCTCGACAAGCAGCTGCGCGAACACATGCAGATGGAAATCAAACACATCCACCAGCGCCTCGGGGTAACCGTGGTTTACGTGACCCACGACCAGGGCGAGGCACTGACCATGTCCGACCGCGTGGCGGTGTTCCACCAGGGCGAAATCCAGCAGATCGCCGACCCACGTACCCTCTACGAAGAGCCGCGCAACACCTTCGTCGCCAACTTCATCGGCGAGAACAACCGTATCAACGGCATCCTGCTGGCCAGTGACGGCAATCGCTGCCAGGTGCAACTGGCGCGCGGCGAACGGGTCGAGGCGCTGGCCGTGAACGTCGGTCAGGCCGGTGAGCCGGTGACCTTGTCGATCCGCCCTGAGCGCGTGCGCCTCAATGGCCACAGCCAAAGCTGCGTCAATCGCTTCTCTGGCCGTGTGGCCGAGTTCATCTACCTGGGCGACCACGTGCGCGTGCGCCTGGAAGTCTGCGGCAAGGCCGACTTCTTCGTGAAGCAGCCGATCGCCGAGCTCGACCCGGCACTGGCCGTGGGCGATGTGGTACCGCTGGGCTGGGAGGTGGAGCACGCGCGCGCGCTCGATCCGATTGCCGAAGCCCACTGATGGATTGCTTCACCAACCCTGTACTGTGGAGAGAATAATAATGCGCAAGCAGTTGAAACTGACCGCCCTGGCCCTCGGCCTGTTCGCCGCCGGCCAGGCCATGGCGGCGGACTTGACCGTGGTTTCCTTCGGCGGCGCCAACAAGGCGGCCCAGGTCAAGGCGTTCTATGAGCCTTGGGAGAAGGCTGGCAAGGGCAAGATCGTCGCTGGGGAGTACAACGGTGAGATGGCCAAGGTCAAAGCCATGGTCGATACCAAGAGCGTGTCCTGGAACCTGGTGGAAGTAGAGTCGCCAGAGCTGGCCCGCGGCTGCGACGAAGGCATGTTCGAAGAACTCGACCCGGCCCTGTTCGGCAACGAAAGCGACTATGTGAAGGGCGCCATCCAGCCGTGCGGCGTGGGCTTCTTCGTCTGGTCCACCGTGCTGGCCTACAACGCCGACAAGCTCAAGACCGCGCCTACCAGCTGGGCCGATTTCTGGGACACGAAGAAATTCCCGGGCAAGCGCGGCCTGCGCAAAGGCGCCAAGTACACCCTCGAATTCGCCCTGATGGCAGATGGTGTGGCACCGAAAGAGGTGTACCAGGTGCTGGGCACCAAAGAAGGCGTTGACCGCGCCTTCAAGAAACTCGACGAGCTCAAGCCGAGCATCCAGTGGTGGGAAGCGGGCGCCCAGCCACCACAGTACCTGGCCTCGGGTGACGTGGTCATGAGCTCGGCCTACAACGGCCGCATCGCCGCCGTGCAGAAAGAGAGCAACCTCAAGGTGGTGTGGAACGGTGGCATCTACGACTTCGACGCCTGGGCCATTCCGAAAGGCGCCAAGGATGCTGACGAGGCGAAGAAATTCATCGCTTTCAGCGTCCAGCCCGAGCAGCAAAAGACCTACTCCGAAAACATCGCCTATGGCCCGGCCAATTCCAAGGCCGTCAGCCTGCTGTCGGACGATGTGAAAAAGGACATGCCGACCACGCCTGAGAACATTGCCAATCAGGTGCAGATCGACGTGGCCTTCTGGGCCGACAACAGCGAGCAGTTGGAGCAACGCTTCAACGCCTGGGCGGCGAAGAAGTAAACGATAGGGAGCCGCTACGCGGCTCATCGCCGGCAAGCCGGCTCCCACAGGTGGAGTTGACCACCTGAGGGTGTGGGAGCCGGCTTGCCGGCGATGGGCTGCGCAGCAGCCCCAATTTCAGCCTGTTTTGCGGAGTTCGCCATGGCCATTGCAGTGCCCCTCAACGAAGGCGCAGGTCCAAATCTGAAGCAGCGCCTCAAGCACGCCGAGCGGGTCAACCGCTGGAAGGCGCAGGCGTTGATCGCGCCGCTGGCGCTGTTTCTCCTGCTGGTGTTCCTGGTGCCGATCGCGGCGCTGCTGTTCAAGAGCGTCGGCAACCCGGAAGTGGTCGGCGGCATGCCGCGCACCGTGGAAATCATCGCCCAGTGGGACGGCAAGAGCCTGCCGGGTGAAGAGGTCTACAAGGCTCTGAGCCAGGATCTGGCCGAGTCACGCAAGAACCAGACGTTGGGCGACCTGTCCAAGCGCCTGAACATGGAGCTGGCCGGCTACCGTAGCCTGTTGGCGAAAACCGCGCGGGCGCTTCCGTTCAAGACAGAGCCGGCCTCCTATAAAGATGCCCTGCAAGCCCTCGACGAGCGTTGGGGTGACCCGGCCTACTGGCAGGCGATCCGCCGCAATACCAGCCCGGTAACCTCGTTCTACCTGCTGGCGGCGCTCGACCACCGTATCGATGACCTCGGCGAGCTGGCCAAGGCTACCCCCGACCAGGCCATTTACCTGGATATTTTTGCCCGCACCCTGTGGATGGGTGTGGTGATCACGGTCATCTGCCTGGTGCTGGCGTACCCACTGGCCTACTTGCTGGCCAACCTGCCGACTCGGCAGAGCAACCTGCTGATGATTCTGGTGCTGCTGCCATTCTGGACCTCGATCCTGGTGCGGGTGGCGGCGTGGATCGTGCTGCTGCAGTCAGGCGGCCTGATCAACAGTGCGCTGATGGCCATGGGCATCATCGACCAACCGCTGGAGCTGGTGTTCAACCGCACTGGCGTGTACATCTCGATGGTGCACATTCTTCTGCCGTTCATGATCCTGCCGCTGTACAGCGTGATGAAAGGCATTTCGCCCAGCTACATGCGCGCGGCGATTTCGCTCGGTTGCCACCCGTTCGCCAGCTTCTGGCGGGTGTACTTCCCGCAGACCTACGCGGGCGTGGGTGCCGGCTGCCTGCTGGTGTTCATCCTGGCCATCGGCTACTACATCACCCCGGCGCTGCTCGGCAGCCCCAACGACCAGATGGTCAGCTACTTCGTCGCCTTCTACACCAACACCAGCATCAACTGGGGCATGGCCACCGCGCTGGGCGGGCTGTTGCTGCTGGCGACCGTGCTGCTGTACCTGATCTATAGCTGGCTGGTCGGCGCCAGCCGCCTGCGCCTGAGCTGAGGAGCCTTGTGATGCTGAGCCCATACATGTCACCCGTCGAGCGGGTGTGGTTCTACAGCCTGCGCATTCTGTGCGGCCTGATTCTCTTGTTCCTGGTGTTGCCGGTGCTGGTGATCGTGCCGCTGTCCTTCAACAGTGGCAGTTTCCTGGTGTATCCACTGCAGGGCTTCTCGATGCAGTGGTACCAGGACTTCTTCGCTTCGGCGGAATGGATGCGGGCGCTGAAGAACAGCATCATCGTTGCGCCGGCGGCCACGTTCCTGGCCATGGTGTTTGGCACCCTGGCGTCGATCGGGCTGACCCGAGGCGATTTCCCGGGCAAGTCGCTGGTGATGGCGCTGGTGATTTCGCCGATGGTGGTGCCGGTGGTCATCATCGGCGTGGCCAGTTACCTGTTCTTTGCACCATTGGGCATGGGTAACAGCTTCATCTCGCTGATCCTGGTGCATGCAGTGCTGGGCGTGCCGTTCGTCATCATCACCGTGTCGGCGACCTTGCAGGGTTTCAACTACAACCTGGTGCGGGCGGCGGCCAGCCTGGGCGCCTCGCCGTTGCTGGCCTTCCGCCGGGTGACCTTGCCGCTGATTGCGCCTGGGGTGATCTCTGGCGCGCTGTTTGCCTTCGCCACCTCGTTCGATGAAGTGGTGGTGACGCTGTTCCTTGCCGGGCCGGAGCAGGCGACACTGCCACGGCAGATGTTCAGCGGCATTCGCGAGAACCTGAGCCCGACCATCGCGGCGGCGGCGACCTTGCTGATTGGCTTCTCGGTGGTGTTGTTGCTGACCCTGGAGTGGTTGCGGGGGCGTAGCGAAAAGTTGAGGACCCAGCAGCCTGCCTGATAGGCGTTTGCCTGGGCTGGCCTCATCGCCGGTTCAGGCAAAGAAGGCACTCGTCGAGACGGATTGATACCAATCAGCCTTCATTCGATTCCGTGAGTTACAATGCGCGCCACCGTGATTCTGCCAACAGGTGCGCCATGCAGCCCTACGCTATTGCCCCCTCCATTCTCTCCGCCGATTTCGCCCGCCTGGGCGAGGATGTCGACAAGGTGCTGGCCGCCGGGGCCGACATCGTTCACTTCGATGTGATGGACAACCACTACGTGCCCAACCTGACCATCGGCCCGATGGTCTGCACCGCGCTGCGCAAGTACGGCGTGACCGCGCCGATCGACGTGCACCTGATGGTCAGCCCGGTCGATCGCATCATCGGCGACTTCATCGAAGCGGGCGCCACCTACATCACCTTCCACCCGGAAGCCTCGCAGCACATTGACCGTTCGCTGCAGCTGATCCGTGACGGCGGCTGCAAGGCCGGCCTGGTGTTCAACCCGGCCACCAGCCTGGATGCCTTGAAGTACGTGATGGACAAGATCGACATGGTCCTGCTGATGAGCGTCAACCCAGGCTTCGGCGGGCAGAAGTTCATCCCCGGCACCCTCGACAAGCTGCGCGAAGCCCGTGCGCTGATCGACGCCAGCGGCCGTGACATCCGCCTGGAAATCGATGGCGGCGTCAACGTCAACAACATCCGCGAGATCGCTGCCGCCGGTGCGGACACCTTTGTCGCCGGCTCGGCCATCTTCAACGCCCCGGACTACCAGGAAGTCATCGCCAAGATGCGCGCCGAAATGGCCCAGGCCCGCCCATGAGTGGCTTCGAGCAGCTGTTCCCCGGGGCGCTGCCCAGGCTGGTGATGTTCGATCTGGACGGTACCCTGATCGACTCGGTGCCAGACCTGGCCGCTGCCGTGGACCGCATGCTGCTCGAACTCGGGCGCGAGCCCGCAGGCCTTGAAGCCGTTCGCCATTGGGTCGGAAACGGTGCCCAGGTGCTGGTGCGCCGGGCGCTGGCTGGCAGCATCGACCATGCTGCGGTAGACGATGCTCTGGCGGAACAGGCGCTGGCGCTGTTCATGGAGGCCTATGCCCAAAGCCATGAACTGACCGTCATCTATCCCGGTGTCCAGGACACCCTGCGCTGGCTGCGCAAGCAGGGCGTGGAGATGGCGCTGATCACCAACAAGCCCGAGCGTTTTGTCGGGCCGTTGCTGGACCAGATGAAGATCGGCCGCTACTTCCGCTGGATCATCGGCGGCGACACGCTGCCACAGAAGAAGCCTGACCCCGCAGCACTGCTGCACGTCATGAAGATGGCGGGTGTCACGCCAGAGCAGTCGTTGTTCGTCGGCGACTCGCGCAGCGACGTACTGGCGGCCAAGGCCGCCGGCGTGCAGTGCGTCGGCCTGAGTTATGGCTACAACCATGGCCGGCCCATCGATGAAGAGACCCCGAACCTGGTGATCGACGACCTGCGCGCGCTGCTGCCCGGTTGCGCGGACTCGGCCACTGGGATAACGTTGGCGGACCTTCAAGCCTCACCCGACAGAGAGTCCACCGTGGCGGTCACTGGCAAATTCTGGATGAAAGTCATCAAGGCCCTGGCCCGTTGGCGCTGGCGCGCCTGACTTATGCCCGCCGGCGCCTGCCGGCCCGTCCGCTTGCCCGACCCTATTGCTGCTTGCCACGAGGCTACCCATGACCCGCGAAGAATTCCTGCGCCTGGCCGCTGCCGGCTACAACCGCATTCCCCTGGCCTGCGAAACCCTGGCCGATTTCGACACGCCGCTGTCGATCTACCTGAAACTGGCTGACCAGCCCAACAGCTACCTGCTCGAATCGGTGCAGGGCGGTGAGAAGTGGGGCCGTTACTCGATGATCGGCCTGCCGTCGCGCACCGTGATGCGTGTGCATGGCTACCACGTCAGCATCCTGCAGGATGGCGTGGAAGTGGAAAGCCACGAGGTCGAAGACCCGTTGGCCTTCGTCGAAACCTTCAAGGACCGCTACAAAGTCGCCGACATCCCCGGCTTGCCGCGCTTCAACGGTGGCTTGGTGGGCTACTTCGGCTACGACTGCGTGCGTTATGTGGAAAAACGCTTGGGCGCGAGCCCGAACCCAGACCCACTGGGCGTGCCAGACATTCTGTTGATGGTTTCCGACGCCGTGGTGGTGTTCGACAACCTGGCGGGCAAGATGCACGCCATCGTGCTGGTCGACCCGGCCGAAGAGCAGGCGTTCGAACAAGGCCAGGCACGTCTGCAAGGTCTGCTGGAAACCCTGCGTCAGCCGATCACGCCACGCCGAGGCCTTGACCTGAGCGGCCCGATGGCGGCCGAACCTGAATTCCGCTCCAGCTACACCCGTGACGACTACGAGAACGCGGTAGGGCGCATCAAGGAATACATCCTGGCGGGTGACTGCATGCAAGTGGTGCCGTCGCAACGCATGTCGATCGATTTCAAGGCCGCGCCCATCGACCTGTATCGCGCGCTGCGTTGCTTCAACCCGACGCCCTACATGTACTTCTTCAACTTTGGCGACTTCCATGTGGTCGGCAGTTCGCCGGAAGTGTTGGTACGCGTGGAAGACAACCTGGTCACCGTGCGCCCGATTGCCGGCACTCGCCCGCGTGGTGCCAACGAGGAGGCAGACCGGGCGTTGGAAGACGACCTGCTGTCGGACGAGAAAGAGATCGCCGAGCACCTGATGCTCATCGACCTGGGCCGTAACGATGTGGGGCGTGTGTCGTCGACCGGCAGCGTGCGCTTGACCGAGAAGATGGTGATCGAGCGCTATTCCAACGTGATGCACATCGTCTCCAATGTCACCGGCCAACTGAGCGAGGGCCTGACCGCCATGGACGCACTGCGGGCGATTCTGCCGGCAGGCACCTTGTCGGGCGCGCCGAAGATTCGCGCAATGGAAATCATTGATGAGCTGGAGCCGGTCAAGCGCGGTGTCTACGGTGGTGCGGTGGGCTACTTCGCGTGGAACGGCAACATGGATACCGCGATTGCCATCCGTACGGCCGTGATCAAGGACGGTGAGCTTCATGTGCAGGCCGGCGGCGGCATCGTTGCCGACTCGGTGCCGGCGCTGGAGTGGGAAGAAACCATCAACAAGCGCCGGGCGATGTTCCGTGCGGTGGCGTTGGCCGAGCAGACTTGCGTTAAGTAATTCGCTGGCGTCGGGGCTGCTCTGCAGCCCTTTCGCGACACAAGGCCGCTCCTACAGAAAGACGCGAACCTCTGTAGGAGCGGCCTTGTGTCGCGAAAGGGCCGCAGAGCGGCCCCAGCAATTCAGAAGTCGACGCTCACCCCAAGACTCAGCCCCTGTTGGGTCAACTCATCACTCTTGCGCCAGTTATAGTTCCCCCGCAGATGCACCCCCGCGACCAGCTCGTGGCTCACCCCCAGGCTGGCCCGGGTCAGGTCGCTGTGGGGCGTATACCCGGTCAGGGTGAAGTCGTTGGCCGGCAACGTCGTCAGGTGCATGGTCACATCCTGCTGGTCATCCTCGAACTCATGTTCCTGCGCCAACTCGGCGAACAGTCGGGTACTCGGTAGCACCTGCACGCTGCCCAGCAACCCCACGCCGAGGCGCCGTGAAGTGCGTTCCTGGTCATCGAAGCCCAGCGCCGTCGAGCGTCCGCTCTTCTCGTCATAGCCATCGACCTTCACCCGCGCATAGTCGGCGCTGACGAACGGTGCCAGTTGCCAATGGCTGGCTTCGGTCATCAGGTCGTAACCCAGCCGCCCCGTCACGGCCCAGGCTTCGCCATCGGTGTCGCCCTTCTCGCTGCGGTCATTTACCCCAAGCGCGAAGGTCCGCTTGAGGTCGCGGTAGTCCAGGTGGCCCGCCGTCAGCGCGGCATCGGCCCACCAACGGTCCTGGCGGAATTGGGCGAAGGCCGTGGCCAGGTAACTGTCGAGCTTGTAGTCCGAGTCCTGCTCGCCTGCCTCCAGTTTCTGCTGGTAGACGCCGCCTGCCAGTCCCACGCGCCAGGCGTCGTTCAGTCGATAGCTGCCCCCGAGGGTCAGGTTGTAGCCATGTCCGTCCGCACGGGCGGCGCTGCGCTGATCGTCGAAGTCCAGGTCCTGGGCGCCGGTGCTGACGAAGGCTTGCCATTGACCCACTGCCTGCCAGGGCGTCTGCCACTGGTTGCGTAGCTCGTCCTGGTGCGCGCGCAAGCTGGCATGGGCCATTTCGGGTAGCAATGTCAGCTCCCACGGGGCGGAAAGAATCGAGTAGGCGTAGTCGGCGATCAGTTGCTGGCCGGCGATGGTCGGGTGAACCGAGTCGTTGAACAGCAGCTTGGTCGGGTCGGGTGTGAGGCCGTTGATGCCGTATACCGGGTTCTGCACGCAGCCGTTGCCGCTGTAGCAGGTACCGACAAGGTTCTGGCCGCTGGCCAGTCCGAACTGTTCCGGGCTGGCCAGGACTTCGTCGATCAGCACAGGAATGTTCAACGGAATGATCTGGGCGTCGATCTGGCCGAGCTGGCTGATCAGCGATTGGTTGAATACACCGGAGAGTTGCGACAGCGGGCCTTGCAGAGGCGTGCCGTTGAAGTTTGGCGTCTTGCCGAGGTCCGGAAGCAGCCAGACCATGATGTAACGTGCGCCGCCTTGCTGCAGGGCCTGGGCGCTGGCGGCCAGGCGTGCGCCGGCCGCTGCGGCGCCTGCCGGGCTGTTGACCAGACCCTGGAGAAAGTCGTTGCCACCGCCAGTAAGGTAATAGAGCGCATTGGGATCGGCCCGCAGGCCGTTGGCCAGGTAGCCGGGTCGCTCCCGCAGCACCGCCCCGGCCCCTGGCTGGCCGGGTGGGATGACCGTTTCGGAGGTGTCGGTTATCGACGCCAGAATCTGCCCGGTGGTATAGCCGCCGACAGCCCAGTTGTTGCCGTCAGGAAGGCCCTGAGCCAGGTTGCCGGGGGAGGTCGAAGGGCCCAGCTCACTGGCGCCAAAGCCCAGTTTGCCGCCGAGGATCATCGGCGATACGGGGGCGAAATTGCCCTGTGCGTCACGGTTGGTGAAGCGTGCCCCCGAAGTACCGCCGGTCTGGTCGGGAAACTGCCCCGCATCGCTGAGGCTGTCACCGAACACGATCAACGTGGAATAAGGGGAGGGGGCAGCGAACACCTGGCTGCTGGCAAGGGCCAACGAGGCGAGGGTGAAACGCAGTAACGGTGCTTGGCGCATTGGTGAACATCCTTTTCATTGTTTTTATGAGGACAATCGGATTGACCTTAGCAAATCGCTGGGCATGCCTTCCAAGTCCATTCGTTTCCCCGTGTTTACGGGCATATTGCGCCCGCCGCGTCGGTAGGCTACTGTGCCGGGACGTATGAGCGAGACCTATCCTGTGTTGATCGTCAGCAAACTCTTGATGCGCGTAATCAAGGCCCACGCCCGTTGGCGTTGGCGCGCCTGACTTTATCTCCTGCCGGCCCGTCCGGCCCGCCCCTGTTTACCTTCCCGTTTGCCTAAAACATCCGCTGCCCGCGCTTGTGGCCGGGGAAGGTTCGAATTCAAAGTCAGTAGATTCAAGAGGTTCAGCCGATGTTACTGATGATCGACAACTACGACTCATTCACCTACAACGTCGTTCAATACCTGGGCGAGTTGGGTGCTGAGGTGAAGGTCATTCGCAATGATGAAATGACTATCGCTCAGATCGAAGCCCTCAACCCCGAGCGCATCGTCGTTTCCCCTGGCCCGTGCACGCCCAGCGAAGCGGGTGTTTCCATCGAGGCCATCCTGCATTTTGCCGGCAAGCTGCCGATCCTTGGCGTGTGCCTGGGCCACCAGTCCATCGGTCAGGCCTTTGGCGGTGACGTGGTGCGTGCCCGCCAGGTCATGCACGGCAAGACCAGCCCGGTGCACCACCGCGACCTTGGCGTGTTCGCCGGCCTCAACAACCCGTTGACGGTTACCCGCTACCATTCCCTGGTGGTCAAGCGCGAAACCCTGCCCGATTGCCTGGAAGTCACCGCTTGGACCGCCCACGATGATGGCTCGGTCGACGAGATCATGGGCCTGCGCCACAAGACGCTGAATATCGAAGGGGTGCAGTTCCACCCCGAGTCCATCCTCACCGAGCAGGGCCACGAGCTGTTCGCCAACTTCCTCAAGCAGACCGGCGGCCGCCGTTAAGGATCGAACATGGATATCAAGAGCGCGTTGAGCCGTATCGTCGGCCACCTGGACCTCAGCACCGAGGAAATGCGTGACGTCATGCGCGAGATCATGACCGGCCAGTGCAGCGAAGCGCAGATCGGCGCATTCCTGATGGGCATGCGCATGAAGAGCGAGAGCATCGACGAGATCGTCGGTGCGGTTTCGGTGATGCGCGAGCTGGCCGACAAGGTCGAATTGAAAAGCCTCGATGGTGTGGTCGATATCGTCGGTACCGGCGGCGACGGCGCCAACATCTTCAACGTTTCCACCGCCTCGTCGTTCGTCCTGGCGGCCGCGGGCTGCACGGTCGCCAAGCATGGTAACCGCGCCGTGTCCGGCAAGAGTGGCAGCGCCGACCTGCTGGAGGCTGCGGGCATCTACCTGAACCTGACGCCGGTTCAGGTTGCGCGCTGCATCGACAGCCTCGGCATCGGTTTCATGTTTGCCCAAAGCCACCACAGCGCTATGAAGTACGCCGCCGGCCCGCGTCGTGACCTGGGCCTGCGTACCCTGTTCAACATGCTCGGCCCGCTTACGAATCCGGCCGGAGTGAAACACCAGGTGGTGGGCGTGTTCACCCAAGCCTTGTGCCGCCCGCTGGCTGAGGTGCTGCAGCGCCTGGGCAGCAAGCATGTGCTGGTGGTGCATTCGAAGGATGGCCTGGACGAGTTCAGCCTGGCTGCGCCGACCTTTGTCGCCGAGCTGAAGAACGGCGAAATCACCGAATACTGGGTCGAGCCGGAAGACCTCGGCATGAAGAGCCAGAGCCTGCATGGCCTGGCCGTCGAGAGCCCACAGGCATCGCTGGAGCTGATCCGCGACGCCTTGGGCCGACGCAAGACCGAAAACGGCCAGAAAGCGGCCGAGATGATCGTGCTCAATGCGGGCGCAGCGCTGTACGCCGCTGACCATGCCATGAGCCTCAAGGCGGGTGTGGAACTGGCCCACGACGTCCTGCACACCGGCCTGGCCTGGGAGAAGCTGCAGGAGTTGGGTGCCTTTACCGCGGTATTCAAGGTGGAGAACGAAGCATGAGTGTGCCGACGGTGCTGGAAAGGATCATTGCCCGCAAGTTCCAGGAAGTGGCCGAACGCAGCGCGCGCGTCAGCGTTGCCGAACTGGAGGCCCTGGCCAAGACGGCCGATGCGCCGCGTGGTTTTGCCAAGGCCCTGATCGAACAGGCCAAGCGCAAGCAGCCGGCGGTAATCGCAGAAATCAAGAAGGCGTCGCCGAGCAAAGGTGTGATCCGCGAGAACTTCGTGCCTGCGGACATTGCCGTCAGCTATGAGAAGGGCGGGGCGACCTGCCTGTCGGTGTTGACCGACGTGGACTACTTCCAGGGTGCCGATGAGTACCTTCAGCAGGCCCGCGCCGCGGTCTCGCTGCCGGTGATCCGCAAGGACTTCATGGTCGACCCGTACCAGATCGTCGAAGCCCGGGCCCTGGGGGCCGATTGCGTGTTGCTGATCGTGTCGGCGCTCGATGACGTGAAGATGGCCGAGCTGGCTGCCACCGCCAAGGACGTTGGCCTGGACGTGCTGGTCGAAGTGCATGACGGTGACGAACTGGAGCGCGCGTTGAAGACCCTTGATACGCCGCTGGTGGGGGTGAATAACCGCAACCTGCACACCTTCGAGGTCAGCCTTGAAACCACCCTCGACCTGCTGCCGCGCATTCCGCGCGACCGCCTGGCCATTACCGAGAGCGGCATTCTCAACCGTGCCGATGTCGAGCTGATGGAAATCAACGAGGTGTACTCGTTCCTGGTCGGTGAAGCGTTCATGCGCGCCGAGCAGCCGGGGCTGGAATTGCAGCGGTTGTTTTTCCCCGAGCAGGTGAAGAAGACCGTTCAGCAACTGGACTGATTGAAACGAAGCCGGCTTATGCCGGCTTTTTTGTATGCCTGTCATGGCCTCTTCGCGGGGCAACAACATCAAAGGTGGACAATGACTGACCAGCCTCTGGCCCTCACCGTCGAACAAGGCCTTCACGCCGAACAGGACCTGCTGGCTGCCGTATGCCGCGGCGAACGGGAGTATGGCGTGCTGTTCTGGCGCCCGACCGACCACGCCCTGGTCATGCCCCGGCGCATGAGCCGCCTGGACAACTTCGAAGTCGCCTGCGCGGAGCTGGCAATCGCCGGCTGGCCGGTGCTGCTGCGCGAAAGCGGCGGCGAGCCGGTGCCCCAGTCCCATTCGACGGTGAACGTTGCCCTGGTCTACGTCGCGCCGCGCAGCGAAGGCGACCATGGCCGAATCGAAAACGCCTACGAGCGCCTGTGCTTGCCGCTGTGCGATGTCTTGCGCGAATGGGGCGGCGTGGCATCAGTGGGCGAAATCGACGGGGCTTTTTGTGATGGTCGCTACAACGTCAACTTGAATGGCCGCAAGCTGGTTGGTACGGCCCAGCGCTGGCGGCAGGGACTGGGCGGCAAGCGGCCGGTGGTGCTGGTGCATGGCGCGCTGCTGCTGGATAACGAGCGCGAGTCGATGGTCGCCGCGGTCAACCGCTTCAACGAATGTTGCGAGCTGGAACAGCGCTGCCGAGCCGATAGCCATATCGCCCTGCACGAAGTAGTGCCTGAGGCGCCCTGGTTCGAGCGCTTGTCACAAGCCTACAACGACGTGCTGGCGAAGCTGCCCAAGGACTAACGGGTGCCGTAGACCACCATGGTCTTGCCCTTGACCTGCACCAGGCTGCGTTCTTCAAGATCCTTGAGGACGCGGCCGACCATCTCCCGCGAACAGCCGACGATGCGGCCAATTTCCTGACGGGTGATCTTGATCTGCATGCCATCAGGGTGGGTCATGGCATCAGGCTGCTTGCACAGGTCGAGCAGGCAACGGGCTACCCGGCCGGTAACATCGAAGAATGCCAGGTCGCCGACCTTGCGCGTCGTGTTGCGCAGGCGCTGGGCCATCTGGCTGCCAAGGGCATAGAGAATCTCCGGGTCTTGCCGCGTCACTTCGCGAAACTTGTCGTAGCTGATCTCCGCCACTTCGCATTCGGTCTTGGCACGGACCCAGGCGCTGCGCTGCTGATCGCTGTTGGACGGCTCGAACAGCCCCAGTTCCCCGAAGAAATCGCCGTTGTTGAGGTAGGCGATGATCATCTCATGGCCTTCGTCGTCTTCGATCAGTATGGTGACTGAGCCCTTGATGATGAATGACAAGGTTTCGGCACGATCGCCAGCACAGATAATGTTGCTCTTGGCGGTGTAGCGGCGGCGCTGGCAATGCACCAGCAGCTTGTCGATGTTCTTGATCTTGGCGGGTAGGGCTGAGGCAACCATCACGAAATCCTGTTCGATGTGACGCATAGGCTCTTGTTAGTCATTGCATGGCGCGTAGCGCCAGTCAATTGGCGCCAGCTTATCAGACACCGCAGGATGTTTCGGCACAAATGCGACGCGCATTGAGCTTTTCCGACAGCCATACAAGGCTTAAGCTGACACCCTTTTGCGAATTTCAGGAGTACGGACAGATGAAGGCACGCATCCAGTGGGCCGGTGAAGCGATGTTCCTCGGCGAGTCGGGGAGCGGCCACGTGGTGGTGATGGATGGCCCGCCCGAGGCTGGCGGCCGCAACCTGGGCGTGCGACCGATGGAAATGCTTCTGCTCGGCCTGGGTGGCTGCAGCAGCTTCGATGTGGTGAGCATCCTGAAGAAATCCCGGCAGGCGGTGGAAAGCTGCGAAGCCTTCCTGGAAGCCGAGCGCGCCAGTGAAGACCCGAAGGTTTTCACCAAGATCCACATGAATTTCGTGGTCAAGGGCCGTGGGCTGAAAGAAGCTCAGGTCAAGCGGGCGGTGGAGCTGTCGGCGGAGAAGTATTGCTCGGCGTCGATCATGCTGGAGCGCGCTGGTGTGGAAATCACCCACGGCTACGAGATCGTCGAACTGGGTTGATCCCGGGATTTTGGGGCTGCTGCGCAGCCCTTTCGCGACACAAGGCCGCTCCTACAATGCTTATGCGATCTCTGTAGGAGCGGCCTTGTGTCGCGAAAGGGCCGCAAAGCGGCCCCAGCAATTTTCAGTTGCGCAGTGCCGGCAAGGCCACCAGTAACCAACCCGGAAGCCAACTTCTCACCGCCTGGCTCAACCGCTCCCGCCGCTTCTGATACCCCAGCCCCAAGCCAATGACGCCAAGCCCGATCAACGTCAGCACTACCGGGAACAGCAGCGACTCGGCAAACACCTCGTACGACAGGTAGCCGAGATAAGCCGCCACCCCCAGCGCCCCGAACACCATGAACTGCGGCCGGCGCAGCAGTACGGCCATCCCCATCAGGCCAAGGTTGATCAAGCAGTACAGTGCCTTGCCCAGCTCACTGTCGCTTTCCATCATCGTCAGCCCGCCCCAGAACGCCGCGAGCCCAGCCAGGTAGCCCCAATGGGCATAGTCCTCGCGGGTACGGCCGTCCACCAGCAGAAATACCAGTAACAACCCCAGCCCGAACCACAGCGACACCGTGCGCCGCTGCTCCCAGCTGAACGGTGAACCGTACACCCACTCGCTCAGGTCCATCGACATGAACCACAACGCGACGGCGATCGGCATCACGATGAACGGGTAAGGGATCAAGCGCAGCATCAGCAGGCCGGCCAGCACCGTGGCTGCCTCCATCATCAGCCAGCCACCCTGTACGTAGGTGTAGTACTGGTGATAGTTCGCTTGCACATCGTCCAGCGGCCACCAGCCAGCCAGGCGTTCGAGAGCGAACACTGCCAACGGCACGATGCTCACCGCGACGGCCGCCAGCACGCCAGCGGCAATGGGCTGCTGGCGCTTCTGCAGAGTCCGGGCGAACAGAGTGAGCAAGGCGATGTACAGGGCAGCGATGGCCAACAGGGCCACGTCGCCAACGCGCATCCAGGCCTCGGTCAGCAACCAGCCCATGGCGCCCATGATCAACAGGGCGCCGAAGTAGAAGGCGACGTGTGCCAACTGGAAACTGCCACGCGAGGCGGGCTGGTGGTGCAGGAACTCCAGCAGGGCCTGGTCCTGGCCTGGCTGGAGTATGCCGGCTTGCACGGCGCGCGCCAGGTCCTTGGCGTCTATTCGGTCCGTCATGGGCGTGCCCTTAGATGCGGTAGGTGCTCTTGGTCATGACCTTGGCCAGCAGGCTCATGCCAAAGCGTACCGGTGCAGGGAAGCGATAGCCGCCGGCCTCGAGGGCAGATTCGGCGTGCTGTTCTTCATCCACGCGCATCTGTTCGAGGATGGCGCGGGATTTCTCGTCTTCGTGGGGAATTTGCTCGAGGTGTTCGTCAAGGTGCTTGCACACCTGATGCTCGGTGGCGGCGACGAAGCCCAGGCTGACTTTGTCGCTGACCAGGCCGGCGAGGGCGCCGATGCCGAACGACATGCCGTAGAACAGCGGGTTGAGCACGCTTGGGTGACTGCCCAGCTGACGGATGCGCTGTTCGCACCAGGCCAGGTGGTCGACTTCTTCCTCGGCGGCATGTTCCATCGCCTTGCGTATCTGCGGCAGCTTGGCGGTCAGGGCCTGACCCTGGTACAGCGCCTGGGCGCAGACTTCGCCGGTATGGTTGATGCGCATCAGCCCGGCAACGTGGCGGGTCTGGCTTTCGTCCAGGTCGACATCCGGCTGGATGATGGCCGGGGAGGGCCGGGACGGTTGGCCGCTGAAGGGCAGCAAGGTGCGCATGGCGGTATCGGCCTGCAGCAACAAGCGGTCGAGCGGCGAGTAGTGACGTTCGGTAGCCATCGGGCACCTCCGCTAGAGTGTGCCCGACAGTTTACCGCAATCGCTTCAGGGTCGCTTGCCCTGGATCAGCCCGGTGGCCAGTGCATCTGGCGCTGGCCGAGCACGTGCATGTGGATGTGGTAGACGGTCTGGCCGCCTTGCTCGTTGCAGTTCATGACTACGCGGAAACCGTCCTCGCAGCCGAGCTCCTTGGCCAGGCGCTGAGCCGTGAACAGGATATGTCCTGCCAGGCCTTTGTCTTCTTCGGTCAGGTCGCTGAGGGTGCGGATGTGTTTTTTCGGGATGACCAAAAAATGCACCGGCGCCTGGGGCGCGATATCGTGAAACGCCAGAACCTGGTCGTCCTCGTAGATGATCTTCGCCGGGATTTCCCGGTTGATGATCTTGCAGAATAAATCGTCCACAGCACATGCTCCATGGTGAGGGTCCGGGCCGAGTGTACTGAGCCAGGCGCCGCTCGCCCAGTGGCTATTCCATTCCGACCGGGCAGTAACGTCGGTGGATGAACCCTGCCAGCTTGCGTGACAGCCAGCGCGGCAGCAGGCGTGGGGCGAAGGCCAGCCAGCGGTTGCGCCGCAGCGGCATGATCAGCGAACGGTTTTTTGCCAGGGCGCGGACGGTGTACAACGCCACTTCCTCGGGGCTCAGGCAGCGGCTGCTGCCGTCGAGTCGGGGAATGTGTCGACGCGCGGAGCGCACCGGGCCGGGGCACAATACCGAGACCTTGATGCCGGTAGGCTTGAGCTCTTCGCGCAGTGCTTCGGTGAAGCTCAGCACATACGCCTTGCTCGCGGAATAGGTCGCCATCCATGGGCCTGGCGCGACTGCCGCCAGGCCGGCGACATTGAGGATCTGCCCGCCGCCCTGTACCGCCATCAGGTTGCCGATGGCGTGGCACAGGCGGCTCATGGCGAGGATGTTGACCTCCAGCAAGTCTTGCTCGTCGGCCCATTCGTGGGCCAGAAACGGACCGTAGGTACGTTGGCCGGCGCAATTGACCAGCAGGTCGATACGCCGTTCGCCTTCCTCAAGCTCCAGCACGAAGCCTGACAGGCGCAGCGGCTGGCTCAGATCGCAGGCGCGAAACAGCACTTCGACACCAAAGCGCTGGGTCAGCTCCATGGCCACCGGCTCCAGGGTTTCTCGATGGCGTGCCACCAGGATCAGACTACGCCCGCGCCGCGCCAGCGCTTCCGCCAGGGCCAGGCCCAGGCCGCTGGAAGCACCGGTGATCATGGCGTAACGGGTCATGCAAGGCTCCTGGGGGCTGAAGAGGGCGCCTAGTGTACAACTTGGCCGGGCAAGGTGTTGCCTTTTGCTACAAGGCCTTGACGCTGAGTGCCTGGCTGCGCTCCAGCGCTGCCCGGTACTCGCCGTGCAGGCGTTCGATCAGCTCGGCCGCTGGGGGCAGGTCATGGATCTCGCCCACACCTTGGCCGGCGGACCAGACGGTCTTCCAGACCTTCGCTTCATCATCGAGGGGCTTGAGTTTGCCGGCCTCGTGCCCGGATTTCAGCGCGGCCATGTCGTAGCCGGCCTGTTCCAGGCTTGGGCGCAGGAAGCTCGCTGGAATACCGGAAACCGCGGGGGTGTGAATGATGTCGGCGGCATGGGCACCTAGCAGCATCTGCTTGTAGGGCGCTTGCGCACGGCTTTCGCGCGTGGCGATGAAGCGAGTGCCCATGTAGGCCAGGTCGGCGCCCAGCAACTGGGCAGCGAGAATCTCGTGGCCGTGGTTGATGCAGCCGGCCAGCAGAAGGGTTTTGTCGAAGAACTGGCGGATCTCGGCCGCCAGGGCGAATGGGCTCCAGGTGCCGGCATGCCCACCTGCGCCCGCCGCCACAGCGATCAGGCCATCGACACCCGCCTCGGCGGCTTTTTCCGCATGCCGGCGGGTGGTTACGTCGTGGAATACCAGGCCGCCATAGCTGTGTACCGCATCCACCACTTCTTTGACTGCGCCAAGGCTGGTGATGACGATCGGCACGCGATGCGCGACGCACAGCGCCAGGTCGGCCTGCAAGCGTGGATTGGTGGGGTGGACGATCAGGTTGACGGCATAGGGCGCCGGCTCATGCAACTGCGCCAGGCCTGCCTCTATCTCCTCTAGCCAGGCTTTGAAGCCAGCGCTGTCGCGCTGGTTCAGGGCCGGGAAGCTGCCAACCACACCCTTGCCGCAACAGGCCAGTACCAGATCGGGGTTGGATATCAGGAACATGGGTGCAGCGACCACCGGCAAGCGCAGGCGATTTTCCAGCGAAGCGGGTAAAGACATGGGCAAGGCTCCAGTGCAGAACGGGTTGCGTCAGAACGGTTTGACCACCACGAGGATCACGATGCCCAGCAGGAACAGCACCGGCACCTCGTTGAACCAGCGGTAGTAGACATGGCTGCGCGTATTGGCGCCGCTGGCGAAGCGTTTGAGCTGGGCGCCACATACATGGTGGTAGCCGGTCAGCAGGATCACCAGGGTCAGCTTGGCATGCAGCCAGCCTTGGCTCAGCCAGCCGGGAGTGAGGTATAGCATCCAGGCCCCGAACACATAGGTGGCGATCATTGCCGGGTTCATGATGCCGCGGTACAGCTTGCGCTCCATGGTCACGAAGCGCTCCTGGCTGATGCTGTCCTGGCTCTGGGCGTGGTAGACGAACAGGCGAGGCAGGTAGAACAGGCCGGCGAACCAGCAGACCACGCTGACGATGTGCAGCGCTTTGATCCATAGGTAGAGCATGGAGGGAGTTCCTTCAGGTTTTCACGGTCGTCAGATAGTAGAGGCCAAGTGCCCGAAGGGTCACCCGAAGAGTTGTTACAGGCGCCTTGCACCCCTATTATCGTGCGCTTTCCAGTTGGCTCGTTGATAAAGGGGCAAGCGTTATGATCAAGGTCGGTATCGTCGGCGGCACGGGTTACACCGGCGTCGAACTGTTGCGTCTGCTGGCGCAGCATCCACAGGCCGAAGTGGCGGTCATCACTTCGCGTTCCGAAGCGGGTGTGGCGGTCGCCGACATGTATCCGAACCTGCGCGGTCACTACGACGGCCTGGCTTTCAGCGTGCCGGACAGCAAGGCCCTGGCGGCCTGCGACGTGGTGTTCTTTGCCACCCCGCACGGTGTTGCCCACGCACTGGCTGGCGAGCTGCTGGCTGCCGGCACCAAGGTCATCGACCTGTCCGCCGACTTCCGCCTGCAGGACGCCACCGAGTGGGGCAAGTGGTATGGTCAACCGCACGGCGCCCCTGAGCTGCTCAAGGATGCGGTCTACGGCTTGCCTGAAGTGAACCGCGAGAAGATCCGCCAGGCGCGCCTGATCGCGGTGCCGGGCTGCTACCCGACCGCTACCCAGCTGGGCTTCCTGCCACTCCTGGAGGCTGGCCTGGCCGACCCGTCGCGCTTGATCGCCGACTGCAAGTCGGGTGTCAGCGGTGCCGGTCGCGGGGCTGCCGTGGGCTCGCTGTTCTGTGAGGCCGGCGAGAGCATGAAAGCCTACGCGGTCAAAGGCCATCGCCACCTGCCGGAAATCAGCCAGGGCCTGCGTCTGGCTGCGGGCAAGGACATCGGCCTGACCTTCGTGCCGCACCTGACCCCGATGATCCGCGGTATCCATGCCACGCTGTACGCTACCGTCGCCGATACCGCCGTCGACCTGCAGGCGCTGTTCGAGAAACGCTATGCCGATGAGCCGTTCGTCGACGTGATGCCAGCGGGCAGCCACCCGGAAACGCGCAGTGTGCGCGGTGCCAACGTCTGCCGTATCGCCGTTCATCGCCCGCAGGGTGGTGACCTGGTGGTGGTGCTGTCGGTGATCGACAACCTGGTCAAGGGCGCATCCGGCCAGGCGGTGCAGAACCTGAACATCCTGTTCGGCCTGGACGAGCGCATGGGTCTGTCCCACGCTGGCCTGCTGCCATAAGCGCAGGTTTACGAAGAGGCCCGCCCAGTGCGGGCCTTTTTGTTTGCCGCGACTAAAGCCGCACAATTCTTGACCAATTTTCTCGGAGAAGCGGATAATGCGCGTCATCGAGTTATATGGCGGCACTGCGCCGGGAGAATCTACATGAGCGTCGAAACCTTCACCCCCACGGTTCTGGAATTCACCCAAGGGGCAGCGCAAAAGGTGAAGACCCTGGTTTCCGAGGAAGGCAACGAGCGTCTGAAGTTGCGCGTGTTCGTCACCGGCGGCGGTTGTTCGGGCTTCCAGTACGGTTTCACCTTCGATGAAGATGTGGCCGAAGATGACACCATCGTCGAGCGCGAGGGCGTATCCCTGGTGGTCGACCCGATGAGCTTCCAGTACCTGGCAGGTGCCGAAGTGGACTACCAGGAAGGCCTGGAAGGTTCGCGCTTCGTGATCAAGAACCCGAACGCCGCCACCACCTGTGGCTGCGGTTCCTCGTTCTCGATCTGAGCCTTGCGATACGAAAACGCCGCGCATTTGCGCGGCGTTTTGCATTGTGGCGTAGCCTGTCAGGCCGGGTAGATCGCGCCGAGCACACGTAGCCCTTTGGCAGCAGTCACGCTGGGGCGGTTGGCGGCGATACCCTCGAGGCAGCAATGGGCGAGCCAGGCAAAGGCCATGGCCTCGACCCAATCAGGATCGACGCCGTGCGCCGCGGTGCTAGCCACCTGAGCCGCGGGCAGCAATGCGCCAAGGCGAGCCATCAATGCACCATTGCGTGCGCCTCCGCCGCACACCAGCAAGGCTTCGGTACCTTGCTGAGCGTTGTTCAGCGCGTCGATGATGCTGCGCGCGGTGAGTTCCAGCAGGGTGGCCTGGATGTCCTCGTCACGGTAGGGGGGAAGTCGGTCAAGGTGGCTATCCAGCCAGGGCAGGTTGAACACTTCACGGCCAGTGCTCTTCGGCCCGCTGCCCGCGAAGAACGGATCAGTCAGCAGGCAGCTGAGCAAATCGGCCTGCACCAGGCCGCTCGCCGCCCAGGCACCGTCTGCGTCATAAGGTTGGCCGTGCTTGCGCTCGATCCAGGCGTCCAGCAACACATTGCCAGGGCCGCAGTCGAAGCCATGCACCGGCTTGTCCTGTTCGATCAGACTGAGATTGCTGAAACCGCCGACATTGAGAATGGCCAGGCGCTGCCCGAGGTGGCTGAACAAGGCTTCGTGGAAGGCTGGCACCAAGGGCGCACCCTGGCCTCCAGCCGCCACGTCGCGGCGGCGGAAGTCGGCAATCACACTGATGCCGGTGAGTTCGGCGAGCAACGCCGGATTGCCAATCTGCACGGTAAAGCCGCGAGCAGGCTCATGCCGGATGGTCTGCCCGTGGCTGCCGATGGCACGAATGGCACTGGCCTGCAGGCCACGTTTCGCCAGCAATTGCTGGATACCTTCGCCTGCCAAACTGGCCCAGCGATTTTCCGCCAGTGCGGCACGAGCGATCTCGTCTGGGCCGCTGCTGCACAGGCTCAGCAGCGCTTGGCGCAGATCGGAGGGCATGGGCACGTAATGAGTGGCGAGCAGCTCCAACTGCTCGCCGTGTTCGATCAGGGCGATATCCAGGCCATCGAGGCTGGTGCCGGACATCACCCCCAGGTAGAGCGCCATGGCGTCAGCGCTTGTTCGCAGCGAGCATGGTGGCCTTTTCCTGATCCATGCGGGCAATCAGGGGTTGACTCTGCTGCATAAAGCGTTGGCGTTCGGCCTTGGTGATCGGGTCGGCCATGGGGACTTTCTGGCTCAGTGGGTCGACATGCACGCCGTTTACCTGGAACTCGTAGTGCAAGTGCGGACCGGTGGAAAGGCCGGTGGTGCCGATGTAACCGATGATCTGGCCTTGTTTCACGCTGCTGCCGTTCTTGATGCCTTTGGCAAAGCCCTGCATGTGACCGTAGAGAGTCTTGTAGCTGTTGCCATGGGCAATGATGACGGTGTTGCCGTAGCCACCGCGTCGGCCGGCGAGCTCGATGCGGCCGTCACCTGCAGCCTTGATCGGCGTGCCCCGTGGTGCCGCGTAGTCGACCCCTTTGTGCGCGCGGATCTTGTTCAGGATCGGGTGCTTGCGCCCGGCGGAGAAGCGCGAGCTGATACGGGCGAAGTCAACCGGGGTACGGATGAAGGCCTTGCGCAGGCTGTTGCCGTCGGCGGTGTAGTAACTGGTGTTGCCCTGTTTGTTGGTGTAGCGCACTGCCGTGTAGGTCTTGCCGCGGTTGGTGAAGCGGGCAGAGAGGATGTTGCCGGTGCCAACGACCTTGCCGTCCATGACCTTCTGCTCGTAGACCACGTCGAATTCGTCGCCCTGACGGATGTCCTGTGCGAAATCGATGTCATAGCCGAGCACTTTGGCCATGTCCATGGCCATGCTGTGGGAAAGCCCGGCGCGCTGGGCCGAGGCCGACAGCGAGCTCTTGATGACACCATGGGCGTAAGCGGTACGTACAACGGGTTTGCTGATTTCGCGAGCGAAGGTGTAGCCCTTGGCCGTCTTGGTCAGCCGAATGGTTTCGAGGTTGCTTACCTTGCTGTGCAGGCTGGCCAGCTGGCCAGTCTTGTCGAGTTCGAACTGCAGCACCTGGCCATGCTTGAGCTGGCTGAATTGCTTGGCCTGCTTGTTGCTGGCCAGCAGGTCGTGCACGGCATTGGTCGGCAGGCCGACTTTGGCGAACAGCGTCGACAAGGTGTCGCCGCGGGCGACGATCACTTCGCGGTGGCTAGGGTCCTTGGCTTCTGGTTTCTGCTCGGCAGCAGGGGCTTGCTGAGCCGCTTGTTCGGTTGTGGTTTCGGCGCTTTCGATCTGTGCGAAGGGCGTGCCCTGATCGCCTTCGACTTGCACCAGTGGCGCGGCCTTGGACTCGTCTTTCAGCTGTTCGGCCGGGCTTTCCAGCTCCAGGCTGAGCGTGGTCTTCTTGGCTTCGACTTCGCTGGATGGAAATACCAGCAGTGCCAGGCTGAGCAGGGCGGCGATGCCGCTGGCGGCCAACAGATGGCTTTTCGGATAAAGCGGGGGCGCTTTAGGCGTTTCGTTGGTCATAGGTAAGGTGGCTTTGAAGAAAAGTGAATATGGAAAAGATGAATGACATGATGAAGATGAAATAACTGTATAAAATATAACCAAATCCATTTTCACGCAAGGGCGCGTAGACGCCGCAATGCTGCGGTCAGGTCACATTCCATTGCGAAACTTGTATTTGATGGCCGATCTTGTATGGTTGGCTCCCCTTGAATCTGAGCCTTGCGGGTCTGTCTATGAAGTCGGTTGAAGAGCAGCTGGCGCTTATCAAGCGCGGTGCGGAAGAAGTATTGGTCGAGTCGGAACTGGTTGAGAAGCTCAAGCGCGGCCAACCTCTGCGCATCAAGGCAGGCTTCGATCCTACTGCCCCCGACCTGCACCTCGGGCACACGGTACTGATCAACAAGCTGCGCCAGTTCCAGGAGCTGGGGCATCAGGTGATCTTCCTGATCGGTGACTTCACCGGGATGATCGGCGACCCGAGCGGCAAGAGCGCCACGCGTCCGCCGCTGACGCGCGAGCAGGTGCTGGACAACGCTGAAACCTACAAGCAGCAGGTGTTCAAGATCCTCGATCCGGCCAAGACCGAAGTCGCCTTCAACTCTACCTGGATGGACAAGCTGACTCCGGCCGATTTCATTCGCCTGGCTTCGCAGTACACCGTAGCGCGGATGCTCGAACGTGATGACTTCGACAAGCGTTACACCACCAACCAGCCAATTGCCATCCACGAGTTCCTTTACCCGCTGGTGCAAGGGTACGACTCGGTGGCGCTGAAGGCGGACGTGGAGCTGGGTGGTACCGACCAGAAGTTCAACCTGCTAATGGGGCGTGAGCTGCAGCGCGCCTACGGGCAGGAAGCGCAGAACATTGTGACCATGCCGCTGCTCGAAGGCCTCGACGGCGTCAAGAAGATGTCCAAGTCGCTGGGTAACTATGTGGGTATCCAGGAAGCGCCGGGTGTCATGTACAGCAAGCTGGTATCGATCCCCGATACGCTGATGTGGCGTTACTTCGAGCTGCTGAGCTTCCGTTCGATGGAAGAGATCGAGCAGTTCCGTACCGATGTGGCCAATGGCGCGAATCCGCGTGACATCAAGATCAAGTTGGCGGAAGAAATCGTTGCGCGTTTCCATGGTGAAGAGGCTGCGGCCAATGCGCACCGTGCTGCGGGTAACCGTATGAAAGAGGGCGAGCTGCCGGAAGACTTGCCTGAGATTGAAGTTTGCGCGACAGAAGACTTGCCGATCGCTGCCGTTCTGAACCGGGCGGGCCTGGTGAAGAACTCGGCGATGGCGCGGGACCTTCTCAATGGCGGAGCCGTCAAGGTCGACGGCGCGGTGGTTGAGCGCGACTTCATGTTTGCAATTGGCGCAACCCATGTGTGCCAAGCGGGCAAGAAGGCGTTTGCGCGGGTCACCCTCAAGGCAGAGTGACCGGTTGTTGGTGTAGCTATATATAGAAGCGGGGAGGCCGATAGGCCTCCCCGCTTTGTTTTCAGCGATATTAAGGTTTTTTGAAATTAACCCTTGACGGGGTCTCGAATCCCCTTATAATGCGCCCCACTTCCAGCGTAGTCGGAACGAAAAACTCCTTGAAATTCAAAGAGTTAATCGAGCCAAGTAATGCTGGA